>NZ_JBIRYI010000001.1:0-718214 GCF_044389675.1 Promicromonospora kroppenstedtii | reverse complement strand
GCGGTGACCCGCGTGCTGGGGGTTGGTGTTGTGGGCTCGCTTGGCCCGGGCGGCGGGCCCGGGGGGCCCCTCGGGGGGGGTGAGGGGGGGCGTTGAAAACCACACCCCGGTGACCAACCCTTTCCCCGACGGCGGCCCAGTCCGCCGATCGAGCAGTCGGCCCGGCAGCCCCAGGCCTACCGCGCCACCAGATCCGGCAGCTTCTCCCCCGCGGGCAGCGAGGTGTGCAGGTGGCAGGCCACCAGCCGTCCCGACTCGGCGGCAGCCGTCCGCCCCAGCACCGGCAGCTCCGTGCGGCACACGTCCATGACGTGCGGGCAACGCGCCGCGAACGGGCAGCCCGGCTCTCGCTGGGACAGGTCCGGCGGGGCGCCGGGGATACCCGCGAGCTCACGCCGCGGCCCGTGCAGGGGCGGGAACGACCCGAGCAGCCCCGCCGAGTACGGGTGCCGCGGGCGCTGGTAGACGTCGCGGGCGGGCGCGGTCTCGACGATCTCGCCCGCATACATGACGGCGATGCGGTCGGCGACCTCCACCAGCAGGGACACGTCGTGCGTGATGAGCACCACGGAGAAGCCCAGCCGCTCGCGCAGCTCCATGACCTGTTCCAGGATCTGGCGCTGCATCACCACGTCGAGCGCCGTGGTGGGCTCGTCCATGATGAGCACCTGCGGCTCCAGGGCCAGCGCCATCGCGATCATCACGCGCTGCCGCATGCCGCCCGAGAGCTGGTGCGGGTAGGCCCGCAGCCGGTCGGCCGAGATGCCCACCAGGCGCAGCAGCTCCGCCGCCCGCTCCCGGGCCTCCGCCCGGCCCATCCGGGGCCGGTGCGCCAAGATGCCGTCGATCAGCTGCTTCTCGACCCGGAACACCGGGTTGAGCGAGCTCATCGCGCCCTGGAACACGATGGCGATGTCCCGCCAGCGGGCGGCCCGCAGCTCCGCGTCGGACAAGGCGAGCAGGTCCGCCCGCTCGCCGTCGCGACCCCTGAGCCACACCTCGCCGCCCGTGATGAGGCCCGGCGGCGGCAGCAACCGCGTCGCGGCGTAGGCGAGGGTCGACTTGCCGCAGCCCGACTCGCCCGCCAGCCCCAGCACCTCGCCGCGGCGCAGCGTGAGCGAGACCTCGCGCAGCACGTGCGTGGGGTCGCCGCCGAACCCGTAGTCGACGCTCAGGTTCCGGACCTCCAGGACCGGTTCCTCCGCCGTCGGCCCCGCGTCCCGGGCGACGCCCGGGCTCGTCTCCACACCTGCGCTCATGACCGCACCTCCCGCACCACCGGGGTGAACCCCACGCGCGGCCGGATGCCCCGGCGGCGCAGCGAGCGCGCGTGCAGGCCGGTGGACCGCAGGCGGGGGTTGACGATCTCGTCGATACCGAAGTTGACCAGGGTCAGCGCCATGCCGAGCAGCGCGATGCACGCCCCGGCCGGCACGAACCACCACCACGCGCCACGCTGCAGCGCGAGGTTGTTCTGCGCCCAGAACAGGATGGTGCCCCAGTTCCAGTCGCTGACGGGCGTGATGCCGATGAACGACAGCGTGACCTGGGACAGCACCGCGAACGTCACGGTGCCCACGAACCCGGAGGCGATCACGGCCGTCAGGTTGGGCAGCACCTCGGCGAGCACGAGCCGCCACGTGCGCTCCCCGTTGGCGCGGGCTGCCTCGACGAAGTCGCGCTTGCGCAGCGACAGCGTCTGGGCGCGCAGCACACGCGCACCCCAGGCCCAGCCGGTCGCCCCGATGACCAGCGCGACGGTGAGCCCGCCGGCCGACGGCAGCTGCGCGGCGATCAGGATGATCAGCGGCAGCTGCGGGATGACCAGGAACATGTTCGACAGCGCGGACAGCGACTCGTCGCCGATACCGCCGACGAACCCGGCGGTCACGCCCACGAGCACACCCACGACGGTGGCGCTCACGCCGGCCACGAGGCCGACGACGAGCACGCCGCGAGCGCCCACGATGATCTGCGACAGGATGTCGCGGCCGGTGTGGTCGGTGCCGAGCCAGTGGGTGGCGGACGGCGGGCTGAGCAGCGCGTCGCTGACCTGGTTGGGGTCGTACGGCGAGAGCCACGGGCCCACCAGCGCCAGCAGCGTGAAGAAGCCCAGGATGACCAGGCCGGTGATGACCTTGCCGTTGCGCAGGAACAGCAGCTGGTTCTTCATCGGTCCTCCGTCCGGGTGCGGGGGTCGAGCAGGGTGTAGGCGAGGTCGGCCACCATGTTCGCCACGAGGACGGACAGGGTGATGACCAGGAAGCAGCCCTGCATCAGCGGGTAGTCGTGGGTGGAGACGGCCTGGTAGAGCGTGTAGCCGATGCCCTGGTAGGAGAAGACCATCTCCATGATGAGCGTGCCGCCGACGACGAAGCCGAGGGACAGCGCGAAGCTGGACACCTGGGGCAGCACGGCGTTGCGGGCGGCGTAGCCGAGCATGACCTGCCGCTCGGGCAGGCCCTTGGCGTGCGCGACGGTGACGTAGTCCTCGGAGGAGACGGTCACCATCATGTTGCGCATGCCGAGCACCCAGCCGGCCACGGAGGACAGCACGACGGTCAGCGCGGGCAGGAACCCGTAGTAGACGACCGAGCCGATGAACTCTCCGCTGACCGCGGGCACGAGCCCGCGGTCGTAGCTGCCGCTGGACGGGAACCAGCCGAGGTTCACGGACAGCACGGCGATCGTGATCAGGCCCAGCCAGAAGTACGGTACGGCCTGGAAGAACGTCGCCACGGGCAGCAGCCCGTCGGCCCAGGTGCCGCGGCGCCAGCCGAGGAAGGTGCCGATGAGCGAGCCGATGACGAACGCGATGATCGTGGCGACGCCGACCAGCCCCACGGTCCACGGCAGCGACTGGCTGACGATGTCGGCCACGGGCGTCGGGAAGTGGGTGAAGGACAGCCCGAGGTCGCCGCGCAGGAGCAGGCCCCAGTAGTCGAGGTACTGCTGCCACATGCTGGTGTCCTGGTCCAGCCCGAACAGGACACGCAGCGAGTGCTCGGCGTTGCTGTCGATGCGGCCCTGCATGCGGCCCAGCAGGGCCGTGACGGGGTCGCCCGGCAGCATGCGCGGGATGAAGAAGTTGATGGTGATCGCGGCCCACGCGGTCAGCGCGTAGAACACGATCCTGCGCAGCAGGAACCTCATGCGCCCGCCTCCCCGCCGACGTTGGCCGAGTCTGTCGAGACCCGCCCGACGTCGGGCCGTCCCTCCCGCTCGGAGTACCCCCAGCACGCGGCGGACCGCCCGGGTGTGACCTCGATCAGCTCGGGTGTCTCACCCCGGCACAGGTCGGTCGCGTACGGGCAGCGCGGCGCGAACCGGCAGCCGGGCGGCGGGTCGACGAGGCTCGGCGGCTCGCCGCCGGTGCCCTGCTCGCGCACTGCGGCGGCGCCGGTGCCAGCAAGGTCGTCCGGATCGGGCGCGGAGGCGATGAGCAGCCGCGTGTAGGGGTGCAGGGGCTCCTGCGTCACGGACTCGGAGTCGCCCGTCTCCATGACCTGCCCCGCGTACAGCACGGTGGTGCGGTCGGCGAAGTAGCGCGCGGAGGCGATGTCGTGCGTGATGTACAGGACGGCGATCCCGAGCCGGTCGCGCAGGTCGGCCAGCAGGTTGAGGATGCCGAGCCGGATGGAGACGTCCAGCATCGAGACGGGCTCGTCGGCGAGCAGCACCTCGGGGTCGGCGGCCAGGGCCCGCGCGATGGCGATGCGCTGCCGCTGTCCGCCGGACAGCTCGTGCGGGAACTTGTCGACGTACCGCGTGGCGGGTGTGAGGTGCACGCGCTCCAGCAGCTCGGTCAGGGCCGCCTCCAGCTCGGCCCCGCGCAGCGTGCCCCCGCTGGACTGGCGCCGGTGCAGGCGCAGCGCCCTGGTCAGGGTGTAGCGCACGGGATGCACGGGGTTCAGGGAGGCGAACGGGTCCTGGAAGATCATCTGCACGCGCCGCACGTACGCGCGGAAGGCCCGGCGGCCCCGCAGGCGGGCCTCGGCGCCGTCGAGCAGCACCTGCCCGCCCGTGATGGGGATCAGTCCGGCCAGCAGCCGGGCGACCGTGGATTTGCCGGACCCCGACTCCCCCACCACGGCCAGGACCTGGCCGCGGTGGAGCTCGAGGTCCACGCCGTCCACGGCGTGGATCGCCCGGGCGGGCGAACGGCCGCTGACGCGACCTCCGCCCGCCCGGAAGTGCTTGGTGAGGCCGTGCGCGGCCAGCACCGGTGTGCTTGTGCTCATCAGCCTTCCGCGGGCTCGAGGTTCATCAGGATCTGGGCGGCCTGCACCCCGGTGGGCTGGGGCTGGTTGTACGGGTCCTCCTCCGACGGCCAGCCCACGTAGTTCTGCGTCGAGTACTGCGCGGTGGCCGGGCGGGTCCAGATCGCGATGCCCGGCACCTCCTCGACGAACACCTTCTGGACGGTCTCCAGGGCGGCGGTGCGGGTGGCGTCGTCCGGCGCGGCGGCGTAGTCGGCGAGCGCCTTCGTGGCGTCGTCGTTCTGGAAGCGGCCGAAGTTCCAGGTGGCCGGCTCACCGAGCTTCTTGTAGTGCGCGCCGTCCATGATGTCGGAGTACATGTCCCAGGGGGTGGCTCCGCCGTCGGTCCAGTGCAGTGTGGCCTGGAAGTCGCCGCCGGGGATGACGTCGGCGAACCAGCCGTCCTGGTTGACGGGGTTGACGGTGGCGGTGGCGCCGAGCTCGGCGGCGGAGTTCTTGATGAGGTCCAGGGCGGTCAGGTAGTCGTTCCAGCCGGCCGGGTTGACCAGCTCGAACGTGACCTTCTCGCCGTCCGGGTCCACCAGGGCGTCACCGTCCCACGTGTATCCGGCGTCCTCGAGCAGGGCGCGGGCGCCCTCGACGTCGACGGCGTACTCCTGGTCGGCGTAGTCGGCCGAGAGGAACTCCTCGCCGGCGGGCAGCGGCAGGCCGGTGACGCTGGTCAGGGCGGGGTTGACGCCCGAGGTGGCGACGTCAACGAGCTCGGTGCGGTCGATGACCATGTTGAGCGCCTGGCGGAACGCCTTGTCGTCGAACGGCTTGGTCTCGTTGTTGAGGTAGAGCACGTCGATGCCGAGGCCGCCGGCGGCGTACTGGTGGTAGTGCTCGGGGTCCTGGGCGATGTAGACGTTCTCGAAGTCGGCGATGAACGTCCAGCCCCACTGCGCCTCACCGGTGGTCAGGGCGGTGGTCAGGGCGTTGTTGTCGTTGTACGACGAGTACCGGATCTCGGGGACGGCGGGCTTGCCGCCCCAGTAGTCGTCGCGCGCCACGACGGTGGCGGCCTGCGGCGTCCAGGTCTCCAGCGTGTACGGGCCGGTGCCGACGGGGTCGGGGTTGGTGTCGGTGGTGGGGTCCTCGACGTCGGCCCAGATGTGCTCGGGCACCATGACCAGGTCGTACAGCTTGGACTGGTTGACGAACTGGCCGGCGGTGAAGGTGACGGTGACGGTGGACCCGTCGGTCTCGATCGTGTCGTACGGCAGGGCGCCGGTGTTCAGCGCCTCGAAGTCCTTGCGCAGCTGGATGGAGAACGCGATGTCGTCGGCGGTGAACTCCTCGCCGTCCGACCAGGTGACGCCCTCGTGGGGAGTGATGACGGCCTCGGTGAAGTCCTCGTTCCACTCGACGCTGTCGGCGAGCCAGGGCTTCGGCTCCTCGGACGGCCGGGCCTGGTTGCGCATCATCAGCGGCTCGTAGATCGCGAAGGCGTAGCCGAGCGAGAGCGCGGACGAGCCGGTGGCGAACGGGCTGTGGTTCTCGGTCTGGACGCCGTTCGGCATGCCGACGGTCAGGGTCTGACCGCCGCCCGCCTGGGTGGCGCTGCCGCCGCCCCCGCCGCTGCAGGCTGCCAGCAGCGCGACCGCTGCCGCGGCCGCCGCCACGGCGACGTGCTTGTGAATCCTCACGGTGTGCCTCCTTGCACTTGTCCCTCGCGGGACGGATGGGGTGTGTGTCACTTGGTTCCGGCGCCGGGTTCCTCCCCGGGCCGGACGGTCAGCTCGTTGGTCAGGCGCAGGTCCGCGACGGACCTGCCGGTGCGCAGCCGGTAGGTGCCCGGCGGCGTGGTCCAGCCCTGGGTCTGCGGGTCCCAGACCTGCAGCGCCCGGGTGGGGACGGGGACGCGGACGGTCGCGCTGCCCATTGCGGGCACGTCCGCGACGGCGAAGCCGCCGAGCCACCGCACGGGGCGGTCCGGGCCGCCCTCGGGCGCCTCGACGTAGACCTGGACCACCTCGCGGCCCGCGCGGGGCCCGGTGTTCCGGACGGTCACGTACGCGGTCAGGGTCGCGGGGGCGTCGTGCGACTGGCCCCAGGCGAGGACGGCGTCCTCGTACTCCCAGGACGTCCAGCCCAGGCCGTGCCCGAACGGTGCGGCGGGCGCGGGGGCGGCGTCCGCCCCGGCGGCCAGGCGCCGCTCCCAGGCGCGGTAGCCGACGTCGGTCCCCTCGGCGTAGTCGACGACGCCGTCCACGGGTCGCGCGTGCGGCACGGGGACGTCCTCGAAGCGCGCGGGCAGCGTCCACGGCAGGCGCCCCGACGGCTCGGTGACGCCGGTGAGCACATCGGCGAGCGCGGTGCCCGCCTCCTGGCCGGGCAGCCAGCCCCACAGCACGGTCGGCACGTCGACCAGCCAGGGCAGCAGCACGGGCGCGCCCGCGTTGACGACGACGACGGTGCGCGGGTTGGCCGCCACGACACGGCGCACGAGCTCGTCCTGGTTGCCGGGCAGGTCCAGGTCGGGGCGGTCGTAGCCCTCGGACTCGACCTCGGCGGTGGTGCCGATCAGCACGACGGCGACGTCCGCGGCGGCTGCTGCCTCGACGGCGGCGGCCAGCTCGTCGTCGGCCGAGGGACCGGGCAGGCGGTGCACCAGGGCGGCGCGCACGAAGTGCCCGTAGCCCACGGCGTGCACCACCTGGACGGTCGCGTCCAGGTCGGCGGTCCCGCTCGCCTGGGCGAGCGCCGCGATCGGGTGGTTGTGCCCGGAGGACAGGACGACGTCCTCGTCGACCCGGGTGGTGCCGGTCGCGACCTCGGCGCCGTCGACGAGCACCCGGTGGATGCCGACGGTGCCGACGCCCAGCTCGTGGGTGCCCGGCTCCTCCAGCCGGACGGCGGCGCGCAGGCGCACGGCGTCGGCGTCGGGCCGCGCGTCCTGCAGCCAGCCGGACCACTCGGTGACCGTGTGCTCGTCGAGAATGCTGCCGTCGGCGGCCAGGACCGTGACGCGCAGGCCGGGCTCGCCGGTGACCGGGTCGGTGCAGCGGCCGAGGTCGAGCTCGGGCGGGTTGTGCAGGGCGCGGGCGCCGGCCAGCAGCGTCAGCTCCGAGCCCTGGGGCAGCGCGGCGCGCAGCTCGTCGGCGGGGTAGGTCAGGTGGTCGGGCTGCACGAACGAGGAGCCGCCGCCCTGGAAGAACGGCTCGACCGCGGCGGGGCCGAGCAGTGCGACGCGCAGCGGCCGGGCGCCGTCGGACACCAGCGGCACCAGCCCGGCGTCGTCCTTGAGCACGACGACGGAGCGGGCCGCGAGCTCGCGCAGCAGCTCGCTCGATGCCGCGGTGGCGGGCGCCGGGTCGGTGACGGCATGGAGCGGGTGGGCGGCGGAGGCGCGGTCGCCGCCGGGCACCGCGAGCCGCCCGGTGCGGCCGGCCAGCCGCAGCAGGCGCAGCACCTTGTCGTCGAGCTCGGCCTCGGCGACCTCGCCGGAACGGACGGCGTCGAGCAGGCCGTCGCCCCAGGCGCCGTCCGGCCCGGGCATCTGCAGGTCCAGGCCGCCTCGGACGGCGGGCGCCACGGACTGCGTGGCCACCCAGTCGCTGACGAACAGACCGTCGTACCCCCACTCCTCCTTGAGCAGGTCGACCACGAGCGGGCGGTGCTCCAGGAGCGGCGCGGCGACGCCCTGCGTGTCGGCGCCGTTGTAGGCGCCCATCACGGACCACGGGTTGACGTCGCGCACCAGGCGCTCGAAGGGTGCGAGGTAGGCCTCGCGCAGCGTCCGCTCGTCGAGGCGCGCGAAGTAGCGGGTGCGCTCGGTCTCGGAGTCGTTGGCCACGTAGTGCTTGACGCACATGCCGACGCCCTGCTCCTGCGCCGCACCGACCAGGGCCACCGCGATCTCGGCCGTCAGGTGCGGGTCCTCGGAGTAGCACTCGAAGTGGCGGCCGCCCACGGGCGTGCGCTGCAGGTTGACCTGCGGGGCGAGCACGACGTCGACGCCGTGGCGGCGTGCCTCGGCGGCGAACAGCACGCCGGCACGGCGGGCCAGCTCCAGGTCCCAGGTCGCGGCCAGCGCGGACGGCGCGGGGAACATCGCGGACGTGCCGCCGTCCGGACCGCGCACGCCCACCGGGCCGTCGGACAGCACCACCGGCTCCAGCCCGAGACGGGGCACGGCCGTGGTCGTCCACATGGACGCGCCCACGACGAGCGACACCTTCTCCTCGGCGGAGAGCTCCGACAGGAGGCGGAGCAGCTCGGGCTCCGTGGTGCCCTGCGTGGTGACTGTCTGCGATGACACGTGCTTTCTCCGTTCGGCGGTGGACGGCTGCCCGCATTCAACCACACTTACTTACTGGTTAGTAAGCCCGGATTCTCGGTTATCGTGAGCCCATGCCAGAAGCGACCGGGCAGGCTGCCCCGAAGGCCAAGCGACCCACGCGCGACCAGCGGCGGGAGGAGATCCTCGCCGCCGCGACGCGCGTGTTCGGGTCCAAGGGCTACCACCAGGGATCGCTGGTCGACGTCGCGGCCCAGGTGGGGATCACGCACGCCGGCGTGCTCCACCACTTCGGCAGCAAGGACAAGCTGCTGTGGGAGGTGCTGGAGTACCGCGACCGCGTGGACGTGCAGCACCTGGAGGGCAAGCACATCCCGGGCGGCATCGAGCTGTTCCGGCACCTGGTCACCACCGCGCGCCAGAACGCGGAGCGGCGCGGCATCGTGCAGGCCTACGCGGTGCTCACCGGCGAGTCCGTGACCGACGGCCACCCCGCCTCCACCTGGGTGGCCGAGCGGTTCAGCGTGCTGCGGGGGGAGATCTCCCAGGCCGTGCGCGTGCTCGCGGA
Source organism: Promicromonospora kroppenstedtii (assembly GCF_044389675.1). Classification (NCBI taxonomy): domain Bacteria; kingdom Bacillati; phylum Actinomycetota; class Actinomycetes; order Micrococcales; family Promicromonosporaceae; genus Promicromonospora; species Promicromonospora kroppenstedtii. The sequence continues at coordinate 709,144 of NZ_JBIRYI010000001.1, read as the reverse complement.
CGAGCGCGAGGTGACCCTGCCCGAGGGCGAGCCCGAGCGCGCCGCGGCCGCGGTGATCGCCGTCATGGACGGCCTGCAGCTCCAGTGGCTGCTGGACCCCGCGGCGGTGGACCTGGCGTCGGGCACGGAGTTCGCCATCGAGTCGATCCTGACGGCCACCCTCGGCGCCCCCGTGCGGATCGCGGCCTCCTGACCCACGACCCGCACGGCGTCACCACTCGGTCTTGAGCCGCCGCTTCTCGCGCTCGCTCGGCGGCACGTCCATCGTCTGCAGGGTGAACCCCATGACCTCGCTGAAGACCGGGGCCGCGACGTCGCCGCCGAAGATCGAGCTGTGCGGGCTCTTGAGGAAGACGGACACGGTGTACCGGGGGTCGTCGGCCGGCGCCACGCCGATGAACGACGCCATGTACGTCCAGCCGTTGCCCGCCGGCATCTGGGCGGTACCGGTCTTGCCCGCCACCCGGTAGCCCGGCACGGCGGCATTCTTGCCCGTACCCTCGTCCCCGGTCACGGTCTCCATCATCTCGACCAGGGTGTCCGCGGTCTCCTCGGAGATCACCCGCTTGCCCGGCTCCCGCTCCGCCGGCGTGGTGGTGCCGTCCGGGCTGGTGGAGCCCTTGAAGAGCGTCGGCGTCATCCGCACGCCGCCGTTCGCCACCGTCGAGAACACGCTCGTGGCCTGCATCGCGTTGACGGACAGGCCCTGGCCGAACAGCACCGCGTACTGCGTGCGGCCGTCCCAGTCCGCGACGTCGGCGGGGGGCATGAGACCGACGGACTCGCCCGGCAGGCCCAGGCCCGTCGGCTGCCCGAAGCCGAACTTGTACAGGTAGTCCTGCCGCGTCTGGAGCGGGATCTTCTCGCCGGCCTGCACGGTGCCCGTGTTCGACGACTGGGCCAGCACCCCGGTCAGCGTCAGGCGCTCCACCGGGTGCTCGTGCGAGTCGCGGAAGGTCTGCCCGTTGGGCGTCGTGTAGGTGTAGGGCACGGTGAACCGGCTGTCCGGCGTCCAGTAGCCGCCCTCCAGGGCGGCGGCCATCGTGACCACCTTGCCCGTCGAGCCGGGGTCGAAGACGTCCTTGACGGCGCGCGACCCGCCCGCCACGGCCGACGTCGTCCGGTCGTTCGGGTCCGTGGAGCCGGAGTCCGCGAGCGCCACGAGCTCGCCCGTGCGGATGTCCTGCACGATGACGATCCCGTACTCCGCCCCGGTGGTCCGCTTGGCCTCGTCGATGGAGTCCTGCGCCTTCCACTGGATGTCGTGCACCAGGGAGAGCTGGATGCTGTCGCCCGGCACCGCCGGGACGGACTCCTGGCCGGCGGCCGGGATGCGCAGGCCGTCGAGGCTGCGCTCGTAGGTGTCGGAGCCGGGCGTGCCCGCCAGCAGGTCGTCGTACGCCAGCTCGATGCCGCCCTGCCCGGCCTGCTCGTCGTCCACGAAGCCGACCAGCGAGCCCGCCACCGTCCCCGACGGGTAGGTGCGCCGCGAGGTCAGGTCGGTGCGGATGTACGCGCGGATCTCCAGGTCGGCGATGGCGCGCTGCACCTGGGGCACCACGTTCTTGGCGAGCACGCGGTAGCGCGACTCGCCCACCAGCTTGGCCGCCAGCTCGTTCTTGGGCTCGTCGAGGATCGGCGCGAGCAGCTGGGCGATGCCCAGGGCGCCGTTCTCCACCTTGCGCCCGTCGGCATCGACGCGGCCCGCGCCGCGGAAGTCCTCGATCGCCACCGGATCGCCCACCACCTTGTACCGGTCCACCGAGGTGGCCAGCACCACGCCGTTCGCGTCCGTGATGTCGCCGCGGTGCGCGGGCGTGACCGCGGTCGCCGTGCGCGCGGCCTCGGCCTCGGCGGCCAGGCTCGGGCCCTGGATGAGCTGCACGTGAACGAGCCGCACCAGGAAGACGAGCACGACCACGGCCGCGATGCCGACCAGCCAGCGCTGCCGCGTCTCCGGCCGGCCGGGCCGCGGCGGCAGCGGGCGCGCCACCCGGGACCGGGCGGGCCGGGACTGGGCCGGGGCAGCGCGAGGGCCGTCGGGTGCCTGAAGGCCCAGCCGCGTGCTGGTGGCACGGGGCTGGGCCTTCGCCGGCTGCGACCTGGCTCGGGTCCTGGCGGGTTGCGACGTGGGCTGCGCCTTGGCCTGCTTCCTGGCCGGCTGCTTCCTGGCCGGTTGCTTCGCCTGGCGCTGCGGCGTGGAACGCGGGCCGGCAGCGCGCCCCGAGGGGGTGCGCTGCCGGCCCGCGCCGGACGTCGAGCCCGTCACTGGTCCGTACCCTTCACCACCTTGCCGGTGCGGACACTGACCATGGTGGGGTTCTCCGCGGGCACCATGCCCAGGCTGCGGGCCTTGTCCGGCAGGTCCGTCTCGGCGGCGCTCAGGTCCTCCTCCAGCATCTGCACGTCCTGGGCGGTCTGCGCGACGTCGCCCTGCAGCTGCGACATCTCGTAGGAGCCCCGCGCGAGCGTGGTGTTCAGCACGAGGACCGCCACGAGCGAGCCGATCATCAAGGTGGCGCACAGGACGAAGAACGGCACGCGGCTCTTCGCGTGCAAGGGCGCGCGGACCACGTCCAGGCGGCGGCCGCGCTGCGCGGCACCCCCGGAGATGGCGGTCAGCGGTGCTCTGCGGGTGCGGGGCAGCTCGGCCGGACGGACTGCGCGGGCCGTCGCGGCGTTGGTAGCACTCATCGGCGGTCCTCCTTCGCTGTGTGGTGCGTGCTGGTGCGGTTCAGCAGGTGCTCGGGCGTCGGGCGGAGGCGGCGGGCGGCGCGTAGCCGGACCGAGGCCGAGCGCGGGTTGCGCTCCAGCTCGGCGGCGTCCGCCTCCTCCGCGCCCCGGGTGAGCGCCTCGAGATAGGGCCGGTGGGTCTCGGGCTCGACGGGCAGCCCCGGCGGGGCCGACGACGTCGTGCCCTGCGCGATGGCGCGCTTGACGATCCGGTCCTCGAGTGACTGGTACGACTCCACGACGATGCGGCCGTCCACGGCGAGCGCCTCGATCGCGGCGGGCACGGCGCGCTCGAGCACCTCGAGCTCGCCGTTCACCTCGATACGTAGCGCCTGGAAGGTCCGCTTGCCCGGGTGGCCGCCGGTCTTGCGGGTCGCGGCGGGGATGACGGCGCGCAGCAGGTCGACGAGCTCGCCACTGCGGTCCCACTCCCGCTCGGCGCGGCGCCGGACGATCGCCCGCGCGATCTTGCCCGCGAACCGCTCCTCGCCGTACTCCCGCAGGATCCGCGCGAGGTCGCGCTCGTCGTACGTGTTGAGCACGTCGGCCGCCGTCAGCTCCTGGGTGGAGTCCATCCGCATGTCGAGCGGCGCGTCCTGCGCGTAGGCGAAGCCGCGGTCGGTCTCGTCGAGCTGCAGCGAGGACACCCCGAGGTCCATGAGCACGCCCTGCACGGCGCCGCCGGCGTACTCGTCGACCACCTGCGTGATCTCGTCGTACACCGCGTGCACCGGCGTGAAGCGGTCGCCGAACCGGGCCAGCCGGGCACCGGCGAGCGCCAGGGCCTGCGGGTCGCGGTCGATGCCGATCACGCGGGCGGCCGGGAGCTGCTCCAGGACGGCCTCGGTGTGGCCGCCCATGCCGAGCGTGCAGTCCACCAGGACGGAGCCGGGCTCGGCGAGCGCCGGGGCGAGCAGGTCCACGCAGCGCTGGAGCAGCACCGGGAGGTGGCGGTCGGCGGCGTCGCTGCCGGCGCCGGAGCGGTTGTCGGTCGCGTTCATCGGTGTCTCCCTCCTGCGTCGTGCCGGCCCTGCGTGGTGCTCGTCATGCGTGGTGCCTCGTGCTCGTCCGGGTACTTCCGGGCGGGCCGCCCGGTCAGGTCTCCCTCCGCACGGTTCCGGCGGCGGGGAAGTGCGCCGGATCCTGCGGGAGGAGGCCTGACCGTGCGGCCGGTCAGCCCACCTGTCCTAGAAGCTCAGCCCGGGGAAGATCTCCTCGGCCTGATCGATGTAGTCGGGTTCGGTCTGCTCCTGATATGTGGCCCAGGCCTGCGCGTCCCACACCTCCACGCGGGTACCGACCCCGATCACGACCACCTCTCGGTCGAGACCGGCGTACTCGCGCAGGTGCGTCGGGATGGAGACCCGGCCCTGCTTGTCCGGGACCTCGTCGCTCGCTCCCGCCAGGAAGTTTCGCGTGTAGTCCCGTGCTGCCTTGCTCGTCACCGGCGCCTGCCGGATCTGGGTGTAGATCTGCTGGAACTCGTCCATCGGGAGGAGGAAGAGGCACCGCTCCTGCCCCTTGGTCATGACCAGACCGCTGGACAGGCGCCCCCGGAACTTGGCGGGAAGGATCAGGCGCCCCTTCTCGTCGAGCTTCGGGGTGTACGTACCGAGGAGCAGACCCAGACCTGCGAAACCTTCCGCCATCGCAGTCATGGGCCGACACCTCCTTCCGCTCCCGCATACTCCACGCTACTCCACTTTCCACCACCACACTCGGAAAAACGATGGGGAGAACTGCCCAGCGACCCTCAATGTGCAGGTCAAAGAGGTAAAGAGTAGGTGGAGTAAATTCATGTCCCGCGTGGCGTGGAATGTCGGATCAGGTCGCGCGAGGCCGCCTCCCGCCAGGCGTACGCGACCTGGACGGACGTCGTTTCACCAGGGCGAAAGAAGCTCTCGGATCTGTGAAGACCGCGTGATGCACACAACAGAGTGCTTTACATCTCTACTAGGCTGGTCCAGCCGGGCGGGCGTTCTCGCCCCGGCTTCCGAACAGCGCGTACCCGCGCGAGAAACCGGCCTGACTCCCGGCCCGATGGAGGTCCCCCAGTGCACACGGAACCCACCACCTCCGGCCTCTCGGACCCTCGTTACGGCGGCGCGGCCGCCGCAGAGCCGGCGCCCGGCCCCGGCGCGCTGGACGAGCTCGTGGAGACCATGGCGCGGGTCCGCGGTGCCGTGGAGTCCGTCGTGACCGGCCGGCCCGGCCTGGCCGACATCACGCTCGCCGTCCTGCTGGCCGAGGGCCACCTGCTCGTCGAGGACGTGCCCGGCGTCGGCAAGACCACCCTCGCCAAGGCCGTGGCGCGCAGCATCGACTGCCACGTGGGCCGCATCCAGTTCACGCCCGACCTGCTGCCGAGCGACCTCACCGGCGTCAACATCTTCCGCACCGGCAGCCACGAGTTCGAGTTCCGCCCGGGCCCGGTGTTCAGCAACATCGTCATCGGCGACGAGATCAACCGCGCCTCGCCCAAGACCCAGTCCGCGCTGCTGGAGTGCATGGAGGAGGGCCAGACCACCGTCGACGGCACCACCCACCAGCTCCCCCGGCCGTTCCTCGTGGTCGCCACCCAGAACCCGGTGGAGATGGAGGGCACCTACCCCCTGCCCGAGGCGCAGCGCGACCGGTTCATGGCCCGCATCACCGTGGGGTACCCCGACGTCGACGCCGAGATGCTCATGCTCGACCGGCAGGAGGCCACCACGCCGCTGGCCCACCTGGAGGCCGTCACGGACGGGCACACGCTGCTGCGGTTCTCCGCGCTCGTCCGCTCGCTGTACGCCTCCCCCTCGGTCAAGCGCTACGTGGTGGGCCTCGTCGGCGCCACGCGCGAGCACCCCGGCCTGCGGCTGGGCGCCTCGCCGCGTGCGTCGCTCCAGCTCCTGCGCGCCGCCAAGGCGATCGCCGCCATGGCGGGGCGCGACCACGTGCTGCCCGACGACATCCAGCGGCTCGCCCGGCCCGTCCTGGCGCACCGCCTCATCCTCACCACCGAGTCCCGGCTCGGCGGCGTGACGCCGGAGACGCTCGTCGACGAGATCGTGCAGCGCACCCCGGTGCCGGCGCTCGAGCCCGCCGACCGGCGTCCGTACTGAGCGGCCAGGGCGGCAGACGCATGAAATGGCGTGACACGCTCGCCCGGATCAGCCGGGTCCGGCTCACCCCCCGGGGCATCGGTGCGGCCTGCGTGGGCGGCGTCCTGATCCCCCTCGGGCTGGTGCTCACCCTGCCCGACCTGGTCGGGCTCGGCGCGGCTGCCCTCATCGCCGTCGCCGTGGCCTGGCTGGTCATCGGCACCCAGCGGCTCGAGTCGGGGCGCGGCGCCCTGCACGTGACGCGTGCCGTGACGCCCAACCCCGTGGTGCGCGACCGGACGGCGGACGTGAGCCTCCTGGTCGCCGCGCACCAGGCCTCCGGGGCCGCCTACGAGCGGCTCTCCCGCCTGCGGCTGTCCGAGCAGGCCGCGCACGAGCTCGCCGGGCACCAGGGCATCCGCGCCCGGGTGTCCGCCCGGGCCGACCGGATCGCCGTGCACTACTCGCTCACCCCGATGCGCCGCGGGCGCTGGTCGCTGGGCCCGCTGCTGACCACCCGGACCGACGTGTTCGGCCTGGTCCGCGCCACCCAGCCGCTCGGCAACCCCACGCAGGTGCCCGTGTGGCCCCGCACCGTCGAGCTCGCCGTCCGCACGCGCGCGGTGGGCGACGTCGACCACTCGGCCACGGGCGCACGCCTGCAGTCCACCGACGACTCCGTGCTGCGCGAGTACGTCGCGGGCGACGACCCGCGCCGCGTCCACTGGGCGAGCGCGGCCCGCCGCGGCCAGCTCATGGTCCGCGCCGACGAGAGCGCCGGAGTGCGCCCCGTGACCGTGCTGCTCGACCGCTCGCTGCTGCCGCACTGGCAGGAGTCCGGGAGCATGCGCCGCCCCGCGGCGGTGGACGACGGCGAGTGGGCGGTCGAGCTCGCGGCGTCGATCGCCACCTCGTTCCTCGACGCCGGCCACCCGGCGCGCCTCGTGACCACGACCGTGGCCCCCAGCCTGGAGGGCGAGCGGTTCGCGACCACACGGGCCAGCCGGTCCGCGCTGCTGGACGCCTGCGTCGACATCCGCGGCCACCGCGGCAACGCCGAGGGGCAGCACGCCATCAGCACCACCGCACGGGCCCTGCGGCTCGCGCGGGTGCCCGGCGAGATCGTCGTGACGGTGCTGGGCCCGCAGGGACCCGACGCGCGCCACGACCTGGCCGCCCTCGGTGCCGAGGGCACCTGCTGGGCGCTCCTGGTGGCGCCGCACGGCGCCGGCTTCGGGCACGAGCTGGACCAGACGGCGTCCGAGCTGCGCGCCTCGAGCTGGCACGTCAGCACGTGCGAGGCGCGCACCGACCCGGAGCGCGCCTGGGCCCTGCTCGCGGAGCGTGCGCCGTGATCCCCGCACACCGCGGCCCGCTGGTCCGCACCGTCGCCTCCGGCGTGCTCGTCGCGATCGCCGTGATCGCGTCCATGCACGCACTCAGGCTCGTCATCGACCCCGGGCCCTGGCTCACCGCGGGCACGACGGGCGTCCTCCTCGTCTCGACCACCACCTGCGTGGTGCGGTACCTGCTGCTGCGCACCGCCGTGGACCGGGCCGCGACCCGCCGCGCCGCGGGCCAGGGAGCGAGCGCCGACCGGGCCGCCGACCGTGCCGCGGGCGGCGCGTCCTTCGTCGCCACGGCGGCCGGTCTCGTGGTCGCCGCCTGGTTCATCCTGGCCCGCTACGGCGGGCCCGGTCAGCGGTTCGAGCCGTTCGTGGGCCCGGACTCCGTGGAGCAGGTCCTCGAACGGTTCCGCCAGGCGACCGAGCTGATGAACACGCAGGTGGCTCCGGTAGACCCCGGGCCGGCGATCAGCATGGTCGCCGTGGGCGGCACGCTGCTGGTGCTGCTCGTGGTGGACTCGCTCGCCGGTGCCCGCATGCCGGGCTTCGCCGGGGTGCCGCTGCTCCTCCTGTGGACGCCGCCCCTCACCCTGATCGGCGACGTGCCGTGGCCCGTCTTCGTCATCAGCGTCACCGCGATGCTCCTGCTGCTCACGGTCGACCCGGTGGGAGTGACCCCCGGGCGGCGCGGCGACACCGACTCCGCGGCGGTGCGCCGAGCACAGCGGTTCCGCTCCGGCATCACCGCGCTGACGTCCGTCGCGGTCGCCGCCACCTCGCTCGGCGTCGCGACCGGCATGGCCGCGCTGCCGGCGCTGGCCGGCACGTGGAACCAGCTCATCTCCACGCCGTCCGACACGGTCGAGCTGTCCTCCGAGCTCGACATGCGCCAGCCGCTGAGCGCCCGCTCGGGCAACACCGTGCTGACCTACACGATGGCCGACGGCGAGCCGACCGGCCCGCTGCGCGTCATGACGCTCACGGCGTTCGACGGCGTGCAGACCAACCGGAACGTGCCCACGGGCGGCCTCGCGGACTTCGACGCGTCGACCGTCCTCGCGCCGCCCGGTGAGGGGGCCACGGGCCAGGGCCGCCAGATGGACGTGCAGATCGGGCAGCTCGACGGCTCGGAGCTCCCGCTGCCGCTCGAGCCCCGGCGGGTCGACGTGGGCGGCGACTGGGCCTACGACCCGCTCCGGGACGAGGTGCGCGGCGGCGAGGGCACCCAGCAGGGCGCCCCGTACACGGTCGAGATCGTCGACCGCGGGCTCACCCCGGAGCTGCTGCGGGCCGTGCCCACCGGCGGGGGCGACCCCCGGTCGGCCGGCTACACGGAGGTACCGGACACCGAGCACCGCGACGACATCGCCGACTACGCCCAGCGGGTCGCCGGTGACGCGCCGACCCGGTTCGACGCCGCTGTGGCGCTGCAGAACCACCTGCGCTCCGGCGCCGGCTTCGTCTACAACCCGGACGCCGACTACCGGGGCTCGTCCGACACCGTCTGGGACTTCCTGCAGAACAAGGAGGGCTACTGCACCCAGTACGCCCTGTCCATGATGGTGATGGCCCGCAGCCTCGACATCCCGGCCCGGATCGGCGTCGGCTGGCTGCCCGGCCGGCCCGACGGCACCGGCGGCTACCGGGTCACCGGCCAGGACTCGCACGCCTGGCCCGAGATCTACTTCCCGTCCGTGGGCTGGGTCCGCTTCGAGCCGACGCCGCAGGTCCAGACCGGCCCGCTGCCCGCGTACGCGAACCCGACCACCGGCAACGCGCCCAGCGCCTCCCCCACGCCCTCGCGGGCGCCCGAGGTGCCCACGCAGCAGCCGTCGCAGCGGCCGGACGAGTCCGAGGCGGCTGCCACCCAGAGCGCGTCCGGCAACCAGGTGTCCGACCAGACCCTGCCCGGCTGGGCCTGGGTGGTGGCGGTCATCGTCGCCCTCGGCGTGCTGGGCGGGGCGGCCTGGCTGCTCCTGCGGCGCCGCACGGAGGTCGAGGAGCTCGACCCGGAGCGGGCGTGGGCCCGGGTGCTGGCCCTGCTGGCCGAGCGGGAGGTACGCCTCGGGCCGTCGGTCACGCTGCGTCGCGCGCCTGCCGTGATCGCGGACGAGATCCGCACCCGTACGGGCGCACCCCTGCCCGACGACGTCGCCGAGCGGCTCACCGCCCTGGCCGACGCCGCCGAGGACGAGCGCTACGCCCGTGCCTCCACGCCGCCGTCCGCCGCGGAGCTCGAGGAACTCACGACGGCGGTGACGGCGGAGCTGACGGAAGCCCTCACCCGCAGGCCCTGACCCTGGAGACATGACAGGAGCCGGGCCCCGAGGGGCCCGGCTCCTGTCTTGCCGGCATTCGCTCGCGCGGATCACCGGAAACGGTTGGCCGGCTAGCGGCCGCCCTGGTTGCGCCGGTTCTCCCAGCGCTCTTCGAGGCGGGCGAGGAAGCCGCCGGAACGACCTCCACCCTGCCGCTTGCGGGCCTTGCGTGCTGCCCCGGTAGGGGGCTGGACCGTGCCGTCTTCGCCGACGACGCCGACCGGACCCTCCTGCTGCTTCTTGCGCGGTCCGAGGAACGCGAAGACCACACCCGCGAACATGAGCACGAAGCCGATGGCCCCGAGCCAGGTACGCGACGTCGCTGCACCGACGACAAGAAGAAGCAGGCCGACGACGACGCCGGCCCCGGACAGCACATAACGGAGCGCGTTACCACGACCTGTGGACTGGAGCGTGTTCGCCAGCCGCGGGTCGTCTGACGTCAGAGCACGCTCCATCTGCTCCAGCACCCGCTGCTCGTACTCGGACAGAGGCATCGAGACCCCCGGATCTCGCAAAGGAACAGTGTCCCTCTCAGGATAGGACGACCCGGCCGTCGGTGGTAGTCGACATCCCGGGCATACCCATGACTATAGGGGCAGATCAGTAAGGATGCGTGCCGTTCTTGCGATGTACACCCAGGTCGATCGCCGTTTTCCCAAACTTCTCACGCACCGCGTCGAGCGCCAGCTCGGCCTCGCGCTGCGCCCCCGAGCGCGGATCGACCGCCTCCTCCAGCGTGGGCTGCTGGGCGGAACCGCCGCGTTGCAAGAGGTTTTCGCCCCGGACCCCCACCAGGCGCACCGGGAGACCACCCAGATCGACCGCAGCGACGAGCTCGCGGGCCACCAGATAGATCTCCCGGGCGACGTCCGTGGGCCCGTCCAGGGTGCGGGAGCGGGTGAACGTCGCGAAGTCGCTCGAACGCACCTTCACCGACACCGTGCGCGCGAGCACGCCCTGGTGCCGCAGCCGCGCCGCGACCCGGTCGGACAGCTCCAGGACCCTTCGGTTCACCGCCGCGGTGTCGTCCTGGTCCGTGCCGAACGTGGTCTCCGCGCCGATGCTGTGCTCGCGGTGCTCGGGCACCACGGGGCGCGGGTCGCGCCCCCAGGCGAGGTCGTGCAGGTGCGCGCCGCTGACCCGGCCGACGGCGGCCTGCAGGCTCGGCAGGTCGGTGTGGGCCAGCTCGGCCACCGTGGTGATGCCCCACGCGGCGAGCGACTTCTCCGTCTTGTCCCCCACGCCCCACAGGGCCCCGACGGGCAGGGTGTGCAGGAAGTCGACGGTCGCGTCCACCGGCACCAGCATCAGGCCGTTCGGCTTGGCGTGCGTGGACGCCAGCTTGGCCACGAACTTGTTCCGGGCGATGCCCACCGAGGCGGTGACGCCGTGCTCGGCCTCGATGCGACGCCGCAGCTCGGCGCCGATCCCGGTGGGCGGCCCCAGGCGGCGACGGGCGCCGCTGACGTCCAGGAAGGCCTCGTCGACGCTGATCTGCTCCACGAGCGGTGTGACCTCGTGCAGCAGGCCCATGACCGACCGGGACACGTCGCGGTACAGGTTGTGGTCGGGCCGGACCACGACGGCCTGCGGGCACAGGAGGCGCGCCCGCGTCATCGGCATGGCGGACCGGACGCCGAACGCGCGCGCCTCATAGGTGGCCGCCAGCACCACCCCGCGCTCCTGCCCACCGACGATGACCGGCAGGCCCCGCAGCTCGGGCCGCCGGGCCAGCTCGCACGACGCGAAGAACGCGTCCATGTCCAGGTGCAGCACCGAGCAGCCGGACTCGTCCGACCCCCAGTCCCGCCTTGCCGCCGCTGACCGCGGCCCCTTGCTCACGAACGTGCTCCGTTCTTGCTGTTGCGCCTGTCAGGAGGCCTCGGGCACCAGGGACAGCCGCTGGGTCGCGAACCCGGCCTGCGGGTCCACGAGCATCGCGACCTCGTCCCGGAAGTCCTCGGCGCACGCGAGCAGCTCGTCCGCCCGTGCGGGCTCGACCTGCTCCGGGCGACCGGCGTCCACGGCCGCCCGCAGGGGCGCGCCGGAGGCGAAGTAGCCCGACCAGGCCGCGAGGTCCGGCTCGGCGTGCGCGAGCATGTCCCACACCGTACGCGCTCCGGAGCGCGCCGACGGGCGGCCACGCAGGGCCACGACGGCAGCGGCAGCGCGGATCGCCGCGAGGTGCGCGTGCACGAACCGGTCCCCCGGGTCGGCGGAGCGCGCCGCCTCGGCGAGCTCCGCGTCCGCCTTGCGCAGGAGCGCACTGACCCCCGGCGGGACGGCGCGCGGCACGAGCATGCGTGCCGAGACCACATCCCGACCGCTCTGAGACTGCATGGTGCCCATCTCGAACCTCCGATCGAACCCCTTGTGCGACACTATCGAACATACGTTCTATCCTGTCAAGCGGGCCGCTGGTCCGGGAGAGACTGTCCTCATGGCCCGCCGCTCCGCCCGACGCCGCCCATCCTCCTCCGCACCACTGACACTCCCCGCCGAGCTGCCCGTCGGCCCCGTGCCGATCAGCACCGGCACCGCCGAGGTGGTGCGCGACCCCGACTTCCCGCAGCGGGTGACGCTGCACGTCAACGGCGTGCCGAGCTCCAGCCTGGACCTCGCCGACCCCGGTTTTCTCGACTTCGAGTACATGCAGCAGATGGCCGCGTTCGTGGCGCTCCTGCCGCCCGGACCGCTGCGCGTGCTCCACCTCGGCGCGGCCGGCAGCGCGTTCGCCCGGCACGTGGAGCACGAGCGGCCCGGCTCCCGCCAGCTCGGCGTCGACCTGGACCCACGCCTGCTGGAGCTCGTGCGCGACTGGTTCGCCCTGCCGCGCTCGCCCCTGCTGCGCCTGCGGGCCGACGACGCCGGCCGCGCCCTGGCCTCCGCGCGCGACGCCTCCTACGACGTCGTGGTGCGCGACGTGTTCGCGGGCGACCGCACCCCGGAGCACCTGGTGGGCACCGGGTTCGCGGCCGAGGCCCACCGGGTGCTGCGGCCCGGCGGCATGCTGCTGGTCAACTGCGCCGACCGCCCACCGCTGACCACGGCCCGGCGCGAGGTCGCGAGCCTCGCCGCCGCCTTCGGCCCCGACGCCGCCGCGCAGGGCCGCCTGGCCGCCGTCGCCGAGCCCGCGATCCTCAAGGGCCGCCGGTACGGCAACCTGGTCCTCGCGGCCGTCCGCAGGTTGCCCGAGGACGTGCCCGAGGACGAGAACGGCGACGCCCGGCAACCCGACCTGCGTGACCCGCGCCTGGGGCGCGCCCTGCGGACCCTGGCGGTGCCCGCCACCCTGCTGGCGGGGGAGGACGCCACGGCGTTCGCCGGCACGGCGGCGCCATTGGCGACCCCGGCTCCCGAGACGGCCTGAGCGGGCACGCAAGAAGGGCCGCGCTCCCCCGAGGGAGCACGGCCCTTCTCACGAGTTACGTCAGAGCGGCACGACTGCTTCCGCCTGCGGACCCTTGGGACCCTGCGTAATCTCGAACTCGACCCGCTGGGCCTCCTCGAGAGACCGGTACCCGTTGGACTGGATTGCGGAGTAGTGCACGAAGACGTCGGCGCCGCCGCCGTCCTGGGCGATGAACCCGTAGCCCTTCTCCGCGTTGAACCACTTCACAGAACCCTGCGCCATGCTGTCCTTCGACCTTCCGTCCGGGATCCGACGGCGAGCCCGTTGCCCGCCCCCGTGCCGCAATGCTTTCCCGACTTGCTCACGACACGGCGGACGTGGCCTTGGTACGTCACTGCAACGTGCGCCAGTGTGGCATGGACCACTCAAATGTGCCACGGAACACGCACATTTCTGCCGCAGCTATGACACACCGGTCCGCGAAGTCACCTGGAACGGCGCTCACTCGCCGTTCTGCTGTGCGAGGAATCGCTCGAACTCCGCGCCGAGCTCGTCGGCGCTCGGGATCGGCGTGGTCTCCGCGAGCAGGCTCGGGCGGCCGATCGAGCGGGCGAACGCGTCGTACTGCTCCTCCAGCGCCTTGACCACGGCGGCGATCTCGGAGGACTCCGCGACCTGCTTCTCCACCTCGATCTTGGCGTCGGTCGCGGCCTCCTCGAGCCCGCCGATCGCCAGGTCCAGCCCGGTGGCGCGCTCGATGTGCTGCAGCCCGACGACCGTGGCCGGCGGGTACTGCGACTGCGCGAGGTAGTGCGGCACGTGCACGGTGAAGCCGAGCGCGTCGTGCCCCGACTCGCCCAGGCGATACTCCAGGAGCGCCGCCAGCGAGCCCGGCACCTTCACGCTGCCGAACCACGAGGTGTAGTCGTCGACCAGGCCGGGCCGGGTCGCGTGCGCCGTCAGCGACAGCGGGCGGGTGTGCGGCAGCCCCATCGGGATGCCCTGCACGCCCACCACGAGGCTCACGTTGAAGCGCTCCACGAGCTGGGTCAGCGCCGCGACCACGCGCTCCCACTGCAGGTCCGGCTCGGCGCCGTGCAGCAGCAGGAACCCGGTGCCCTCGGCGTCGGTCAGGTGATCGACGGCGAGGTAGGGGGCCTGGTAGTCGGCCCACCGGTCGGAGTCGAACGTCATGGTCACCCGCTTGGAGCGGTAGTCCAGCAGCTGGTCCACGTCGAACGTCACCAGACGCTCCACGCGGAACTCGTCGATCAGGTGCTCGACGGCGAGGTCGCCCGCGCTGCCGGCGTCCACGAAACCGCGGACGGCGTGCAACATGACGGGTCCGTCGGAGCTGCCGGGCACGCTGCGACCCAGCGTGCGCTCCACCGCTGCCTCGTCGACGTCGTAGATGCCCTGGGGGTCAAGCACGTGCGCTCCCTCGCTCGTCGGAGTACTGCCGATCACCCGATCCGAAAGGGTGTCTGCTCTCGTCCAACGCAACGAGGGCCGGGTGTCTTCCCGTTACGCCCTGAGCGTCGCGAGAAGGTCCGGCTCAGCGGCCGGGCAGGCGCACCACGGAGACGAAGAAGTCGTCGATCCGGCGCACCACGTCGATGAACCGGTCGAAGTCGACCGGCTTGGTCACGTACGCGTTGGCGTGCAGCGAGTACGAGCCGACGACGTCCTCCTGGGCGTCCGACGTGGTCAGCACGACCACCGGGATGTGCCGAAGCATGGGGTCCCCCTTGGCGACGGCGAGCACCTCGAGCCCGTCCATCTTGGGCAGGTTGAGGTCCAGGAGCACCAGGTCGGGGGTCGGCGCCTGGGCGTACTGGCCCTGCTTGCGCAGGAACTCCAGCGCGCTCACGCCGTCGCCCACCACGGAGACGTTGTTCGGGACGCGGTGGTCCTCGAAGGCCTCCCGCGTCATCAGGACGTCGCCCGGGTCGTCCTCCACGAGGAGGATCTCCATCACCTTCTGACCGCTCACGTTGACCACCCGGCCCGTACCTGTCCCATGATGTCGGCATCGCCGGGCCCCCTCGTCGCGGCCCGCCGTCGGCCCTGGTCAGGCCGCCTCATTGAAGCGTAGTCGACTGCGCCCGTTCGGTCGAAAGGCGCCCCGTGCCGGGCTGGCCCTGCCGCCGGGCCAGCGTGAACCGCACGATGGTGCCGCCGCCGTCGGCCGGCTCGATCCAGATGCGGCCCTTGTGGTACTCGACGATCCGCTTGACCAGCGAGAGACCGATCCCGGTACCCGCGTACTGCTCGCGCGAGTGCAGCCGCTGGAAGATGACGAACACCCGCTCGGCGTACTGGGCGTCGATGCCGATGCCGTTGTCCACCACCGAGATCTCCCAGTGCGCACGCATGCTGCGCACCTCGATCCGCACGCTCGGCGGCCGGTCGGGGTCCCGGAACTTGAGCGAGTTGCCGATCAGGTTGACGAAGATCTGCTGGAGCAGCGCGCGCTCGCCGTGCACCACGGGCATCGGGTCGTGCACGATCTCGGCGTCCGCGGCCCTGATCCGATCGGACAGCTCCGCGAGCGCCGCGGTCAGCACACCCTCCAGCTCGACGTCCTCGCGCGGTACTCCCGTGCGGCCCACGCGCGAGAAGCTCAGCAGGTCCTGGATGAGCCGCTGCATGCGCTTGGCGCCGTCCACGGCGAACTCGATGTACTGGTCGGCGCGGTCGTCGAGCGAGCCGCCGTACCGTTTCTGCAGGAGCTGCGTGAAGCTCGCGACCTTGCGCAGCGGCTCCTGGAGGTCGTGCGACGCCACGTAGGCGAACTGCTCCAGGTCGCGGTTGGACCGCTCGAGCTCGCGGGCCTGCTCGCTGAGCAGGGTGTGCGCGTTCTCGACCTCCTGGTGCGACAGCCGGATCTCCTCCACCTGGTGCACCAGCTCGCGGCGCATGGTCTCCACGTGCATGGCCAGCAGGGCGACCTCCCCCGTGCCGGCGGGCCGGATCTCCCGCCCGAGCACGCCGCTGCTGACCACGCGGACGGCGGCGGTGAGCTCCGTGAGCGGCCGGATCACCCATGATTCCAGGGCGAGCCACATCATGGTGCCCATCAGTACGACCACGAGCACGAGCGTCGCCACGGCGCCCAGCAGCAGCCGCTCCCAGACGGCGCGGGTGTCCACGACCTCGTCGCGCTGCGCGCTCAGCTCGGCCAGGTACCGGGAGACGGCGTCGTTGGCGGCCTCGTACAGCGCGTCGCCCCGCGCGATCGGCGGGGCGGTGCTGAGCAGCTCCATCTGGCAGGCCATCTGGCCGGCCGGTGCTGCCTCGACGGCCGCGACCACGGGCTCGGCGTACTCGTCGAACCAGGCGTCGGTGCGGCGCACGGCCTCCTCGTAGGCCTGCAGCACCTCGGCGTCCGAGGCCAGCGCGCGGCGCTCGACGTCGGCCAGGAGCATGATGCGGCCGCTCGCCCCGACGGCGCGGGTCCAGGGCTCCAGCGCGGCCTCGTCGCAGGTGGCGCGGTAGGCGCTCACCGACGCGTCGGCGTCGGCGAGCGCCACGGAGGCCCGCTCGCCGTCGACCAGGGCGCGGTAGTAGGGGCCGTCGGCGCGGGCGTCCAGGCTGCGGGACTGGACCAGGGCGAGCACCGCGACCGCGAGCGCCAGCACGAGCATGGCCGCGACGGCGCCGAGCAGGCGGGCGAGGCGGCGGCGCATCGACACACCGGTGAACCGGTGCTCGTCCGGCACTAGCGTCATGCCCGCGACCACTCCACCGAGTCGGCCAGGGTCGAGGTGCGCTCCCCCGGTTCGGTGGCGCCGGCGCCGGCCCAGCCGACGAACAGCAGCGCGGCGTCGTCGACCAGGGGGCCGCCGTGCAGGGCGCGCACGCGGCGCAGCACGCGGGTGACGACCTCGTCGGTGCCCTGGTCCATCTCGTGCTCGACGACGCTGCGCAGGCCGTGCGCCCCCAGGCGCGGCATGCGCCCGTGGGCGCTGGGCGGAAGGATCGGCGTGCCCTCGGGGTCGGCGCCGACGGCCGCCTCGACGAGCCCGTCGGTGTAGAGGACGGCGGTCCACACCTCGGGCAGGTGTACGCGGTGGGCGGTCCAGCTGCCCTCGACGGGGATGCCCAGGGCGCGGCCGCGGTCGGAGGACGGCAGCTCCTCGCACTGGTGGGTCACGGGCGCGGTCCGGCCGGCGGGCGTCCGCGGCACCACGAGCAGCGGCGGCAGGTGCCCGGCGAGGTAGACGTCCATGTGCGAGCGGTCGGGCGAGATCACGGCCTGGCAGATGGTGACGAACACCTCGGGCCGTCCGCGTTCGGCCAGGAGCACCCGTTCGAGCAGCGGCAGGACGTCGTCGGCGGGGGTGTCGGCCAGCACGAGCGTGCGCCAGGCGGTGCGCATCGCGGCGCCGAGCGCCGCCTCGTCCGGGCCGTGCCCGGCGACGTCGCCGATGACGGTGACCAGGGTGCCGTCGGGGCGTTCCACGGTGTCGAAGAAGTCTCCGCCGAGCAGGCCGTTGCCGCCGGGCAGGTAGCCGACCATGACGGAGACCCGCTCGTCGGTGACGAGCTCCTTGGGCAGCAGGGCACGCTCCAGGCGCGTGGTCTCGGCGGCGCGCACCTCGCTGCGGAACAGCGCGATCTGCTGGGCGGCCGAGCGCCGGCGCAGCGTGGCGTAGCGCAGGCAGCGGGCCAGCCCGTCGCCGTCCACCTCGCCCTTGACCAGGTAGTCGTCGGCGCCGTTGGCGACGGCGGCCGAGCCCAGGTCGTGTGCCGTGTTCCCGGTGAGCACCACGACGGCGGGCTGCGCCGGCAGCACCTCGATGCCGGCCATGACGCGGCGCAGGGCGCCCAGCCCCTCGGCGTCGGGCAGGCCCAGGTCGAGGAGCAGGCAGTCCACGGCGACCATGGACAGGATGTTGAGGGCCTCGTCGACGGAGCGTGCGCGGTGCAGGTCCGCGCGCAGGTCGGAATCCACGTCGGCGTCGGCAAGGAGCTCGCTCACGAGGAACGCGTCGGCGTCGTCGTCCTCGACCAGCAGCACCGATATCGGACCGTCGAGCCGGGCCGGGCGCGCCTCGGGGCCGGGCCCGCCTGAGGGCCTCGCAGAACCCGCTCCGCCCGGTGCCATGGCGGCGATCCTATCCAGCGTGACGACGCCCTGTCAGCGGACAGGCCGACGGGTGAGCAATAATGGTCGGCCGGTTGATTGCGACCGGAGAGAACTCGCGGGTGGAAGTCGGAGGCTCGCTGGTGAAACACGGAGGTAGGGCGTGACGGGAATCGCGGGCGAGCTGGCCCACGAGCAAGCAGTCGTCGACACGATGTACGTCCGCTTGGACACCCTGCGCGGCACCACCGCGAACCGGCTACGGAACGTGCGCCTGGAGGGCGCCTCCGGGACGCACCAGAACCGCAGCGAGCGCGACGCGTTCGCGACCATGTACGAGGACCGGGCCGCGCAGCTCGACGCGGTCGAGGACCGCCTCGTCTTCGGCCGGCTGGACCTGTCCGACGGTGCGACGAGGTACGTGGGACGCATCGGCCTGACGGACGCCGAGCACCGCTCGATGCTCACCGACTGGCGCGCGCCGGCCGCGGAGGCGTTCTACCGGGCCACGGCGCTGCACCCGGGCGACGTCCGGCGGCGTCGGCACCTGGTGACCAAGGGCCGCGCGGTGACCGGCCTGGAGGACGAGGTCCTGGACCTCGATGCCGAGATCGACGCCGACGCGCTGTCCGGCGAGGGCGCGCTGCTGGCGGCGATGGCCCAGGGCCGTACGGGCCGGATGACGGACATCGTCGCGACCATCCAGGCCGAGCAGGACCGCATCATCCGCTCCGACCTGACCGGGGCGCTCGTGGTCCAGGGCGGGCCGGGCACGGGCAAGACCGCGGTCGCGCTGCACCGCGCCGCCTACCTCTTGTACGCGCACCGGCGCCTGCTGGAGCGCTCCGGCGTGCTGGTCGTGGGCCCCTCCAGCGCCTTCCTGCGGTACATCGACCAGGTGCTGCCCTCCCTCGGCGAGACCGGCGTGGTGTCCACCACGATCGGCAGCCTGCTGCCGGGGGTCCGGGCGACCGGGGTCGACGAGGGCCAGGTGGCCCGGCTCAAGGGCCTGCTGCTGTGGCGCAAGGTGATCCGCCGGGCCGTGCGGGCGCGCGAGCGCGTGCCGCGGCACCCGGTCGAGGTGCGGGTCGAGGGGCACGACTTCGTGATCCACCCCCGCGACGTCGCCGACGCGATCGCCCGCGCCCGCCGCACGCACAAGCCGCACAACCTGGCGCGCGCGTCGTTCGTGCGCGACATGCTCGGGCGGCTGGCCGACCAGTACCGCGACTTCGACGGCGCGCCGCTGTCGGCCGAGGACCGCGCCTCCGTGGTCGAGGACCTGCGCTCCGACCGCGACGTCCGCGTGGCGCTCAACATCGCCTGGCTGCCGATCACGCCGGAGCGGCTCGTCTCCGACCTGTACGCCAAGCCGCACCGGCTGGCCGAGGCCGCGCCGGAGCTGTCCGAGCGCGAGCGGCGCCTGCTGGCCCGCGACCCGGGCGCGCCGTGGACCGAGTCGGACGTACCGATCCTGGACGAGGCGTACGAGCTGCTGGGCGAGGACGACTCCCTGGCGCGGGCCGAGGCCCAGCTCCGCGAGGCCGAGCGGGCCCAGGAGCTCGAGTACGCGCGCAACGTGCTCTCCGCCACGGGCGCGGGCGGCGGCCTGGTCGACGCCGAGACGCTCGCCTCCCGCTTCGCCGCGACCGGCCCGTCGCTCACGACGGCGGAGCGCGCCGCCGCCGACCGGTCCTGGACCTACGGCCACGTGGTGGTCGACGAGGCGCAGGAGCTGTCCCCGATGGCCTGGCGGGCGCTGGTGCGCCGGGTGCCGACGCGCTCGATGACCATCGTCGGCGACGTCGCCCAGACCTCGTCGGCGGCCGGTGCCCGCAGCTGGGACCGCATGCTCACGCCGCTGCTGCGCGACGGCTGGCGGCTCGCCGAGCTCACCGTCTCCTACCGCACGCCGGCCACCGTGGCCGACACCGCCCAGCGGGTCGCGCGGGCGGCCTGGCTGCCGGTCTCCGACCTGCGGGCGGCGCGCGACGTCGAGGGCTCCCTCGACGCGGTCCGCACCGCGCCGGGGCCGGAGGCGGTGCCGGACGACGCCGTGGTCACCGCGGCCGTCGGCCTGGTCAAGGAATTCGTGGGGCCCGACGCCGGCCGCGTGGCCGTCGTCGCGCCGCCGGCCCACGTGGCGCGGCTGGCCGACGCAGTGGCCGGGGCGCTGGCCGACGCCGTCGGCGCCGAGGAGGCCGGCCGGCTCGCGGCCCAGCGTCCCGAGGACGCGCAGGTGACCGTGCTCAGCCCGCGCGAGACCAAGGGCCTGGAGTTCGACGCCGTCGTGCTGGTGGAGCCCGCCGCGATCGCGGAGGGCGCCGGGGGCACCAGCGACCTCTACGTGGCGATGACCCGGCCGACGCAGCGCCTCGTGGTGCTGCACGCCCGCGACCTGCCCGAGGGGTTCTGACCGCGGGGCCCCGTCCACCTGCCGTCCCAGCAGGCGGGACGTGGCCCCCATCCGTTTGTCGCTCGCCCGCACCCTGGCGCACCATGGGTGCGTGCAGCGAGCCCTTCTCCTCGAGAACGTCCACCCCACCTCCGTCCCGATCCTCGAGTCGGCCGGGTACGAGGTCGACTACCGGAAGGGAGCCCTCGACGAGGACGAGCTGATCGCCGCCCTCGACGGTGTGCAGCTCCTCGGGATCCGGTCCAAGACCGAGGTGACCGCGCGGGTGCTGGCCGAGTCCGACAGCCTGGTCGGCGTGGGTGCCTTCAGCATCGGCACCAACCAGATCAACCTGACGGCGGCCGCCCACCGCGGCGTCGCGGTGTTCAACGCGCCGTTCTCCAACACGCGCTCCGTGGTGGAGCTGGCGATCGCGGAGATCATCTCCCTGACCCGCCGCATGACCGAGCGCGACCGCGCCCTGCACTCCGGTGTGTGGGACAAGTCGGCGGACGGCTCGCACGAGGTGCGCGGCCGTACCCTCGGCATCGTGGGCTACGGCAACATCGGCTCGCAGCTCTCCGTGCTCGCCGAGAACCTCGGCATGTCGGTCATCTTCTTCGACACCGCCGAGAAGCTGGCGCTCGGCAACGCGCGCCGCGTCGAGACCCTGGACGAGCTCCTGGAGACCGCGGACATCGTCACGCTGCACGTGGACGGCCGCTCCGGGAACGCCGGCCTGTTCGGCGAGAAGCAGTTCGCCCGCATGAAGCCGGGCGCGATCTTCCTCAACCTGTGCCGCGGGTTCGTGGTCGACGTCGACGCGCTGGCGGAGCGCATCACCTCCGGACACCTGTCGGGCGCCGCCGTCGACGTCTTCCCGGAGGAGCCCAAGAAGCGCGGCGACGCCTTCGAGTCGGTGCTGCGCGGCCTGCCGAACGTGATCCTCACGCCGCACGTGGGCGGCTCCACCGAGGAGGCGCAGGAGGCGATCGGCCAGTTCGTGGCCAAGAAGCTCAGCGACTACGTGACGACCGGGTCGACGATGCTCAGCGTCAACCTGCCGAACCTCCAGCTCGAGCACACGGGCGTGGGCCGCATCAAGCTGCTGCACCGCAACGTGCCGGGCGTGCTGGCCACCGTGAACCAGATCTTCGCGGACCACGGCGCCAACATCGAGGGCCAGATGCTCGCCACGCGCGGCGACATCGGCTACGTGGTCACCGACATCTCGGACGTGACCGAGCGGGGTGCGTCCAAGAAGCTCCAGGCGCTGGACGCGACGATCCGCCTGCGGATCCGCGACGCCTTCGAGCGCCCCGAGTTCCCGCCGGGACCGGCGGCCCGCTGATCCCCGCGGCCGGCGCCGGTGGTCCCACCGGCACCGGTCAGGCCGCCGGCCCGGAGACGGGCAGCGGCCGGACCCCGTCGATCGCGAGGGAGACGAGCCGGACGGCCTCGTCCGCCGCGTCGGCGGCCCCCTCGGTGACCAGCGACACGGCGTTGACGAGGGTCAGCAGGTCGACCATCGTGGTCTCGGGCCGCACCGCACCGGCGCCCTGGGCGCGCCGCAGCAGCTCGCCGCCGGCGTCGAGCAGCATCGACCCGCAGCCCGCACCCGACGGCGGGTGGGGCGGGCCCATCATCAGCGAAGCAGCGAGACCGCGCGTGGTCGCGCCGTAGACGGCCACCGCTCGCAGCCAGGTCACGAGGGCCTCACCCGGGTCGTCGCCCGCCGCGAGCTCCCGGGCCTGGACGCACAGCGCCTCGACACGGTCGTGGAAGACCTCCTCGAGCAGCGCCTGCCGGGTCGGGAAGTGGCGGTGCAGGGTGGCGGAACCGACGCCTGCCTGCCGGGCGATCTCCTCGAGCGACGCGTTCGCCCCGGACCGCGCCACCTCGGCCCCGGCGGCCGCCAGGATGCGGTCGTAGTTGCGCCGGGCGTCCGCACGCAGCGGTCGCGCCGGTGCCGCCGGGGCGGCCGAGATCTCTGTCACACGAGCTCCAACCAGTGGTCGAGGCGAGTTTTCCTCCTCATCGTAGCCGGGCGGCTCGTTGACAAACGGGGTGCCCCTCCATATCTTGAACCTAAGCGGGGTGCCGCCCCATTTGAGTGATGGAGATGCTGATGAACGACATGACCACTGCTGAGCCGCGCGTGGTGCTGGTGACCGGGGCGAGCTCCGGTTTCGGCCGGCTGACCGTGGAGTCCCTGGCCCGGCGCGGCCACCAGGTGTTCGCCGCGCTGCGCGGCGTCCACGACCGGAACGAACGGGCCTCCGCCGAGCTGACGACGCTCGCCGCGGACGAGCGGCTCGAGCTGCGGGTCGTCGAGCTCGACGTGACGGACCAGGCCTCCGCCGACCGCGCGGTCGACACGGTGCTCCGGACGGCGGGGCGGCTCGACGTCGTCGTCAACAACGCGGGCTCGATCTTCCCCGGGCCGCTCGAGGCGTTCTCCGCCGACGAGGCGGCGCGCCAGCTCGACGTCAACGTGCTCGGCGCGCTCCGGGTGAACCGGGCGGCCCTCCCCCACCTCCGGGAGCAGGGCCACGGGGCACTCGTCCAGATCGGCTCGATCTCGGGCCGGGTGACCCTCCCGTACAGCGGCCTGTACGCCGCGAGCAAGGCAGCGCTCGGCAGCCTCACGGAGGCGTGGCGCCACGAGCTCGCGCCGTTCGGCGTCGAGTCGGTCCTCGTCGAGCCCGCGCCCTACCCCACCAGCATCGGGAACAACGCCGTCTCGCCCGCGGACACGGCCCGGCTGTCCGCCTACGGCGAGGGCATGGGGCGCTTCGTCACAGAGCTGACCGAACGCCAGACGGCGATGCCGGAGGACCCCCGGGCGGTTGCCGACACCATCGCCGCGCTCGTCGAGCTGCCCGGCGGCACCCGGCCCTGGCACGTCGTCGTCGCCCCCGAGGCCCAGCGCCAGGCCGTCGAGTCCGCCGCCCGCGCGGCGGACGACGCCGCCCGCGCCGTGAGCTCCGACATGGGCGTCGCCGCCTTCATGACCGCCGGTCAGCCGAGGACGGAGGCCGGGATCCTGTAGGCCGAGAACGCCTCGGCCACCTGCGCCTCGTCCAGGCCGTAGCGCTCCAGCGAGTACGCGTGCGGGCGGTGGCCGCTGCGGTCGAGGGCCGCGGCCAGGTTCGCGTCGTCCGTCGCGCCCCACTCCAGGCCCAGGTTCTCGAACAGGCCGTGCACCACGGTCTCGGGGTCCTTCATCAGGTCGTCATAGACGACGTCGATCACGGCGTCGTCGGGCAGCTGCTCGCGCAGGGCGACGGCGCGCTCCACGCCGCGGGCCGAGATGTCCAGCCACTCCTGGCCGATGCGCTCCAGGTCGATGCGACCGGGCTTGATGTACATGACCTGCGTCGCCTCGGCCATGGAGCAGCCGGACGCGACCGTGGCGGCCGGCGCGCGGTGCGTCCAGACGAAGCGCGCCCCCGGGAACGCCGCCAGGATCTCCGGCATGCGCCACAGGTCCATGGGGTGCTTGAGCACCCAGCGCTCCGGGGCCTCGCCCGCGGCCATGACCTGCAGCGCGTTGCGCAGGAACCGGTAGTCCTCGGTGAGGTCGGCGTTCGCCACCCAGTCGAGATAGCGCGGCGCGGGGCCCCACGTCGCGTACATCTCGGTGTGGGCGCGCAGCATGAAGTCCTCCTCCTCGCTGTCGGCGACCAGCGGGTGCAGGTGCCCCCACACGGGGCTCAGCCTGGCCACCGTCGCGTAGCGCTTGCGCGCCTGCGCGATCAGCTTCTCGCGCTCCGCCTGCGGGCGCGGCAGGCCCAGGTTGTCCATCTCCCACAGCTTGGGGCCGCGGTTGCCGGGATGCCGGGCGATCAGGTTGTACGTCAGCGTCGTGCCGGTGCGCGGCAGCCCGACGACGAACACGGGCGCCGTCACCGGCTCGTCCCGCACCTCGGGGCGGCTCGCCTGGACGTCGCGGACGATCGCGCGGTTGGTCAGGCGGGTCCGGATCTGGCTCTGCGTGCTCGACCAGCCCATGCCGCTCAGGTCGGGGTTGGCGGCATGGTCGGCCAGGAGCAGGCGCAGCCCGTCCAGCGCCGCGAGCTCGTCGTCGCCGAGCGCGACGCGGCCGCTCTGGGCGTCGGCGAGCAGGCGCTCGAAGACGGCGTCCGGGTCCTTGCGGGTGCGCAGCCCGGGGGCGAGCAGCACGTTGAGAAGTCGAAGCAGCGGGGTGGCCTGGGGCATAGGGCACATCCTGCCCATCCGGCCGGGCGGCGACAAGCGACCTGGGGCGGCGGACCTGATCGTGACCTGCGGCATTGCTACTGGCAATGCCGGTCCGCTCGCGGTTAGCATCCCGAGCGAGGGCCTGTGCCCGGTGTCACCACGACCCGGGCCGGGCCGCCCACGAGAGGGGAAACGTGACCGCATCACCGCCGTCGGGCCCAGCACTGCGGCTGGGCGACACGACCGCACGCACGCTGCTGGCGGAGACCACGTCGGCCGCCGACGCGAACGCGGTGTACGAGCGGCTGCGGACGCGGTGGGGCTCGATCGCCCCGGTCGACCTGGAGCCGGGCGTCCCCGCCTGGCTGGTGCTGGGGCACTCCGCGGCGGTGGGCATGCTGCGCGACGACCGCACCTTCATCAAGGACCCGTCGATCTGGAACGGGCACGGCGCGGGCCTGCTCGGCCCCACCTCGACGCTGCACCTGGTGCTCGCCAAGACCCCCAAGCCCACCCTGGCCGACGCCGACGGCCCCAAGCACGCCCGCCTGCGCCCGCCGGTCGACGACGCGCTGGAGCAGATCGACGAGGCCCGCGCCGGCGCCATCTCGCGGCGGTTGTGCGGCATGCTCATCGACCGCTTCGAGGACCGCGGCCGGGCAGACCTGGTCGCCGAGTACGCCGCAGTGGTCCCGTTCCTGGTGCTGTCCGAGCTGGACGGCCTGGAGCCCACGCAGGCGCAGCGCCTCCAGGAGATCACCCGGGCGATCTTCGAGGCGGGGGCCGACGCCCGCGCCCTGACCGACGAGCTCCGGGAGATCGTCACGGGGCACATCGCCTACAGCCGCGAGCGCGGCACCCGGGACATCGCCGGGGTGCTGTCGGTGCACGACAACTTCGAGCACGACCTGGAGCGGGCCCAGACCCTGACGGCGATCACCGCCGCCGCGACCGAGGCGCTCATGGCGTGGATCGCCCAGACCCTCGTGCTGGTGCTGAGCGACCCCCGGTTCTCGCACCGCATCTCGGGCGGCCGGCTCCACATCGACGACGCGCTCGACGAGGTGCTGTGGCGCTCCACGACCAACCCGAACCTCATGCCGCGGTTCGCGGTGCGCGACACCGTGATCGACGGGAAGCTGATCCAGCGCGGCGACCCGGTGGTCGTGGCCGTGCACGCCGCCAACCATGACCCGCTTGTCCAGTCCGACGACCCGTGGGACACCGTCGGCAACCGCGCCTACCTGTCGTTCGGCGCCGGCGCCCACCGCTGCCCCGCGCCGCGCCTGGGCCGTGTGGTCTCGCGGATCGCGGTCGCCGAGCTGCTGCAGCGCCTCCAGGTCACGCTCGACGGCGACCCGGACAAGGTCGAGTGGGCCACCAGCCCGTGGATGCGGTTCCCGGCGCGCCTGCCGGTCACCTTCCCGTCGCCACGCGAGCAGGCACCGCCCCGGCCCCTGTTCCCGACGACGGCGCCGCCGGCGTACTAGCGCAGACCCGCAGGTCAGCCCGTCGCACCCGACCCTGGTCGGCGCGGCGGGCTCCTTCTTTGCGCTCATTTCATGATTCATTGTGTGATCTTCTGTTAACCCTGCCCGCTCGACACGTGACACACTCCGGACCCCTGATTGACAGAACCGCACAGCATCGGCCATTGTTGCGGTCGCACCAGCCGCCCGCCCTCGACGACGAGGAACATCAGCGATGTCAGCTTCACATTTTGAAACTCTTCAGCACACTAATTCACATTCGCCACCGCGGCGGCTCACCGACGGTCAGTTCGCCCTGCTCCTGCTCCTGCCCGGTGGCGCCCTGCTGCTCGGCGTGGTGCTCTACCCGCTCGTCGCGGCGCTCGTGACGGCGTTCTTCGAGCAGAGCCTGGTCGTCCCGGGCCGCACGTTCGTGGGCCTGGCGAACATCGTCGACGTCCTGACCGGCGACTTCCCCCGGCTGCTGGGGCAGACCCTGGTCTTCACGGTCGGCACGACGGTCTTCCCGTTCGTCATCGGCTTCGCCCTGGCCCTCGCCCTGAACACCCGCATCCGCGGCGCCAAGGTGCTGCGCGGCCTCATGCTCATCCCCTGGCTCGTGCCCGGCGTCGTCGTCTCGTTCCTGTGGATGTGGATCTTCAACGCCAACTACGGCGTGCTGAACGCGCTCCTGGAGACGCTCGGCCTGATCGACGGGCCCGTGGCCTGGCTCGCGCAGCCCGGCACCGCCATGACGGCGGTCGTGGTGGCCAAGACCTGGCAGTCCTTCCCCTGGATGATGGTCATGCTCCTGGCCGGCCTGCAGACGGTGCCCCGCGAGCTGCACGAGGCCGCGGAGATGGACGGCGCCGGCACGGTCCGCCGTTTCTTCTCGATCACGCTGCCCCAGGTCAAGGGCATCGTCGGCCTGGTGCTGCTGCTGGAGCTCATCTGGAACTTCCAGCACTTCGACATCATCTACGTCCTCACCGGGGGCGGCCCGGCCGGCGCCACGCAGACGTTCGCGACCGCCGTCTACGAGACCGCCTTCCACGGGTTCGACCTCGGGCGCGCCGGTGCGCTCGGCCTGCTCTGGATGGTCCTCCTGATGGGCCTCGTCGTCGTGTACATCCGCTTCTCCGAGAAGGGAGAGGGCAAGTGAGCGCACTGACGCCGACCCGCACGCCCGCCCACCGTCCGCCGGCCTTGCCGGACTCCCCCGCCCCGGTCCGCAGGGTGCGCCGTGGCGCGCTGCGCTCCGAGCGCCGCGGGGTGCGGATCTCCGCCTGGGCCGCCGTGGTGGTCTGCGGCGGGTTCGCCCTGCTGCCGGTCTACTGGCTGCTCGCCACCGCGCTCACGCCGCGCGAGCAGGTCTTCGCCTACCCGCCCCGGCTGTTCCCCGCCGCGCCGACGCTCGACGCGTTCGCCGCCCTGGCCGGCAACGAGCAGCTGTTCGTCTACCTGCGCAACAGCCTGCTGGTCTCGGTGCTCACCGCCGTGCTGTCCGTGCTGGTCTCGGCGTACATGGGCTACTCGTTCTCCAAGTTCCGCTACCGCGGGCGCCGGTCGCTCATGTACTTCGTGCTGGCCTCGCAGATGTTCCCGCAGGCGCTCCTGCTGGTGACGCTGTACTCGCTGTTCAGCGCGTACGGCCTGCTGAACACCTACACCGCGCTGGTGCTGAGCTTCACCACGTTCACGCTGCCGCTGTGCGTGTGGATGCTCAAGGGGTTCTTCGACACTATCCCCGACGAGCTCATCGAGGCGGCTCGCGTGGACGGTGCCTCGCGGCTGCGGATCATCCACGCGATCGTGCTGCCGCTGTCGGCCCCGGGCCTCATCGCCGCCGGGCTGTTCGCCTTCGTGCGCGGCTGGAACGACTTCATCTTCGCCCTCACGCTCGCCGGCCCCGAGAAGCAGACCCTGCCGCCCGGCCTCGTGAACACGTTCGTGGGCGAGGCGTCCACCGCCTGGCCCGAGCTCATGGCCGCCTCGCTGGTGGTCTCGCTCCCGGTGGCCATCGCCTTCATCGCCCTGCAGAAGTACCTGGTCGGCGGCCTCACCGCCGGCGCCGTCAAGGGCTGACGGCGCGGGGCGGCCACCCGCCGCCACCCGCCGCACCCCCGCAGTCCCCGTAAGCCCGACCCTCATCGTGGAGGATTCCCATGCCTGCCTTCCCCGCCCTCGACACCACCCCCCTGTCCCGCCGTCGCCTGCTGCAGCTGCTCGGCCTCGGCGCCGGCACGCTCACGCTGGCTGCCTGTGTGCCCGAGGCCGGCCCCGCCGCGCCGCAGGCCGCGAGCACCGCGGCCGCCGGGGCCAGGACCGACTTCAGCTTCGCGTCCTGGTCGCTGACCGAGGAGACGGCCGCCCCGGCGATCCGTGAGTTGCTCGGCCAGTACGCGGACGCCAACGACGTCAAGGTCCGGGAGGTGTCCTACCCGTACAACGAGTACATCAGCCAGCTCACGCTGCAGGTCAAGGGCGGCCAGGTCACGGGCGCCGTGCACGTGGACGTCGCGTGGCTCGGCTCGCTGGCCGCGCTGGGCAAGCTGCAGGACCTCGGCCCGCTCGCGCAGGGCGCGGACTACACGCAGGCGGGGCTCACGGCGTCGCAGTTCGACGGCGTGCAGTACGGGCTGCCGTGGAACATCGGCGCGATCGGCCTCATCGCCAACTCGGGCCTGCTGGAGCAGGCCGGGATCGGCGACGCGCCCGCGACGATCGACGAGTTCGAGGCCGCGCTCAAGGACCTCAAAAAGCTCGGCGGCGGCGTGGTGCCGTACGCGGCGTCCACCAAGGCGGCGCAGCTCAAGGACGTGCTGATCTGGATGGAGACCTTCGGCAGCCCGCTGCTCGACGGCGGCAAGGTCACCATCGGCGACGACGCGAGCGTCGAGGCCGTCACCTGGTACAAGTCGCTCTACGACCAGGGCCTCATCGCGGCCGACGTCGACCGGTTCGACGCGCGGTCGCTGTTCGCGCAGGGCCGCGCCGCGATCTACGACGACGCGATCGTCGGCCGCGACGCCGTCGTGAGCGAGTCGCCCGACAAGAAGCTGGCGGACAAGCTCACGGCGTGGTCCCGCCCCGTGCTCGCGGCCGGCGACATGCCCCGCGCCCTGGTCTGGGGCGGCGCCCTCGCGGTCGTCCAGGGGGACGGCGCGGAGACAGCCGCCGACTTCGCGAAGTGGATGACGTCGGACGTCGAGGTCGCCAAGCAGTACTTCGCGGCGCGCGGCCTGCCGCCGGCCACCGAGTCGGCGCTGGCGCTGCCGGAGGTGGCGGACGACGCGTTCGGCGCACAGTTCGCCGAGCGGATCACCGCCACGGCCACCACCAACCCGTTCTGGGTCTACCCGCAGTACGCCCAGATCGAGACCGTCATCGCCGAGCAGGTCCAGGCGGTGCTGGTGGGCAGCGCGGAGCCGAAGGCCGCCATGGAGAAGGCCGGCGCGGCAGCACAGAAGCTGGTCGACTGATGCGCCGGCCCCACAACCCCGGCTCCCGCGCCGTCACGGCCGCCCTCGCGGCGGCAGTGACCATCGGCGCCGCCCTGCCCGTGTCGGCCGCCGCGGCGCCCGCGGCCCGGAACGCCGCGCAGGTCGACCAGCTGCCCTTCACCGTCGACTCGTCCAACCAGGCGGGCTGGTGGAAGCCGCTCGACGTCGTCGGCGGCGTCACCTATGTCGCCTACAACGCGCCCGGCCCCACGGCCGCGACGCACGAGGTGCACGTGGCCGCACGCGGGGCGGACGGCGACTGGACCGACGGCTGCCTGCGGTTCGCCGACGGCTCGTGCGCCACGTTCGCGGACGACAACGGCCACAACCAGCCCTCGATCGTGGTGGACGGCGCCGGCCACGTGCACGCCTTCGTCTCCATGCACCACGAGCAGTGGAACTACTTCCGCACCACCACGCCGGGCGACGTCACCTCGCTCGTGGACGTCTCGGCGCAGATGCCCGACCAGGACCTCGCCATCACCTACCCCGTGACCGCCCGCGGCACGGACGGCGACGTCTACGTCATGGCCCGCGCCGGCGCGGACCAGCGCCAGGCCCGGACGGGCAACCTGTACCGCTTCGACACCTCGGCCGGCAGGTGGTCGCGCGTCGCGGTGGTCGCCGACGCGCCTGCGCACTCCTTCTACCCGGACGACCTCAAGGTCGGCACGGACGGGCGCGTGCACGTGCTGTGGGAGTGGGGGCCCTGGCCCGCCGACCCGTCGCGGCACCTGGGCTCGTACGCCGTGTACGACCCGGCCGACGGCTCGTTCCGGGACGTGACGGGCTCCGCGCTCGCGACCCCGATCACGCCGTCGACGCCGGGCGCGGTGATCTACCAGCCGTACACCGCGGGCGAGGAGATCGGCTCGTACTGGCCCGCGCTGCAGACCGCGAAGCTCGCCGTGCACGGTGACACGCTGGACGGCATCGCCTACCGGTTCCGCACCGAGGGCGTCACGGCGTTCGACGGCTACGACGTCCGGTACGCCCGCTGGGACGGAGCCGCCTGGCAGCGCGAGACCGTGCTCGACCTGGCCGGCCTCGGCCCGGGCGTCGAGACGTCGGCGGCCATCGAGACGACGTCGGCCGGTGCCACCACGCGGGTGTACGCGGTGGTGGAGACCACCTCCTGCGTGACGGGCCAGCAGAGCGCCGTCGTGCGGGCCGAGCGGGTGCGCGGCGAGAGCACGTGGCGGTTCGGCACCGTGGGCGAGCCGCGGGCGGGCGCCCAGCGGCTGAGCGCGGTGACGGCGCCGACCGGCACGGACCAGCTCTACGTCACGGTGCCGAGCGCCGGGCAGCTCTTCCACGCCGCGCTCCCCCGCACGGGCGGTACACCGGACGGCACCACCGCGGCCCAGCTCGTGGCGGACCTGCGCGGCGAGGCCACGAGGATCAACGTGGCCCGGGGCGCGGACGTCACCGTGTCCTCGACGCTGCGCGCCGACACCGGCGGCGAGCTCGCGGTCGACGGCTCCTGCACGGACGCCAGCCGCTGGATCTCCGCCCTGGACGACGCCCAGCCGGTGCTCACGGCCGACTGGGGCACGCCCACCGCCGTCGACACGGTCCGCGTGCGCAGCGGCTACAGCAAGGCCACCGGCACGGCCGACGTGCTGCGCGCCTTCTCCGTCGAGCTGCACACGGCCGACGGCTGGGTCCCGGTGGGCCAGGTCAGCGGCAACACGCAGGGCACGGTCACGCTCACGTTCCCCGCCGCCACGGCCGACCAGGTGCGGCTGCTGGTCACCGACCCGTCGGCGTCGGCCACCGACGTCGCGCGGGTCTACGAGGTCGAGGCCCTCGCCGTCGACGGCTAGTCCCGCTCCGCCCCGCACGCCCGCCCCGCACACCCACCAGCACCAAGGAAACAAGGAGAACATGCGCACCCAGACGGTAGAAGCCGACATCGTCGTCGTCGGAGGGGGCCTCGCCGGCGTCTGTGCCGCCGTCGCGGCCGCCCGGATGGGCCGGCAGGTCGTGCTGATCAACAACCGGCCGGTGCTCGGCGGCAACTCGTCGTCCGAGGTGCGGGTGTGGGTGTGCGGGGCGACCGCGCACGGCAACCAGCGGTGGGCCCGGGAGACCGGGATCATCGGCGAGATGTACGTGGAGAACCAGTACCGCAACCCCGAGGGCAACCCGGTCTACTGGGACGACGTCGTGCTGGACACCGTGCGCCGCGAGCAGAACATCCGGCTCTTCCTGAACACCGACGTCCGCGAGGTGCGCGCCACGGGGCCCGACGACGCCCGGCGCATCGAGTCGGTGACCGGCTGGACCATGGCGTCGGAGATCCTGACCACGTTCACCGCGCCGGTCTTCCTGGACTGCACCGGCGACGGGCTCGTGGGCCACCTCGCCGGGGCGCGGTACCGGCTGGGCAAGGAGAGCCACGCCGAGTTCGGCGAGGAGTGGGCGCCGCCGGAGGCGGTGCGCGAGTTCCTGGGCTCGACGCTGCTGTTCTACACGAAGGACCTGGGGCACCCCGTGAAGTACGTGGCGCCCGAGAGCGCCATCGACATCTCGGGCACCCCCATCCCCGAGCACCGCATCATCCGCAGCGGCGACTCCGGCGCGCACTACTGGTGGATCGAGTGGGGCGGCGAGCTCGACACGGTCGACGACAACGAACGGATCCGCGACGAGCTGCGCGGCGTCATCCTCGGCATCTGGGACCACATCAAGAACTCCGGCACGTTCGACGCCGACAACCTGACCCTGGAGTGGATCGGCAACGTGCCCGGCAAGCGCGAGTACCGCCGGTTCGTCGGCGACTACACGCTGCACCAGGGCGACATCGTGGGCCAGACCGAGTTCGCCGACGGCGTCGCGTTCGGCGGCTGGTCCATCGACCTGCACCCCGCGCAGGGCATGTACGCCACCGGGGCCGGGGCCCTGCAGCGCTTCTCCGACGGCGTCTTCGAGATCCCCTACCGGTCCCTGTACTCCGTCAACGTGGAGAACATGCTGTTCGCAGGCCGCGACGTCTCGGCCACGCACATCGCGTTCGGCGCGGCGCGCGTCATGGCCACGTGCGGCGCCATGGGCCAGGCCGCGGGCACCGCGGCGGCACTGTGCGTCGAGCACGGCACCACCCCGCGCGGCGTGTACACCGACCACCTGGACGAGCTGCGCCAGACGCTCCTCGCCTGGGACGCTCCCCTGGTCGGCGTCGCGAACACCGACGAGCGCGACCTGGCCCGCCGGGCCCGCGTCACCGCGTCCAGCACCGCGACCACCGTCGCGGCCCCCGTGGCCGCCGCGACCGGCGACCCCTACGACGACTTCGACGTGCACGACCTCGACGTCGACCTCGGCATCGCGCTGCCCGTCCACCCGCGGCTGGACAGCGTGGACCTGCTGGTCTCCGCCCGGAGCGACACGACACTGCGCGTGGAGGTGTACTCCACCGGCAAGAAGCAGAACGTGGTGCCCGCACACCTGGAGGCCGCGACCGACGTCGTCGTGCCCGCCGGCGACCACCGCTGGGTCACGGCCCACGTGCCGTTCGCCCCGGACACACCGCAGAACGCCTTGGTGGTGCTGCGCGCCAACCCCGACCTCGCCGTGCACACCACCGCCGCCCTCCCGCCCGGGGTGCTCACCCTGGTGCACCGTGTCGACAGCGACGACCAGAACGTGCAGATCAGCACCGACGAGCTGCTCGTGCAGTGGCCCACCAAGCCGCTGCGCGGCCGGTCGGTCGTCTTCCGGTCCGCGCCGGAGACCCGCGCCCTGGCGCCCGAACGCGCCACCGGCGGGTACCACCGCAACCACGGCGGGCCGAACATGTGGGCCTCGGCGCCGCTGACCCCCGGGCGCGACGAGTGGCTGCGCCTCGACTGGGACGAGCCCGTCACCCCCGGCGAGGTGCGGGTCGTGCTCGACGACGACCTCGACGTCGAGCTGAACACGCTGCACCACCACCGCACCCCGCACGAGGTGCTGCCCACGCTGGTCCGGGACTACCGGGTCGAGGTGCTGCCGGTCGGCGACCAGGAGTGGGTCACCGTCGCGGCCGTCACCGACAACCGGCAGCGGCTGCGCGTGCACCCGCTGCCCGACGACGTGGGCGCCGTCCGCTCCGCGCGTCTCGTGGTGGCCGCCACCAACGGCGCCGAGCAGGCCCGCGTGGTCGCGTTCCGGGTCCAGGAGCGATGATGCCGCCCGTCGTGTCGTCGGCCCCCCGCCGCCGGGCGGGCACCACTACGCTGTCGGTCGTGCACAGGAAAGAGCGCACCGGGATCGTGGCGCTCGCCGTGCCGGACCTGGAGGAGCCGTACTTCGCCGAGCTGACGGCGCTGCTGGTGCGGCGCGCGGACCAGCGCGGCCTGTCCGTGCTCATCCAGCAGACCGCCGGCGACCACGAGCGCGAGGTGAACGTCGCCAACGGCATCGGCCTGCCCCCGACGGACGGGCTGATCCACATCCCGCGCGCGCTGTCGGTGGCTGACCTGACGCGGCGCGCCACGCCCGGGCCGCTCGTGCTGCTGGGCGAGCACATCCTGGTCAGCCCGTTCACGCACGTCACCATCGACAACCGGGCCGCGTCGTACGCCGCGACGGAGCACCTGGCCCAGGTCGGCTGCGCCCGGGTGGCGTACGTCGGCACCCGGGACGCGCGCCCGTCCGACGCCGCCGACCGGCGGTACACCGGCTACCGGGACGCCGTGGCGGCCCTGGGGCTCACCCAGGACCCGGACCTGGTGGCGCAGGTCGACGCGTTCACGCCCGACGAGGGCCTGCGCGCGGTCGCGGACCTGGTGCGGCGCGGGGTCGCGTTCGACGGCCTGGTCTGCGCGAACGACTCGGTGGCGTTCGGCGCGCTGGTCGCGCTGCAGGCCGGCGGGCGGCGTGTGCCCGACGACGTGGCCGTGGTGGGCATCGACGACGTGCGCGGCGCACGGTTCACGGTGCCCGCTCTGACCTCGGTCGCCCCGGACAAGGAGGCCCTGGTCGAGCGCGCGCTGAGCGAGCTGGAGCGGCAGATCGCCACCCCGCCCGGCGGCAACCTGCCCGTGGAGCACGTGGTGGTCGGGGCGCGCGTGGTGCCCCGGGCCAGCACGGCCCGGTGAGTCCGGCCCTCGGGTCAGTCCTCCGGCACGACGACGAGCTCGCCGACCTGGTCCGCCAGGGTCGCGCGCGCCGCCGCGTCCAGGCCGTCGTCGACCACCAGCCGCTCCACGTCGCGCAGGTCCACCACGGTGGTCAGCCCGACGACGCCCCACTTGGAGTGGTCGGCGAGCACGACCGCCCGGCCGCCGGCGGCGAGCAGGGCGCGGTCGGTCTCGGCCTCCAGGAGGTTCGGCGTGGTCAGGCCGGCCTGCAGGTCGATGCCGTGGGCGCCGAGGAACGCGATGTCCAGGTGCAGGTGCTCCAGCGAGCGCACCGCGACGGGGCCCACCAGGGAGTCGGACGGCGTCCGGACGCCGCCGGTCAGCACCACGGACTGGGTGTACGGCTCGTCGGACCGGTCGGGGCGGCGGAACACCTCGGCGACCGGCAGGGAGTTGGTCACCACGGTGAGCTCCGGCACGTCCCGCAGCTCCTGGGCCAGCACCCACGCCGTCGTGCCGCCGGACAGGCCCACCGCCATGCCGGGCTCGACCCAGGCCGCGGCGTGCCGCGCGATCGCGCGCTTCTGCTCGACCTGGTGGTGCATGCGCGTCACGAAGGTGCGGTCCTGCCGCGTCGTCTCGCCCTGCCGTGCCGTGGCGCCGCCGCGCACCTTGTCGAGCTTGCCGTGGTCGGCGAGCACGTCGATGTCGCGGCGCACCGTCATGGCGCTCACCCCGAGCTCGTCGGCGAGTTCCGCGATGCTCGCGGCGCCGCGCCGGGCGACCTCCTCGACGATCCGCGCCCTGCGCTCGGCGACCAGCACACCTACCCCTTTCGACGACCGGCTCAGTGTGCCACGAGCCACGCGCCGCGCCGTCGAACCGCGCCCTGCCCGAGGAGTTCGACGTGACCCCCACCGCGCCCGCCGGCCTGCCGAGCCCGTACGACCGCTGGTTCCCCGGCAGCCTGATCGACGGCACCTACGGGTACGACCGGGACGCCCTGCTCGGCGTGGAGCCGGCCGCCGAGCCGGACGGCTTCGCCGACCTGTGGCGCTCCTGGCACGCGGCGGCGCGCGACGTCGCACCCGCCGTGGTGGCCGGGCCCGCCGTGCGCCAGGGCGCGCACGACGTCTCCGTCGTCACGTTCACGGCCGACGGCGGCCTGCGGCTGCGCGCCTGGGTGGCGCTGCCCGTCGGCGTCGAGCCGCGGGTAGGAGTGGTGCACAGCCACGGGTACGGCGGCCGGGACGCGCCGAGCTTCGAGCGGGTGCCGCGCGACGCCGCCGTCGTCTTCCCCGTGGCGCGGGGGCTCGGGACGCTCAACGCGGGCGTGGGCGCCCCGGACACGAGCGCGCGGCACGTGCTGCACGGCCTCGGGTCGGTCGAGACCTACACCGTGGGCCGCAGCGCCGTGGACCTGTGGCACGCGGCATCCGCCCTCCTGGACGTGCTGGCCCGGCGCGACGCCGCCCTCGGCAGCCTGCCCCTGTACTTCGTGGGCACGAGCTTCGGCGGCGGCATCGGCGCGCTGGCCGTGCCGTGGGACGACCGGTTCGTCGGCGCCACGCTGGAGGTGCCGACGTTCGGGCAGCACGACCTCCGCCTGCGCATGCCGTGCACCGGGAGCGGCGAGGCGGTGCGTCACCACGTGGCCGAGCACCCCGAGGCCCGCGCGGTGCTCGCGTTCCACGACGCGTCGGTGGCGGCCACGCACCTGCGGGTCCCGACCCGCGTCGAGTGCGCCGCCTGGGACGTGCACGTGCCGCCGCCGGGCCAGTTCGCGGTCGCGGCCGGGGTGTCGCGGGCGTCGTCGGCGGGCTCGGGTGCCCGCCTGGAGCTCGCGGTGCACTCCGCCGGGCACGCGGAGTACCCGGGGATGGCCCGCGAGCTGGCGACGGCGTTCGCGGCGACGCGGGCGCACATCGGGGCCTGTGTCGCCGCGGCAGCCGCCCCTACCTCGGCAGGGTGAGGATCTCGGCCCCGTCGTCCGTGACGGCGATGGTGTGCTCGCTGTGCGCGGTGCGGCAGCCGGTCGCGCTGCGCAGCGTCCAGCCGTCGGCGTCGACGACGAGCTCGTCGGTGTCGGTCATGACCCACGGTTCGAGTGCCAGCAGCAGCCCGGGGCGTAGCCGGTAGCCCCGGCCCGGCCGCCCCGTGTTCGAGACGTGCGGGTCCTGGTGCATGGTCGAGCCGATGCCGTGCCCGCCGAACTCGGTGTTGATCGGGTACCCCGCCGCGCCGAGCACGGAGCCGATGGCGTGCGAGAGGTCGCCGATGCGAGCCCCGGGGCCGGCGGCGGCGATCCCGGCGGCGAGCGCGCGCTCGGTCGCCTCGATCAGTGCATGGCTCTCGGCGGCCTCGGGCCCGGGATCGCCCACGACGAAGCTGACCGCGGAGTCGGCGGCGATCCCGTCCAGGGAGACGGCGAGGTCGAGGGTGAGCAGGTCGCCGTCGGCCAGGGTGTAGTCGTAGGGCCTGCCGTGGAGCACGGCGTCGTTCACCGCGGTGCAGACGTAGTGCCCGAACGGCCCCCGGCCGAACGACGGCGCGTAGTCGACGTAGCAGGACTGCGCCCCGGCGTCGGCTATCAGGTCCCGGGTCCAGCGGTCGATGTCCAGGAGATTGGTGCCCACCGTGGCGCGGTCGCGCAGCGTCCGCAGGAAGCCGCCGACGAGGGCTCCCGTCTCCCTGGCGCGGGCCAGCTCGGTGGGGTTCAGGATCTCGATCATGGGGTGCCCTTCGTACGCCTACCAATAACTATCCCGGCAATGTTATACCGGTATTAGAATCGGCGTCATGGTCAGGCTGCCGCTCACCCCCGCCGACGTCGAGCGCGGACAGCGCCTCGGCGCCCTCCTGCGCCGCGCGCGCGGGGACCGTTCGATGCTGGAGACCGCGCTCGACGCCCGCGTCTCCCCCGAGACCCTGCGCAAGATCGAGTCGGGTCGCGTGGCCACGCCCGCGTTCTCGACGATCGCGGCGATCGCAGGGGTGCTGGGCCTGTCCCTCGACGAGGTGTGGGCCGAGATCAGCCGGCCCGAGGGCGCACGGGACCGGCTGGTCTCCTAGCTGGTCGACCCCGCCCGCGGTGCGTCAGAGGGGGTGCACCCAGGAGAGGTCGGGTCGACGCACCCGGGCGCGGGCTCTACCAGGTGGCCGACCGGCCGGCGGGTGTTCCGTGTGTGGTTGGCGGGGCGGTGGGCTCGGCCGGTACGGGATCGGGCCGTGGGCCGGTGCGGTCTGGCAGCCGATCGAGTAGCGGCTGCGTGGGATGCGACCGGGCGTGGGGCCGGTCATGCCGACGGCCGGGGTCCAGGTTGGGGTCGCGGTCCGGTCGCGGGTTGGCGAGGCGTCCGGAACGTGGTCGGGCCCGCCTGTCGCTGGCGCGAGAGCTGCCGTTGCGGGGGTCTCGGCC
Organism: Promicromonospora kroppenstedtii; assembly: GCF_044389675.1. Taxonomy (NCBI): domain Bacteria; kingdom Bacillati; phylum Actinomycetota; class Actinomycetes; order Micrococcales; family Promicromonosporaceae; genus Promicromonospora; species Promicromonospora kroppenstedtii. The sequence continues at coordinate 671,166 of NZ_JBIRYI010000001.1, read as the reverse complement.
TGGTCGGGGTCGAGGGCCGGTCCCGATACTGCGGTCGCGGGCGCGTCACCGGGCGTCTCGGCATCTGCGACGGGTGCCGGCCGGTCTGCCGACGCGTTGCCGAGCCCGTCAGTGCCCGTGATCGGTGCTACCTCACGCGCTGAGGCAGTGGCACGCACCGAGGGCGCGCCAGGAAGGGCGGACGCGTCACGCGCGGGTGCCGTGTCCCGGCCCGGTGTCGTGCCGCTGGTCCTTGCTGGGGCCGGTGGTGTGGGCGCGACCGAGACATAGGTGTGCCCTGTGGGGGTGACCGTCTCGACCGCATGCCGACCATCGAGCTGGGTGGTCTTCTGCGACCAGCCCGGGGCCTGCTTTGCGTGATTGCACCTGGCACAGAGGCCCTGGCCGTTGTCGAGGCTGGTCGGGCCGCCCTCGGCGTGTGGGGTGATGTGGTCGGTGTGCCGGATCGGCGCGTCACACCAGACGGTGGCGCAGATCCCTTGTTCGCGGGCCCGCAGCAGGCTCGCCAACCCCGGTGGGTGGAACCGGGACGTGGACGTCGTGGCCAGTAGCCGGCCGTGGGGGTTGACGTAGATCGACCGCAGCCACGCGGTGTCGGTGTCGATCGCGTGCGCGGCAAGGTTGCGGGCCACCGGTGCCGGGACCACGCCCACACCGGCCGGGGCACCCTCGACCACGATGGCCGGTTGGCCACCAGCGGCCAGGAGGGTGTCGTCGGAGACCAGCAGGTTGATCGTCACCGGCACATCATTTGCCTGCCCGGGTTCACGGGTGGTGACACGTTCGATGAGGGTGTCGGCCATGATCTGACCCACCCCACGCCCGTCACCCATGGCCTTCGCAGCCTCCGCGGTTGTCTTGAGCTGGGCGTAGGCCTGCACTCCTTGGGCCATCGGCACCAGCGCGGTGAGGTAGACCATCAGGTCGGGTGCCGGGCGGATCGAGACCCGCCGCTCCGTCACGGCCTTGGCGTTGCGGTTCACGCAGGCGTGCACGTCGAGCCGGGCGGCCAACTCCTTGATCCGGGCGACCAGGCGTCGGGTGCTCATCCGGGACAGCTCGGCTACGTGGGTGGGTCCGCAGATCTCCTCGTCGATCAGCGCCCGGTGCTCCACGGACAGGTGGGACGTCTCCCGCACCAACAGGGTGGCCCGCCATTGGGACAGCACCCCGGTCTGCAACGCGGTAAAGGTGTGGCGCATCTGGGTGACCCAGACGCGGGACGTGGAAACGAACCCGGCCCCGGCGTGCGGACTGACCCGTAGCGCCGCGCCGATCTGGTTGGGCACACCACGGCCACGCCGCTCGGCGCGGATGCTCTGCCGGGCCTCCTCGGCGCGGGTCGCCTCGTCCAGGGCGACCGCCAGCCGGGCCTGGGTCGCGGTGACCGCGTTCTTCACGGCCTCGAGTTCACCGAGCAGGTCCACCCACTGCGCCTGCACCACTCCGGGCACGCTGGCAGGAGTGTCAGTGGCACCCGGCAGGATCATCTCTGCCAGGGCCCGCCGCACGGCCCGCACCGCCGCGATATCGACGGCCCCGCCAGTCGCGGCCGCACCGGACGTCGCGGCACGACTGGGCAGCACCGACCCATCAGGCAGTCCCGACTCGTTCCCGGGCAGCAACCCGGACGGCAGTCTCGACCCTGTCCCGGGCAGCACCGATCGAGCAGCCTCCCCGCCTGCTCGATCTGGCACCTCACCGGTTCGCGTCATACCACCAACATATGGCACACACGTTCGTACCGCTCGCCGAACCGGCCCCGTCTGCCGATAGCAGAATCCGGCCGCGCACCCTGTGGACGAGCAGCGGCCACGACCCGCATGTGCTTGCCGGTCCGCAGGGCTACGCCCGACAGGACACGCCCGATGCTCGTCGTAGGGACGGGAACCCCTGGAACGCCGGGGCGGCGCCCTCAGCCTCGCCCGGCGAGCACTTCCGCCCGCCCCTCCGCACGGGCCCGCTCGATGAGCCGGTCCAGTCGCGCCCGGCGCGCGCGCAGCGCCCGGCGCGCCGCCCAGCCCGCCAGCACCAGCGCGAGCAGCACCAGGACGTGCAGCAGCGGCAGCGCCCACGCCGTGTCAGTGAGCGTGACGTCGGCGGGCGCAGGCACATCGTCGGCCTCACCAGCCTCACCAGCCCCACCGGCCCCACCAGCCAGCCTCCCAGCCCCGTCGACCACGACCGCACTGATCACCGCCTCCACGCCGAACGGCCCGAGCGGCCAGACCCCGGGCACCTCGACGCTGACCTCACGCCGCCCACCGGGCAGCACCTCCAGCGCCTCCCCCTGCGGCGCGGACGCATCCGGCCCGCCGAACCTGCTGTGCGCGCCGACCCGCGCGGTGGTGTCCAGCGCGACGCTCCCGCCGTTGACGACGGCGTACCGCATCACGAGCGACCCCGGCTCGAAAAGGCTCGGCCCGTGCGTGAACGACACCCCGAGCAGCTCGGCGTCCAGAGCGGCGACCACTTCCCCCGGGACCCGCAGGTTCATGCGGACACCGACCCGCGACTCCACCTGCATCTCGCCGCCCGAGCGCACCGACGCCGCGACACCGGCCGGGTGGTCGCCGGGCAGGGCGCCCTCGGGCACTGCCACCTCGACGGGCACCACCTCGGTCTCCCCCGGCCCCACCACCACCTCGTCGGGAACCGTGATCCACGCGCCGCCGTCGACGGGTTCGACGGCGGAGGGCCGCATGTCGAAGCTGCCGCGCTCGGTCAGGTAGCCGTCGTTGGCCGACAGGGCGAACGTCACCTCGTCGGCCGAGTGGTTGGTCACCGCCACGTGCTCGGTCGCGCGCTCGCCGGGGGCGAGCTCCAGGTCGACGACGCGGCGCCCGTCCGGCCCCGCGGCGTCGGCCGGAACGACGGACCAGGTGACCCGGCTGTCGTGGTCGGCGGCGAGGGCGGGCCCGGCGAGGGCGGGCCCCGCGAGGGCAGGCGCCGACCAGACGGCCGGCGCGAGGACGGCGAGGGTGAGGATCGCCGCGGCCTTGGTGGGGATGCGCATGCACGGATCTTCCTGGGTCGGTCGCTTCAGAAGACGTGTCGGACGCTCAGATCACCCGGGTGACCTGAGCGTCCGACACCGCGGACGGGATCAGCCCTCGAAGAGGGAGAGGGTCAGCACCGAGCTGTAGTCGCCCGGGGCCACGTCCGCGGGGGTGCGCAGCGTGAGGTCCGCGTTCACGTCCCACGGCCCGGCCTCGGACCCGGCGGCCCATGTGGACAGGAGCAGCTCCTGCCCCTCCAGGCCGACGGCGGCGCCGCCCGACCCGTCGGGCAGGACGCTGGAGACCGGCTCGCCCGCAGCCACGTCGCCCGACGGCGACGGGGTCAGCAGGCGCGGCGCCCAGCCCAGGTACTCGGGCCCGATCGGCTCGCGGCCCTCGGCCGTGAACTCGCTCGCCTGGCCGACGACGGCCCAGTATGCGCCCTCGGGGATCTCCTCGGCGTCCCGGGTGTCGGCCACGGTGACCGTGGGCAGGGTGCCGACGAACTGGCGCGCCTCGGCGTCGGAGCCGTCCTCGGTAAGGACGACGCCGTCGTTCGGCGCCACGGACATCGTCAGGGCGCCCGGGGTGTTGTCCTCGATGCTGACGGACAGGTCGACACCGGACTCGTCGCCGTCGGCGGCCGTGGCCGTGGTCGCGGTGACCGCGAGCGCCCCGACCGTCGCGACGGCCAGGCCCGCGGCGGCCGCGGCGATCCGCTGGGTGGTGCGGTGGTTGTTCATGTCGTCTCTTCTCTTTCGGGGTGGTTCTCGGTCTGGTCAGGAGCAGGACAGGGCCGGGACCGTGAGGTCGTGGCGCACGGTGACCTCCTCGCCGTCGACCGTGGCCGTGGCGGTCACGGAGGCGGAGCCCTCGGGCACCGACGCTGCACGGGTGGCGAACGACTGGTAAGCAGCGCCGCCGGGTGCGACGTCGTCCACCGAGCGCGTCCCGTGCTCGGTGGTCAGCACGACGTCGACCGGGACGTCCGCGCCGTTGACGGCACGGACCGCGACGTGCGCCCTGCCCGCCACGCAGCGCGTGGAAGCCTCCGCCGTCACGGGCAGGTGCGCCCCGGCTGCCGGCAGGGTCAGCGACCGGCGCTCCTCGGCGTTGCCCGCCGTGTCGGTGGCCGCGAACTCGATGACCTGCTCGGTCTCCGTGAGCGCGCGGGTGAACGGCCCGGTGTAGGTGCCCCAGAACGTGCCAGGTCCCTCCCACTGGATCCGGTCCACGCCGGAGCCGTCGCCGTCGGTCGCTTCCAGGGTGATCTCGACGCTCGCCCCGAGGTTCTCGACGTCCGCCGTGGTCACGGGCGCGGCCGAGTCGACGCGCAGCTCGCGCTCCGCCTCGCCGGTGTTGCCCGCCGCGTCGGTGGCCACCACCCGCACGGTGTGCGTGCCGTCGGCCAGCGTGAACGGCCCCTCGTACGGGACGGGCGCGCCGCCGTCGAGCGACACCTCGACCCACGGGTCCGGGTCGCGGTTGTCGGTCGCTCGCACCGTGACCGTGACGGGCTCCAGGTACCAGCCCGACGGCGCGGCGGCCGGCGTCGTGGTCACGGTGATCGACGGCGGCGCGGTGTCCTCGGCGTCGTCCGGCTCCAGCACGAACACCACGGCCTCGGCCGGGACGTCCGTGCCCTCGACCTCGCCCGCCACCAGGAACAGCCCGCCTGCCTCCGCGTAGTCGGCGGGGTCGACGTCGGCCCAGGTCACCGGGATGCGACTGTCCCGCGACCCGTCCGCGTACTCGGCGGTGACGGCGGGCGGCAGCACGGGCGCGGTGCCCGCGAGGGTGACCACGGCGACGTTGTCGACCCCGACGACGTCGCCGGGCGCGCCGTCGCGCACGTACACGGTGCCGGTCACGGGCTCCACGAGGTCGGGCGAGGTGCCCGTGACCGCGAACGAGCCGGGCTCGGCGACGTCGTCGGCCGTGACCTCCGCCCAGGTCACCGCGACCCGGACCACACGGCCGTCCTCGTAGACGGCGTCGATCCGGTCCGGCAGGTCGGGGAGCGAGCGCACCTGCGTGGGGATGTGCACGGGCGTGTGGTCGATCGGGCCGAACGGGTCCTCCAGCTCGGGGTCGACCACGCCGCCGGTGCCCCAGACCTCCCACTCGGAGACGCCGACGGCGGAGTACGTGTTCTCGGCCCCGCCCGCGAGCGCCTGGAAGGTGGCCCGCAGGCGGGTGGTCTCCACGGGCTCGAAGGTGGTCTCGTTGACGCCGAGCCGGTCGGTCGGGAAGCCGCTGGGGGCGGGCAGGTCCGCGAACTCCCCCGCGTCGGCGTCCCAGTACTGGATGGTCCAGGACGTGGGGACGCGCACGTTGTCGCCGTTGGCGTCCGTGCCGTCGGACCAGAACCGCAGGGCCGACCGGTCGACGCGGACCGGCGCCTCCCAGGTGTACTCGAGCCACTGGCTCGCCGGGCGTGGATCCTCGCCCCAGGTGGCCCAGGTGGCGTCGTGCGCACCGCCCGTGCTGACGCCGGCGCCGTCGTTCACGGCGGTGACGCGGTTCCAGGACGCGGTGTAGCTGGCCGTGGGCTCGGCCAGCGGGGCGACGTTGGTGGGCCCGGCGTCGGACGGCTCGGCCGCCGCCGGGGTCAGACCCGCCAGGGCCAGGACGAGCGCCCCGATGACGGCCGCGGCGCGGCGCCCCCGTGCCTGCCGCCGAAAAGCCCTGGGTGCGGTGGTCGTCGTCATGCCATGTCCGCCTTTCCCGCGGTGAGCAGGACGCGCTGGGCGTCCCGCCGGCTGAGCAGGCCGTCGGCCGTGAACCGCTCCGTGGTGCGCTGCACCTGGGCGAGGAAGTCCGCCCGGGTGGCGAACCCGCCGTCGGCCCAGACCGCGTCGAGCAGCGTGGTGCCGTCGGGGCGGGCCGCGTTGGCGACGCCGCTGTCGAGGCCGGCGAACACGACGCGCGGCTCCGCCCGGCGCACGTACATGTGGTAGGTCGTGTGGTCGCCGGACCACGCGGGTTCGAGCACGCGGTCCCCGAGCCGGAAGTAGCCGTCGCCGGTGGGCTCGAAGGCGCTGTCGAGGGTGCCGTCCAGGCCCATGTGCCCGTACAGGGAGATGTCGAGGTAGCTGGTCGACGGGTCCCGGACGAGCAGCACCGTGGGGCCCCACTCGATGCTCTGCACCGCGGGGTCGTCGATGGTCGGCACGGCCCGCACGCTGAACGGCATGTCGACGTCGACCACGTCGCCGGACGCCCAGGTGCGGTCGATGCTCACGTACTCGCCGGGGACGGCGGCGATGTCCTGGGCCACGCCGTTGACGCGCACCGTGAAGCCCTTGCGCACCCAGCCCGGCACCCGCAGGCGCAGGTCGAGCTCGCCCGAGCCCTCGATCGTCAGCCGCGCGGACCCGGCCTTCGGGTACTGCGTCTCCTGGACCACGCGCAGCCCGCGTTCGGGCCAGTCCAGGGTGGAGGCGAGGTAGAGGTTGACGTGCAGCGCGGCGCCGTCGGCCGAGCGCAGGTACACGGTGTCGGCGTACTTCACGTGGTTCTCCAGCCCGGTGCCGCCGCAGCACGTGCCGGTGTTCCCGTACTCGCGGCGGGTGCCGGGGTTCACGCCGTACATGTAGGTGACGTCAGGGCTGGTGTCGGACTGCGTGTTCCGCTTGGAGCCCACGACGTGGTTGAGCAGGCCCCGCTCGTAGAACTCCATGTACTTGGGGTCGAGCGTGTGCAGGTACAGCAGCCGCGAGAGCTTGAGCATGTTGTACGTGCCGCACGTCTCGGCGTTGCGCGCCCCGATGTCGCCCGCCACGGTGCCGGGCGGGCCGAACAGCTCGCCCTCCCCGTGCCCGCCGTGCGCGTAGGTGCGGCCGGGTACGACCATGCCCCAGAACCCGGTGACGGCGTCCAGGTACCGCTCCTCGCCGGTGTGCTCGTAGGCCTTGAGGTAGCCGGGGAACTGCGGGATGTGCTGGTTGGCGTGCTTGCCGTTGAGGGTGTCGCGCCCCTCGGCGCAGGCGTCGACCAGCGGGTCCAGGTCGAACTTCCGCGCCGTGGCGAGGTACTTGTCCTCGCCCGTGATCGACGCGAGGTCGCACAGCACCTCGTTCATGCCGCCGTACTCGCCGGCGATGTAGATGCCCCACATGCGGGTGAGCTGGTCGGCGGGCAGCGGGTCGAGGCGGCCGGAGACCCAGTCCGCCATGGGCGCCCAGATCTCCAGGGCCTGGTCGCTGTCGGCGAGCTGGTAGGCGTCGCGCAGCCCCGCCATGATCTTGTGGCAGGTGTAGTACGGCGCCCAGATCTCGCCGTACGGCGCGTAGCCCTCCAGCCGGCTGAACTGCCACTCCCCGTAGGCGGCGAGGAAGCCCGGGTGGCTGAACCGGCCCATGGCGGCGAGCGTCGCCTGCACCTCGCCCAGCCCGGAGACGATCTGGTCCACCTTGTCCTTGAACGTCTGCTCCCCGGTGGACGCCCACGCGAGCGAGAGGGCGGACAGGAAATGGCCGCCGTAGTGGCCGCGCAGCAGGTTGGCGGTCTGCACGTCGGCCCGGCCCGGGTAGTCGTCGGGACCCCAGGGCTGCTCGTTGGCGTGGCCGAAGCCCTCCCAGCCGCCCGGCGGGTTGGCGCCTCGGGTGTCGAGGCCCGCGTTGCGGCGGAAGACCGCCAGCACCCGGTCGACGGGGTAGACCCGCAGCAGGTGCAGCAGCTGGTCCTGCGACCGCGTGGCGACGCTCGGCGCGAGGCTCACGTCGGCGAGCGGGAACGGGGTGGCGAGCCAGCGGTCGGACGCCGGGGTCCGGTCCAGCAGGCGCAGGTACCGGCGGGGCAGGCGGGCGACCGCCGCCGCGGCCTGTACGGCCGCGGCGGGGGCGGCCCCCAGCGGGGCGGCCGAGGCCGCCCCGCCGGTGAGCCCGAGGGCGGCGACGCCCCCGGCGAGGCCGGCCGCTCCGAGGCGGAGCAGGGACCGGCGGGAGACTTCCGTGTGCTGCGTGCTCGGGATGTCGCGGTGCATGGTGCTCCCTTCCGTCAGCCGCACGTGAGTGCGGGGTACTCGACGCTGATCTGCGTGGTGCCGCGGGCGGCGTCGGACGCCGTGACCGTGACGGTGCCCGTCGTGACCGACGCCGCGCGCGTGGCGAACGACTGGTAGGCCGCGTCGCCCGGGGCGACGCCCGTGAACGACTTGTCGCCGAACGGGCTGGCGAACGCGATGTCCAGCGGCCCGTCCTCGTCGTTCACGACGCGGACGGCGAGGGTGGCGCGGCCCGCCAGGCAGCGCGGCTCCGCCGTGGCGGTGACCACCGGCCCTTCGGCCGGGTCGCCGAGCACCGTGAGCGTGAGCGTGGTCTGCGTGGTGCCGGCCTCGCTCACGTAGTCGGGCAGGATCAGCCGCCCGGTGACCACGTGCACGCCCGGCGTCTGGACCACGGACTCGTCGAAGTCCCACTCGACGCCGATCGCCTGGTTGTCGCGCGACCCGTCGTTGTACGACACGGCCACGCGGGTGGGCAGGTGCGGCAGCTCGCCGACGTTGACCTCCCGCTCGAACTGCTCGGCGCCCTGGATGGCGATGCCGTCCTGCGCCGTCTCGGGCCGCACGTACACCTGGGCCTGGGCGATCAGCCCGTGCTCGCCGTTGGTGCCGTAGACCGTGAACGGCTCGACGTTGGTCTCGGCGACCATGGCCGGCGTGATCTCCTGCCAGGTGAACGGCAGGGTCCCCCGGGTGCCGCCCGAGTAGACGACGTCCAGCGCGGCAGGCAGCTCGGGCACGACGCCGACCGTGGTGCGCATGACCACCGGGCTCGCGACCGTGTCCACCGTGTCGCCGCCCGCCCGCCAGCGCAGCACGCCGGTGCCCGCGCCGCCGGACTGCACGCCCCAGATCCGGACCCGCAGCGCGCTGGCCTCCACCGGCTCGAACTCGAGCTTGTTGTAGGCGTTCCGGGCCAGCGCCCCGGCGTAGGTCGAGCCGTCCGTCAGCGTGACCGGCGTCCACGTGGTGCCGTCGGTCGTGTACTCGACCACGTACGTGTCGGCCCGCGGGGTGCGGGTGCCGCCGTTGTCGTCGTACCAGTAGATGTCCGTCGAGCTGAGCAGCACCGGCGCGCCCCACGAGTAGCGGATCCACGCGGCCTGCGCCGCGCTGGTGCCGTTCTGCGTCTGACCCCAGGTGCCCCAGCCGTTGCCCGCGCCGGGGTTCGAGCTGGCCGGTGTGCTCTCCGCGTTGACCCGGGCCGGGTTCTCCCACGACGCCGAGCCGCTCGTCGTGATGGTGGCCAGCCGCCCGAACTCGGCGGTGGTCTCGCGTTCGGCCAGCGTCACCGTGACGTCGCGGGAGGTGCTCAGCACCCCGTCGGTCGCGGTGAGGCGGAACACGTACTCACCCTCGACGGTGCCGGTCACCCGGGTGGTCAGGGCCGCGTCGTCGGCGAAGATCACGCCCGCGCCCTCGGGCGCCGACACCGTCTCCCAGCCGTAGGTGAGCTCGCCGTCCTCCGGCACGCCGTCGTCGGTGGCGGTGGCCACCAGCACGGTGGACAGGTTGCCGTTCGCGGTGTCGTCCGACGTCGCGGTGACCGTGGGCGGGTCGTTCTCCACCGGCGGCACGGGCCGCCCGGAGTCGAACACCTGGATCTCGGAGATCGCCGTCCACCGGCCCGGAGCGTTGGTGAACGAGACCCGCAGCCTGTCGGTGGTCGCCTCGGGGAACAGCGCCTCGTTCGCCTTGGGGCCGGGCACCTTGGGCGCCTTGGCCTGCTCGGGCACCGCAGCCCAGCCGCCGTCGCCGTCCGGCACCTGGATCGAGTACCGGCGCGGCGGGGCGTAGCCGCCCGCCTGCCGGTCGTCGACGAACCAGACCTTGACGTTGTCGACCGGCACGGCCTCGCCCAGGTCGAGCTCCACGTACCCGGTGTCGCCGTCGGTGCCGTAGTTGCCCCAGTACGGCTCGTTGACCGTGACGCCGTCGGTGACCGCGTCGAGCGAGACGGGCCGCTCGGTGGTCGCGATGGCGCCCGGCGTGTAGTTCATCGAGCTGGTCGAGAACCCAGGCGTGTGGAAGTTGCGCCACGCCGCCGGACGGGCGCCGTCCTGCGTCGCGGACGAGCTCAGGGTCGCGCCCTGGGCGAGGTTCTCCGCGTCCTGCGTGAGGTCGATGCCCGCGGTCCTCAGGTACGAGACCACGCGCTGGTCCTCGATCGGCGTGTCGACGGCGGCGGGCAGGTCTGCGCCGTCGTCGGCCACGACCGTGACGTCCAGGCCGTCGTCGGACCCGACGACCTCGTTCGCGGCCGGGTCGTAGACGAACCCGCCGATGCGGTCCGCGCTCACCTTGCGGTCGCCGTCGACGAACAGGGAGTAGCCGGCGCCGAGCCCGTAGTGCGTGCCGTCCGGGTCCCAGACGATCGTCAGGTCGTGCCCGTGGTAGCGCAGGTTGTTCACCATGAAGTGCTCGTAGCCGAGGTCGATCGGGTCGAGCTCGAGCAGGTCGTCGGACCGGGGCTGGATGCCGCCCATGTCCTCGACGAAGATGTAGCTCATGTTGCCGAGCATCACGTGGTTCGGGTTGTTGCGGTTGAAGGTCTGGTCGGCCGCGTTCCAGCCCGAGTAGTACTCGGCCTGGTTGGCCACCCGCGCGTCACCGTTCGGGTAGATGCTCCACGCCATCCAGTCGAGCAGCTTGGCCGCGTACTCCGGCGTGATGTATCGCTGCTCCGGGTCGTAGTCCCGCAGTGCGGCGCGCACCCCGCGGTACTGGACCGTGAAGTTGATGTTCGAGAAGTTGTTGGACCCGCCGATCGAGAACTTCGACCGGTCGTACTGGTTGGCCGTGTAGAACGGGAAGACCGGGAAGTTGTCCCCGTAGCGCAGGAACCGGAACCCGTCGACGTACTGCTCCCAGTCGTCCGCGGGGATCAGGTTCTCCGCGTAGACGTCATACAGGTTGGACTCCTTGGCCGGGATCAGGTCCCGCTCGTCCGCCGGCAGCGGGTTGGCGCTGCCGCCCGACGACGCCGCCGACGTCGCCCCGTGCGACGTACCCGCGAGGAACATCTGCGTCTCCTCGCTCCAGAGCCGGTCGAGCACGGCCGCCTGGATGCGGTCGGCCTCGGCCGCCGTGCTGGTGACGCGCTCGGGGTCGGCGCCGGCGATCTCGTAGAGCTTGCTGGCGGCGTCGAACGCGCCCCAGACGTAGGCCGACTCGGGCCGCTCGATGGTGCGTGCGCCCGGCGCCCCGCCGTTGGAGCGCGGGTAGCCGAAGCTGATCGCGTCGGCGTCGTTGCCGGGCATGTAGTTGGTGTCGTAGGCGATCAGGCCGTCGTCGTTGCCGTCGTAGTGCTCGAGCTGGCCCACGCCGTCCTGCTCGAAGTAGTACGCGAACCGCTCGGCGACGTCGGCGCCGCCGCCGTGCACGTTGTACGCCTCCAGGCCGGCCGTACCGAGGTACTGCGAGTAGTGGTTGTTCCAGCTCGTGTGGCCCGGGCTGTCCAGGAACGCCGACGAGCCGGACAGCTCGCCGACGTTCAGCACCTGCCCGTAGGCGAGGTACGGGTTGCGGATCCACTTGGTGTCCTGCAGGTGCATCGGCTGCGTCAGCACCACCGAGTTCTGGTAGAGGTTCACGCCCTCGATGGTGGTCGGGTACTGGTACACATAGCCGGGCTCGTTCGCGTCCAGGCTGTTGTAGCGCTCGCCCCACCAGCGGTAGACGATCGCCTTCTCGATGGCGGGGTCCGGCACGTCGATGTACGGGATGTCCTGCGCCCAGCGCTCGTTGAACGCGGTCACGCCGGTGCGGAACGCGTCGTCCGGGGTCAGGGCCGCGTACTCGCGGAGCTGCTCCTGCCCCGCGGGCAGGGCGGCCGAGTACAGGGAGCCGACGACGGACAGGTCCACCGTGCCGCCGGCCGGCACCGTGACCTCACGGTCCAGGTCGGTGCCGCTGCGCGTGAAGCCGTCGGCCTTCAGGCCCACGGTGACCGACGACCACGGGGTGTCGACCAGGCCGTTGTTGGCGCCGCTGGTCAGGGTGCGGGTGCCGGTCAGCTCGTCGTCGGCGTCAGCGGCGCCGCGGGCGATCGGGGAGGCGGCGCGCACGGTGAAGGTGACGTCCGCGGCGCCCGGGTTGGTGAACGTCAGGGCGGACAGCGCGGTGTTGTCGTAGGTGATCAGCTTGCGCAGGTCCGCTGTCACGCCCGTCGAGCCGATCGTGTAGCGGGCCTTGGCGTGGCTCGGCGCGTTGAACCGGGCGCTGCCCACCTCGCTGACCGTCTGCCCGGGCACGGTGATCGTGTAGAACGCGCCCAGGTCGTTGGGGCCGCCCGCGAAGGCGTTGCCGCCGAAGCCCATGGTGCTCCAGCTCGCACCGCCCGCGCCGCGCAGGTACAGGGTGCGGCCGCGGGTCTGCAGCACGTTGTTGCCGGAGGCCCCGGTGACGCCGAGCACCCGGTCCAGGTAGAAGTCGGTGCCCCCGGCGGCGACGTCGGCGTCGAAGATCGAGCGGTACATGCTGTCCGCGGTGTACGGGACACCGGGTTCCAGCGCGTCCTCGACCGTGTCCAGGTTGCGGTAGACCGGGTCGCCGATGTCGAGGGAGTCCGTCAGGCCGTCGGTGTAGACGCCGACGTCGTCCTCGTTGCCGGGCAGCACCGCCGCGCGTACCGCGGGTGCCGCGTGGGCCGCGGGCAGCACCGCCGCGCCCCCGCAGACGGCCATCGCGGCCGCGGCGAACGCCGCCACCGCGCCTCTTCGTGTTCGTGCCGACATCACATGTCCTCTCCGTCGACGGCCAGGCACTCGGACGGACGAGGTGTGCCGCACGGGCGGAGGCGGCGCATCCCTGCGCACCCCACCCTGGCTCGCGACGTTGTCCGCCAGGTGGTGGTTCCCGCCGGCCCGCTCACCATCGAGGGGCCCGGCGCGGACCAGTGAAGCATCACCCCTCCGGGTCCGGCAATGGTTTTCGGTGTTTTCGGTATGAGATCACCCCGTGCGGCCACATCCGTACCGAAAAGTGCCGAAACCCATTGTTGGCGGCACGGCCGTGTGCCAGGGTCGGCCCGTCAGTGCGCCACGAAGAAGTGCCACGACAGGAGGACAGGGATGAGACAGGTCCGAGCAGGACGGCCGGCCGCGGCCGGCACGCTGGCGGTGGTGCTCGCCACCGGGCTGGGCGCCGGGGTCGCCGCACCGGCGGCGCAGGCAGCCGACGCGTACGACTTCACGAGCACGCAGAACCCGATCCTGGCCGACGGGAGCTACTACTCGGCCGACCCCGCCCCGCTGGTGGTCCCCGCGGGGGCACCGGGCAACGACACCGGGGCCGACCAGCTGTACGTCTACACGGGCCACGACGAGGCCGGCGAGACGCGCAACGACTTCGTCATGAACGAGTGGGGCGCCTTCGTGACGGCCGACCCCGACGCGGGCGAGTGGACGCACCACCCGTCGCTGATGCGCCCGGAGGACGTGTTCGACTGGGCGACGCCGGGCCGCGCGTACGCGGGCGAGGTGCAGGAAGGCCTGGACGGCCGCTACTACTGGTACGGCCCCGTGCACGAGGTGGCCAGCCCCGCGAGCGACAAGTTCGGCATCGGCGTGGCCGTGTCCGACTCCCCCACCGGCCCCTGGACCGACCATGCGGGCGGACCGATCGTCTCGCAACGGCTGCCCGCGCCCAACACGATCCACAACATCGACCCGACCGTGCTGGTGGACGGCACCGGCGACGACGCCCGCGTGTTCATGTACTGGGGCAGCTTCGGCAACCTGCGCCGGGTCGAGCTGGCACAGGACATGCGGACCACCGTGGGCGACGTCCGGACCGTGACGGGCCTGACCGGGTTCTTCGAGGCGCCCTGGCTCTTCGAGCGGAACGGCACCTACTACCTGGCCTACGCCGGCAACAACGCGGGCCCGACCAGCGCCTGCACCCCGGCGAACTACCACGCGTGCATCGCGTACGCGACGGCGCCGTCGGCGGAGGGGCCCTGGACGTACCGCGGCACGGTGCTGCCCCCGGTCTCGTCCACGACCAGCCACCCGGGCATCGTCGAGCTGGACGGCCAGTGGTGGATCGCCTATCACACGGCCGACGCCGTCGGAGGCAACCACTTCCGCCGGTCGGTCGCGCTCGACAAGGTCGAGTGGGACGACACGCAGGACCCGCCCCGGATGCGCCCGGTCACGGTCACGCCGGAGCGGCAGCCGGACCGCGCACCGCGCGCGAACATCGCGCAGGAGGCGCGGGTCACGGTCTCCAACGACCCCGTGCCCACGCAGTACTGGGTCAAGGCGCTGAACGACGAGATCGTGCGGCCCAACCCGCTGCCCCCGGACATGTGGGGCACGTGGACGGGCAACAACCCGCCGCAGCAGTGGGTGCAGTACACGTGGGACCAGCCGGTGCGCGTGGCCGGGTCGCAGATCGAGTTCTGGAACGACCAGCCCCGCGGCTCGGGGGTGGGCGTGGCCGCGCCGGACTCCTGGCGCATCCAGTACTGGGACGCCGACGTCGGCGCCTGGGCGGACGTGCCCGGCGCCTCCGGGTATCCCACCGGCACCGCGGGCTTCCAGTCCACGTCGTTCGACGCGGTGACGACCACGCAGCTGCGCGCGGTGTTCGACGCGTCGACCAACGGGTCCACGTACTCGGGCGTCGCCGTCGAGGAGTGGAAGGTGCTGGCCGAGCAGGCCGCTTCGGTGGCGCCGGGCCGCATGACCGTGGAGGTGGGCGAGACCGACCTGCCCGGGACGGTGCGCGCCGACTATCCGGGCGGTGTGTCCCTGCAGGTGCCGGCGTACTGGGACGCCCTGTTCGCCGACGACGTCGCGTCGCCCGGGGAGCTGACGGTGCAGGGGTCGGTGCTCGGGTACGCCGCAGGGCGCGTGCAGGCGACGGTGACCGTCCTCGACCCGTCGGAGACCTCGGGCGACGAGACGCCGCCCGAGGTGACCATCACCCCGAGCGGCAGCGCCGGCACGGGCGGCTGGTTCCGCTCCGCGGTCCGCGCCCGCGTCGCGGGAACGGACGACGGCGGCGGCCGGGTCACGCTCTCGACGTCGGTCGACGACGCCGCGCCCGTCGTCACCGAGTCCGTCCGCTACACCGACGTGGAGGTGACGGGCGACGGCGAGCACACGGTCACCGCCACGGCTACCGACCGGGCCGGCAACGTCTCGGCGCAGGCGGCGCTGGACGTGCGGATCGACGCGTCGGCACCGCGCAGCACGGCGACCGTGGACGAGGACGCGCGCTCCGTGGCGGTGACCGCCGCCGACGCGACGTCCGGCGTCGCACGCATCGAGGTGGCGGTGGACGGCGGCGGGTTCGAGCCGTACTCCGGCGCCGTGTCCGCGCCCGACGGCGACCGGCACGACGTGCGCTACCGCGCCGTCGACCGGGCCGGCAACGCCGAGACGGCCCGGACCGTGACGATCCCCGCCGACCTCAGCGGGCCGCTGACCGGCGACGTCGCGCCACTGGCGGCGCCGACGGCGTCGTACACGGCGGGCTGGAACTCGGTGCTCGCGCTGAACGACGGGCTCGACCCCGCGAGCCCGGCGCAGGCGCAGCTCTGGGGCACGTGGTCGGGCAACCACCCGGCGACGCAGTGGGTGCAGTACACGTGGCCCCGGCCGATCCGGCTGACGGCGGCGGAGATCAAGTTCTGGAACGACCAGCCGCAGGGCACCGGGGCGGGCGTGGCCCGGCCGGACTCCTGGGAGCTGTCGTACTGGGACCAGGACGCACAGGCCTGGGCCCCGGTGCCCGATCCCTCGCCGGCCGGCACGAGCGCCACGGAGTTCAACCGCATGACGTTCGGGCAGGTCACGACGTCGCGCCTGCGGGCGACGATCCATGCGAACGGGAACGGCAGCCAGTACGCAGCCGTGGCCGCGACCGAGTGGCGGGTCATCGCGGACGACCCGGGGACGGGGCCGGTTGGACCCGCCGTGACCGTTACCGCTGACGCGCGCTGCGTGGGCGGCAGCGCCGCCCTGGCCGTGCGGGCCGTGAACGACCACGACGGGCCGGTGGACATCACGCTCACCACGCCGTACGGGACGCGTTCGTTCAGTGGCGTGGCGTCGGGCGCGGCCGCATACCAGTCGTTCGCGGTGCGGTCGGCGTCGGCCGAGGCGGGGGCGGTGACGGTACGGGCGACGGTGGCTGGTGGGGCCGGGGCTGATGGTGGTGTCGCGGCACCGTCGAACGAGGTCACGGTCGAGTACGAGGCGGTGAACTGCCGCCCATGACCCGCTGACGGAAGATCCGCCGCGGACTTTCCGACGTGCTCGGCACGGCTCGACCGGGCGGGCGCGGCGAGGCCAGGCGGGACGGGGGCGGGGCGGGGCGGACGTAGGTCCCGCGCGCGAAGGTTGTCCCCGGCACGTGTCGGGGACAACCGAACGCCGAGCTGGCCTGGCGTCCGACGCGATCTGCCCGACGCCGTCGGTCGCGTCGGGGCAGCCACGCAGAAGTGCGCTTCTACCCAGTCATGAGGCCCGGAAAATCGCACGTTTTCGGGCCTGATCACTGGGTAGAAGCGCACTTCCGTGGCGGGGCCGGTCAGGTCAGGTCAGGGTCAGAGGGTCGGGAGCCAGACGCGCATCGTGGCCGGGCCCCGGTTGGCCCAGTCGTGGTACGGGACCAGCGGCACGTCGTGGAGCTCGGGGCGCGGCGCCGGGTCGAGGTCGGCCGCCGTCGCGTACGGCCAGCCGGCGACATCGGTGTCATCGCTGTCACCAGCACCAGCAGCACCCCGGCGCCCCGCGCGGACGTACACCGCGCCGTCCACCTCCCACGGCGGCACGGAGGCATCGACCACGATGTCGTCCACCCCGCCGTCCGCGCCACCGCCGTCAGACCCGGGCCCCATCGCCGCCAGGTCCACCGACTCCAGGCAGTACACCTCCGGGCCGCGCTGCACCGCGACGCAGCCGCGGACGGCGTCGATGTGCGGATCGGGCACCACGAACCGCGGAGCGGTGTCGAGGTCGAGCACGACCACGCCGTCAGCCCGCGGTCCGGCCACCTCGACCAGCCCCGGGCCCACCTCGCGGACAGCCCCGTCGTCCACCCGAACCCTCGCAGAAGAAGACCAGGCCGGCACCCGCAGCGTGAGCGTCCAGTCTCCCGCGGGCGCGGCGACGACGCGCACCTCGACGCGCCCGTCGGCCGGGTAGTCCGTGACGACGTCGAGCCCCACGTGCTCCCCCGACGGCAGCTCGGCCCGGATCTCGGCGGGAGCATACTGGTGGAGCTGCACACCGCCGTCGTCCACGGTGGCGACGTACGCCGCGAGGCTCGCGAAGGTGCGCGCCACGTTGGGCGGGCAGCACGAGACCTCGAACCACGGGGCGCGCAGCGACGCCTCGGCGCGCTTGCTCACCACGTCGGTGTCGACATGCTCGGCGGGAACGCGCTGGTGCAGGGTGTTCGCGTAGAAGAACGACCGCCCGTCGTGCGCGGGCGAGGTCGCGACCACGTTGGTCAGGGCGCGCTCGATCGCGTCGGCGTGCTCGGCGCCGCCCCGGGCCAGCAGGAGCCGCCACGACACCATGACCGAGCCGACGCTCGCGCACGTCTCGGAGTACGCGCGGTCCGGGGGCAGCACCCAGTCGTCGCCGAACGCCTCGTCCTGGTGGTGCGAGCCCTGCCCACCGGTCACATAGGTGCGCCGGGCCTGGGCGCGCGCCCACTGTCCGGCGACGGCGTCGAGCAGCGCGGTGTCGCCGGTCTCGACGGCAACGTCGACTGCGCCCGCGGCCAGGTAGTTGGCGCGCACGGCGTGCCCGTGCAGCACCTCGGCATCGCGCACGGGCACGTCGTCCTGGTAGTAGGAGCGGCCGAACTCGATGTCGGCGAGCACGCCGTGCCCGCGCCGCTCGACGAACAGCGCGGCCTGCGCGAGGTAGCGCGGCTCGCCCAGCGCCCGGCCGAGCTCGGCCAGGCCCACCTCGACCTCCGCGTGCCCGCAGATCCCCTGGTTGCCGTCCGGGCCGAAGGTCGCGCACACGTGCTCGGCGCTGCGCCGGGCGACCTCGACCAGGCGGTCGTCGGTGCCGCCCGTCCGGGCCCGCGCCGCCGCCGCCTGGAACAGGTGGCCCTGGCAGTAGAGCTCGTGCCCCCACTCCAGGTCGGTGTAGCGCGGCTCCTGGCCGGGGCGGCCGAACCGGGTGCCGATGTACCCGTCCGGCTCCTGGGCCGCGGCCACCCGGGCGACGATCGCGTCGAACCGGCCGCGCAGGCCGTCGTCGGGCCGGCGGCCGAGCTCCCAGGCCATGGCCTCCAGCAGCTTGTACACCTCCGAGTCGCTGAACTCCCGGCCGCGCCGGCCCTCGGCCAGGCCGCCCGAGACGGCCAGGTCGAAGTTGGCGAGCCAGCCCTCACGCTCGAGCCATTGCTCGATGTGCGCCAGGGTCGCGGTGGCGTTCACCTCCTGGCGGCGGGCCCAGGGACCACCGGTGATGCGCACCTGGTCGAGGCCGAGGGGCCGCAGGCGGCCGGTCGACGGCGCGACGGGCGTGGGCGTGGCGGCGCCACGGTGTCCGGTCGGGAAGAGCATGCGGGGACCTCCGGGAAGAGATGGACGGGCTGGACGGGGCACGGGGCGGTCAGCCCTTGAGCGCGCCGGACATGAACCCGCGGACGTAGTGCCGCTGGAGCAGGAGGAACAGGACGACGCACGGCAGCGCCATGACGACGACGCCGGCCTCGGTGGCGCCGTAGTCGACGATCCCCATGACCTGCGCCCGGAGGTTCGCCACGGCGAGCGGGAGCGGGATCTTGGTGGAGTCGGAGATGAGGATGAGCGGCGCGACGAAGTCGTTCCACGCCGCGAGGAAGGCGAACAGGCCGACCGTGATGATCCCGGGCTTGACCGCCGGGAGCAGCACGGTGCGCAGTGCCCGGAACGAGGAGCAGCCGTCCACGAGGGCCGCCTCGTCCAGCTCGCGCGGGACGGCGTCGAACGAGATGCGCATCATGAACGTCGCGAACGGGAGCTGGAACACCGTGAGCACGAGCGCCAGGCCGACCAGCGTGTTCTGGAGCCCGATCGCGTTGAGCATCACGTACAGCGGGATGAGCAGCGTGGCGTACGGGACCATGAGGATCGCGAGCGTGAGCAGGAACAGCACGTTGCGGCCCGGAAACTTGAAGCGGGAGAACGCGTACCCGCCCAGCACCGAGGCCACCAGGGTGAAGAGCACCGTCATGGTCGAGACCAGCGTGGAGTTGAGCAGGTACTGGGGCAGCCCGGCCTGGTACTCCATGAGGGTGGCGTAGTTGCCCAGCCCCCAGCCATCGACCTGGCTGCTGCCGGGCTGGGGCGCCACGGAGGCGACGCCGGCCCAGATCAGCGGGAAGACGAAGACGAGGGCCAGCCCGCCGGTCAGCACCCAGTACGGCGTGCGCAGGGCGATCCCGGCGAGGCGGGCCCGGGGCGCGCGTGGACGGCGTCGCAGCTGGGGCCGGGCCGGGCTGGCGGGGAGTGCGGTCGTGGTCATGTCAGTCCTCCTGGCCTGCGCGCATGGCACGCATCTGGGCCACGTTCACGACGACGAGCACGACCAGGACGACGATCGACAGCGCGGCCGCGATGCCGAGGTCGTTCTGCCCCTGGAAGGCCACGTTGTAGATGAGCTGGACGACCGTGAGCGTGCTGTTGTCCGGCCCGCCCTTGGTCAGGATGTAGAACTGGTCGAACGCCAGCAGCGAGCCGGTGACGCAGAGCACCGTGCACAGCGCGAGCGACGGGCGCAGCAGGGGCAGCGTCACGTGGACGAAGCTCTGCCACCGGTTGGCACCGTCCATCCGGGCGGCCTCGATCACCTCGTGCGGGATACCCTGCAGCCCCACCATGAGGAGCAGCATGTAGAACCCGGCGAACCGCCAGACCACGAGGAAGACGGTGGACCACAGCGCGCTCTCGGGGGTGCCGAGGAAGGACACCGGCCCGTCGGCCAGCCCGAGCCGCTGCAGCAGCGGCGACAGCGGACCGACCTGCGGCGAGTACAGCGCGTAGAACAGCAGCGACGCCGACGCCAGGCCGAGCGCGCTGGGCACCAGGATGGACGTGCGCAGCACCGCGGACCAGCGGCTCGACTCCTGCACCAGCAGCGCGAGGCCCAGGCCGAGGCCGATGAGCAGCACGGTGGCGATCAGCGTGTACTTCAGCGTGAAGGCGACCGAGTCCCAGAAGAACCGGTGCGTGAGGGCGTCGACGTAGTTCTCGGGCGCGTTGAGCCCCTGGTTGCCGGCCAGGAGCGGCCAGTCGGACAGCGACATCTGGCCCACCAGCAGCACGGGCAGGACGAACAGGCCCACCACGAGCAGGGCGGTCGGCGCGGCGTAGGCCCAGCCGTGCAGGGCACGACGGCGCGCGACGGCGACGACGGCCGGCCGGGTGGGCGCGGGGGCGGATGGGGTGACGGGCACGGGGCTGCTCCTCGTCGGCAGGGCGAGTAGACGGGGCGCGTGGTCCCGCCGCGACGGAGCGACGGCGGGACCACGCAGGAGGGGCTGCGGCGGGGCTACTGCCCCAGGACCGCGGTGATCTCCTCGTTGTCCGGCTCCACGGTGCCGCCGTCGCCGAACACCTCGTTGCGGATCATGGTCATCCACGGGCTGCCGGGGGCGTTGAACGCCTGCTGGAAGTTGATCGCCAGCGGGGTGCGGCCCTGGGCGGCCACCTCGTTGACGGCCAGCACGCGCGGGTCCTTGGACGAGTACTCGTTGTCGGCCAGGTCGCCGCGCGAGACGACGTCGCCGTTCTTGGCCAGCACCTCGACCTGGGCCTCCTCCGACATCAGCCAGGACATGAAGTTCCAGGCCTGGTCGGCGTTCTCGGAGTCCTTGGAGATGCCGATGCCGTCGCCGCCCACGAAGGTGGATGCGCCGCCGTCAGGCCCGGGGATGGGCGCGACGCCCACCTCGCCGAGCGCCTCGTCCGCCGTGGCGAGCATGGTCGCCGGGAACGGCATGACGCCCACCTCGCCCTCCAGGAACGGGCCGGTCCAGGTGGCGCCGGTCTCCTCCTTGGAGCCCTCGCCCACGGCGTCGGACTCGACGAGGTCGCGCCAGACGCCGTACACCTCCTGGGCCGTGTCGCCCGCCAGGAGCGACTCGGTGCCGTCCTCGTTCATGACGTCCTCGCCGCCGGCCCAGATCTGCGGGAACCAGGTGAAGACGAGGCAGCCGCCGCAGTTGCCGCCGAAGTAGGTGCCGTTCACGTCGCCGCCGAGCTCGTCGACGGCCTTGGCCTGCTCGGAGAACTCCGCGAGCGTCGCCGGGCCCTGCTCGGGGTCCAGGCCCGCCTGCTCGTAGAGGTCCTTGTTGTAGAACATGACCGAGACGTCGAGCACGAACGGCAGCACGTGCTGCCGGCCGTCCAGCGTGCCGCCGGCCAGGTGGCCCTGGTTGATCTGGTCGGCGTGGTCGAGCTCCGCGATCGCGTCGGTCACGTCGGCGAACAGGCCCTGCTGCACCCAGTTGGGCACGTAGACGATGTCGGCCGCGAACAGGTCGGGCAGGCCGCCGCTGCCCGCGGCGGCGCCGACCTTCGCGACGTAGTCGTCGTTGGGCACGACGGTGAGCTCGACCTGGTTCTCGTGCGACGCGTTGTACGCCTCGACCAGCAGGTTCGCCTGCTGCTCCAGCGGGGCGCGGGTCCAGAGCGTCAGCTCGGTGCCGTCGTCGACACCCTCGGCCGAGACCTGCGCCTCCTGCGTGCCGCCGTCGGCGTCCGACGTGCCGCACGCGGCGAGCACCGAGCCCGCCAGACCGGCCGCGAGGAAGGAGGCCACGAGCCTCGCGCTCGCCCTGCGGTGGGTAACCATCATCAGTCTCCTTGACTTCGTCGTCACTCGGCCGGTGGATGAGCATGTGGGAGACCCGATGCCGAAACCGTCCGAAAAGGCTTTCTGTGACTGTAGGGTGGGCGTGCCACCGCGTCAAGGACGAACCTTCGTCACGTTTGTGTTACACCTTTTCGGTACTGTTCGACCTCGAACTCCCAGGAGGAAGCCATGGCCTCGGGCGAAACGCCGCGCAATGCCACCCTGACCGACGTCGCCCGCCTCGCGGGGGTCTCGATCGCCACCGCCTCGAAGGCCATCAACGGCCGCGCCCAGGTGCGCGCCGAGACCCGCACGCGGGTACTCGAGGCCGCCGAGCAGCTCTCGTTCGCGCCCAACGCGCTGGCGCGCGGGCTGCTCCAGGGCCGCACCGGGACGGTCGGCCTGCTCACGTCCGACCTGGAGGGCCGCTTCTCGATCCCGGTGCTGATGGGCGCCGAGGACGCCTTCGGCGCCGGCCAGGTCTCCGTGTTCCTGTGCGACGCCCGCGGCGACGCGATCCGCGAGCAGCACCACATCCGGGCGCTGCTGTCGCGCCGCGTCGAGGGGCTGATCGTCGTCGGGTCACGCACGGACCCGCGCCCGCCGCTGACCGGCGACCTCCCGGTGCCCGTGGTCTACGCGTACGCGCCGTCCGAGAACCCGGAGGACATCTCGATCACCGCCAACAACGTCGAGGCGGGCGGGCTCGCGATCGACCACCTGCTGGCCTGCGGACGACGCCGGATCGCGCACGTCACGGGCGACGCCTCCTACGCCGCGGCGCAGGACCGCAGCCGTGGCGCGCAGCGCGCCATGTCCGAGGCCGGGCTGGAGCTCGTGGGCGGCCGCACGTTCTTCGGGTCGTGGAGCGAGGGCTGGGGCCGCGGGGTGGCGAGCATGATCCTGGACCAGTACCCGGACGTCGACGGGTTCTTCTGCGGCAGCGACCAGATCGCCCGCGGCGTGCTGGACACGCTGCGCGAGAAGGGCCGCGACGTGCCGCGCGACATCTCCGTGATCGGGTTCGACAACTGGGCGGTGCTCACCACGAACACCCGCCCTCAGCTCACCAGCGTCGACATGAACCTGGAGCAGGTGGGCCGCGTCGCCGCGCGCCGGCTGTTCGAGGCCATCGAAGGACAGGCGGCCTCGGGCATCGAGGAGCTACCGTGCCGCATAGTCACCCGGGAGTCGTCGGTCCCGGTCCCGTGACCGTTCCCCCGGCGAAAGGAGGCTGACGTGGCGTGGGCGGAGCTCGTCTTCGACCTCCTGGGGGTCTTCTTCTTCGCCGTCTCGGGCTCGCTGCTGGCCGCCCAGCGGCAGTTCGACGTCGTGGGCTCGCTGCTGCTCGGCACCCTCGTGGGCCTGGGCGGCGGCATCCTGCGCGACGTGATCCTGGACGCCGGCGTGCCGCGCGCCTTCGACTCGCCGATCTACCTGGTCCCGCCCGTGGTCGCCGCGGTCGTCGTGTACTTCTTCGCGCACGTCGTGCACCGCTTCCACGACGTGCTGATCACGTTCGACGCCGCCGGCATGGCGCTGTTCTGCATCACCGGCACGCTGGTCTCGCTGGCCGCGGGCATGAACCCCGTGGCGTCCGCCATCCTCGGCCTGATGACCGCCGTGGGCGGTGGCGTCATCCGCGACGTCGTGGCCAACGACGTGCCGCAGATCTTCCGGGCCCGCGGCCTGTACGCGATCCCTGCGCTGCTCGGGGCGGCCCTCACCAGCCTGCTGGCCTCGGTGGGCTGGCTCAACCTCGGCACCGGCGCGGCGATCGCCGCCCTGGTGTTCGCGCTCCGGATGGTCTCGCTGCGGTACGGCTGGGAGGCGCCGCCCGCCGGCGAGCAGACCCATGAGCAGACCAGCGGCACCTGACCCTCGCCGCAGCGCGCTTAACCGGCCGAGGGGACCCCGCAGAGCTCGAGCGCGACGAGCGCGTAGGCCGCGTCCTCGGCAGCTCCGTCCTGCGTGAGCCCTTGGTTGACCACGACCGTGACCTGGCGCCCGCCGGCCGGGTCGGTGAAGCTGTAGGTGCCGTAGCCCGGAACACCGCCGACGTGGCCCCAGACCTCCTGACCGCACAGTTCGGTGCGCCCGAGCCCCAGGCCGTAGTCGAACCCGGGGAAGGCCGGAAGGGCCTGCTGCATCTCCCGCAGCAGCCGGTCCGGCAGGAGCCGGCCGCCGAGCAGCGCCGTGTAGAAGCGGTTCACGTCCGCGGTCGTGGACACGATGTCGCCGCTCGCCGGCGCGACCGACATGTTGTACACGGTCAGGTCGGTCAGCCGGGCCGGCGAGCCCACCGCCTCGTACCCGCGCATCGCCGGCCGAGGCAGCCCCGGCACGTGCCCGGAGACGTAGGTGTCCCGCAGGTCCGCCGGTCGCAGCACCCGCCGCTCCAGCTCGTCCGCGTAGTCGTGCCCGGTGACCCGCTCCACGAGCATGCCGAGCAGCACGTAGTCGGTGTTGGAGTAGCCGAACGCATCGCCGGGGGCCGGCGCGAGCGGCTCCCGGGTGGCGATCCCGACGAGCTCGGCCGGCTCGTGGTCCGTGAAGCGGGACCGCGCCACGAGCTCGGGGTCGGCCCACAGGACGGTCCCGTAGTCGAAGAGGCCGCTCCGGTGCTGGAGCAGCTCGCGCACGGAGATCAGCTCCGGGTAGGGCAGCACGCCGGGCAGGTAGCTCGTGACCGGGGCGTCGAGATCGACTCTGCCTTCGGCGACGAGGCTCAGCACCACCGTCGCCGTGAACGACTTGGTGACACTGCCGATCCGAAACCGCCCGTCGGCACGGGGCGCGCGGTTGGTACGGAGGTCGCCCGTCCCGGCGACGACGGTGCGCCGGCCGCGCTCGTCGCGGGTCTCGACAACGACGCCCGGCACGCCCGCCGCGACGATCCGCTCGGCCTGCTGGACCAGCGCCGCGGTCGACGGCGGCGGCGCGACCACGGCGGGACGGTCGGGTGCCGCGACGGCGGTCCCCATGGACGTCACGAGGCAGACGAGTGTGGCGACCGCGACAGCGCGGGGGTGCACGATGCTCATGCGGGCGACGCTATCGACGGGCCTGCACCGGCACAGCCGGGCTGGCCACCCTCATCGCGGTAGGGGTAGCCCCCGTGCGCCCGTCGTGCGGGAGGATGCACCCTGGGGGCGGTGGGAGCCGTCCCGGTCGAGGGGAGACGCTGTGACGGAGACGCGCAAGACCGGATCGAGCGGCCTGGCCCGCCGCGGGCACCTGCTGCGGCTCGGGGCGCCGCGCGACACCGCGGCGGTGCGGCACCTGGTGACGTTCCTCGTGGCGAGCGTCGTGACCGTGCTGGCCACGCGGGCCTACCTCGCCGCGACGGGCTACCCGCAGATCGGCGGGGGCGGGCTGCACCTGGCCCACGTGCTGTGGGGCGGGCTGCTGATGGCCCTGGCGATGATGCTCCTGCTGTCGTACGTCGGGCCGGTGCCGCGCTCGCTCGGCGCCCTGCTCGGCGGCGTCGGCTTCGGGCTGTTCATCGACGAGGTCGGTAAGTTCGTCACGTCCGACAACGACTACTTCTACGCCCCGACGGCCGCGATCATCTACTTCGTGACGGTGGTGCTGGTGCTCGTGGTCGAGGGGCTGCACGGCCGCCGTCCGCACCACCCGGCCGAGTACCTCGCCGTGGCGGCCGACCGGCTCGCCGCCGGCCTGGCCGGCGGGTTCACGGCGTCCGCACGCCAGGAGGCGCGCGAGCTCGCCGCCAGGGGCGCCGGCGAACCCGGCGCTCCCCTGGTCGCCGAGCTCGTGGACGCCGTGCCCGACGACGACGCCGACGTGCCCGACCCCGTGCGCACCGGGGTGCGGGGCGTGGTGCGGTGGCTCGACGGGCTCGTCGACCGCGCGTGGGCCGCGTGGCTGGTCATCGGCCTGCTCCTGCTCGTCGGCGCCGCGGAGGCGACCGTCGGCATGCGAGTCCTGGCCGGGCAGGTGACAGGGGTGCCGGCGTGGACGGGTGCCGCGATCCTCGCCGCGGTCGGGGTGTCCGTCGTGCTGCTCGTCGTCGGCGTCGTGGTCGGCCGGCGCAACCACCTCCAGGGCGCCGTCTGGGTGCGCCGCGCCGTGCTCGTGAGCCTGCTCTTCACCCAGCTCCTGGTGTTCCGGGCCGTGCGGTGGACGGCGGCGTTCGGCCTGGTCCTGGACGTGCTGGCGTTCGTGGCGCTGGAGGTTCTCCTGCGCGAGGAGCGTGGGGTGCGGGCCCGTACCACGTGACCCGCACCCCCGCTCAGGTCACTGCCCGGCCGGCCGCACCACGCGGGCCGAGCCGCCACCGAGCCGCGTCGGCTCCGCCACGGCGGTGAGCAGCCCGTCCGGGCCGATCTCGATGGCGGTCGCCGCCCCGATCGCGTTGGCGGTGGGCACGAGCGTGTGTCCGTACGCCGTCAGCGCGGTGCCGTAGGCGTCGACGTACGCCTGCTCGGCCGTCGTCCGCGTGCCGTTCTGCGGTGCCGCCCGGGGCGCGGCGATCGCCTCCTGGATCGTCATGCCGAGGTCGATCCGGTTGACCAGCATCTGGGAGACCGCCGAGATGATGTTCGACCCACCGGGCGACCCCAGCGCGAGCACCGGGCTCCCGTCCTGCAGGACGATCGTCGGCGCCATGGACGAGCGCGGCCGCTTGCCGGCCTCGATCCGGTTCGGGTCGTCGGCGTCGTACGCGATGCTGAAGTCGGTGAGCTCGTTGTTGAGCAGGAACCCGCGCCCGGGCACGACGATGCCCGACCCGCCGATCTGCTCGATCGTGAGGGTGTACTCGACCACGTCGCCCCACTTGTCCACGGCCGTCAGGTTCGTGGTGGACGTGCTCTCCGTGTCCTCGGGCACGGTGCCGGACGCGGGCGCACCGTCGCACACGCCGTCGTACGAGCGGGCGTCACCTGGCGCGACCGGCTTGGGCGCCGCGGCCTGCGGGTCGAGCAGGCAGACCCGCTCCTTGGCGAACGTGTCGTCCAGCAGCCCGTCCACCGGCACGTCCACGAAGTCGCCGTCCCCCAGGTAGGCGGCCCGGTCCGCGAACGCCAGCGCGCTCGCCTCGAAGAAGTGGTGCCGCGCGGCGGCGTCGTCCAGGGACTCCAGGTCGAACTGCTCCAGGATGTTCAGCGCCTCGCCCACGGTGGTCCCGCCCGAGGCCGGCGGTGCCATGCCGTAGACGTCGTACCCGCGGTAGGAGAAGACCGTCGGGTCGCGGTCCACGACCTCGTACGCCGCGAGGTCCGCGGGCGTCATCGAGCCGGCCGGAACCGGCAGCGAGGTACCGGCGGCGACCGGCGGTGCCTGCACGGCGTCGGCGATCTCGTGCGCCAGCTCGCCCTCGTAGAACGCCTCGACACCCCCGGCCGCGAGCGCCCGGTACGTCGCGGCGAGGTCCGGGTTACGGAACACCGAGCCGACGGCGGGGGCCTCGCCGTCCGGCAGGAACAGCTCGGTCGTGGAGGTGATCGCCTCGAACCGCGCCTGGTTGGCCAGGGTCTGGTCGTGGAAGAGCTGGTCGACGACGAAGCCCTGCTCCGCGACGGCCGTCGCCGGCCGCAGCGCCTGGCGCAGCGTCGTGGTGCCCCAGCGCTCCAGCGCACGGTCCCAGGTGGCCGGCGTGCCGGGGACGCCGACGCTGACGCCGCCGGTCACCAGGTCCGGGTAGAACGGGTACGGCCTGCCCGTCGCCGGGTCCACGAACGTGTCGGGCCCGGCGCCGGCCGGCGCCGTCTCACGCCCGTCGATCGTCTCGACCTCGCCGGTGGAGGCGTCGTAGTGCACGAAGAACCCGCCGCCGCCGATGCCCGCGCTGTACGGGTCGGTCACGCCGATCGCCGCGGCCATGGCGACCGCGGCGTCGGTGGCGTTGCCGCCCTGGCGCAGCACCCTCAGGCCCACCTCGGACACGACGGGGTCGAGGGAGCTGACCGCGCCGCCGTAGCCGACCGACGTAGGTACCCGGGGTGGTTGGTGCGAGCCGGCCGTGCTCGCGCCGGCCGGGCTCGCGGCGACCGATCCGGCCAGCACGAGCGCCAGCGCGCCCGCTGCCGCCGAGGAACGGACGACGAATCTCCTGCTCATAGGGCAAGTCCTCCTGGGTGTGTGCACTGCGTCCCGGTCGGGACGCCATGACTATGACGTGCGATTCACCCGAAAGGTTGTCTCCGTCCCCGGCGTGCCGGACCTGGTCACCGCAGGGTGCTCAGCACCGCGACCACCCCGTGCTCCTCGATCCGCCCCGTGACCTCGTCCGCGGCATCGATGACGGCGGCCGGCGCGTGCCCCATCGCGACGCCGCGCGCGGCCCAGGTGATCATCTCCAGGTCGTTGACCCCGTCCCCGACGGCGAGGGTCGCGCCCGGGTCCACGCCGACTCGCTCGCGGATCCGCTCGAGCGCCGTCGCCTTGCTCAGGGACAGCGGCGTGACGTCCACCCAGTCGGGCCCGGCCGGCGTGGCCGTGACACCCAGCTCGCGCAGGGGCGCCAGCAGGCTCAGCACCCCGTCACCGCGCAGGATCACGCGCGCGGCGGGGGCCTCCCAGAGCTCGGTGTCCGCGACGCGGCGCTGCTGCCCGTTGACCAGCCCCTGCTCGAAGACGCGGTCGACCCGGTACCCCCAGCCCACCTCCTCGACCCCGACCTGCACCGTGGGGAGCGCTGCGCGCGCGAGCCTGACCACGGGCTCGGTGTCGAACGAGTGCATCTTCTCGATCCGGTAGCCGCTCGGCAGGTCGGCGTCGACCCGGGCGACGACGGCGCCGTTGGACGCGACGGCCCAGCCCTGCTCGATGCCGAGCTGGCCGGCCACGGGGAGGATCCCCACGAGCGACCGGCCCGAGGCGAGCACGACGTGGTGGCCCGACCTGCGCACCTCCCGGACGGCCCCGACCGTCACGGCCGGCACGATCCCGTCGGCGCCCAGCAGTGTTCCGTCGATGTCGAGGGCGACCAGGGTGCGGGTCCTGACGCTTGCTCGGAGGGCGGCCAGAGGGGCCGTCCGCAGCTCGGTGGCGGTGGTGGAGGTCGACGTCACGGTGCCGGTCGTGTGTGTCATGCCTCTCAGACGCACACCCCACCGGGATGTCACAGCACTTTCCGGACGGATCACGGGCAGGGTGGGGGCATGACTGCGCGGAAGAAGCCCTCCCCCACCCTGACGACGCTCACCGTGGTCGTGCTGACCGTCGTGGCCTGGTGGATCTTCCTGGGCCGGGACGTCGTCCGGGAGGTCGATCCCGCGACCGGGAACGTCACCGGCCCGTACGACGCACCCCAGGTGATCGCGTGCGTGCTGGTGCTCGCCGCCCTGGTGGTGGTCGGCACGCTGTCCGCCCCGGCGTGGGCCGCGGTGCTCGCGGTGGCCGTGCCGTTCACGGCGGCGTGGACCATCCAGGCGCAGGCGACCGACGACTCGGGGCTCTGGGCCGTCGGCGCCCTGCTCGTGCTGCTGGGCACCCTCGCCGGGGGCGCGCTCATCGCCGTGGTCACCCGGGTGGTGGAGCGCCGCCGGGCGGCGCGGAGCACGACCGCGCCCTGACCGCCGACGAGGCCGGCGCCGGGTGAAGTTCGCCCGCGCCGTCGTGCGCCGTCCCGGGCGTCGGCATCGTGGCGGCCGAACGCCTGTCGCAGGCCATGGCCGTGCCGGGTACCCGCCGACAGGAGATGAGAGGCCTGCCGGACAGGCCGTGCGGCTTTCACCCGATGTGTCAGCAACGGTGCGTTCAGGCTAGGGTTATCGCCGGGTCAGGACGCGGCTCGTCGGCGCAGAGCGCACGAGGAGACCTGCTGTTGACCGCGGAACCCCTGGAAGTCGAGCGCGCCCTGACGCTCGGCGTGAACCACACCGTCGGCCGTTACCGATACCAGCTGGCGACCGAGGTGTGGTGGTGGTCGGACGAGACCTACCGGATCCACGGCTTCGAGCCGGGCGACGTGGTGCCGACCACGGCGCTGATGCTCGCGCACAAGCACCCTGAGGACCTGCCCTCCGCTCCTCAGGTCACCGCGTACGCCGCCGCGACCGGCAAACCGTTCAGCAGCGTGCACCGCATCATGGACGCCCGGGGGCAGGAGCGGACGCTCGCGGTGGTCGGCCAGGGCCGCCGCGACCCGCGCACCCGGCAGGTCGTCGAGCTCGTGGGTTACTTCATCGACGTCACGGCCGGGATCAAGGACCAGGCGAACCGCGAGGCGGACACGGCCATCCGGACGGCGGCCGCCGCTCGCGCCCCCATCGAGCAGGCCAAGGGCATCATCGCCTTCGCCCTGGGCATCGACTCGGCAGAGGCCTTCGAGCGGCTGCGCAGTGCTTCCAACGACCACAACGTGGCGGTGCGCGACGTCGCGCGCCGGATCGTGGAGCTGACCGGAGCGCGGAGCACCGCGGCCGACGTCATCGCCGTGCTGACCGCGCCCCGGCCGCCTCGGCCGCCGGTCTGACGTCGCCGGCCCCTGCCGGTCTCAGTCCCGGCCGGCCGAGCTCAGCGACCGCAGGAACTCGTCGACCACGGACCGTTCCGCCACGTTCACCAGCACGGACGACGAAGCGAGGTCCACCAGCGACCCGGCGATGTCGCGCACCGGGACGTTGGTCTCGTTGGACACCCGGCGCAGCAGCTCGAACGCCGTCGTGTGCTCCAGGGAGTAGGTCATCATCAGGATGCCCTTGGCCTGGTCGATCACCGCCCTCCGCTCCGACGAGGCCTGGATCGAGACCGAGGCGTCGCGTGCCGCGGCCGCCCGGTGCGAGCCCGTCACGTCGATGAAGTAGCCGGACAGCTCCGCAACCTCGCCGGTGTCGGGATCGCGGCGGGCCTCGCCGGTGATCACGAGGGTGCGGGTGCCACCCTGGGCGTCGAGGACTCGGTGCACGGAGCTGAAGGCCCTGCCGGACTCGGCCGCCTGCTTCAGCACCCCGTCGGTCTGCCCCAGGTCGTCCGGGTGCTTGTGCGCGAGCATGAGCGCGGTGGTGGGCACCACCTGGCCCGGCTCGAACCCGTGCATGCGGTAGACCTCGCTGGACCACGACCACGTCTCGGTCGCCAGATCGAGCCGGTAGCGCCCGAGAGGTGGCAGGTCACCGCCGTCGAGCACCTCCTCGACCTTGTCCTCCATCGGGAACTCCCCTCCGTCGCGGGATGCTGCGGCGAACACCAGCCTCATCACGGGACGCCGCCACTCGCACGTCAGGCGCGGACGCGGCGGACCGGACGATCGACGCCGCCCTCGCGCGGCGCCGGCTACCCGAGCCGCGTCCGGGCGTACCCCACGGCGAGCAGCACCCCCGCCGCCGCGAAGCCCGCCCACGGCCAGCCGGGGCCTGCGAGCGGCCCGGTCAGCAGCGCCCCGACCAGCGACGACCCGACGACGCCGCCGAGCGCGAGCGCCAGCCCGTTGACGCCGAACCGGGTGGCGACGGACGCGGCGGGCGCCCCGGCGGCCACGACCGCGCTCATGGCGGGCTGGAACACCATCTGACCGAGCGTGAACACGGCCATCCCGGCCACGAGGGACCCGAGGCCGGGGCCGCCGCCGAGCAGGGCGATGCCCGCGCCCATGGTGGCGGTTCCGAGGGCGAGCACCACGGGCAGCCGGAGCCGGTCCTGCAGCCGGCGGGTCACGGGCACGGTCGTGGTGAGCACGAGCACGGCCGCGGCCGCGTAGGTCGCGCCGACCCCCACGCTGCTGCCGAGCGCGCTCTCCAGGCGCAGGGGCACCACGAGCTGGAGCTGGGTGAAGATCGCCCACGCCCCCGCGTTGAGCAGCAGCAGGGCGGCCAGCCCCCGGCGCGCGTCGCGCCGGGCGGCTCCGGACGGGCGGCCGGTGGGGCGGGCGACGGGCGGGGTCGCCGCCCCCGGCTCGACCGCGCGGCCGAGCCCCCACCAGGTGAGTGGCGCGGCGGCGAGGAACAGCAGCGCCGCGACGCCGCACACGACGTCGAACCCGGCGGTGACGAGCAGCCCGCCGAGCAGCGGCCCGACGACGAACCCGGCGTTGCTCAGGGCCTCGCGCCGCGCGAAGACGTCGGGCCGCGCGCTGCCGAGCCGCGCGTACGCCGCGTAGCTCGCCGGGTGGAACAGCGCGCCCCCGAGCCCGATGGCGAGCCCGGCGGCACCGACCGCGACCGGCGTCGTCGCGAGGGCCAGCGCGCCGAAGCCCGCTGCTCGCACGAGCACGCCGGCCACGATGGTGCGGCGCACGCCCCACCGGTCGGCGAGCACCCCGGCGGGGAGCTGGAGCCCTTGCTGGGCGGCGGCCCGGAGGCCCGCGAGCAGGCCCACCAGGGCCAGCCCGAAGCCGAGTCGCTCCGAGAGGTGCACGGCGAGCAGCGGGACCAGCAGGTAGAAGCCCGTGGCCATGACGAACGTGTTGACGTAGAGGGCGGTCATCACGGCCGGCCGGGGCGACGGCGTACCGTCCGATGAGGTCACCGGGGACCGAGCACCTCCGCGAGCGCCGCGAGCTTGCGGGGGGTGTCGTACGCGCCGCCGCCCTCGTGCTCGTTGTACGGGAACACCTCGATCTGCGCCGGCCCGCCGTACCGGTGGTAGGCGGCGAAGACGGTCGACGGCGGGCAGATCTTGTCCATCAGCGCCACGGAGAACCAGGCGGGGCAGGTGGCACGGGCCGCGAAGTTGGTGGCATCGAAGTAGGAGAGCGTGTGCATGGCCGTCTCGATCTCGTACCGGTGTCCCTTGAGCCAGCGGGCGATCTCGGCATAGGGGCCGGCGTCGGTGATCTGGGAGGCGCGCCGGTAGTGGCTGAGGAACGGCACGTCGGCGATGACGCCGGCGAGGTCGTCGCGCAGCCCGGCGACGGCGAGTGCGAGGCCGCCGCCCTGGCTGCCGCCCAGCACGGCGACGCGTCCGGGGTCGACGCCGGGGAGCTGCCCCACGGCGTCCACGGCGCGGACGGCGTCGGTGATCAGGCGGCGGTAGAAGTGCTTGGCGGGGTCCTCGATGCCGCGGGTGAGGAACCCGGGCGACGAGGAGCCGTGCCCCTCGGGGGCGACGTCGGGGGTGTCGGCCGTGGTCTTGCCGCCCCCGCCCTGCCCTCGGTTGTCCATGACCAGGTGGGCGTAGCCGGCGGCGCTCCAGGTGAGCCACTCCCAGGGCACGCCGCGCCCGCCGTTGTACCCGATGTACTGCACGACGGCGGGCAGCGGCCCGGTGCGGTGGCGCGGCAGCAGCAGCCATGCCTTGACGGGCTGGCCCGCCCACCCCGAGAAGGTCACGTCGTGGACCTCGACGGTCGCCAGCCCGGCGTCGGACGGCACGGCGACGGGCTCGGCCGCCGCGGCCGCGGCGGTGTCGAGCGTCTGCTTCCAGAACGCGTCGAAGTCCGCCGGCTCCTCGGGCTCGGGGCGGTAGGCGCGCAGCTCGTCGAGCGGTTTGTCGAAGAGGGCCATGGATCTCCTCCGGGTGGGTGGGTGGGTGGGTGGGTGGGTGGGTGGGTGGGTGGGTGGGTGGGTGGGTGGGTGGGTGGAGCGGTCGGGTGGTCAGAGGTCCGAGAGCGGCCCGACGTCGGCCGGGTCCAGCGGGTGCCGCAGCACGGGCGCGGTGGACACCTCGTCGGCGCCGACGTCGGGGTGCTGGTCGCGCGGCTGCCCGTCCATGTCGTCGACGACGAACGGGTAGGTGCCCACGGCGGCGTCGACGGCGGGTCCCTGGCGCAGCCGCCAGAGCCCGCCCGTGCGGACGAGCTGCGGGTCGACGACCCGGATCTGGCCCGGCTGGGCGGTGATGCCGAGCGTCGCGCTGCCCTGCGGGAGGGCGATGTTGCCGGCGAGGGTCAGGCCGTCGGTCGGCTTGTGCTCGGCGAACAGGCGGCCGGTGGAACCGACCACGACGTTGTTCGCGACCGTGACGTCGGCCGGCGGGTAGACGTAGTTGGCGCCGAGCTCGACGTTCGACACGTTGTCGACGAACGTGTTGTGCACGATCGTCGCGCGGTGCACGCGCCAGTGCGCGGAGGTGGAGCCGGTCCCGTCGACGTCGCCGCCGTCGACCTGGAGGGCCGCCGTGTAGCCGGACCCGGCGAGGCTTTCGAAGTAGTTGTCGTGCACGCGCTGGTCGTCGCCGTACAGGCGCACGCCGCCGGTGCCGGCCTTGCCCCCGCCGAGGAACACGTTGCCGTGGATCTCGTTGCGGTCCCCACGCCTTGCGACGACGGAGCCTGCCGACGTGCGGAACGTGTTGTACCGGACGGTGTTGTCGTCGCTCTTCAGGGAGACGATCTCCGGGTCGGAGTCGCAGTTCTCGAAGAGGTTGTGCTCCACGACGGCGAACGAGCTGGAGTCCGAGATGGCGGACACACCGAGCCTGATGGCCTCGCCGCCGTTGACGGGCTGGGCGGGACTGTCGGAGAAGTAGTTGTGGTCGATCCGGTCGTGCTGCGAGATCTGGGTCGCGCCGCCGTAGACGGTGACGTAGTTGCCCAGCACGGTCTTGCCGGCGAACGCGTTGTGGTCCACCCGGTTGTACCCGCTCCCCTCGCCCGCGACCGACACCCAGTGCCGCGAGGAGGACGGGTCGGCCGGGGGCTCGAACGCCAGCCGGAAGTCGTTCCGGGTCAGCCGTACGTGCGTGGACGCCTCGATCTTGAGCGTGGCGGCGTTGCGCCAGGCCAGACCGCGGACGACGACGTGGTGCGACCGCGCGACCTCGAGCTGGCCGCCGGTGACGACGGCGCCGCCGAGCGTGGCGCCCTCGATGACGATCGGGTGCTCCTCGGTGCCGGCCTTGTCGGCCAGCTTGACCATGGAGTACTCGCCGTCGGCGAGCACGATGCGGTCGCCCGCGGCGGCAGCGGTGAAGGCGGCCGCCAGCTCCGCGCTGGTGCTCACCCGGACGGTGCGCAGCGGGTCCGCGGCGGCGCGGACGGCAACGGCGGCCGGGCCGGCGCCCGTGACCGGGCCGGCGCCCGCGGGCGCCGCGACGGCCGTGGACGCGAGCGCCAGGCCGAGGGCCGTGGTGACGGCGGCGCGGCGGGCCCACGAGCGGGATCGAACGGAGTGCAGGTTCATGGTGCTACCTCCTGGATCGATGGAGCGGACGTGATCGGGTCAGACGAACGCGGCGGTGACGGTGGCACCGCGCAGGGCGGCGCCGTCGGCGAGGAGCCGCCAGCCCGCGCCGCGGCGGGTCACGGTGACGCCCGCGTCGGCAGCGGCGAGGGTCAGCCCCGGGACCTCGAGGTCGACGACGACCTGGGCCCGGGCCTGGGTCGGGTCGCTCAGCGCGATGCGGGTGGGCCGCTGCCCGCGCGCGGCCGGGTCGGTGTGCAGCACGACCGACGCGGCGCCGTCGGCGACGAGGGCGCCGGAGTCGTCGGGCGCCCCGGCCGCGCACTCGGCCAGGGACACCCGCCCCGCGGCCCAGAAGTTCGCGGCGACGGTCCCGCCGAGCGTGACGGCGTGCACGGCCTGGTCGCGCGCGAGCACGCGCAGCCCCGCCGTCGTACCGCACGTCTCGGAGAAGGCGCGCGTCCCGGCCGGGCTCGCGCCGGGCAGCAGCACGTAGGCGTAGCCGGCGTCGGCGGGCGCGGCGCCGTGGTCGAGCCAGGCCGTCAGGTACGGGCGGGTGACGGGGGTGTCGGTGCCGTACTTGATGTTGATCTCGCGCCAGGTGTGGGTGCGGTCCTCGCGCAGGGCGTGCAGGCGCGCGCCGTCGGGGAAGACGTAGCCGGCGGTTCCTGCCAGGTGGCACCAGCGCACGCCGTCGGCGACGGCGGACCAGCCGGGCGTGACGCGCTGGTCCACGCCGTCGACCACGAAGGCCGCACCGTCGCGCACCTTGCGGTTCTCCACCACGGTCTCGACGCCCGCGGCGCCGGGCGCGGTGACGCCGGAACCGAGGCAGACCACGGCGTCGTCGATGAGGAACCAGCTCTTCAGCGCCCGCAGGTCCGAGCCCTGGGCGCGCAGGTCCTGCCCGTAGCTGCCCAGGGTGGTGCCGGGCAGGGCGGCGCCGCCCACCCAGGTCGCGTCGTTCGTGCTGCGATGCCCCTCGCCGTCCGCGCGGCGCGCCGTGTCCACGGTCGTGCCGGGCAGCCGGTAGGGGTCGACGGTGGGCCAGTAGTCCTCGCTGTAGTGCCCCAGGTCGTCCGTGTAGAGCAGCACCATGCCGTCCGAGAGGTGCCAGCCGTGCAGGTTCTCGTTCTGGATCGACTCGTAGTTGTACACGCGGGCCGAGTAGGCGCTGACGCTCACGGCGAAGCCGGGGCGGTGGTGCACCACCTTGTCCATGGCCGGGTACTGGCGGTGCGCCACGAGCGGCCCGCGCGGGGTGGGCCCGGCGGCCAGCAGCGCCTTGGCCGCGACGACGGAGGCGGGCGTCGTGCCCGCCAGGAAGTCGCGGTAGGTGTCCTCGGCGATCCACTGCGCCACCAGCGCCGTCAGGGTCGCCGCCTGGGCGGCCGGGGCCGACGGGATGAGCCGGAGCGTGCCCTCGACCACCGTCTGGGTGGAGGCGTGGCCCTGCTTGCTCGACCGCGCGATCTCGCGCCCGCAGACCGAGGCGACCATGTCGCCGCGCGCCATGAGGGGGTCGAACGCGTCGGTCACCCAGGCGTAGACGTTGTCCAGGGCCGGGTCGGTGACCTGCCACGGCGAGTCGCCCAGCAGGTGCAGCAGCGAGGACAGGGTGCCGAGCAGCTCCTTGCCGTAGCCGCCGTTGTACGGGTGCTTCCAGTGCTGCAGGAACGACCCGTCGCGGAAGAACCCCTCCCCCGTGCCCGCCGCGGCGGTGTCGTCCACGAAGGCGAGCACGCTGTTGGCACCACCGCCGTCGACGTCGCTCAGGGCGTCGCGGACCCGCAGCAGCGCGTCGCCGTCGCCGTCGAGCGCGGCGCGGACGGCGACCACCGTGGCAATCCACACGCGGTTGGCGCCCGTGGCGATCTGCCGGTCGGCGCGCCACAGGTTGGGGTCGGGCGTGTAGTGGTGGATCGCGGCCGTGGACCGGGCGAGGCCGGCGCCGAGGTGCTCGCGCAGCACCACGAGGGTGTCGGCCAGGGCCGAGGCGGAGCCGATCTCCCAGTCCCAGTCGTTGTCGAACCGCGCCAGGCCGGGACCGTAGATGTTCGTGTGCATCCAGTCGAGCCCGTCGGCCACGGCGTCGGCCACCGCGGCGTCGCCCGCGACCGAGGTGCCCGGTGTGGCCCACGCGACGGCGATCGAGCGCAGCCGCTTGAAGGCGGTCGTCACGTTGGTCGACCTGGTGCGGTCGGCGAGGTCGGCCCACAGGGCCGTGCGCCCCGCGGACCGGTCGAGCGTGGCCAGCACGGTGGTCGCCGCGCGGTCCACGCGGCGGACGGCCGCCGCGACGTGCGCGTCGGCCAGGTCGAGGCCGGGCCCGCCGGTCTGCAGCGCGGCCCAGCGCTCGACCAGCTCCGTGGTCGAGGACGCCGGGAGCGCCCGCGCGGGCAGGGTCAGGTACGGCGCCAGGGCGGCCATGCCCGCGAGCGTGCCCATGCCGAGCAGCACGGTGCGCCGGGACGGGCCAGGGGCCTCGTTCGTCAGGTCGTTCTCCATCACGGTCCCTCTCGTCGTCGAGGTGGTACGCAGTTGCGGCGGTACGTCGTACAGGTGGCCGTCGTTCAGCCCAGGAGCGTGCGGCGGCCGATCGCCGCGGCCATGGCGTCGGCGCCCGCGGGGCTGGGGTGCAGGCCGTCGCCGCTGTCGTACGCGGGCTGGAGGCGGGCGGGGTCGGCAGGGTCCGCGAGCGCGGAGGCGACGTCGGCCACGGCGTCGAACACGCCGGGCCGGCCGCTGCCCGCGTCGGCGAGCAGGGCGGCGTTGACGTACCGCCGCTCCCCCTCCAGGGCCGGCGTCCAGCGCTGCCAGCCGCCGAACGGCGTGATCGTGGTGCCGACCACGCGCAGTCCCTGGTCGCGGGCGCGCAGGACGAGCTGCCGGTAGCCCGCGAGGATGATCTCGGGGTCCGTCTGGCTCGGGGGCTGCTGCAGGTCGTTCACGCCGAGCACCACGAGCAGCGTGCCGGTGCCGGGCAGCGCGAGGGCGTCCCGGTCCAGGCGCGCCTGGCCGCTGGGGCCGAACCGCTCGTCGTCGAGCAGCACGCGGTTGCCGCTGATGCCGAGGTTGGCGACACCCACGGGCCCGCCGCGCCGGGCGAGCCGCCGGGCGAGGTGGTCGGTGAGGCGCTGGTCGGCGTCGTCGGGGGTGCCGACGCCCTCGGTGATCGAGTCGCCCAGCACGGCCACGCCAGGGGCGCCGGGGCGCTCCACGTCGACGCCGCACAGCAGCACGGCCGAGCGGGTCACTGCGGCATCGCCGGTGGTGAAGCCGTCGCCGGCGTCGGAGGTGCGGTCCCCCGCGGCGACGTAGCCGGTCGCGTGCAGGTTGCGGTGAATGCTCAGGGGCCCGGTCGGCCCGGGCAGGTGCAGGCTGACCACGAGGTCGCCGCCGTCGGGCACGGAGAACGGCACGGGGTCGCTGACGAGCGTCGCGCCGGCGGCGAGCAGGCCGCCGCTCTGGCCGCCGAAGGTCACGGGGGTCACGGTCCCGGGCGCGACACCGGGTCCGGCACCGCTCAGACCCGGAGCGCGGCGGGCCACGGTCACGGCGCCCACGAGCACGGGCTGCGCCGAGAACGTCCCGGCGAGGCGGACGCGCAGGCGGCCCCGCCCGCCAGGGGTCGTCCCGGCGCTGAGGCGGAGCACGTGCCGGACGGTCCGGTCGGTCACGCCGGTGGCGACCAGCGGGTCGGCCGCCGTCGGGCGGGTGTGGGCGGTGGCCCAGGACGGCACCCAGGTGACGGGACGGCGGGCGGCGGACGTCGGGGCGACATCGGCGACGGTGTCCGCGATCGTTCGGGCAGCGGCGCCTGGGCCGACCAGGAGCGCCCCGGTCGAGGCCAGGGCCCCGGTCAGCAGCGTGCGGCGGGCGAGCGGTGCGGTGCCGGTCATGCGTCCTCCGTCTGGTCGGGGGTGGTCGGGTCGGGCGACACGGTCTGGTCGAGGATCACGAGGCCCACCAGCACGGGCACGCTCGCCGACAGCAGCAGGGGCCCGGCGGGGATCACGAGCGAGAACACCGGCGTGGCGACGACGGCGCCCAGCAGCGCCGTCCCGCGGCTGACCGAGCCGAAGGCGAACCACAGCGCCTCACGTACCCAGGCGCGCGGCGTGCCCGCGGGGTACGTCCCCGCCACGACGGCGAGGGCGACGTGGTACGGCACGGCCACGAGCAGCAGGCCCAG
The DNA here is from genome assembly GCF_044389675.1 of Promicromonospora kroppenstedtii. Taxonomy (NCBI): domain Bacteria; kingdom Bacillati; phylum Actinomycetota; class Actinomycetes; order Micrococcales; family Promicromonosporaceae; genus Promicromonospora; species Promicromonospora kroppenstedtii. The sequence goes on along the minus strand of NZ_JBIRYI010000001.1, from coordinate 632,122 downwards.
CGCAAGCAGCACCAGCACCAGCGCGACGCCGCCGGTGCGCCCCACGAGGAAGGCGATGTCGGCCACCAGCAGGGCCAGGCCCGCCGTCGAGGCGAGCGCGTGCGGCAGCAGGGGCCGCGCGTAGGTGCCGAACTCGCGGAACACGCCCGTGAACGTGCGGGTCTCGTCGTCGGCGCGCCACGCCCGCAGCACGTGCGCGGTGGCCGCGAGCGCCGGGAGCCAGGTGACGACCCCCAGGCTCAGCACGGCGAACGCCGCGCCCGCGAGCACCGGGTGGGCGAACCACTCCAGCCAGCCCATGAGCGCGCGGGACCACTGGCGGGAGCCGTCGGGGCGGACCGCCGCGCGCGGGGCGGCGGCGGTCACGTGCCGGCTCCGAGCACGCGCGTGACGTCGTCGTCGGACCCGTCGGGCGGGCTCGCGAGCACCTCTCGCCCGTCGAGCCGGACGTGCCGCGCCCCCACGACGGCGACCCGGCGGTCGCCACCCTCGCCCGCGACCAGTACGGCACGGGCCTGCGCCGTCACGCCGTCGACGTCGATCACGCCGGCCGGGCCGGCGAGGTACGCGACCTCCCCCGCGCCGAGGTCGACTGCGACACCGGCGCGTGCGGGCAGGAGCCGGGCCGCCGGGTTGGCCGCGGCGTCCGTGTGAAAGGCGTCGAACGGCTCGATCACGGTCACGGCCAGCAAGTCGCGGGCGGGCGGCGGCGTCACCCGCAGGGTGTGCAGGCGCCGCGTGACCACGAGGTCGGGCGTGCTGGAGGTGGGGTTGGCCTCGACCTCGGTCACGACCCGCTCGGACCCGGCGCCCGGCGCGTACGTGGTGAGCCACGCCCCCGCCCGCCCGTTGCGGAGCTCGTTCGAGACGGCGCCCGGCTCCGGCGGCGTCGCCTCCCGCGCCGGGTGGTCGGCGTGGAACAGCAGCGTCCACGCCCGCGGCTGCGTGGCCCGTCCCCGGTCCACGACGACGGTGCGGCCCGACGGCAGCACCGCGATCGTCCGTTCCAGGGTCTCGACGCCGAGCTCCTCGGGATACATCCGCCCGGTGCGCGCGCGGCCGTGCAGGAACCCGCCCTCGGCCAGGACGTCGGCCATGTCGGCGGTCCGGGTCGGCGGGGCGTCCGCGTACACGTGGTAGCGGCCCTCCCCCGCGAAACCCTGGCCGTCCACCAGCACGAGGTTGTGGTGCCCGGCGCGCTTGCGGTTCGAGTAGCCCTCGTCGACCAGGAGCCACGCGCCGCGCGAGGCCAGCACGAACGAGCCGGCGTCGGGGTGGTGGTGGCCGGCGCTCAGGGTGTCCCAGCCGCGCTCCGCGTCGAGGCGGCGCGAGGTCTCCCAGGCGGTGTGCCCGCCGCCGGGCGAGGACTTGAACGACAGCAGCGTCGCGTCGTCGTCCCACGAGGTGCGGTGCACCAGCAGGCCGAGGTCGTCGAACGCGGCCTGCGTGGGTACCGACCCTGCCGGGTCGACGGGCGCGACGGCGGCGTCGTACCAGAGCAGCTCGGCCCACGCCTCGGGCAGCACGCCCGGGCGGACGCCGCTCTCGTACGCCTCGCGCCAGAAGAAGCGGTCCGCGACGGTGTCGGCGAGCCATTGCGCCTCGCCGAGGCCGTACCGCGCGGCGAGGATCCGGTACAGCGCGACGCTGTGCCCGCTGCGCCGGTCGTGGCAGTCGCCGTGGTCCACGATCTCCTCGTAGCCGGGCGCCGCCTGGTGCAGCCGGTACCAGAACGTGTTCGCGAGGAACCCGCAGCGGTCCCACCAGTCGACGCCCTCGGTGTGCTGGAGCAGGTCGAGGTACGTCGCGAGCCACGGCACGCCGTAGCGCCAGTACACGACGCCCTCCATGTCGGAGCCGTCCGCCGGCAGCACGTCCACCACGGTCGAGAACGCGGCCTTGGCCCGCTCGGTCCAGGCCCGCTCACCGAGCGCGTAGCCCACGGTCGCCAGCCCCGTGTGGCAGATCCAGTGGTGGTTCTGCCAGAACGAGCTGCTCCACCACGAGCCCTCGCTCGCCACGGCGAAGTCGTACAGCCGCTCGCCCTGGAGCGCGAGCTTGGCGCGCAGCAGCTCGGCGCGCTCCGGCCCCAGGTCGTCGCCCAGCCAGGTGTAGGCCAGCGACAGCCCGTGCAGGATCCACCCGGCGTCGAGGTCGTGGTCGGGCATGTGCGCCCGGCCCCAGTGCTCGAACGAGAGCGCCGCCGAGATCCAGCGCCACGCCTCCTCCAGGTAGTGCTCCTGCCCCGTCAGGCGGTAGGCGAGCGCGAGGTTCGCGGCCGCCGGGCCCAGGTAGGTGATGCTCGCCAGCGGGTGCTCCGCGGGCGGCGCGGTGCGCCGGTAGAGGTCGCACTGTTCGGCGAGGCGGCGCCACTGCGGTGCGAGGTCGCCGGCCAGGCGCGAGCGGAGGTCCGCCAGGCGCGCGTCGTCGAGCAGGAGCATCCGGGGCGCCGGCCGTAGCGCGTCAGCCATGGGCCACCTCGGCCGGCAGTGGGTGGACGTCGACGCGGCCGTCGGCGCGCCGCACCCGGACCTCGGCCGTGTCCAGGCCGAGCAGCTCGGCACCCGCACCGGGGCCGGTGCGGAACACCGACACCCACAGGGCCGCCGTCGCGTCGTGCGCCGTCCAGTCGACGTGAGCGCGCTCACGCTGCGGGTCGTCGGCCGGTCCCGGCCCCGGGACCACCACGGGGCGCACCGGCACCGGGCCGTCCGCGCCCGTGGCGCGGGCGGCGTGGGTACCGTCGAGCCGCTCCGCGCCGTCCCACGCGGTGCGCGCCACGTCTCCGTCCAGACGCACCTGGAGCGGCACGTCGGGGCGCAGCCCGAGCGTGAGCCGCCGCGGCCGGTCGGCCGTGGCGGCGACGACGTCGAGCAGGTAGCCGTCGCCGACGACGACGTGCCGCACCGCCCGCACGCCGTCGTACCAGGACGTCGCGTCGCCGCGGACCTCGACGGTCAGCGAGCGTTCGTCCCGGGCGAGCAGGATGCCGGCCGCCTCGGCAGGGTCGCCGTCGTCCACCCGCACGCACGGGTGCGCGACGGCGGACGCGTAGTGGTCACGCCAGGCCGGATGGCCGTAGGGCACCTGCCCGGGATCGGGCTGCCACGGGGTCCGCCGCCCGTAGAGGTAGAGCGCGAGCTTGTCGTGGTGCCCGTGCCCCGCACCGTGCGGGCCGTGGTCGAGCACGGCGTGGATGTCCCCGGCGCGCACCACGGAGATGCCCACCTCCTCGTCGACGCGCACCGCGGCGCCGGCCGGGCGGGCGACCGCCAGCGGCGGGCCCGCGAACCAGCCGCCGGGCAGGGCCCGCAACTCGTCCTCCAGCGTGTCGCCGTCCCCCGCCTCGCGGCGGGCCCGGGCCGCGACGGCACCGAGGCCGGCGTCCCCGACGAACCCGTCGGCGAGCGCGCACAGCTCCGTCCACTCCAGGGCGAGCGGGGCGCGCAGGTAGGGGCCGTCGTGCACCGCGGGCAGGATGCCGTCGGCGGTGGCCAGGCCCGCGAGCACGTCGATCATCGCCACGACCCGGTCGCGCGCCCGCTCCGGCAGGTCCGCCGGGTCGGTGCCGCGCAGGGACAGCAGGTAGGCCCGCAGCACGAAGCCGTGGTAGTACGTGCTGGCCTCCCACTCCCAGCCGCCGCGCGTGGTCGCGGCGAGCGCGTGGGCGAGCTGCCCGTGCTCGCCGGCCAGCCACTCGTCGTCGGCCACGGACACCGCCGGGGCGCCGTCGGCTCCCCCGCGGACGAGCGCGGCCGCACGGGCGCAGACCCGGCCGGAAGCATTCAGCCACGCGGTGTAGTTCGAGGTGAACCGACCCTCGGCCACGAGGCTGTCGCGGGCCGCACGGGCCGCCTCGGCGGTCGCGTCGAGCACGGGCAGCACCGGGCGCAGGGCCTCGGCCAGCTCCGGGGCCGACTCGGCGAGCGACCACACCGCGTGCCCGATCGAGACCGACCAGATCGCGTCGGTCAGCGCCTGGTGGAACAGCCGGCCGCGCAGCATCCAGTCCTGCGCGCGCTCGTTCTCACCGCCGCCGGTCACCTCGGCGTAGACCGCGGCGTACGCCGCGAGCAGCGAGACCGCCTCGGCCCGGTCGGCGGCGGAGCCGGTGCGGGCGGCCCGGTGCGCGAGCGCCCGGATGCGTCGCGCCCACGCCTGGTGGCTGAGCACCAGCCAGGCGCCGCGCACCGGCTCCGAGTCGACGCGGCAACCGTGCGGGCACCGCACGCCGTCCGCCGGCGGCACGGGTCCGGGGATGCCCTCGTGGGAGAGCTCGGTGCCGTGTGCCGGGCAGACGAACTGGTGCCACCAGCCGCCGCGCTCGCGCGACAGGCCGGACGCCACGGCCGCGTGCCCCGGAACGAGGGAGGTCATCGGGGCCAGGTCCCGCCGTCGACGTCGAGCGTGGTGCCCGTGATGTACGACGCCTCACGCGAGGCGAGGTACAGGACCGCCGCGGCGACGTCGTCCACGGTGCCGGGGCGGCCGACCGGCGTACCCGCGACCATCTTCCGCTGCGCCTCGGCGCTGCTGAACGTGCCGTGGAACGCGGTGTCCGCGATGTACCCGGGGGCCACGGCGTTCACCGTGACGCCCTGCGGCCCGAGCTCCTTGGCCAGGCCCTTGACGAACCCGCGCACGGCCGCCTTGGCCGCCGCGTAGACGACCGAACCCGGCCCGCCGCCGTTGTGCGCCGCGAGCGACGACATGGCCACGATCCGCGGGCGGTCCGACTCCAGCAGGTGCGGGATCGCGGCCCGGCAGGTGCGGAACGTCGCGCCGAGGTTCACGTCCACCACGGACGCGTAGTGCTCGTCGCTCATCTCGGCGACCGGCACACGGCCGATCAGGTGCCCCGCGTTGCAGACCACCACGTCGAGCCCGCCCAGGAACGCCACGGACTCCGCGACCAGCCGGTCCACGTCCTCGGTCACCGTCACGTCGGCGCGCACGGCGACGGCCTTGCGGCCGAGCGCCTCGACGTCCGCCACGGTCTGCGCGGCGGCGTCGGCCGAGCTCCCGTAGTGCACGACGACGTCGGCCCCCGCGGCGGCCAGGCCCAGCGCGATCCCCCGGCCGATGCCGTGCCCCGCGCCCGTGACCAGTACCCGTGCGCCCGTCATGTCCATCGCCATCGTCAGTCCTCTCGTTCGGCACGCGGCGCCCTGCCGCGTGTCAGCTGTTGCCCGCGTGTCACTTGATGCCCGCGTTGGCGAACCCACGCACGAAGTACTTCTGGCCGAGGAGGAACAGCACCACCATCGGCACGGTCGCCAGGGTCGTCCCCGCCATGAGGAAGGCCCACTGCGTGTCGTTCTCGGTGCGGAACACCGACAGGCCCACCTGGATCACGCGCATCGAGTCGGTGCGCGTGACGAGCAGCGGCCACAGGAAGTTGTTCCAGGAGCTCTCGAAGGTCAGCAGCGCCACGGTGATGAACGCCGGCTTGACCAGTGGCGTCATGATCCGGGCCCAGATGCCCAGCTCGCTGACGCCGTCGAGGCGGGCCGCCTCCTCGAGCTCCACCGGCAGGTCCAGGTAGAACTGCCGGAACAGGAACACCGCGAACGGCGTCACCGCGCCGGGGACGATCAGCGCCCACCAGGTGTCGAGCCAGCCCGTACCGCCCTGCCCCAGGATGTCGTTGCCCCCGAACAGCGGCATGAACCGCACGATCAGGAACTCCGGGATGATCTTCGTGTAGGTCGGGATCATCAGCGCCGCGACGAAGCCGATGAACACCAGCTCTGACCCGCGGAAGCGCAGCCGGGCCAGTGCGTAGCCCGCCATCGACGCGACCACGAGGTTGATGGCCGTGTGGCTCACCGCGATGATCAGGCTGTTGCGGGCGTAGGTCAGGAACGGCGCCGCCGCGAGCGCCTCGGCGTAGTTGCCCCACGCCCACTGCGCGGGCAGGAACGACGGCGGGGTCGCCGCGAGGTCCTGGGGCGTCTTGAGCGAGGTGAGGATCATCCACACGAAGGGCACGATCATCACCACGGCGATGACGGTCAGCACCAGGTAGAGGGCGCCGCGTTCGAGCCGGCGGCGGGCCGCCGGGGTGCGGGCGGAGCCCGGGGTCGTGCGCGGCGGGGCCGCCGCGAGGTCAGTGCCTGCCACTGTCGCCTCCGTTGAGCCGTCGGTTCGCGAGGGTCAGGATCAGCAGGAACACGAACAGCACGATGGACTGGGCGCACGCGTAGCCGACGCGGAACTCCCGGAACGCGGACTTGTAGATCTCGTAGGTCATCATCGTGGTCGTGTTCGCCGGCCCACCGTCGGTGAGGATGTAGATGAGGTCGAACGCCTGGAAGGCGGAGATGACCGAGGTGACGAAGACGAAGAAGGTGGCCGGGCGCAGCAGCGGCAGCGTGAGGCTGAAGAACTGGCGCGTCCGGGAGGCGCCGTCCACCGACGCCGCCTCGTAGACGTCCTTCGGCAGCGACTGGAGCGCGGCCAGGTAGATGAGCATCTTGAGGCCGATGCCCTGCCAGATGCCGACGGTGATGACAGCGGGCATCGCCCAGGTGGTCGACGACAGCCAGTTCTGCGCGGGCAGCCCGAAGAAACCGAGCGCCATGTTGAGCAGGCCGTTGCGCGGGTCGTAGATCCACAGCCAGACCAGCGCGACGGCGATGGTGGCCGTGACCTGCGGGATGAACACCGCGGTGCGGAACAGTGCTCTGGCCCGCAGCTGCGTGTCGAGCATGAGCGCTATGAGCAGGGCGATCGCCATCGCGACCGGCACGGTGAAGAACGCGTAGACCAGGGTGTTGAGCATGCCCCGGCGGAACACCGGGTCGCCGAACGCGTCCAGGTAGTTCTGCAGGCCGATGAACCGGGGCTGCGTGAGCACGTCGTAGGACGTGAACGACAGCACGAACGCGGCGATCACGGGGATGCCGATCCAGATCAGGGCGTGCACGAACGCGGGCGCCACCATGAGCATCCCGGCCCGGCGGCGGGCCGCCCCCGCTCGTCCGCGCCGGGGCGCGGACGAGCGGGGCGGCGCGGCGGGCGGCGCGCTCACGGCGCGCGGCGCGGAGACAACGGCCACGACAGGACCCTCTTCCTCGAGTGGACGGACCGGTTCACAGGCGGGCGATCGCGTCGTCCGCGATGCCGGCGAGCTGGGCGATGGCCTGCTCGGCGGTCTGCTGGCCGACGACGGCGGTCTCGAGGGTCGGCTTGATCTTCTCGCGGATCTCCATCCAGGCCGGCGTGCCGCCCTCGGACCACGCCTTGTCGAGGTTCTCCACCGCGAACGCGACCATGGGGTTGCCCTTGACGTAGTCGCTGTCGATCAGGTCGGAGATCGCGGGCACCGAGCCGCGCTGCTCGGAAGCGACGAGCACGGCGTCGGGCGAGCCGAGGAACTCCACGAGCGCCCGTGCCGCGGCAGGGTTCTTGGAGCTCGCGGACTGCGAGATCATCGTGCCGCCCTGGAGCATGGCCGGGGCGGTGTTCCCCATGACGAAGGTGCCGATCTTGTCGATCAGCTCCGGGCTCTGCTGCTGCAGCTGCACGTAGAGCGAGTTGTTGGTCATCATGATCGCCGACGTGCCCTGCTGCAGGCTGGTCGGCTGCCCGACCTCCGTCTTGAGCGCGAAGTCGGCCGAGCCGTCCTTGATCATGTCGAGGAAGAGCTGCAGCGCCGCGACGCCCTCGGGACCGTCGAACAGCACCTCGCGGCCGTCCGGGGAGAAGAGCTGCCCGGAGTTGCCGAACAGCAGCGTCTCCCAGCACTGGCGCAGGTCGATGGAGAACGGGTCGAACCCGACGCGCTCGACCCGCCCGCCGGCGTCCCGGACGGTGAGCTCCTTGGCCATCTCGCGCAGCTCGGCCCAGTCCTTGGGCGTGTCCTTGATCCCGGCTTCCTCGAAGAAGTCCTTGCGGTAGGCCGCGATGCGGGTGTCGAGCACCATCGGCAGCGCGTAGAGCTTGCCGTCGTACCGCGACGGCTCCAGCACCCGCTCCTCGTAGGTGTAGCGGGTGGCGAGCTCGTCGGGCAGGGGCGCGATCGCGTTCTTGTACGCGAAAGCCGGGATCCAGCCGACGCCGAGCGTGACGACGTCGGGCATGAGGCCGCTGGCCAGGCCCGTCGTGATCTTCTCGTTGAGGGAGCCGTAGTCCGTGTAGTCCACGGTGACGTTGACGTCGGGGTACTTCTTCTTGAACTGCTTGAGCAGGTTGCCCTCGAGCGTCTCCTTGCCCGTGGCGCCCTCGAACAGCGCGCACAGGAAGGTGATGTCGCCCTGCGCGGGGCCGCTGGCGTCGGCGGCGGGTGCGCCGCTGCCGCTCGTCGTGGCGCATCCCGCCATGACGGTCGCGGTCCCGAGGCCCATGGCCGCGAGGAAGTTGCGACGGCTGAGTTCCATGACTTGCCCTTTCGATCGGCACTGATCTCACCCAGGCGAGGGAGTCTGCCATGACTCCCTGGTGTAACGATGCACTGACCATAGGGGGCCTTCAGGCAGGGGTCAAGTGTCCGTTTATGGACTATGCTGGCGTCAGTTCAGTCCATCGATGCACTGGCAAATGGGCTGGATCTCGAACCGGAGGGGGCCGCACCCGCACATGGCTGGAGTCACGATCCTTGACGTCGCGCGAGCAGCGGGGGTGTCAACGAGCACCGTCTCGAACCTGCTCAACGGCCGCACGGAACGCATGCTGCCCGAGACCCGGCAGCGGGTGGAGTCCACCATCCGCAAGCTCGGCTACCGGCCCAACCGGGCCGCCCGCCAGCTCCGCACCGGCAAGCCGCAGGTCATCGGCCTGGTCGTGCCGTCGGTCGGCAACCCGTACTGGGGCGCGCTCGCGCGCCACGTCGAGGCGGCCGCGCTGACGCAGGGCTTCCACGTGCTGCTGTGCAACTCCGAGCGAGACCCCGGCCGCGAGCGCCAGTACGTTGACGAGCTCGTCTCCGACGGCATCCGCGGCATCGTCCTGTGCTCGTCCCTGCCCTCCCTGGAGCACGTCTCCAGCCTGCTGGAGGACGGCCTGCGGCTGGTCGCCTTCGACCGCACGGCGCAGGCCACCGACCCGGTGGGCCTGATCAACGTGAGCGTCGACAACACGATCGGCGCGGAGCTGATGGGCGAGCACCTGGTGTCGCTCGGCCACCGCAGGATCGCGTTCGTCTCGGGCGCCATCCGGTCGATCAACCGGACGGAGCGGTTCGAAGGTTTCCTGCGCGCCCTCGAGCGCGCGGGCATCGCGCGCCAGGACGTCGTCACCTGGCCCGGCAGCAGCGTCGACAGCCAGTTCGGCGACGTCGAGGCCGCCGAGCTGGGCCGCGTGGCCACGACCGAGCTGCTCGCCGGCCCCAACCCGCCCACCGCGATCTTCGCGGTCAACGACATGACCGCCATCGGCGTGTGCCGCGCGGTGCGCGACGCCGGGCTGGAGGTGGGCCAGGACGTCTCGGTCGCCGGGTTCGACGACATCGTGCTCGCCGAGCTGTACTCACCGGCGCTGACCACCGTGCGGCAGCCCATGAAGGAGATGGCCGCCGCCGCGTTCCGCGCCCTGCACACCCCGCAGGACGACGACGGGTCCGGAACGTCGCTGCTGTTCCGGCCGGAGCTCGTTGTCCGCGACTCGACGGGGCCTGTCGCGGGGTAACAGGCGGGGTTCAGGCCTCCGGTGGGGCACGCGTGCGAACCGGCGCAGGACGTGCCGGCCGTCAGGTGCCGTCAGCGCCCGGTGCGAAGGCCTGCCGGTAGAGCGCCCCCGCCTCCTCGACGACGGACGGGGCAAGGAACGCCAGCGGCGTGATCCCGATCAGCAGCGGCTCGCAGTCCGGACCACGAGCGGCGACCTCGCCGGTCAGCAGCCACGGGAACCGCTCGCGCACCATCAGGTGGGCATACTGTCTGAGCTGGCGCGCGACCCAGTGCTCCACGGGTCGGGTCCACCACGGCTCGGGCGTCATCGGGTTGACGCTCAGCCCCGGCATCAGGCACCCGCTCTCGTGGTCTCGGCTGACCGCCGCACGGTCCGCCTCCGGGCCCGCGCTGAACCGTACGTACACGGGTGCCAAGGCCTGGACCAGCTCGGCGACCTCGGCCAGCGAACCCAACCGCGGCACGTCCGGCGGCATCCCCTTGTCCCAAAGAACAGGTGCGCGCATCTTCACCATCCGATCGTCGAGCCGCCCTCCCAGCCTCACCCCCGGTGCCGCCACCCGCATCAGCACAGAAGCACTCCCGACAGCCCGGCGGCTGGACCGTACGCTCCGGAAGTTGCGAGCCGGGGCGGCCCTGCAATCGTGGAAGGAGGTCCAGAGCTGGGCCGTCCATCTTCGTCGGCCGGCGCCTGACGCCCCGTCGGCGAAGCCGGCACCTGGAGGATGCATCATGGCAACCGGAGAAACCGGATTCGATGACGTCACGTTCGACCTCATCTCCGTGCAGTACCACTCGCTCAAGGCGGGGCACGACTACGGCCAGTACGTCCGCGACGCCCGCAACGCGGGCAAGGACGAGATCGCGGCGTTCTTCGAGCAGGTGATGGCAGAGGACTCGGAACGGGCCCAGAAGTGCCATCAGTTCCTCGCCGACCTCACGGCCCAGGGGACGTCCGCGACGTCACCGCAGGGCGAGGGCTAGGCGCGGCCTTGCTCGTCGACCCCGTTGCGGCGGGCGAGGTCCCCTTCCGGTCATGACGCCCAGCCGGTGTCGAGGTCCGGCACGAGGAGCGGGATGCCGTCGTACCCTCGCGCGTCGTGGGCGGGAACGATCCGCAGGTGGTGCGCGAGGGCGGTCACCCGGGCGAGATCCTGGCGGATCCGCGCCGGGTCGCTGTCGGCGAGGAGGCGCATCAGGAGCGGCCGTTGTGCGCCACGCGTGATCCCGTCGAGCTGCCAGGCGAGGTCGCCGATGAAGGCGTAGCGCCGGTCCGGCGCCAAGGTGACGACGACCACGACCGAGCCGGTGGTGTGGCCGGGTGCCGGCAGGATGACGACGGAGCCGTCCCCGTGCACGTCGTGGCTGGACGGGAACCCCAGGTGGGCCGGGCCGTCGAAGACGTACGTCCGGAAGCTGTGCCCCGCGGCGACTCGCCGGAACACGCGGTCGCCGCGGTTGTGGTCCGCGTACCGGAGCTCCTCGTCCGTCACCAGGACCGGCACGTCGAGGGAGTCCAGGCCGCTGACGTGGTCCCAGTGGGAGTGGGTCAGGATCACGCCGAGCAGCCGGCTGCGGTCGTAGCCGGCTGCGTCGAGCTGCTCGCTCACGGTCATGCCGAAGTGGTGCGGTGAGCGCCGGAACGACGGCAACATCCGGATGTGCTCCTCGGCGTGCGCGCCGAAGCCCGCGTCGACGAGCACGTCGCCCTCGGGGTGCTGGACGAGCACCGCCGTGGCGGCGAACTGCCTGCGGTCCCTGAACGATCCGCCCTGGAAGGCCAGGGCGGCCGGGGTCTCGTACGCGCCGGTAGGGAGCTGGAAGATCCGCATCCCGGGCGGCGAGGCGGCATCCTCGGCCGCCTGAGCTGTGGCCCCGCTGTCACTATTGTTCATATCGACCAGTATTGAACCAGCGGTTCAACAGTGTCAACAGAGTTCAGCAACTCGTAGGATCGAGGCCATGACGAGCGAAGCCGCAGAGGTGCTGGACCCACGCGTCGCCCGGACGCGCCGCGACGTCGTCGGGGCGACCAGCGCACTGCTGCTCGAGGAGGGCTGGGACGCCGTCACGCACGCCGAGGTGGCTCGCCGCGCCGGCTACTCCAAGGCCACCGTCTACGCCCACTGGCCGACCAGGCTGGACCTGATCCGCGCGTCGATCGACCAGATCTGCGACGAGGCGGACCACCCGGCCCCGACCGGCGATCTGCGGGCCGATCTCCGTGCCGCCCTGGCGGACTTCGCCGACGATCTCACGCGCGGTCACCTCGACCGACTCCTGGCAGGCGTCGTCGAGCGGGCGCACAACAACGAGGTCGTCGGCCGGCTGCGCACGCGGCTGTACGAGACGGGCACCAGCGGGATGCGGGCGATCCTCGCCGCCCATGTCGAGGAACGTGACATCGATCCCGCCCTCGCGCTTCTGACGGGAGCGGTTCTCGTGCGCGTCACGTTCGAGGGCAGCCCGGCCACCACCTCGTTCCTCGACGACCTCGTCGCCCGGGTCCTGGCGTCCACGACGCCGCAGACGAGCTAGGCATGGTGGCTGGGCCCAGGCCGTCAGCGCGGCAGCAGGACGCGGACCTGGTCCCTGATCTCCCGCACGACGTCGTCGACGGGGTCGGCGATGTTGAACGTCGCTCCCATGCTGATGAACATGATCGCGGAGACGATGCGCGCCCGTACTGCGGCATCCTGTGCGCTGGTACCCGGGTCGCGCTGCAGCACGACAGCGATGGCGTCCTCGGTCTGCGCGGACAGGTCCAGGGCGTCGCGGTGATGGGGTTCCTCGGGATCCCCGAAGACTATCTCCCGCAGGTAGGTCCGCCCGTTGTCGACCTGCTTGCGGTTGCACTCCACGACCGGGCGGACGATCGCCATCACCGCGTCGAGCGGGTCCGTGATCCCCTCGGCCGCCCGCTTGCCCTCGGCGAGAGCGGCGGCGTAGGTGGAGTTCTGCACGAGCAGCAGGAGCTCGCCCTTGGACTTGGCGTAGAGGAACAGCGTGCCCGCACCGATATCGGCCTTGTCGGCGATCTCCTGGGTGGTGACCTCGTCGACGCCCCGCTCGGCGAAGAGCTCGGTGGCGGCAGCGGTGATGCGGTCGAGCTTCTCCTGCTTGTTCCGCTCGCGCCGGCCTACCGGGCGGGAGACAAGGGGCATGGCCGCCCTCCTTCGTCGATGAGTGTGCTCGGGTCCGCCGGCGCTCATTCTTCCACGGCGGTCTCTTACCTCCGGTGCGTCCGGCAGTTGATCAGCGGCCGAGGAACTCGACCGCGACCGGGGCAAACCTCTCGTGGTACTGGAAGATGCCGCCGTGCCCGGCGTCGGGGTAGATGATCAGCTCGGAGCCCTTGATCCGGCGGTGCAGGTCCTGCGAGAGAACCGACGGCACCATCCGATCGTTGTCGCCGTTCGCGATCAGGGTGGGTTGGGTGATCGTGGACAGGTCGACGGACGGCGAGCGACCCCACCGCTTGATCGCCGTCAGCTGCTTCTGGAACGCCTGCAGCCTGATCGGGGTGTCACGGTTCACGGTCCGCTCCTGAAGGCGCTGGACGAACGCGCGGGCAGCGGGCTTCCCGGCCTCGTTGCGGTTGAAGAACAGGAACTCCTTCGGGTCGTGCCGTGTCAGGACCGCGCGGAGCGTGTCGTAGTAGGTGACCCTGAAGATCTTGTCGATGCCCTTCCCGCCCGCAGGGCCGGTGCCCGTCAGGACGAGCTTGCGGACCAGCTCGGGGTGCTCGGCCACCAGGGCCTGGGCGACCATGCCGCCCAGCGAGAAGGAGAAGACGTCAATCTTGTCGAAGCCGAGGGCGGTGATGAAGGTGTACGCGTCCTCGGCCATCGCCTCGACGCTTTCGGGGACCGTGCCGGTGGAGGCACCCACGCCGCGGTTGTCGAACGTGATGACGTGGCGCTCCGCGGCGATGGGGTCGATGATCCGGGGGTCCCAGTTGTCCAGGGTCGCGGCGAGGTGGGTGAAGAAGATCACGGGGATCTTGGCCTTCGGTCCGAGCTCGCGGTAGGCGTACGTCACGCCACCGGCGGTGATGGAGCGGGCCGGCGACTGCGCGTACGACGTGATGACGGGGTCGTTGCTGGTGGTGCCCATGATGGCTCTCCTGATGTGTGGGCGTGGGAATGGTGCTTGTCGTGGGAAGCAGCGGGTCAGGCCCTGCTGATGACGGCCTTGCCGCGGAGGCCGCCCTTGTCCAGGGCTTGGAGGGCCTGCACGGTCTGGTCGAAGTCGAAGACTCGTCCGACGACGGGACGCAGCGCGCCGTCCTCGACCAGCTTCGCGATCTGGGTGAGCTGGTCACCGGAAGCGCGCACGAAGAGGAACTCGTAGTGCACGCCGAGCTTCCGGGCCTGGCGGCGGATCTTGCTGCTGAGGGCGGTGATCGCGAGCCGCAGCACAGGATTCAGGCCACCCTCTCGGGCGAAGGCAGGGCCTGGGGGGCCGGAGATCCCGATCGCCTTGCCGCCGGGGCGCAACACGCGCAGGGACTTCTCGAGGCTGGTGCCGCCGAGACTGTCCAGCACCACGTCGTACCCGTGCAGGACCTGCTCGAAGTCTTCGGTGCGGTAGTCGATGGTGACGTCGGCACCGAGCTCGCGCACCCAGGCGGCATTGCCGGCACTGACGGTGGTGGCCACGGTCGCGCCGAGGTGCTTGGCGAGCTGGATCGCGATGGACCCGACGCCGCCCGCCCCGGCGTGGACGAGGACTTTCTGCCCGGGCTGCACGTCGGCGCGTTCCACGAGTGCCTGCCACGCGGTCAGGGCGACCAGGGGCAGCGAGGCCGCCTCCTCCATGCTGATCGACGCCGGCTTGAGCGCTAGGTCCGTTTCGGCGACCGCGACGCGCTCGGCGAAGGTACCGATCTGGTCCTTGCCGGGTCGGGCGTACACCTCGTCGCCGAACGTGAGTCCCTGCACCTGTGCACCGACGCCGACCACCGTCCCGGCCACGTCGTGGCCGAGGACGAGCGGCAGCTCGTACGGCAGGATCTGCTTGAACTCGCCGACGCGGATCTTCTCGTCGAGCTGGTTGACGCCGGCGGCCTGGACCTGCACGAGCACGTCGTGCTCCCCGACCACGGGCTCGGGGACGTCCGCCTCGTGCAACGGCCCCTTGTACTGGTTGATGACGAACGCTCTCATGTGCTTGTTCCTCCTGGTGATGTCGGCGAGATCTGATGACTTGCGGATGGGGCGCCGACCGCTACCGCTGCAGGAATTCCCGGGCGGCGTCGACGAACGCGCGGTGGTTCTGGAAGACGACGCCGTGGCCGGAGTCCGGGTACACGGTCACCGTGGCGTCGGGCAGACGCCTGGCAAGCTCCGTGGCGTTTGCGGCCGGCACCAACCGGTCGCTGTCGCCGTGCACGATGAGCACCGGCCCGGCGATCGAGGACAGGTCGGCGGGCTCCTGCAGGCCCCACCGTCGGATCGCGGCAAGCTGCGCGCGGTACACGCCGGGGGTGACCCGCTTGTCACGCCCCGTCGTGCGCTCCCTCAGTCGCGCGAGGTACTGGCGCGCGGCGTGCTTGCCACCAGTAGTGCGGGTGAAGAACAGCAGCGCCTTCGGGTCGTTGAAGGTCAGCACGGCACGGAGCACCGAGGTAGTCGTCGTGCCCGTGACCGAGGCCAGGCCGGACCCACCTGCCGGTGCGGCGGCGGCCAGGATGAGCCGGTCGACCAGCCGGGGCTCCTTCAGCGCGACCGCCTGGGCGACCATGCCGCCGACCGCCAGCCCGAAGAGGTCGACTCGCCTCAGGCCGAAGGCGCGGAGGAAGGCCACGACGTCGTCGGCCATGCCCTCGAAGGTGTCGCGAACGGTCCCACTCGAGTCTCCGACGCCGCGGTAGTCGACCGCGATCACCCGGCGCTCCTGAGCGAGGCCGTCCAGGACGCAGGGATCCCAGCCGTCTAGGTTCGCACCCAGGTGCGTCAGCAGGACCAGCGGGACACCCACCGCAGGGCCGAGCTCACGGTAGGCGAACCGCGCCCCCGCCGCCTCGATCCTCCGCGTCGGCGCATTCCGAGTGGTCCACGCCGCGGTCGGCTCTGTCATGTCCTTCTCACCGTCTCGCCTCTACAATATCCGAGTGCACTCAATTCTGAGCGCATTCATATTTCTTGTCAAGGGTGACGGTCGCAACGCGCGATGAACTGCGACCCAGGGGCCAGGAGAGTGCTGGACGACGCGAAGGTCACGTGGGGACAGCCTCGACCGGAGGCCTCACAACCCACGACCTCGACGCACCGCCGGGCGGTCGCGAGCCGGGCACCCGGGCGGGACGCAGCCGGGCCGGGATGAAGGAAGCGATGGACAACCCGATTCGGTGCGGTGGCGGCCTTGAGCACGAGGCTGAATTCACGCATCCGCGAGACCCGGTGTTGACGGGCCAACCAATCGTCTGTACTGTTGTGTACAACCTGAACCGATCAGTACAGTGTTGACCAATCAGTACGCACCTTGCTCTCGAAAGGCACTGCCATGTCTCGCCCGCCCCTTCCCCCGTTCACCGAGGCCACTGCGATCCAGAAGGTCCGCGCCGCCGAAGACGCGTGGAACACTCGCGACCCCGAGCGCATCTCCCTCGCATACAGCGAGGACAGCTGGTGGCGCAACCGCTCGACCTTCGTGCAGGGCCGCGCCGCCATCGTCGACTTCCTCGCCGACAAGTGGCACCGGGAACTCGACTACCGCCTCATCAAGGAACTGTGGGCGTACACCGGCGACGTGATCGCCGTACGCTTCGCCTACGAGTACCACGACGCAGCCGGCCAGTGGTTCCGCGCCTACGGCAACGAGAACTGGCACTTCGACAAGGACGGCCTGATGACCCACCGCCACGCGAGTATCAACGACGTCGCCATCGATGAGTCCGAGCGCAAGTTCTTCTGGGACGCGTCCGGCCCCCGCCCGACGGACCACCCCGGCCTGAGCGAACTCGGACTGTAATGGCACGAACCGTCCTCGACCGCTCAGACGCCGTCCGCGCCCTCGCCGGCGTCTTCCGGAAGCGAGGTTTTGAAGGCGCCTCCCTGTCGGTCATTCAGCAGGAGGCCGGCGTTGGCCGCGGCAGCCTGTACCACTTCTTCCCCGAGGGGAAGACAGGCATGGCCGCTGCCGTCCTCGAACAGGTAAGCGACTGGTTCGAGGAGCGGATCTTCACCCCCTTGCGCACCGCCCACGACGCCACCGAGGCGATCGAAGCGATGTCGCGGGAGGTGGCGCAGTACTTCATCTCGGGCGAGCGTGTGTGCCTGTTCGCCGCGATGACCTTGGGTGAAGAACGGGACACGTTCGCCGACTCCGTGCGGGCCTACTTCACCGACTGGGTCGACGCGCTCGCGGTAGCTCTACGCACCGGCGGTCTCTCACCTCAGGAAGCGGCAGACCGTGCGCTGGACGCGGTCGCGGCGATACAGGGCGGGCTGATCCTGGCCCGTGCATACGGCGACGACGCGGCCTTCCTCGGAATCGTCGCCCGCACCGAGCAGCACCTGCTCGGTCCCGCTCGCTGAGCGGACACTCCGAAGCGGTGTCGGTCTGGCGACCGCCCCCCGGCCTCTCAGCGCCCGCGTGCGGCTGATCGCTCGAGTTCGAGCCGCAAGCCTCTTCCCTCTCCAGGCACCTCGCGAGCACGCCAAAGGCCGCTGACCAGGTCAGATACCTGGTCAGCGGCCTCGTTCGAGCAGGCTCAGCCGGACTTGCGGCGGAACATCTTCTGGACCGGGCCGGTCGTCTCCGAGCCGTGCACAGATCCCGTGTTCACGTCGCCGGCAGCAGAACGGCCGCGCGCGGCGTTCTTCCGGTCCAGTGCTTCCTTGAACCGCGCCTTCGCGTCCGTGCTCGGCGCGGTCGCGGCCTTGGGCGCCTCTGCGCCCTGGGCCACTGCCTCCTCGGCATCGGTCTTCTCGTCCGTCACACCGATCACCTCCTCCTGTTTCGGGGGTCCCTCGATCGGGTCCGTCGTCGGCCCCAGCCTGCACCACCGCGCGCCGGGGTGCCAATCGCTTTTTCGCCCCGCGGGCCAGGACCTACGCCTGGGCGGCGGCCCGCTCGGCCTCACGCTCGGCGCGCTCGGCGCGCAGCGACGTGATGGCGCTCTCGAAGTCCTCGAGCGAGTCGAAGGACTGGTAGACGCTGGCGAACCGGAGGTAGGCCACCTCGTCGAGCTCACGCAGCGGGCCGAGGATCGCGAGGCCCACCTCGTAGGCGTCGATCTCGGCGCTGCCGTTGCTGCGCAAGGTCTCCTCGACCCGCTGGGCCAGGATCGCGAGGTCGTCGTCGCTGACCGGGCGGCCCTGGCATGCCTTGCGGACGCCGGCCGCGACCTTGTCCCTGCTGAAGGGTTCGGTGGCGCCGGAGCGCTTGACCACCGAGAGGCTCGCCGTCTCGACGGTGGTGAACCGCCGGTTGCAGTTCGGGCACTGCCTCCTGCGCCGGATCGACAGGCCGTCGTCGGCGGTCCGCGAGTCGACCACGCGCGAGTCGGCGTGGCGACAGAACGGGCAGTGCATGCTTCACTCCTGCATGGTCGGCCACGGACCGGAGACATCCGGTCGCGCCCCGACCGTAAGCGGGCAAACCACCCCCATGCAACATCGCCGCAACATTTGACGGCGAATCGTCGCCTCTGGCCAGTTTGGGCGCCCCCAGGTCACTCCTTCGGGAGCAGGAGCAGCTCACCGACCCGCACCGTGGCGGACGGCATCTCGTTCAGCTCCTGCAGCCGGCCGACGGCGTGCCGCACGTCCTCGCCGGGCCGCGCGACGTCCTGGGCGAAGCCCCAGAGGGTCTCCCCCGGCTGCACCGCGTGCACCCGGACCTCGGTGGGTTCTCCGGGCGAGCTCGCGACGGCGGTAGCACCCCACGTGACCATCGGTGCGGCCAGGAGCATCGCCAGCAGCACCAGCACGAACCGGCCGCGGCGCGTGAGCCGCAGACCGTCGACCCCGAGCCGGTCGGCGACCGAGCGCGCGCCCTGCGGGGCATACGCACGGTGCGACGCGTGCGCCCGGGACGACGCCTGGGCCGGGGCGACGGCGCGAGGCTGGGCCGGGGCGACTGCGCGGAGCCCGGCCGGGGCGGCCTTCCGGACGGCCGGGTGCGCCGGGCTCAGCCGGTACGCACGCACCGCCGCGCTCGTTCCGGACACCTGTCCGTACGCCGGGGTGTACTGCCGCAGCGGGATCACGTCCCCCATGGCCCC
The DNA here is from genome assembly GCF_044389675.1 of Promicromonospora kroppenstedtii. Classification (NCBI taxonomy): domain Bacteria; kingdom Bacillati; phylum Actinomycetota; class Actinomycetes; order Micrococcales; family Promicromonosporaceae; genus Promicromonospora; species Promicromonospora kroppenstedtii. The sequence continues at coordinate 613,261 of NZ_JBIRYI010000001.1, read as the reverse complement.
TCCTCGAAAGGTGACTCGAACTCTTGTCCGTCATACACACGTTCGTCGAACGCTCGTACCATTGTGTAGCACGGGACACCGTCGATGTCGAGACACGCTCGAACATTCGTTTGAGCCGAGTGGAATTGTGATCTAGAGTGGGCAGCGCACAGGAGAACATTTGTCGGAACGGGAGGGGCACGGGCATGACGGGACGGGACGGGACCAGCGACACGAGAGCCGTCGACACGGCACTCTCGGGTGTCGCCACGTTGGACGCGCCGGGCGACGGGGTCGTCGCCGACGTGCACACGATCTCGCCGGCAGACCGCCTTACCGAGCGACAGCGCCTTGTGCTGGACACGATTCGGCAGTCGTTCGAGACGCGCGGTTACCCGCCGTCGATGCGAGAGATCGGCGAGGCCGTCGGGCTGGCCAGCCCGTCGAGCGTCAAGCACCAGCTCCAGATGCTCGAGAAGAAGGGCTTCCTGCGCCGCGACCCCAACCGGCCGCGCGCGATGGAGCTCGTGGAGCCCATGGCGGAGCAGGTCGACAAGCCGTCGCGCGGCGAGATCCACTGGCCGGAGCCGCGGCGCAGCGGCCAGGTGCACTGGGGCAGCTCGGTGCCCGACGACGCCGGCACCCCGCCGCCGTCGTACGTGCCGCTGGTCGGCCGCATCGCGGCCGGTGGCCCGATCCTCGCCGAGCAGGTCGTCGAGGACGTCTTCCCGCTCCCCCGCCAGCTGGTCGGCGACGGCGAGCTGTTCCTGCTCAAGGTCGCGGGCGACTCGATGGTCGACGCCGCGATCTGTGACGGCGACTGGGTCGTCGTGCGCCGCCAGAACGTGGCAGAGCAGGGCGAGATCGTCGCCGCCATGATCGACGGCGAGGCCACGGTCAAGACGTTCAAGCAGACCGACGGGCACGTGCTGCTGCTGCCGCAGAACCCGGCCTACGAGCCCATCCCGGGCGACGAGGCGCAGATCCTGGGCCGCGTCGTCGCGGTCCTGCGCAGCCTCTGAGGTAGGTCTCGACAGGCTCGACCAGCGCTTGCTGGTCGAGCCTGTCTGTCGTTGGTCGGGCGTGTGGAGACCTAGAACCCGAACCTTCGCTGCACCGCCCGCACGCTCTCCGCCGACGCGCGCAGCCCGGCCAGCTCGTCGTCGGACATAGGCATGCGCACCGTGCTGGTGACACCCCGACGGTCCACCAGGGACGGCACGGACAGGCACACGTCGCTGATGCCGTGGTAGTCGTTCAGCAGCGAGGACACCGGCATGATCCGCCGCTCGTCCTTGAGCACGGCCTCGATGATGCGCGTCGCGGCCAGGCCGACGGCGTAGTTGGTGGCGCCCTTGCCCGCGATGATCCGGTAGGCGGAGTCGACCACCTCGTGGTGCACCTCCGCCCGCGTCGCCGCGTCGATGGGCCCGGCACCAGCCACCGGCACCCAGTCGAGCAGCGGCACGCCGCCGATCGAGGCGGAGCTCCACAGCGCGATCTCCGAGTCGCCGTGCTCACCCGCGATGTAGGCGTGCACGTTCCCGACGGCCACGCCGCACCGCTCGGCGAGCACCACGCGCAGCCGAGAGGAGTCCAGCACGGTGCCGCTGCCGAAGAGCCGCTCGGGCGGCAGGCCCGAGATCTTCAGCGCAGCGTAGGTCACCACGTCCACGGGGTTGGTCACCATCAGGTAGGTCGCGTCCGGCGCGGCCTCGACCAGCCCCGGCAGGATGTTGCGCATCAGCCCGATGGTCGCCTCCGCCAGGTCGACGCGGCTCTGGCCCGGCTTCTGCTTGGCCCCCGCGGTCACGACGACGACGTCGGCGCCCTCGCACACCGCCGGGTCGTCGGACCCGATCACGTGCGCCTGCGGCGTGAACATCAGGCCGTGCTGCAGGTCGAGCACCTCGGCGTCGACCTTCTGCCGGTCGATGTCCAGCAGCGCGATGGTGCGCGCCGAGCCGCGGGTCAGCGCGGCGAAGGCGAGCGTGGAGCCTACGGCCCCGGCGCCCACCACAGCGATCTTGGTGGTCCGGGAGGCGGGCTGGGCGGAGGGGACGTCCGAAGGGGCTGCCATGCCCTCAGGCTATGTGTCGAGCCTGGCGAGCGCGGCACGGACCAGCTTCGGGTCGGTGGTGGGCCAGAACCCGGGCATCGACCGGGTGAGGAAGGACGCGTACCGCGCCGTCGCGAGGCGCGGGTCCAGTACCGCGACCACACCGCGGTCGTCCATGCTGCGGACCAGGCGCCCCGCGCCCTGCGCGAGCAGCAGCGCGGCATGCTGCGCGGAGACGGCCATGAACCCGTTGCCGCCCGCCTGCTCGACGGCACGGGCGCGCGCGGCCTTGACCGGGTCGTCGGGCCGCGGGAACGGGATGCGGTCGATGAGCACGAGCTGGTTCGACGGCCCGGGCACATCGACGCCCTGCCACAGGGACAGCGTTCCGAACAGGCACGTGGCCGGATCGTCGGCGAACTCCCGCACGAGCGTGGGGAGCTGGTCGTCGCCCTGCGCCAGGATCGGGAAGTCCAGGCGCTCCCGCATGGCCTCGGCGGCGGCGTTCGCGGCGCGCCGGGACGAGAACAGCCCGAGCGTGCGGCCGCCGGCGGCCGTGATGAGCTCGGCGATCTCGTCGAGCTGCGCCTCGGTGGTGGGCTCGCGGCCGGGGGCCGGCAGGTGCCGCGCGATGTAGAGGATGCCCTGCTTGGGGTAGTCGAAGGGACTGCCCGCGTCCAGCCCGTGCCACGGCGGGGCGTCCTCGCCCTTGAGCCCGAGGGTGCCGGCCACGGCGTCGAACGTGCCGCCCAGCGCGAGGGTCGCCGAGGTGAACACGCCGGTCGACTCCCCCAGCAGGTGCGTGCGGATCAGGCCCGCGACGTGCAGCGGGGCGGCGTGCAGCCGCGTCACGTTGTCGCCGAACCCGCCCCAGCCGTTGTCGGGGCGCGAGCACCACAGCACGTCGGCGGTCGTGTCCTGCGACGCCATGCGCTCGGCCGTCTCGAAGAGCTGGAGCATGGCGCCCTGGGCCATCTTGAGCCCCGGGTCGGGCTGGCCCGCGTCCTTGGCCTTCGCGCCCTTGCCGCCGGCCTCGGGCTTGAGCGTGCTGAGCACCTCGCGCGCGGCGTCCCGCACCGCGCCGACCGCCGTGCGCAGCTCGTCCGGCAGGCCGCTCGGGAAACGCTCCGCCGGTGCGGTGACCAGCAGCGTGCCGAGGTTCTGCGCCGCGGCGTCGAGGTTGTCGGTGTTCGTCCCGGCGTGCCGCCGGGCAAGCCGCGCCGCGCTCTCCACGGAGGCCATGGACAGGTCCACGGTGGCCGACGACGTCACACGGTCGGTGAGCTCGTGCGCCTCGTCCACCACGACGACGTCGTGCTCCGGGAGCACGCCCGGGCTGCCGGTCGCCGCGATGCCGAGCATCGCGTGGTTGGTGACCACCACGTCCGCCTCGCGGGCGGCGGCCCGCGCCTTGTCCGGGAAGCACTCGGCGAGCATGGGGCACTTGCCGCCCAGGCACTCCATCGCCGTCACGGACACCTGGCGCCAGGCCCGCTCCGGCACGCCGGGCACCAGGTCGTCGCGGTCGCCGCTGTCCGTCTCGCTCGCCCACTCGTGCAGGCGCCGGACGTGGTCGGCGAGCGTGGCGCCGTCGTCCCTCCTGCGGCCCCGGGCCGCGCCGCCGCTCGCCTCCTCGGTCTTGGGGTGGTCCTCGCCGCCGGGCAGGTCGAAGAGGGTGGCCTCGTCCTCCGGGTAGCCGCCGCCCACCTTGTGCACGCACAGGTAGTTGTGCCAGCCCTTGAGCAGTGCGACGCGCGGCTCCCGCGGCAGCGCCGGCGCGACGGCCTTGGCCACGAGCGGCAGGTCGCGGGTGATGACCTGTCGCTGCAGGGCGAGGGTCGCGGTCGAGACGATGACCTTGCTCTGCGCGGCCACGGCGTGGCGGACGGCGGGCACCAGGTACCCGAGCGACTTACCGGTACCCGTGCCCGCCTGGACCAGCAGGTGCTCGCCCTTGTCGATGGCCTCGCCGACCGCGACGGCCATGGCGTGCTGGCCGTCTCTGCGCCCGCCACCGAGCTGTCCCACCGCGAGGTCGAGCAGCTCCTCCACCTCGGGGATCTCGGCGGAATCGGTGCTTGTGGCGGGTGCGTCGGAAAGGCTGGTCACACGGTCGATCCTAGGCCGGACCACCGACATCCACCCTGCCTCGTCCACAGGTCCGGCCGGCCCGCCCACTACCCTGGATGGGTGGCCGGCAGAGTCTCGCAGGACGACGTCATCGCCTTCCGCCTGGCCGCGCACCACCTGACCGGACGGCTGACCGGAGACGGCCTGCTCGACGCCGCCGGCCGGTGCGGCATCCAGAACAGCCCACCCGGGTCAGCTCTGCTCGCCCTCCACGCCCGGGTGCGGAACGTGACCCGGGAACGGGTGGACGACGCGGTCGCCGAGCAGAAGAGCCTGCTGCAGACCTGGTCCCTGCGCGGAGTCCCCTACTACTTCCCGACGGCCGACGCGCCGGTCTTCACGACGGGCGTGCTGCCGCCGTCCGAGGAGGCGATGCGTCACTTCCTGCCCGGTCTGGGTCAGTCGCTCGACGCGCTCGGTCTCAGCCTGACCCACCTGACCGGGCTGGTCGGCACCGAGATCCGCGACGTGCTCGCCGGGCGCCGGCTCGCCGTCGACGAGCTCGGTGCGGAGCTCGCCGAACGCGTCGCCACCGGGCTGCCAGAGCGGCAGCGCGAGCTCTGGGATGCCGACGGTCCGTACGCGCCGGGGCAGCCGCTCGGGGAAGGTGTGGTCCACTTCTGCCTGCGCATCCTCACCCTGCGGGGAGTCCTGTGCTTCGCACCACGTGCCGGGAACAAGGCGCCGTTCGTGCTGGTCGACGAGTGGCTGGGCCGGCCGATCCCGGGCACCGACCCGGAGACCGCGCGCGCCGAGCTGGTGCGGCGCTACCTGCACGCCTACGGACCCTCGACCCGGGCGGACTTCGCCGCATGGGCCGGGATCCAGGCCGGCGACGCCGGCCCGTGGTGGAGCCTGGTCGAGGACGAGCTGACGCTGGTCCTGCACGGCGGTCCGTCATGGATCGTCACAGCCGACCTCGACGCACTGCGGTCGCCGCCGACGCCGCGCGGTGTGCGCCTGCTCCCGCCCCGCGACCCCTATACCCAGCTTCGCGACCGGGAGACGATCGTCGACAAGAAGTTCCACGGGGATGTGTGGAAGACGGTCGGCGGGCCGGGCACCGTCCTCGCGGACGGCGAGATCGTCGGCATCTGGCGCCCGCGCAAGAGCGGTCGCAAGCTGACCCTCACCGTCACGGCGTTCGGCTCCCTCCCGGCTCGGCACCGGACGCTGCTCGACGAGGAGGCCGAGCAGGTGGCACAGCTGCGCGGCGCGTCGTCGGTCAGCGTCGCATACGAGACCCACTGACGCCCACGCGACGCCCGGTGCCGAACCGCGAGGTGCCGCCCTACCCCTTCACGGCCCCGCCAAGGCCTGCGCCGCTGAGGAACAGGCGCTGGAACGCCAGGAACAGCACGATGGGCAGGACGGTCGAGATCGCGAGCGCCGCGAGGAACACGTCGAGCTCCAGGTAGGGCGCGATCGCGGGCAGGCGGACGGACAGCGGCTGGTTGTCCGGGTCGGGCAGCACCAGCAGCGGCCAGAGGTAGTCCTTCCACGCGGCGATCACGGCGAACACCGAGACGACGCCGAGGATGGGCTTGGACATCGGCAGCACGACGGACCACAGCAGCCGGAAGGGTCCGGCGCCGTCGACCCGCGCTGCCTCGAAGACCTCGCGCGGCAGTCCGTCGAAGAACCGCTTGACCAGCAGCACGTTGAACGCGCTGGCGCCCATGGGCAGCCAGACGGCCCAGAAGGTGTTGAGCAGGCTGATGTTCAAAAGGGGCACGTCGAGGATCGTCAGGTACAGGGGCACGAGCAGCACGACCGCGGGCACGAAGAGCGTGGCGAGCACGAGGCCGAAGATCAGGTTGCCGTACCGGGGGCGCAGCACGGACAGCACGTAGCCGCCCGTGGTCGCGACGAGGAGCTGGAAGAACCAGGCCCCCACCGCGAGGATCAGCGTGTTGACGAAGTAGTGGTCGATCTCGGCCCGGCCCCACGCGGTGGCGAGGTTGGCCCAGTCGATCCCGTGGGGGAAGAGGCCCAGCGGCTGGCGCAGGGTGTCCTGCGTGGGGGTGACCGCGGCCTTGGCCAGCCAGAGGATCGGCCCGAGCCCGGCGAGGACGAGGGTGACCAGGAGGCCGCCCTGGAGCACGCCGAGCGAGCCCCGAACGCTCGCCCGGCGCCGGTCGTGGGCCGAGACGATGCCGCGCTCGGCGACCGCGGCCTGGTTCTTGACTGGCATCTCAGCTGCTCCAGGGTCGGGTCACGCGGAAGTAGATCGCGGACAGGACGGCGAGGACGCCCGCGAGCATGAGGCTCAGGGCGGTGGCGGCACCGTAGTTGCCGCCGAGGCTGCTGCCGAACGCGTAGTCGTAGATCAGCATGAGGATCGTCAGCGTCGCGTTGTTCGGGCCGCCGCCGGTGAACAGGAACGGCTCCAGGAACACCTGCGAGGTGCCGATGACCTGCAGGATCAGGGTGATGAACAGGACGCCGCGCAGCTGCGGCAGCGTCACGTGCCAGATCTTGCGCCACACCCCGGCGCCGTCCACCTCGGCGGCCTCGTAGAGCTCGGTGCGCACCCCGACGAGGGCGGCGAGGTAGATGATGACGGTGCCACCGGCAGCGGCCCAGGTGGCCTCGAGCACCAGGGACGGCATGGCGCTGGACGCGTTCTGCAGCCACGGGAACGGGCCGAGGCCGACCCAGCCGGCGATGGTGTTGAACACTCCGGTGGGCGAGGCGTCGTAGAAGAACTTCCACAGGAGCACGGCCACGACGGGCGGCACGACGACGGGCAGGTACGCGAGCGCCGAGAACAGCCCCCGCATGCGCCGTACCTCGCTCATCAGGACGGCGGCGGCCAGCGGCAGCGGGTAGCCGAAGACGAGCGCGAGCAGGGCGAACCACAGGGTGTTCGCCACGGCCTTGCCCAGCAGGGGGTCCTGCAGCACGAACACGAAGTTGTCGAGCCCCACGAACTCGGGGGTCGAGATGAGGTTGGTCTGCTGGACGCTCATGACGAGCGCCCGGCCGATCGGGAACCAGGAGAACACCCCGAACACGAGGATCATCGGCAGTGCGATGACCAGGGTGCTCAGGCCGCCGTCGCGCAGCCAGTCCCGGGGCGTGCGGCGGGCACGCCGTCGGGGTCCGGGCGACGACGGCGGGGCGTCCGCCGTCGTCGCCCGGAGCGGGCTGGACAGTGTCGTCATCCCAGGGTCAGCTGCGGTCCAGCAGTCCCTGGACCTGGGTCTGGGCGTCGGCGAGGAGCGCGTCGATGTCCGCGTTCTCGTCCGTCAGCACAGCCTGGACCACCGGGTCGAGCGCCGCGTACACGTCCTGGGTCGCGACGGCGGGCTCGGGGATGACGGGCTGGTCGAACATCTGGTCCGTCATCGGCGCGAAGTTCTCCAGCGGGACGTTGACGAGGTCCTTGATCCAGCTCTGCTGCTCCTCGTAGGTCGCCTGGTCGAAGATCGGCAGGGCCGGGGCACCGACGGGCTGGTCGGTCTCGGCAGCGACCTCGGCCTCGGCCACGGCGGCGTCCTGGTCGGTCAGCTTGGAGATGTAGTAGAAGTCGATCCACTTCACGGCCGCGGCCTGCTCGGCCTCGGACGCCGCGGAGCTCACCGCGGCCAGCGTGCCGCCGCCGAGCGTGCCGGCGTCGTCGCCCTCCAGGGGCAGCACGGTGACGCCGTACTCGTCGGGGTTCATCTGGTTCTGCGTGAACAGGTTGGGGTAGTTGGCGCCGCCCGAGACGTACATGCCGATCTTGCCGGCGGCGAAGTCCTGGTTGATGGTGCCCCAGTCGTACAGGAAGGACGACCCCATGGAGTTGTCCTCCCAGCGCATCTCCTTCAGCATCTCCAGCGCTGCGACCGTGGCGTCGTTGTCGACGGTCGCGGTGGTCTCCTCGCCCTCGCCCTCGGTCATGCGGCCGCCGAGGGCGTAGGTCTCGGTGGTGAGGATCCAGCCGCCGGTGTTGCTCTGCGTCATGTGGGCGTAGCCCGCCTGGCCGGTCTTCTCGGAGATCGCCTTGGCGGCCTCGCGCACCTCGTCCCAGGTGGCCGGCGGGTTGTCCGGGTCGAGGCCGGCCTCCTCGAAGAGCGCCCGGTTGTAGTGCAGGCCCTGGTTGTAGGCGGCGATCGGGACGGCCCACATGTTGCCCTCGGCGTCCTGGCCCGCGGCGGCGATCGTCGGGTTGAACTGGTCGGCGTACGGCAGCTCGGCCACCAGCTCGCTGACGTCGGCGATCTGCCCCCGCTCGATCAGCGCCCGGCCGTCGGTGAACGGGATCGGGAACACGTCGGGCAGTGTGCCGCCCGCGAGCTCGGCGGCGAAGGTCGTGCCGGACCAGGTGAACTCCTTGGTCTCCACCTGGATGTCCGGGTTGGCCTCCTCGAACTGCGCGATGCGCTCGTCGAAGGCGTCGATGGCGGCCTGCTCGAGGCCGGCGTCGATCGAGACCTCGATGGTCACGGGTCCTTCGGGCTCGTCGGCCGCGTCGGTCGACGAACCGCAGGCCGTGAGGGTCCCCGCGAGCGACAGGACACCCACCAGGGCGAACGCCGCGCGCTTGTTTGCTGACTTCATTGTCACTCCTTGGTCGTGTGCCGCCGGGACGGCACGTCTGGGGGAAAGCTGCAGGTGATCAGGACGGCAGGCCGAGCCAGACAGCGATGTCCGGGCCGACGGCACCGTCGACGGGACCGCTCGCCAGGAGCACGTCGGCCCCGGCGGGCAGGGGGACGGGAGTCGTCCCGAGGTTGACGACGCAGGCGAAGCCGGCGCCGCGAGCGAAGGCGAGGACGTCGTCGCCGCCGAGGTCGAGCCAGGTCAGTTCCTCGTCGTGCAGGGCCGTCAGCTCGCGCCGCAGGTGCAGAGCCGTGCGGTACAGGCTGAGCATCGACTCCGGGTCGCCGTCCTGCGCCTGCACCGAGCGCTCCGCCCAGTCGGCGGGCTGGGGCAGCCAGGGCGCGGCACCGCCGTCGGGCCCGAAGCCCAGGCTGCTGCCGGTTCGGGTCCACGGCAGCGGCACGCGGCAGCCGTCGCGGCCGGGGTCCACACCCTCGGACCGGAAGTGCATCGGGTCCTGGATGAGCTCGCGCGGCACGTCCGCCTCGGGCAGGCCGAGCTCGTCACCCTGGTAGACGTACAGCGCGCCGGGCAGGGCACCGGTCAGCAGCGCCGCGGCGCGCGCCCGGCAGGTGCCGAGGTCCAGGTCGGACGGGGTGCCGAACCGCTTGGCCGCGAAGTCGAACGAGGAGTCCTCGCGGCCGTACCGGGTCACGGGCCGGGTGACGTCGTGGTTGGAGAGCACCCAGGTGGCCGGGGCGCCGACGGGCGCGTGCGCCTCCAGCGTGGTGCGGATCGACTCGCGCAGCTCCTTGGCGTCCCAGGGGCGTGCCATGAAGTCGAAGTTGAACGCGGTGTGCATCTCGTCGGACCGCAGGTACTGGGCGAACCGCTCGTGGTCCGCCAGCCACACCTCGCCCACCAGTACGCGTGGCTCCGCGTAGTCGTCGGCCACGCGGCGCCAACCGCGGTAGACGTCGTGGATCTCGTCGCGGTCCAGGTGCGGGTGCTCGCCCGGGCCGGGCGTCGCGGGCACCTCGGGCAGCGCCGGGTCCTTGATGATCAGCGCAGCCGAGTCGATGCGGATACCGGCCGCGCCGCGGTCGAACCAGAACCGCAGCACGTCCTCGTGCTCCTGCCGCACGTCGGGGTGGTTCCAGTTCACGTCCGGCTGCTCCGGGGTGAACAGGTGCAGGTACCACTGGCCGGGCGTGCCGTCCGGGTTCGTGGTCCGCGTCCAGGTGTCGCCCTGGAAGCTGGAGACCCAGCCGGTGGGCATCTGGTCACCGTCGGGGCCCTTGCCGTCCTGGAACCAGAAACGCTCGCGCTCCGGCGAGCCCGGCCCGGCAGCGAGCGCCGCCCGGAACCACTCGTGCTCCGAGGAGATGTGGTTGGGCACCACGTCGACGATGGTGCGGATGCCCAGCTCGCGGGCCTCGGCGATCAGCGCCTCGGCGTCCGCCAGCGAGCCGAACGCCGGGTCGATCGTGCGGTAGTCCCGCACGTCGTAGCCCCCGTCCGCCAGGGGCGAGGCGTACCAGGGCGTGTACCAGATCGCGTCGACACCGAGGTCGCGCAGGTAGCCCAGGCGGGAGCGGACGCCGGCGAGGTCACCGGTGCCGTCGCCGTTCCCGTCCGCGAAGCTGCGGGGATAGATCTGGTAGATCACGGCGCTGCGCCACCACTCGTCTGCGGGGCGCGGCTCGAGGGTCGCGTCGGACGTCGTCGTCATGTCGTGAACCGTAAATCACATGACAACGACCGCGCAAGAACTCGACAGCTACTTGATGAAATCGTGACAGGTCAGCGGGCGACCACCTTCGCCATGGCGGTCGAGGCGCGCACCACGAGCTCGGGCTCGAAGAGCAGCTCGTCGCGCGCGACGTCGCTGCCGCCGATCAGCGCGGCCAGCAGGTCGACGGCAGCGCGGCCCATGGGCTCGATCGGCTGGCGCACCGTGGTCAGCGCGGGGTCGGTGGAGTTCATCAGCGCGGAGTCGTCGAAGCCCACGACGGACACGTCCGCGGGGCAGGACAGCCCGGCCCGGCGCACGGCGCGGATGGCGCCGAGGGCCAGCGGGTCGCTGGCGCACACGATGGCCGTCGCGCCGGCCTCGACCAGGCGGTTCGCTGCCGCCTGACCGCTCTCCAGCGAGTACTGCGAGTGCACCACGAGCGCGGGGTCGAGCTCCAGGCCGTGCCGCTGCGCGAACCGCTGGGCTGCCGCGAGCTTGCGCTCCGACGGCACGTGGTCGGCCGGGCCGAGCAGCAGGCCGACCCGCTGGTGCCCCAGGGACGTGACGTGGCCCATGGCCTGCTCCATGGCCACGAGGTCGTCGCAGGCCACGCGCGGGAACGCGAGGTCCTCGATGGAGGCGTTCATCAGAACCACGGGAAGGCCCAGGTCCTCCAGCCGCCGGTAGTGGGCGTGGTCGGCCTCGCGCTCGGCGTAGAAGCCGCCCGCGAAGATCACCCCCGAGACCTGCTGGGCCAGGAGCAGGTCGATGTACTCGGCCTCGGTCACGCCGCCGGCCGTCCGGGTGCAGAGCACCGGGGTGAACCCCTGCTGGGCCAGAGCCCCGCCGATCACCTCGGCGAACGCCGGGAAGATCGGGTTCACGAGCTCGGGCAGCACCAGCCCCACCAGCTTGCCGCGGCTGCCGCGCAGCTTGGTGGGCCGCTCGTAGCCCAGCACGTCCAGGGCGGTGAGCACCGCGTCCCGGGTGCCCTGGGACACGCCGGGCTTCCCGTTGAGCACGCGACTGACCGTCGCCTCGCTCACGCCTACCTTCTTCGCCACATCGGCAAGCCGTCTCGACATGGATCGATCCTAGCCACGCCGAACGCAAATCGCTTGCAGGGGTTGCAGCGCCCTGCAAGTCGCTTGCGTAACCCGACAGGGCTGGAGACGAGTCAGACGCTCAGGTCACCTTCGTGGCCTGAGCGTCTGACTGGTGGTGCGGAGCCGTGCGGTCGGTCAGTGCGCGACGGCGACCTGACGCAGCTCGGTGGCGAGCTGCTCGTCCACGCGGCCGCGCAGGTGCGTGCCGGCGGCCACGTGCTCGGTGAGCTCGATGTCACCGTGCTCGTGCACGCGGTGCACCAGGTCGCCCCGGTCGTACGGGACCACCAGGTCGACCTGGACACCCGGGCGGGGCAGCTCGGCCGCGATCCGCGCGCGCAGCTCGGCGATGCCCTCGCCGGAGTGCGCGGAGACGACGGCGGTGTGCCGCTCGCGCCGCTGGATGCGCCCGACGACCGTCGGGTCGGCGACGTCGGCCTTGTTCAGCACCACGATCTCGTGGACGTCCTCGAACGCCGGGATCTCGGACAGCACCTCGCGGACCGCCGCGATCTGCCCCTCGGGGTCCGGGTGGGACGCGTCGACCACGTGCAGCAGGATGTCGGCGTCGCCGACCTCCTCCAGCGTGGACCGGAACGCCTCCACCAGCTGGTGCGGCAGGTGCCGCACGAATCCGACGGTGTCGGTGAACGTGTAGACGCGGCCGTCCTCGGTCCGGGTGCGCCGGACCGTCGGGTCCAGCGTGGCGAACAGCGCGTTCTGGACGAGCACGCCCGCGCCGGTCAGCGCGTTCAGCAGGGACGACTTGCCGGCGTTGGTGTAGCCGGCGATCGCCACCGCGGGGATCGCGTTGCGCTTGCGGCTCAGCCGCTTGGTCTCACGGGCCGGCTTCATCGCGACGATCTCGCGCCGCAGCTTGGCCATCCGGTCGCGGATGCGCCGCCGGTCCAGCTCGATCTTGGTCTCACCGGGACCGCGCGAGCCCATGCCGGCGCCCGCGCCGCCCACCTGGCCACCGGCCTGGCGGGACATCGACTCGCCCCAGCCGCGCAGGCGCGGCAGGAGGTACTCGAGCTGCGCGAGCTCGACCTGGGCCTTGCCCTCACGGGACTTGGCGTGCTGGGCGAAGATGTCCAGGATCAGCGCGGTGCGGTCGACGACCTTCACCTTGACCACGTCCTCCAGCGCACGGCGCTGGGACGGGGCGAGCTCGCTGTCGACGATCACGGTGTCCGCGCCGGTCGCGAGCACGACCTGGGCCAGCTCCAGCGCCTTGCCGGAGCCGAGGTACGTGCCGGGGTCGGGCTTCTGCCGTCGCTGCAGCAGGCCGTCCAGCACCTGGGAGCCGGCCGTCTCGGCCAGCGCCGCGAGCTCGCGCAGCGAGATCTCGGCGTCTCGGGCCGCGTGCTCGCCGCCCGAGAACAGGCCGACGAGCACCACCTTCTCCAGGCGCAGCTGCCGGTACTCGACCTCGGTGACGTCCTCGAGCTCGGTCGACAGGCCGGCCACGCGGCGCAGCGCGGTGCGCTCCTCAAGGTCCAGCTGGTCGCCGTCGGCCACGGTGTGCACCGTCTCGCCGTCGGCACGTGCGGTCCCCGCCCGAGCGAGAACCCGTGCCACGACATCGTTCGCGATCGCCTGGGCATCTGCCTGGGCCGCGCGGAGTTCGGGCGTCTCCTCTGCGGGGAGCTCGGGCTCTGTCGGGGTGTGGGTCATGTACTACCTAACTCTCGATGGTTCCTGCTCTCGTAGAACAAGGATCCCACGCCCGAAAGTCCCGCGGCCATGTCTTTCCGCCGCGGGTTCCTCGCCTGTGGATAACCAGGGCTCGCCGACGGCGGCCACTGCCAGACTTGACGGACGACACCACCACGGCACGCAGGGGACGGTACGACCATGCACGAGGCACAAGAGGGACCCGACCGGACGGGCCGCCCGTGGACCGACGAGGAGACCGCGAGGATCGTGGCCCAGGTGCGCGACGGCGCGGACGAGCGCACCGTGACCGCCCGGGCCAGGAGGTCCAGCGGCTCGGTGGTGAGCCGCCTGCGGCGGATGCTGCCGCTGGAGCACCGCTCGTGCCCGGTCGACATGGTCGTGCCCGCGCTGCGGGACCACCTGCGGGACCCGGACTACGACTGGCGCGCGGCGATGCTCCTGACGCCGCCGCCGCGGCCGGTGGTCCGCCCGCCCGAGATCGTGCGGACGGGCGTGGCCGGGCTGGCGGACGACGACCTCGTCGGCATCGCGCACAGCGTCCTGCTCGACGACCGGGCGGCCACCGCGGCCCTGCGCGAGCGGCTCGTCGGCGAGGTCCGGGAACGCGGGCTGGGCCGGGACGTCGTCGCCGCGCACGAGTCCTACCTGGCCACCCTCCGGGAACCTGCCGGGATCCGGGACGTCGACGAGTGGGTCGGCCGGTGGTCCACGGCGGTCGGGCTCGGCACCGAGCGGTACGCGGCGTACACGGGGTACGGGCCGTGGAAGTGAGGCCCCTCCACCCGGCGAGCGCCTACGATTGCGCGGTGTCCAGCGACCACTACTTCACCGCACAGCCCGCCTCGGACGACGAGCGCCGCACCCGCACCGTCCGCCTCGCCGGGCGGGAGCTGGAGGTCGAGGTGGCGTCCGGTGTCTTCTCCCCCGGCGGCGTGGACAAGGGGACGGCCGTGCTGCTGGACCACGTGCCCGCGCCCCCGGCGACAGGCGACCTGCTCGACCTGGGCTGCGGCTGGGGCCCGATCACGATCACCCTGGCACTGGAGGCCCCGGAGGCCACGGTCTGGGCCGTCGACGTCAACGAGCGCGCGCTCGACCTGGTGCGGCGCAACGCCGAGCGGCTCGGGCTGACCAACGTGCGGGCCGTGCTGCCCGACGACGTCCCGGACGACGTGCGGTTCGCCGCCTGCTGGTCCAACCCGCCGATCCGCGTGGGCAAGCAGGTGCTGCACGGGCTGCTGACCCGCTGGCTGCCCCGGCTCGGACCGGACGCCGCGGCATGGCTCGTGGTGCAGAAGAACCTGGGCTCGGACTCGCTGGCCCGCTGGATCACCGAGACGCTCGGGCTCCCGGTGGAGCGCACGACGTCGTCCAAGGGGTTCCGCGTGCTGCGGGTCGACGGCTGACCGGCTAGACCTCGCCGCTCGTGTTAGAGCGCGACCCGGCCCGAGTAGACCAGCTCCGCGGGGCCCGCGAGCTCGACGTTGCCGCCCGGCAGCACGCGCACGCGCACCTCGCCGCCCGGGACCTCGACGATCCAGGTGTCGGGCGCGCCGGCGCCGGTGGTGCCGCCCTGCCACGTGCGGACCGCGAGCGCCGCGGCGCAGGCGCCGGTGCCACAGGACGGCGTCTCGCCGACCCCGCGCTCGTGCACCCGCATGCGCAGGCGCCCGACGGCGCCGTCGGGCCCCTCCTCCTCGCCGAGCGGCACGACGAGCTCGACGTTGGTGCCGTGCGGCGGCACGGGTGCGACCTCGGGGGCGTGGTACAGCTCCAGCGAGGCGAGCTCCTCGACGCTGGCGAGGGCGACGACGGTGTGCGGGTTGCCGAGGTCGACGCTCAGGGCCGGGCGGGGCGCGGTCCAGCCGCGCACCGCGACGGCGGCGTCGTACCCGTCGGTCACGGCGGTCTCGCCTCCGGGCAGGAACCAGCGGCCCATGTCCACGGCGTACCAGCCGTTGGCCTCCTTGGTGACCCGCTTGACGCCGGCGCGCGTGCCGAGGCTGAGCGGGCCTGCGGACAGGTCGGCCAGGCCCTGCTGCTCGGCGAACGCGGCGAAGACGCGCACGCCGTTGCCGCACATCTCGGCCACGGAGCCGTCGGAGTTGCGGTAGTCCATGAACCACTCGGCCGTCGGGTCCTGGGCCAGGGCGGCCTGGGCGGACTCCTCGCCCGCACTCGCCAGGGCCGCCGTCGGGGCGAGCCGGATGACGCCGTCGCCGCCGATCCCGGCGCGCCGGTCGGCCAGCCGGCGGACGTCGGCCGGGGTGAGGTCGAGCTGCCCCTCGGGGTCCGCGATCAGCACGAAGTCGTTCTGCGTGCCGTGCCCCTTGGTGAAGGCGAGTGTGCCGGGGGTCGGGGCGGCGGGCACGGGGCTGGTCGCGGGCTGCGTCATGACCCCAGGCTACGGCGCACGGGCTCGGACCCGGCAACCGGCAGGGTCCCGGCGTCGGCGTCGGCCACGATCTGCAGGGCGTCGGCGAGCAGGTGCGGCGCGGCGGCGTCGAGCCAGTGCACACGCGGGTCGCGGCCGAACCAGCCCATCTGCTTGCGAGCCAGGCGTCGCGTGTTGGCGGTGATCGCCTCCCGCGCCCCGGCCTCGGTGGACTCGCCGCGCCACCAGGCGAGCACCTCGGCGTAGCCGACGGCACGCGCGGCGGTGACGCCGAGCCCGGGGCCGGTGCCGCCCTGCTCGGGGCTCGCCAGCCGGCGCACCTCGTCGACCAGGCCGCCGTCCCACATGCGGTCCACGCGGCTGCCGACGCGTGCGTCGAGCACCTCGCGCGAGCAGTCCAGCCCGATCTGCACGGCAGGGCGCGCGTACTCCTGGCGGGGCAGGTTGGCGGTGTAGGGGCGGCCGGTGATCTCGATGACCTCCAGCGCGCGCACGATGCGGCGGGTGTTGTGCGGTCCGATGCTCTCGGCGGCCTGCGGGTCCAGCCGCTCCAGCTCCGCGTGGAGGGCGCGCCGCCCCTCGGCCTCGGCCCGCGCCTCCAGCTGTTCCCGCACGGCCGGGTCCGTCCCGGGGAAGTCCATCTGGTCGAGCAGCGCCCGCACGTACAGCCCGGACCCGCCCACGACGACGGCACGCGCGCCGCGGCCGGCGATCGCGTCCAGGTCGGCGCGGGCGTCCCGCTGGTACCGCGCGACCGACGCGTCCTGCGCCGGGTCGAGCACGTCGAGCTGGTGGTGGGTGATGCCGCGCCGCTCGGCGGGCGGCACCTTGGCTGTGCCGACGTCCATGCCGCGGTAGAGCTGGTAGGCGTCGGCGTTGACGATCTCGGCCGGGGCTTGCTCCGTGCCCAGCGCCTGGGCCAGGTCGAGTGCGAGGTCCGACTTCCCGGTGGCGGTGGGCCCCACGACGGCGACGACTATCACCCGGCAACCTTACGGGCGGCCTCCGGTGGTCACGACAGCGTGGTCACGCGGTACCGTGCCGGCAGGTGGTCGTGCACCTGCTCGAACTCCTGGGCGGCGGCGGACCAACCGTCGGCACCCGCGGCGCGCAGCGCCACCCTGACACCGTCGGTCAGCGCGTCCGGGGCGGTCTCCAGGCCGCCGGGCGCTCCCCCGCCGGCGACGACGAGGCAGTCGGCGGCGCGCAGTGCCTCCAGGGCGCCCGCTTCCAGGGCACCGGACGACGTCGGCACCTCCAGCACCTCGACGTCCGCGGCTCGTGCTCCGAGCACGTCCGCGAGCGCCAGCAGCGCCACCGACGCGCCGGTCCCGGCGGCCGGGAGGCCCAGGGCCCAGCGCCGGCGCGCGTCGTCGGGCAACCAGCGGTCGTTGATGCCGGAACCCGCCAGGGACGGGCGCAGCCGACCGCGCCGGAGCGCGGGGCCGTGCGCGAGGACCAGCGGTACCCGGTCGCCCGCGGTGAGCCGGGCCAGCACGGCGGAAACGGCCTGCCGGACGTCCGCGAGCGGGTCGGTGCGCAGGCCAGGGACCGTCCCGGGGACGAGCAGCGGGGTCGCGGGCAGAATCACGGCGTGCACGATGGACGAAAGTAGCACCGGCCCCGGCATCCAGCGGTTCCTGGGCGATTCCACCCCCCTTTCCACGCAAAGGGCGCAGCGGGGAGAGGGGTCTGGCAGGTACTGTGGGCTGGTGAGGTTCTTCGGGTCACGACGCCGGAACACGGCGGGCGACGGCGACCGTGCGGCCACCGGCCCGCAACAGCCCGAGCCCAGGGAACTCGACGATGAGGAGCTGCGGGCGCAGGTGGAGGGCGTGCTGCTGCGTGAGCTGACGGGCGGCCTCGACGATCCCTCCTCGGTCCCCGAGCCGCTGACGCGCGACCGCGTGGTCGAGTGGCTGGGCGAGAACGGGTTCAGCTACTTCGTGGACTCCGAGGGCGACGTCGGCGGGCTGTGGCACGGCTGGCTGTTCTACTTCCTCATGGTCGGCGAGAGCAACGAGGTGCTCCAGGTGCGCGGGCAGTGGCACCGGGACCTGACCATCGAGCGGCTGGAGGAGATCCTCGAGCTGTGCAACGAGTGGAACGCCGAGCGCATCTGGCCCAAGACGTACGTCCGTGTGCGCGACAACGGCGCGGTGCTCGTCTACACCGAGGTGACGGTCGACCTGGAGCACGGCGTCACCGAGGACCAGCTCGACCAGCTGCTGCAGTGCGGGCTGACCACGGGCTCCATGTTCTTCGAACATCTCGACGAGACGTTCCCCGACCCGCTGAGGTCCGCGCCATGAGCCCGCCCCGGAGCGGAGGCGGCGCCGGCCGGTGGCTCGCGCGCCTGCTCAACCCACGTCCGCCGGCGGCCCGGCGCCCCGCGGGCGCGCAGGTCCGCACGCTCTCCAACCCGCCGGTCGAGAAGCCGCGGCCGCTGACGACGCAGCGGGTCGGGGACGACCTGTCGCGACGCGGCTACCGCTTCCGCATCGACGACGACGGCGACGTGACCGGCACCTGGGACGGCAACCGGTTCTGGTTCCTGCTGCTCGGCGAGCACGACGAGATCCTGCAGGTGCGCGGCCGCTGGGCCGGCGCGCTGCCCGCCGCGGCGCGGCTGGCGGTGCTCCAGGCGGCGAACGACTGGAACCGCGAGCGCATCTGGCCCAAGGTCTACACCCGCGAGGAGGGTGCGGGGCTGGCCCTGTACGCCGAGGTGTCGGTGGACTTCGAGCACGGCGCCACCGAGGAGCAGCTCGCCCAGACGGTGTCGTGCGGGCTGGTCACGGCCAGCCAGTTCTTCTCGACGGTGGCGTCGCTGGCCCCGCCGTCGGACGCCGACGCGGACGGTGGGACCGCGCCGGACGACCCGCCGAAGTAGGCACATCCCCCGCGAGGACCCCATGGGCACTTCTCCCCGTGGAGTTTGTTCGCCCTGTTGTCGCAGGTCAGCTACGGTCCTGAGCAGACGACGACCGAACGAGCGGCAGGGGAACCGATGGGTGAGATGTGGGGCGCTGACATCACACAGCTGCGCGCCCTGGCACGGGAGTTCGAAGGGGCCGCACAGTCGCTCGACACCACGGTCAGCGAGGTCACGTCCATGCTCTCGAGCGTGGACTGGCTGGGACCGGGCGGGGACCAGTTCCGTGAGGAGTGGGACGGGCACCATGCGCCGGCCATCCGCGGCGTCTCGGGCAGCCTGGTCGAGGTCAGGGGGATCCTGGAGCGCAACGCGGACGCGCAGGAGGAGACGAGCGGTGACTACTCCGGCGGGGACGGAGGCTGGCCCGGCGGTGACGAGCACGTCGCCCCGCCGTGGACGCAGTCCGGCGAGGACGACGGCGGCTGGCTCGAGTCTCTCACCGGCGCCATCGGTGAGGCGAGCTGGTGGGCCACCCTCGGCGGCGTGGGCCAGTTCGGCATCGACCTGGCGAGCCGGTTCGCGACGGGCGTGTGGGGTGTCGCCGACAACGTCCCGGGCGTGGGCGGCGCCATCGGCGCGGCGGGCAAGTTCTTCGCGGGCGCCTCGATCGCGTTCGGCGCCTTCCAGTTCGGCCAGGGCATCGGCTCGGGCGACTACTGGATGGCGGGCGACGGGGCGATCACGGCCGGGTTCGGCGCCGCAGGGCTGCTCGTCGCGGCGGGCCTGGTCTCCAACCCCGTGGGCTGGGCGATCCTCGGGGCGGGCGCGGCGTGGGCCGTCGCCGACCTCTTCATCGACGGCAACGTCACCGAGACGCTCTGGAACGGGGCCTCCGACGCCGCCGGCTGGGTGTGGGACACGGGCGGCGACCTGGCGAGCGGGGCGGCCGACCTGGCCGGTGATGCCCTCGACGCGGGTGGGGAGCTGCTCAGCGACGCCGGGGACGCGATCGCCGACACGGCGGGCGACGTCCTGGACGCGGGCGGCGCCCTGATCGACGGCGCGAAGGACCTGTTGCCGTGGTGACCGGCACGCGGAGCCCGTGCGACTCACCTGACCTGAGAGAATTGCGGCCGTCCGGCCCGACGAGGAGGAACCGATGACCGAGCAGAACACCACGGCCCCGGCCGGCGGCCGCGCGGACCAGACCATCGAGCTGACAGGCTTCGAGCTGCTCAGCCTGCTGTCGATCGGCGAGGGCGACTCCGCCCGCATCACCCGGGAGTCGCTGCGGCTGCCCGAGGTCCCCGAGGGCTCCGCCCTGATCGGCGCGGGCCTGAGCTCGCTCCTGGTACGCAAGCTGGCCACGGTGGACGATGCCGGGGTGCTCACCCCCCAGGGCAAGGTGCTCGCGCTGACGGCCGTGCTCAACCGTGCCACGGAGTGGATCGAGGCGGCCGGCGTCTCCGGCGAGACCAACCACGTCGGCCTCCTGGTCAAGTCTCCCGACGGCGCGGCCCTGATCGAGCCCAAGCCCTACGGCGTCTGGCAGGCGCTGCCGGTGCCCGCGGGCGACCGGCTGATCGACGTCGCCTCGCGGTACGTCCGGGCCACCTACCAGGACATCAGGACCCTGCCCTTCGCCGGGAGCATCAAGGTCATCGCGCCCGCCGGGGACCGCGCGGCGGCCGTGCGGATCGGCGAGGACAAGGCCTGGGAGATCTCCAGCGGCCCGGCGGAGCGGCTGCCCCGGCCGGTGCCCGTCGAGGCGGACCCGACGTTCGGCGTCCTCGCGAAGGCGCTCGCATGAGCGGCTCGCCGGACAGGGACCGGTGGTCCGACCGCGGCGACCCCGACATGGCCCGGCGGCTCGCGCGGATGTGGGTGTCGTTCGCGGTCATCGCCTGGGTGCTGGGCGGGATCGCGTGGCTCGCCTGGTGGGTCGCGCAGGTCGGGAACTACGAGAACAACTTTCGGGGGTTCAACGCGGGCGACGGGTTCCCGTGGATCTTCGTCGGCATCTGCGTCGTGGCGGGCATCTGGTGCCTGCCGATAGCACGGACGCAGAAGGCACGGGCCCGCTGGCTCGAGCAGAACGGCTGAGGCCCCCGTACGAGGACGGCCCCGGCACGGTGATCAGGTCACCGTGCCGGGGCCGTCCTCGTACGGTCAGCGCCGCAGCGTGGGCAGGCCCAGCGCGACCGGGCCCGACGGCGCCGGCGTGCCGTGCGCGTGCTCGTCCTCTCCCCCGCCGAGCCGCGCCTTCTCCCGCGCGGCCCAGGCGTCGCCCGACCGGGTGCGGCGCACCACGAGCCCCGTGGCGTCGGCCGGCTCGGCGATCAGGTGGTGCGGGGCAGCCCTGACGACGGTCACGGTCACCGTGTCGCCGGGGCGCGGCAGGCCCGGGGGCACGACGTCGGCAAGACGCGGGTCGTCCAGCGTCTCCGGCGCCTGTGTGAGGTCGACGCCAGGGTGGGGCACGACGTCGTCGGGCGACGTGGTGAGGCCGAAGTGCACGAGCCGGTTGTCCGCGGCGCGGCCGGACAGGCGGTGGGTCGCGCCGTCCTTGCGGCCGGAGCCCTCGGCGACCAGCACCTCGAGGGTGCGCCCGACCTGCCGGTCGGCCTCCTCGGCGCCGATGCGCTCCTGCAGGGCGAGCAGGCGCTCGAACCGCTCCTGCACCACGGCCTTGGGAAGCTGGTCGTCCATGGTCGCGGCGGGCGTGCCCGGGCGCGGCGAGTACTGGAAGATGAAGGCGGAGCTGAACCGGGACGCCTCGACCACGCGCATGGTCTCGGCGAAGTCCTCCTCGGTCTCGCCGGGGAAGCCGACGATGATGTCGGTGGTGATGGCGGCGTCGGGCATCGCGGCGCGGACCCGCTCCAGGATGCCGAGGAACTTCTCCGAGCGGTACGAGCGGCGCATCGCGCGCAGGATCCGGTCGGAGCCGGACTGCAGCGGCATGTGCAGCTGCGGCATCACGTTCGGGGTCTCGGCCATCGCGGCGATGACGTCGTCGGTGAAGGCGGCCGGGTGCGGGGACGTGAACCGCACGCGCTCCAGGCCCTCGATCTGCCCGCAGGCCCGCAGCAGCTTGGCGAACGCACCGCGGTCGCCGAACTCGACGCCGTAGCTGTTCACGTTCTGGCCCAGCAGGGTCACCTCGATGGCGCCGGCGGCCACGAGGGCCTCGACCTCGGCGAGGATCTCCCCCGGACGACGGTCGCGCTCCTTGCCGCGCAGATGCGGCACGATGCAGAAGGTGCAGGTGTTGTTGCAGCCCACCGAGATGCTCACCCACCCGGCGTAGACCGACTCACGCTTGGTCGGCAGCGTGGACGGGAAGACCTGGAGGGACTCCGCGATCTCCACCTGGGCGGCCTCGTTGTGCCGGGCGCGCTCCAGCAGCACCGGCAGGGCGTCGAGGTTGTGGGTGCCGAAGACGACGTCCACCCACGGGGCCTTCGCGACGATGTCGCCGCGGTCCTTCTGCGCCAGACAGCCCCCGACGGCGATCTGCATGCCGGGCCGCGTCGCCTTGATCCCCGCGAGCTGGCCGAGGTTGCCGTACAGCTTGTTGGCCGCGTTCTCGCGCACGGCGCACGTGTTGATCACGACGACGTCGGCGGCGTTCGCGGCCTCGTCCTGGCTGGACGCGCGCGTGTAGCCGGCCTGCTCGAGCATGCCGGCCATGTGCTCCGAGTCGTGCACGTTCATCTGGCACCCGAGGGTGCGGACCATGTAGGTGCGGGGCGCCTCGGGCGCCTCGTCACGGACGGCGGTGTCGGTCGCGGCGGCGTCGGGCAGGGCTGAGGGGAGGGCGGTCGTGGACATCGTCCCCGATTTTACGACCCCTTTCGAGGCCCGCCGAACGGTTGATCCGGGCATATAACGGGCATCTGTTACCGAAACGTTGTGCAGTGATGACCGGTCGACTTGGTCCTTGAAACATCGGATCGTTAGGTTCAAGGGATGGACCAGAGCACCTCGACCACCGGCCAACCGGCGGCCGACAACACCGTGGACGCTCCGACGTCGGACCGCGCCCTCGGGGCGCCCCTCGTCGAGCTGAAGAGCGTGAACAAGCACTTCGGCGCGCTGCACGTGCTGCAGGACATCGACCTCACCGTCCGCAAGGGCGAGGTGCTGGTCGTGATCGGCCCGTCCGGGTCCGGCAAGTCCACGCTGTGCCGGGCGATCAACCGTCTGGAGACCATCGACGACGGCACCATCACGGTCGACGGCAAGACCCTGCCCGAGGAGGGCAAGGCCCTCGCGCAGCTCCGCGCCGAGGTCGGGATGGTCTTCCAGTCGTTCAACCTGTTCGCGCACAAGACCGTGCTCGACAACGTCACCCTCGGGCCGCGCAAGGTCCGCGGGCTGAACAAGAAGGACGCGGAGGAGCAGGCCCGCAAGCTGCTCGACCGCGTGGGCGTCGGCAACCAGGCGGGCAAGATGCCCGCCCAGCTCTCCGGCGGCCAGCAGCAGCGTGTCGCGATCGCGCGCGCCCTGGCGATGCAGCCCAAGGTGATGCTGTTCGACGAGCCGACGTCGGCCCTCGACCCCGAGATGGTCAACGAGGTGCTCGACGCGATGGTCGCGCTCGCCCAGGAGGGCATGACGATGATCGTCGTGACCCACGAGATGGGCTTCGCCCGGAAGGCCGCCGACCGCGTGGTCTTCATGGCGGACGGGCAGATCGTCGAGGAGGCTGCCCCCGAGGAGTTCTTCACGGCGCCCAAGAGCGAGCGGGCGCGTGACTTCCTGTCCAAGATCCTGACCCACTGATCTTTCACTGACTGATCTCAGCCAAGGGGTCCTACCCGGACCCGAACTACCGAAGGGGAATCATGCGCAAGCACACCATGGGGCTGCTGGCGATGGCCGCCGCGTCCACCCTCGCGCTCTCGGCCTGCGGCGGAGCCGAGGTCGGCGGCGAGCCCGAGGGCGGCGCGTCCGAGGGCGGCGACGGCATCACCATCGGCATCAAGTACGACCAGCCGGGCCTCGGCCTGCAGGACGGTGCCGAGTACACCGGGTTCGACGTCGACGTCGCCCGCTACGTCGCGAACGAGCTGGGTTACAGCGAGGACCAGATCACCTTCAAGGAGACGCCCTCCGCCAACCGCGAGAGCATGCTCCAGAACGGTGACGTGGACATGATCTTCGCGACGTACTCGATCACGGACGAGCGCAAGGAGGTCATCGACTTCGCCGGACCGTACTTCGTCGCCGGTCAGGACCTCCTCGTCGCCGCCGACAACACCGACATCACCGGCCCGCAGGACCTGGAGGGCAAGAACCTCTGCTCGGTCACCGGCTCGACGTCGGCAGAGAAGATCAAGACGGACTACGCCGAGGGCGTGCAGCTCCTGGAGCGCCCGGGCTACGCCGAGTGCGTCACCGCACTGGCCGCCGGCCAGGTCGACGCCGTCACGACCGACGACATCATCCTCGCCGGTCTCTCCGCCGCCAACGGCGACGGCAACCTCAAGGTCGTCGGCGCGCCGTTCTCCGAAGAGCGGTACGGCGTGGGCCTGCCCAAGGGCTCGGACCGGTGCGAGGACATCAACGCGGCGATCACCAAGATGATCGACGACGGTACGTGGGAGGAGCTCGTCGCCGCCAACACCGAGGGCGCCGACTACACCCCGAACGCGGACCTGAACCCGCCGACGCCGGACGCCTGCGCCTGACGTCTCCTTCGCAGTGCACCGGGATCGCGTCCGCCGAGCGAGACGCGATCCCGGTTCGCTGCGGGGCGGCATCCCGCCGTCCGCGACTGTGACCTACCGGGGCGCGCCGACCAGGGCCGCGCCTCTCCCGAAAGGTGACCCGTGAACGACTATCTGTCAGGGCTCGGCGCGCTCCTGCAGCAGTACGACGTGCTCGGAGCGTTCTGGACCAACATCCAGCTCACGTTCTGGGGCGCGCTGATCGCGCTGGCGCTCGGCACTCTGCTCGCGCTCATGCGGATCTCCCCCATCGCGTCGCTGCGCTGGGCCGGCGCCACGTACGTGAGCATCTTCCGCAACACCCCGCTGACCATCATCATGACCTTCATGGTCATGGGCGTGTGGACCGCGCTCCAGATCCAGCTCGCCGACAACTTCGAGGACAACTTCTTCCGCCTCGCCGTCGTCGGCCTGGCCGTCTACCACGCGGCGTTCGTCTGCGAGGCGATCCGCTCCGGCGTGAACACGGTCCCGCTGGGCCAGGCCGAGGCCGCCCGTGCGATCGGCCTGTCGTTCCTGCCGGCCGCGCGCCTGATCATCCTCCCGCAGGCGTTCCGCGGCGCCACCGCCCCGCTGGGCAACACCCTCATCGCGCTGCTGAAGAACTCGACCGTGGCCGCGGCGGCCAGCGTCTCCTGGGAGACCTCCTCCACGATGAAGACCATGATCGAGTTCAACCCCAACTATCTCTGGGAGATCTTCGCGGTGTTCGCGATCGGCTACGTCATCCTGGTGATCCCCATCGGACTGCTGACGACCTGGCTGTCCCGGCGTCTGGCGGTGAAGCGATGAGCGCCTCGGTACTCTTCGACGCTCCCGGGCCCCGGGCGCGGAGCTGGACCCTTGTCGGCAACATCGTCGGCGCGCTGGTCGTGCTCGCGGTGGCCGCGTGGGTGCTGGTCCAGCTCGACAGCAAGGGCCAGCTGGAGCCCCAGCTCTGGGCGGACGCCGTCTCCGCCCGCACCTGGCAGTACTACCTGATCCCGGGTCTGCTCAACACGCTGCGGGCGGCGGCGTTCGCGATCGTGGGCTCGATCGTCTTCGGCCTCGTCTTCGGCACGGGCCGGCTGTCGCAGATAGGCCTCGTGCGCGGGGTGAGCGGCACCGTCGTCGAGTTCTTCCGGGCCGTCCCCGTGCTGCTCATGATGGTGTTCTTCTACGGCCTGTTCGGGCAGCTGCTGCCCGGGGTGAGCGACAAGGCGTTCCTCGCCGTCGTGGTCGCGCTCATCCTGTACAACGGCTCCGTGATCGCGGAGCTGGTGCGGTCGGGCGTGGGGAACCTGCCCCGCGGACAGGGTGAGGCCGGGCTCGCGATCGGCCTGACGCCGGGTCAGACGCTGCGCTCCGTCCAACTGCCCCAGGCTCTGGTGGCCATGCTGCCCGCGATGGTGTCGCAGATCGTCGTGGTCCTGAAGGACTCGGCCCTCGGCCAGCTCATCGGCTACCAGGAGCTGCTGCGCACCGGACAGATCGTCTACTCGGCCGACGGCAACCCGCTGCAGGTGCTGACGGTCGTGGCCGTGGTGTTCATCGTGCTGAACCTGCTGCTCACGGTGGTGGCACACCAGCTGTCCCGGCTGCTGTCGAGCCGCACGGCCGGGCAGACCATCGAGGGCACCGGCATCGGCAACCCGACCGCGGTGGCGGCCGGCGCCGGCGGGCCCGACAAGATCTGACGCGACGCCCCGCCGGACCAGGTCCGGCGGGGCGTCGTCCTCGGGCTCAGTCCTCGGCGTAGCCGAGGTCGTCCGTCTCCTCGCCCTCCGCGGCCAGCGCGTCACGGACAAGCTCGAAGGCCAGGCCGGGCGCGTAGCCCTTGCGCGCGAGGGAGCCGACGGCGCGGCGCACCCGCACCTGGCGCTCCAGGCTGCGTGTGCGGGTGACGAGCTTGGTGGCGAGCCTCGCGCCCGCGGCCCGCTCGTCGTCCGGGTCGAGCTGGTCCAGGGCCTCGACGGCGGTGTCCTCGTCGATGCCCCGCCGGCGCAGCTCCGCGGCGATGCCGCGACGGGCCAGCCCGCGCTCGGTGTGCCGGGTGCGCACGATGGTCTCGGCGTACGTCGCGTCGTCCACCAGGCCCACCTCACCGAACCGGTCGAGCACCTGGACGACGACGTCCTCCGGGTAGCCCTTGCGAGCCAGCGACTGCTCGAGCTCGCGGCGGGACTTCTGCGCCGCCGTCAGGATCCGGAGGACGACCTCGCGGGTCTTCTCGACGGCGTCGTCCCGGCTGATCTCGCCGGCCTCCAGGCGCTCCGCCACGGTGCGCCGCGGTACCCGGGCGGCCGGACGGCCCCGACGCTTCCCCACGCCGGGACCGTCCGATGGATCACCGTACTGCACGTCAGAACGGTGCCTTCTCGGCGGCTGCCTCCGCCTTGGCGGCGGTGCTCTTGGCCGCCGTCGTCTTCGTGGCGGTCTTCGCCCGTGTGGTGGTCGACTTCGTGGCCTTGGCGGTGGTGGTCGTCCGCGAGGGCGAGCTGGCCGCCGCGACGGTGCCCGTGGGCCCGTCGCCCTCCGTCGCCGACGGGAGCGGGGCGCCCGCGGCCGGGTCCGCCGGGGCGTCGACCTTCGGACCGACGCCCAGCTTCTCCTTGACGCGCTTCTCGATGTCGTTGGCGAGGTCCGGGTTGTCGCGCAGGAAGGACCGCGCGTTCTCCTTGCCCTGGCCGAGCTGGTCGCCCTCGTAGGTGAACCACGAGCCGGACTTGCGCACGAAGCCGTGCTCCACGCCCATGTCGATGAGCCCGCCCTCGCGGGAGATGCCCACCCCGTACAGGATGTCGAACTCCGCCTGCTTGAACGGCGGCGCCATCTTGTTCTTGACGACCTTGACGCGGGTACGGTTACCGACCGCGTCCGTACCCTCCTTGAGGGTCTCGATGCGCCGGATGTCGAGGCGGACCGAGGCGTAGAACTTCAGCGCCTTGCCACCGGTGGTGGTCTCGGGCGAGCCGAAGAACACACCGATCTTCTCGCGGAGCTGGTTGATGAAGATCGCGGTGGTGCCGGACGCGCTGAGCGCACCGGTGATCTTGCGCAGGGCCTGGGACATCAGGCGGGCCTGGAGACCCACGTGGCTGTCACCCATCTCGCCCTCGATCTCGGCCTTCGGCGTCAGGGCCGCGACGGAGTCGATGACGATGATGTCGAGCGCGCCGGAGCGGATCAGCATGTCCGTGATCTCCAGGGCCTGCTCACCGGTGTCCGGCTGCGAGACCAGGAGGGCGTCGGTGTCGACGCCGAGCTTCTTGGCGTACTCCGGGTCGAGCGCGTGCTCCGCGTCGATGAACGCCGCGATGCCCCCTTGGCGCTGGGCGTTGGCCACCGCGTGCAGCGCGATGGTCGTCTTGCCCGAGGACTCGGGACCGTAGACCTCCACGATGCGGCCACGGGGCAGACCCCCGATGCCGAGCGCGACGTCCAGGGCGATCGAACCGGTGGGGACCACCTCGATGGGCGCGCGGGTCTCTTCGCCGAGGCGCATGACCGAGCCCTTGCCGAAGTTACGGTCGATCTGTGCGAGGGCCGCCTCAAGGGCCTTTTCGCGGTCTGCTGGTGCGGGCATGTGCAACACCTTCGGTTTCGGGGCGCTGTGTGCGCCGACATGGATGGCTCTGTACGTCGTTGCCGACCGTACGCGGAGCCACTGACACGGACGCCTGCTCCGGCCACCGCCTGTGGACGACGTTCCGGAATCCGTGCCTGTGGTCAAAGTCTAGCCGAACGCGTGTTCGAGGCAAGGCAGGACACACCGGTGTGTCGCGGGACATCTCGGCGAGCCCGGGTCGGACTGCCGACAAGGCGGTGGCGGGCGGTCAGCGACGCGGCGGAGGCGCCTGCCGGTACTTGTCGGTGCCCCACCGGTCGGCGTCCGGCACGTCCAGCGCGTCGCACAGCGCGTGCCACACGTCACGCGGCTCGTCGCCGTCCTCCAGGGCCGCCGCAGGAGTCCGCCCGTCCAGCGTCGGGAGCACCTGCTCGCGCGCCAGGGCCCGCCCGTAGGCAGGACCGAAGACCTCGTCGACCAGCTGCCAGAAATCCCGTTCGCGCACCCGTCAACCCTACGACGCCGGCAGACCTCCCCCGGCCCGTGTCAGTGGTCGGGGACACAATGGGGACCATGCCCACGCCCGACGACCCGCTCTCCCGGTTCGGCCCGGCCACCCGTACCTGGTTCACGGGTGCGTTCGCCCAGCCCACCCCCGCCCAGGCCGGCGCGTGGGACGCCGTGTCGCGCGACCAGCACGCGCTCGTGGTGGCGCCGACCGGGTCGGGCAAGACGCTCGCGGCGTTCCTCTGGTCGATCGACCGCATCATGTCGGCGCCGCCGCCCGAGGACCGGGCGCACCGCTGCCGGGTGCTGTACGTCTCGCCGCTGAAGGCCCTGGCCGCGGACGTCCAGCGCAACCTGCGCTCCCCGCTGACGGGTATCCGGCAGGCCGCGGCCCGGGAGGGCATCGAGGTCCCCGAGGTCACCGTCGGCATGCGCACGGGCGACACGCCCGCGAGCGAGCGGCGCGCGTTCGCCACGCGCCCGCCGGACATCCTGGTCACCACGCCGGAGTCCCTCTTCCTCATCCTCACCTCCTCGGCCCGCGCCGGGCTCGCGGGCGTCGAGACCGTGGTGCTCGACGAGATCCACGCCGTGGCGGGCACCAAGCGTGGCGCCCACCTGGCGCTGAGCCTGGAGCGCCTCGACGCCCTCCTCGAGCGGCCCGCGCAGCGCATCGGACTGTCCGCCACGGTGCGCCCGGTCGAGGCCGTCTCGCAGTTCCTCGGCGGCGGCCGCACCGGACCCGCCGCACGCGAGGTCGTCGTCGTGCAGCCGCCGTCACACAAGGAATGGGCCATCGACGTGGTGGTGCCCGTGCCGGACCTCGCCGACCTGGGCAGCGCGCCCGGCCCCGGCGTCCCCGACCCGGGCGACCCCGGCGGCCGGGCCACGGGCGACGACGAGCTCGACCTGTCGGGCGAGGCGACCCGGCCCGTGCGCAAGGCCTCGGTGTGGCCGCACGTCGAGGAGCGCGTGGTCGACCTCGTGGCGGACCACACCTCGACCATCGTCTTCACCAACAACCGGCGCGGCGCCGAGCGGCTGACCGCCCGCATGAACGAGGTCTGGGCCCAGCGCCAGGGCCTCGACGTCGCGGACCCCGCCAGCACGTGGGCCGCCCTCGTCCCGGGCCAGTCGGGCACCTCCGCCGGCATACCCCGGCCCGTGCCGGGCGAGCGCGGCCTGCCGGAGGCGGTCCCAGGCACGCCCGAGCCGCAGGCCGACGTCGTCCTGGCCCGCGCCCACCACGGTTCCATGAGCCGCGCCGAGCGCACCCGCACCGAGACGGAGCTGAAGGAGGGCCGGCTGCCCGCCGTGGTCGCCACCTCCTCCCTGGAGCTCGGCATCGACATGGGCGCGGTGGACCTGGTGGTCCAGGTGGGCGCGCCGCCGTCGGTCGCGAGCGGGCTGCAGCGGATCGGCCGCGCCGGCCACCAGGTGGGCGCCGTGTCCAAGGGCGTGGTCTTCCCGATGTTCCGGGGCGACCTCGTGCCGGCCACGGTCATCGCGCAGCGCATGCGCGCGGGCGCCATCGAGCACATGCACGTCCCCGCCAACCCGCTGGACGTGCTGGCGCAGCAGGTGGTGGCCGCGCTCGCCGTCGACGAGTGGGACGAGGCCGAGCTCCTCGCACTGGTCCGGCGCGCCGCACCGTTCGCGCACCTGGGCGACGCCACCTGGCGCGCGGTGCTCGACATGCTCGCCGGCCGCTATCCCAGCGAGGACTTCGCCGAGCTGCGCGCGCGCATCACCTGGGACCGTGCCACGGGCATGCTCCGCGGCCGCCCCGGCGCGCTCCGCCTCGCCGCCACGAGCGGCGGCACCATCCCCGACAAGGGCGCCTACGGCGTCTTCCTCGCCACGGACGCGCCCGACGGCGGGACGCTCGCCGACAGCGTCGGCGGCTCGTCCGGCACCGGCCGGGCCCGCGGCGGCAAGCGCGTGGGCGAGCTCGACGAGGAGATGGTCTACGAGTCCCGCGTGGGCGACACGTTCACGCTGGGGTCGAGCACCTGGCGCATCCAGGAGATCACCACCGACCGGGTGCTGGTCACCCCGGCACCCGGTCTGCCCGGCCGCCTGCCGTTCTGGAAGGGCGACGCCCCGGGCCGCCCGGCGGAGCTCGGCAGGGCGGTGGGCGCGTTCGTCCGAGAGGCCGACGCCGCTCTGGCCGACGACGTCGACGCCGGCCGCAAGCACCTGCGCGAGGCCGGGCTCGACGACTGGGCGGCGGACAACCTCGCCGCCTACCTGTCCGAGCAGCGGCTGGGCACGGGGCGCGTGCCGGACGACCGGACGGTCGTGGTCGAGCGGTTCCGCGACGAGCTGGGCGACTGGCGGGTCGTGATCCACTCGCCGCTCGGTGCCCGTGTGCACGCCCCGTGGGCCCTGGTGATCAGCGCCCGGCTCCGGGCCCGGTTCGGCCTGGACGTGGCCGCCATGCACTCGGACGACGGGATCGTGCTGCGCCTGCCCGACTCCGGCGGCGGCTGGGACGGCGACCCGTGGGACGTGGGCACGGACCTGACGGGGTCCGGCGCCGACGACGGGGTCCCCACCCCGCCGGTGACCGAGCCCGGCGACGGCGAGCCCCGGCACGTCCCGGGCCGGGTCACGCTCGAGGACCTGCTGCTGGACCCCGACGAGGTGCTCGGCGCCGTCCGCGACGAGCTGGGCTCCTCGGTCATGTTCGCCGCGCGGTTCCGCGAGGCGGCGGCGCGCGCCCTGCTGCTCCCCCGGCGCCGGCCGGACCGGCGGCAGCCGCTGTGGCAGCAGCGCCAGCGCTCGGCCCAGCTGCTGGAGGTCGCGAGCCAGTTCCCGGACTTCCCGATCGTGCTGGAGGCGGCCCGCGAGTGCCTTCAGGACGACTTCGACGTGGCTGCCCTGACCGAGCTGATGCGCGAGATCGGCTCGGGCGGCGTGCGCGTGGTCGAGGTGACGACCCCGACGCCGTCGCCGTTCGCGCAGTCGCTCCTGTTCGGCTACACCGCCCAGTTCCTGTACGACGGCGACGCCCCGCTGGCCGAACGCCGGGCGGCCGCCCTGTCGCTCGACCCGGAGCTGCTCGCCGAGCTCCTCGGGGAACAGGGCTCCGCCGACCTGGCCGACCTGCTCGACCCCGGCGCCGTGGAGCGCACCGAGGCCGAGCTCGCCGGGCTCGCCCCCGACCGGCAGGCCCGGGACGCCGAGGGTCTGTGGGACCTGCTGCGCCGCACCGGCCCACACCCGCTGGAGGCCCTGGAGGCGCGTACGCGCGAGGAGGCCCGGCACGCCGTCGCCCACTGGCTGGAGGAGCTGGAGACCACGCGCCGCGTGATCCGGGTCCGGTTCGCCGGCCAGGAGCAGTGGGCGGTCGCCGAGGACGCCGGCCGGCTGCGCGACGCGCTCGGCGTGGCCCTGCCGGTGGGCATCCCGGAGACGTTCACCGAGCTGGTCCCCGACCCGCTCGGCGACCTGCTGCGGCGGCATGCCCGCACGCACGGGCCGTTCGGCGCCGCCGCGCCGGCCCAGCGGTTCGGGCTGGGTGTCGCCGTGGTCGCGCACGGCCTGGCCCGGCTGGAGGCCGACGGCGCCCTCGCACGCGGGCGGCTGCGGCCGGGCGCGCTCGGCGGCACGGGCGACGAGTGGTGCGACCCCGGCGTGCTGCGTCTGCTCCGCCGCCGTTCGCTGGCTGTCCTGCGGGCCGAGGTCGAGCCCGTGGAGCAGGAGGCACTGGGCACCTTCCTGCCCCGCTGGCAGAACGTCTCCACGGGGCTGCTGCGCGGCGCCGACGGGCTGGTGCAGGCGATCGAGCAGCTCGCGGGGGCCGCGGTCCCGGCGTCGGCGCTGGAGACCCTGGTCCTGCCCGCCCGCGTGACCGACTACTCCCCCGCGCTGCTCGACGAGCTGACCGTCACGGGCGAGGTGCTGTGGGCCGGGCACTCCCGGCTGCCCGGGTCGGGCGGCGGGGACGGCCTGGTCTCCCTGCACCTGGCCGACGGCGCCGCGCTCACCCTGCCCGCGCTCGCACCGGTCGAGGAGGAGAGCCCGCTCGACTCCGACCTGCACCGCGCGGTGCTCGACCTGCTGACCGGGTCGGGCGGCTTCTTCCTGCCCCGGGTCGCCGAGCTCACCTCGGCCGAGCCCGACGCCGTGCTCGAGGTGCTCTGGGACCTCGTCTGGGCCGGCCAGGTCACCAACGACGGGCTCGGCGCGCTCCGCGACCGGGTCAGCGGCGGCGGCGCCCACCGGGCGCCCCGGACCGCCGCGCGGGCCCGGCCGGTGCGGCGCTCCCGGTTCGCCGTGTCCCCCGGCCGCCCCGCCTCGGCGCCGCGAGCCGGCGCCTCGACCGTGGGCGGCAGCGGGCGCTGGGCGGCCCTGCCGCTGCGGGAGCCCGACCCCACGCTGCGCGCCCACGCGCTGACCCAGGTGCTGCTCGAACGGCACGGGGTGCTGACCCGGTCGGCCGCGGCGGCGGAGGGCGTCGGAGCCGGCTACCGCGACGTCTACCGCGTACTGTCCGGCCTGGAGGAGCGCGGCGCCGTGCGCCGTGGGTACTTCGTGGAGCACCTCGGCGGGTCGCAGTTCGCCCTGCCCGGCGCCGTCGACCGGCTGCGCGTGGACGCGACCGACCGTTCGCGGATCGTCGAGGCGGAGCTGGAGGTCGCGGAGCGGACCGCGACCGTGGCGACCGGCACGGGCGCGAACAGCACGGGCGGCGCCGTCGTGCTCGCCGCCATGGACCCCGCCAACCCCTACGGGGCCGCGCTCGCGTGGCCGGCCGCCGCGTCGTCCGAGGCAGCCGGGCAGCCGACCCGACAGCCGTCGGACCCAGCCCCGGCAACGGACGACGGAACACCCGGCGGCCGCCATGTCACCGCCCACCGCCCCGGCCGCAAGGCCGGGGCCGTCGTCGTGCTCACCCACGGCGACCTGACCCTGTTCGTGGAACGCGGCGGGCGCACGGTGCTGTCGTTCACGCAGCAGCCCGCGCGGCTCGCGGCGGCCGCCGCCGCCCTGGCCAGGACGGTCCGCGAGGGCCGGCTCGGGCGGCTGGTGGTCCAGCGGGTCGACGGCCTGCCCGCGCTGGAGGCCGCGCGCCACCACCCGGCGGCGCGGGCCCTCGTCGAGGCCGGTTTCGCGGTCACTCCACGTGGTCTGCGGATCTCGGTCCGCTGAGCGCCAGGCTCGGGCCGGGGCCGTCGAGAGCGGCGAGCGGGTCGGGCTGCCCGTCCGGTCCCTCGCGGTCGATGGTGGCCGCGAGCAGGAACAGGTAGCCGATCATGATGACGAAGCCCACGCGCTCGATGAGACCGAAGGCGGCGATGCCCGAGTCGGCGAGGTAGACGAGCGAGAGGTGGATCACGAGGAACAGCGCGACCATGATCCCCAGCGCCCGGGCGGCCGACCGCAGGGAGCGCGGCAGCGAGGACCGGGGCCGGACGATCGAGCGCTCCAGGCTCAGCCCGACGACGGGCAGCACGCAGAACGCCGTGGCGGCGCTGACCCGGTGGATGATCGCCGACATCGAGGCCTCCGTCCCCGGCGGATCGGTGGGAAACGCGCCGACCAGCACCATCGCGACGGCGAAGACGATCATCGCGGCGGCGGGCACCGGGCCGACCGCCAGCCCCGTGCGATACATCCGCACGGTGAGGATCAGTCCGAGCACGGCCAGGATCACCCCGCCCGCGAGGATCATCTCGCCGCCGCCGGGCACGAAGGCGTACCAGCTGATCGGGTCGAGCACCGGGTCCACGACCGAGGCGCCCACCACGTGCGCGGCGATCATCGGCAGCAGTGCGGTGGCGCCGAACCAGCTCACGGTGCGGGTATTGCGGGGATCAGGGGAGGCCATCGACTGGTCTGGGTGTCCGCCCAGGTCAGCGGCTACTACGGTCATGGGACAAGAGTGGTGTGACCGGCGGCGGAAAGCCATCCGGTTTACCCCCGGTCACGCCCTGAACGGCACTCGGGGCCATCCCTGACCGCCCCGTGGGTGACCGGACCCCTGGAACGGGGCCGATCTGGTTCACATGGGTGATATGCCGCTTGTGCCGCCTTCTCGGACCGGGCGCACACTACGCTGAAACCCCACGACGAGGGGAGCGGCCGTGCCCGAGGGGGATGTCCTGCGTCTCACCGCCGAGCGGCTGACCGTCGCACTGCGCGGCCTGCCGCTGGTCCGCGCGGAGCTGCGCTGGCCCAGCGCCGGGGCCGCGCGCCTGACCGGCGCCACCGCGCTGGAGACCAGCGCGTACGGCAAGCACCTGCTCACCCGGCTCGACGACGGCAGGACCCTGCACACGCACCTGCGGATGGACGGCTACTGGCGGGTGCACCGGACGGGATCCCGGGAGGCCACGGCCCGGCACCCGGCGGTCCGGGCCGTGCTCGCGACCGATGCCTGGACCGCCATCGGCTGGCACCTCGGGATGCTCGACCTGCTGCGCACCCACGACGAGAACCGGATCCTGAACGGCCTGGGGCCGGACGTGCTGGGCAACGACTTCCCCACCGTCGGGCTGGCCGACGGCGTGGCGCGGCTCGTGCGGGAGCCCGGCCGGCCCCTGTGCGCCACGCTGCTGGACCAGCGCACGGTAGCGGGCCTGGGCACCATCTGGATGGCGGAGTCCCTGTTCGCGCGACGCCTGTGGCCGTGGCTGCCGGCGGGCTCCCTGCCGCAGGGCGAGCGGGTGCTCCTGCTGCGCACCGCCCGGCGGCTCATGGAGCGCAGCGTGGCCGTCGGCCGGGCGCGCGGGCTGGGCGCTGTCGAGATGCACGTGCACGGCCGCACGGGCCGGCCGTGCCATCGGTGCGGCACTCCGATCGCCGTCGGGACGGCCAACGAGAAACCCTACGAGCGGCCCGTCTACTGGTGCCCCACCTGCCAGGCACCGGGCCCGGAGTGACGCCTGCGCCCCTCCGGAGGACAGGCCGGCGGAGACATGACGAGGGCGGAGCACCAGGTGCTCCGCCCTCGTCGTAAGGCGCTGCTCGCAGGCAGCTGCCAGGTCAGCCCACCGGCGCCAGGTCGGACTGCGCGACGTCCCGCCGCGCTGCGGTCCGCTCGCCTCCCCTGGCCAGCAGCCCGGCGACGAAGTCCGCCGGGATCGTGTCCGGGATCTGGAATCCTTCGGCAACCGCCACGCGGTCGCTCACCTCACGCAGCACCAAGGACAGTGGCACGTCGAGCGCTTCGCAGATGGAACCCAGAAGTTCGGACGATGCCTCCTTCTGCCCTCGCTCCACCTCGCTGAGGTAACCCAGCGACACCCGCGCCGCCGACGACACCTCGCGGAGGGTGCGCCCCTGACGCTGCCGCGTGTCTCGCAGCACGTCTCCGATTTCTCGCCGTAGTACGACCATCTCGCGCCCCCTTTCAGTGCCTGTCCCTGTCCTCACGCCCTGTCCTGGTTGGACTGGCCGTGCCTTGCGTGTGGTACGTCCCCCGGGTGCGGAGGTCGTTCTACCGTACCCCGCGCTCGAAGAGTTCTTGCGCCGGCCCCGAGTGGTCGGCTTGTTCGTGATCACACCGGGACCAACGCCGCTGGTATGAGCCTTGTTCCCGAAGTGTGCCCGCGTCAAGCCCTGTGCAAGATTAGGCCAAGAAGTTTCACTTGTCTGTAACTTCAGGGAGAGCAACTTGCTCCGCATCACTTTTTTCACCCGGCAGCTCGCTGACGAGCACGGACGCGAGCTCGATCACGCCGCGGGCGGCGGCGTCGATGATCTGGGGCCGGTCGCCCGACAGGTCCAGGCGATGCACCTCGGACGCCAGCGGGGTGCTGACTGCGACGAAGACCACACCGGGCGCCTGACCGTCCTGCGGGTCCGGGCCGGCCACGCCCGTCGTCGCGAGGCCGATGTCGGCACCCGTGGCAGTGCGCACGCCGGCAGCCATCTGGGCGGCCACCGCCTCGTCCACGGCCCCGCGCTCGGCGAGCAGGTCGGCGTCCACGCCGAGCAGCCCGGCCTTCAGGTCGGTGGCGTAGGCCACGACGCCGCCGCGCAGCACCTTGGAGGCGCCCGGGACCGACACGAGCGTCGCCGTGACGAGCCCTCCCGTGAGCGACTCGGCCACGCCGATGGTCCACCCACGGGCGGCTGCCGCCTCCAGCAGGCGCGACGCCGTCATGGCTGCGCTGCCCTCGCCCGCGCGTCGCGGCGGATCTTCCAGCCCTGGTAGACGTACTCGAGGCCTGTCACGACCGTCACGACGAACGCGGCCAGCAGGACGACCCAGGCGATCACGGTGAGCCAGTCGAGACCGTCACGCGGGAGCAGGAACAGCGAGATGGCCACGGTCTGCAGCACCGTCTTGAGCTTGCCGCCCCGGGACGCGGGCATCACCTCGTACTTGAGCATGCCCATGCGCATGAAGGTGATGCCCAGCTCGCGCACCAGGATGATCACGGGGATCCACCAGGGCAGCTCGCCCAGCGGGATCCAGAGCAGGATCAGGGCGGCGCCCACGAGCAGCTTGTCCGCGATCGGGTCGAGGAGCTTGCCGAGGTCGGTGATGAGCCCTCGCGACCGCGCGAGGTAGCCGTCGACCTTGTCCGACACCGCCGCGACCACGAAGATCGCCGTGGCCACGAGCCGCCACGTCGTGTCGTCCCCGCCTTCGACGAGAAGTGCCCAGGCAAAGAACGGGACCATGGCGATGCGAATCATCGTGACGATGTTCGCAATGTTCCAGGGCGACGGAGCGTCGGTGACCATTGCCCAAGCCTAGCCGCGGATCATCCGCTCCCCGGACCGCACGGGGTCTCGCGGCCGGCTCCCGCACGCTCGCCCGGCGCGTCAGCTCGCTCCCCCGCGAGGCCTGGAATAGCATCCGGAGGTGGCCAACGTCGGCGCTCTGCGGCTCGTCGCGTCCGCGACCGTGACCTGCGCACTCGTCATCACGGCCGCGGGCTGCACGCCCCTTGCCGGCCCGGGCTCGGCACCGACGCCCTCCGGCTCGGGCGCCCCGGGGACGACGTCGACCCCGGTCGTCTCGTCCGCGACGCCGACGCCCTCCCCGTCCCCCACCCCGCAGGACGTCGAGCTCACGCTGCTCGCCGGTGGCGACGTGCTCACCCACACGCCCGTGAACGACTCCGCGACCGGGCCGGACGGCATCGACTACTCACCGTTGCTGGCAGGCATCGACCCGTGGGTGGAGCGTGCGGACCTGGCCCTGTGCCACCTGGAGGTGCCGGTCGCACCGCCCGGCACGCAGCCGTCGGGCTACCCCGTGTTCCGCGCGCCGCAGGAGATCGTCCGCGACCTGGGCGAGCAGGGCTGGGACGGCTGCTCGACGGCGTCCAACCACTCGGCCGACTCGGGGTTCGACGGCATCGCGGCGACCCTCGACGCGCTGGACGACGCCGGGATGGGTCACGTCGGCACGGCCCGCGACGAGCGCGAGTCGCTCGAACCTCAGCTCTACGAGCTGCGCCGGGAGGGCCGGACCGTCACGATCGCGCACCTGGCCGCGGCCTACGGGCTGAACGGCCTGGAGCCGCCAGCCGGCCCCTGGTCGGTGGACCTCATCGACGCAGGCCGGATCGTCGAGCAGGCCCGGGCGGCCCGGGCCGCGGGCGCGGACCTGGTGGTGGTGAGCCTGCACGACGGCACCGAGTACGTCACCGAGCCCACCGAGCACCAGCGGAAGACGGTCCGGGCGCTGGCCCGCTCGCGGCAGGTGGACCTGGTGATCGGGCACCACGCGCACGTGCCGCAACCGCTGACGCGCCTGCGCGGTGGGCCGGGCGGCGACGGGATGTGGGTGGCCTACGGCCTCGGCAACCTGCTGTCCAACCAGGGCAAGGAGTGCTGCGTTGCCGCGTCCGCCGTCGGGCTGCTGCTGGTGGCGGACGTCGTCCAGCCGCCGGACGGCCCGGCCCGGGTCACGGACGCCCGCTGGGCCGCGACCACGGTCGACCGCGCCGCCGGGCACCGGCTGCGCGCCACGCGTGACGCCCTGGCGCACCCCGAGGAGGGGCAGCTCGGCACCGCCGAGCTGAAGCAGCGCCTGCGGATCGCCCGGACCGCGGCCGGGACCGCCGCGGACGAGCAGCGGCAACCGCCCGAGGGCAAGGCGGGCAAGGCGCCGACGGTGGTCCGGCGCGACTGACCGACACGTGTCGGAGGTTCAGCGGACCGCCTCGGCGTCGTCGTGATAGTCGCGGGCGACGGGCGGCATGTGCCCGTCCGTGCCGTCCGCGTACTGGTCTCCCCCGCCGTCGGGCGAACCGTCGCCGGAACCGCCGTCGGGCGGCGACGCCTGGTCGAAGACCCCGGCCGGCTCCTCGCCCCGGATGAGGGCGAGCGCGGACGGCAGGTCGTCGGCCGCCACGAGCACGTCGCGCGCCTTGGAGCCCTCAGAGGGCCCCACGATCTCGCGCGACTCCAGGAGGTCCATGAGCCGCCCCGCCTTGGCGAAGCCCACGCGCAGCTTGCGCTGCAGCATGGACGTGGACCCGAACTGGGTGGTGACCACGAGCTCGGTCGCCTGCAGCAGCAGGTCGAGGTCGTCGCCGATGTCCTCGTCGACCTGCTTCTTGGCCGCGGCGGGCGCCGCGACGTCCTCGCGGTAGATCGGCTTGAGCTG
The DNA here is from genome assembly GCF_044389675.1 of Promicromonospora kroppenstedtii. NCBI lineage: Bacteria > Bacillati > Actinomycetota > Actinomycetes > Micrococcales > Promicromonosporaceae > Promicromonospora > Promicromonospora kroppenstedtii. The sequence continues at coordinate 574,401 of NZ_JBIRYI010000001.1, read as the reverse complement.
GCTCTTGACGTGCTCGACGACCTGGTGGACCTCGGACTCGGTGACCCAGGCGCCCTGGACGCGCATCGGCTTGGCGGCGCCCATGGGCAGGAACAGGGCGTCACCCTGGCCGATGAGCTTCTCCGCGCCGGGCTGGTCCAGGACCACGCGCGAGTCGGCGAGCGAGGACGTCGCGAACGCGAGCCGGGACGGCACGTTGGCCTTGATCAGGCCGGTCACGACGTCGACGGACGGGCGCTGCGTGGCGAGCACCAGGTGGATGCCCGCGGCACGGGCGAGCTGCGTGATGCGCTGGATCGAGGCCTCGACGTCGCGCGGGGCGACCATCATGAGGTCAGCGAGCTCGTCGACCACCACGAGCAGATACGGGTACGGCGCGATCTTGCGCTCCGAGCCCGGCAGCGGCTTGACCTTGCCGGCACGGACGGCGACGTTGAAGTCGTCGACGTGCTTGTAGCCGAAGGTCGCCAGGTCGTCGTAGCGGGCGTCCATCTCGCGCACCACCCAGTCGAGGGCCTCGGCGGCCTTCTTGGGGCTGGTGATGATGGGCGTGATCAGGTGCGGGATGCCCTCGTAGATCGTGAGCTCCACGCGCTTGGGGTCCACCAGGATCAGGCGCACCTGCTCCGGCGTCGAGCGCATCAGGATCGAGGTGATCATCGAGTTGATGAAGCTCGACTTACCGGCACCGGTGGCGCCGGCGACCAGGATGTGCGGCATCTTGGCGAGGTTGGCCACGACGTAGCCGCCCTCGACGTCCTTGCCCACGCCCATCACCATCGGGTGCTCCGTGCGGCGGGCCGCGCCCGAGCGCAGCACGTCGCCCAGCACCACGGTCTCGCGGTCGGTGTTGGGGATCTCGATGCCGATCGCGGACTTGCCCGGGATGGGCGACAGGATGCGCACGTCCGCGCTGGCGACCGCGTACGCGATGTTGTTGGACAGCGACGTGATGCGCTCGACCTTGGTCTTGGCGCCCACCTCGACCTCGTACCGGGTGACCGTCGGGCCACGGCTGAAGCCGGTGACCTTGGCGTCGACACCGAACTGCTCGAAGACGCCCGTCAGGGACTCCACGACACGGTCGTTGGCGGCGGAGCGCGCCTTGTGCGGCGGCCCCTGCACCAGCACCTCCTCGTCGGGCAGCAGGTAGACCGTGTCGCCCTCCAGCATGGGCTGCACGCCGCGCGGCATCGGCTCGCCCTGCTGCGGCGGCCTCGGCCCGTCCTTCTTGGCCGACGCCGCGGGCTCGCCGTCCGGCCCGAGCACACCGGGGCCGATCGCGGGGGCGCCGGTGACCTTGCCGGCGGACTGGCCGGTCGGGATGCGCTGGGTGGTGAGCTTGCCGGCCTTGGCGGCGCGCTCCTCGACCTCGGCGGCCTTCTCGAACGCCTCGTCGCCCACGAACCCGGCCAGGCGCTCCTTCTCGGCGGCGATCTCCTGCCTGGTGCGGCGCTTGCGGCGCTTGGCCTCCGGTCTGCCGTCGTGCGCCGAGACGCCGTCGGCCAGGGAGAGCCCGTCCTCGGAGCCGTCCTCCGGCTCGCGGTGGTTGCCGGTGAGGCGGTCGTACATGCCGCGCAGGCGCGCGGGGATCCGGTGCACCGGCGTCGCGGTGACGATGAGCACGCCGAAGAAGCCGGCCAGCACGTACAGCGGGATCGCGAACCACTGCGTCAGCCCGGTGACGACCGGGGTCGCGAACAGGAAGCCGATCACACCGCCGGCGTCCTGCACCGGGGTGAAGCCGTCGGCGGGCGAGGGCAGGCCGGCGCTGATGTGCACCAGCGAGCACGTGGCCACGACCAGGAAGCTGAGCCCGATCGCGACCCGGCCGTTCTGCTGGGTGCGCTCGGGGTGCCGCATGACGCGGAACGCGAGCCACATGAGCAGCACGGGCAGGGCGACGCCCGCGACGCCGAGCGTGCCGGCGACCACCGCGTGCACGCCGTCGCCGAAGGGGCCGTCGATGCCCCACCACTCACGCGCCGCGACGATGACCGCCACGGCGAGAAGTGCGAAGCCGACGCCGTCGCGCCGGTGGTCCGGCAGGTCCGCTTCCGCCTGCTGTCCGGTGTTCTTGCTCGTGCTGTTCCTCGCCACGCCGCTCTTTCCCGCGTTCTGTGCGTCCTCGTCCGCTGCGTCAGGCGCCCGTCGCGGTCCCGCGGCGCGTGTCGCGCCGCCGACCGCGTGCGCCATGCCCATCCACAGGCCGCGCACCGCGCGGACCGGCCACGGCGGGCGGGACGGTGCGGACGCAGCCTTGGCTGCCGGGCGGGTAGCCCCCCGGCGCTGGGTCGATCGCTTCGACGCTGCGGCGCGGGGCTTGGCGCTCTTCGCGCCCTGCCCGGAGCTCTTCCCGGAACTTCGCCGGGCCGACGTGCGGGTCGCCATGATGTCGCCACCGTAACCGGCGTCGACGGTCCGGCCCAGGATCCCCCGCGGTGTGTCCCGGACCGGGCAGTCGTCCGGTTTGTCAGGCTACGCGCGCCGGCGCTCAGCCCAGCAGCAGGCCGCCCGCGAGCGTGACGACCCCCGCCCCCAGGACCACCGCGCCCGCCGGCAGCAGCGCGACGGCGCGGTTGGGCGTGGTGCGCCCCGTCCCGATCGCGGAGAGGAAGAAGCCCGCCGGCATGAGGATCGCGGCGACCAGGACGCCCGTGGCAGCGAGCCACCGCAGGAACCCGGTCAGGTCCGTCGCCTCGGTGAGCAGCAGGCAGAGCAGGCCGAGGATCACCAGCACGCCCGCGTGGGCGTGCCCGGCCCGGAAGAAGCTCTTCTGCAGGTCGGTCGTGGCGAGCCTGCCCCCGAAGACCTTGAGCAGGAAGAAGCCGCCGGACTCGATCCCGACGACGGTCAGCAGCACGATGCCCGCGGTGATGCGGGCGGGGTCCGAGAGCTCGAGCACGACGTCCTCCTGGATGCGTCCGTTGTTTTGTAACAGTGTTATCAAACAACGTTCGCAAACTCCCGTCAAGGCTTCTAGACTCACCGCATGGCCCGACCTCGACTGCACGACGACGCCCTGCGCACCCGCCTCCTGGAGGTCACCTCCCGGGTCATCTCGTCGGACGGCGAGGCCGCCGTCACGGTGCGCAAGGTCGCCGCCGAGGCCGCGACCAGCGCGTCGGCGGTCTACGCCCTGTTCGGGTCGCGCGAGGCGCTCGTCGCGGCGGTGAGCGAGGAGGGGTTCCGGCGGTTCGCCGAGCACCTGGCCGGCGTCGGGCACGGCGCGGACCCGGCCGCCGACCTGCGCGACCTGGGCCGTGCCTACCGCGGGTTCGCCCTGGCGGACCCACACTTCTACCGCGTCATGTTCGACCGCGGCGTGGCCCTCGCCGACGGCGACCCGGCCGACGCCGTCGAGCGGCCCACCTTCCGCGTGCTGCACGACGCCGTGGGCCGGGTGCTGCCCGGGGCGCCGGCCGAGCACGTGCTGAGCGCCGCCGTCGGGCTCTGGGGGCTGGTGCACGGGCTGGTGTCGCTGGAGCTCGCGGGCCTGCTGCCCGGGGACGAACGGGCGCGGGCGGCCGCGTTCGAGCGGGCCAGTGGCACGGTGGGGGCCGCGCTGCTGCGGGGGTGAGGTGAGGTGCGGACCGGGCCCGGTTCAGGCGCCTGCGGTCCGCCAGGCCTCGACGTCGGCCAGGTATGCCGCGACCCGGTCGCGGGGCAGGAACGAGCCCTCGAAGGACGCCGCCGCGAGCGCCGCCCGCTGGTCGCGGGACAGGTCGAAGGCGGCGGTGACGGCGTCGTCGACGTCGTCCACGTAGGCACCGAAGTAGGGCGGGTCGTCGGAGTTGACGCTGACGAGCATGCCGGCGGCGATCATGTCCGGCAGCGGGTGCTCGGCGAGGGAGGGGACGGCGCGCAGGCGCACGTTGGAGACGGGGCACACGGTGAACGGGACCTGGCCGGCCGCGACGCGAGCGACGAGGGCTGGGTCCTGGACGACGGCGATGCCGTGGTCGATCCGCTCGGCGTGCAGCAGGTCGAGGGCGTCCCGGACGTTCGCGGCCGGGCCTTCCTCCCCCGCGTGCGCGGTGCGGCGCAGGCCGGCGGTCTCGGCCCGGGCGTAGAGGTCGGCGAACAGGCCGGGCGGGTAGCCGATCTCGGCGTTGTCCAGCCCGATGCCGACGACCGGCGCGTCCATGGCGAGCAGCCGCTCGAGGACGTCGAGCGCGTCGGCGACGGGCTTGTCGCGGTGGAACGCGGCGATGAGCAGCGTGGAGATCCCGTGGTCGGCCTCGGCACGCTCCAGGACGCCGGTGATGCCGCCCACCACGGCCTCGAGCGGCACGTCGCGCACGAGGTGCGCCTGCGGGTCGAAGCTGATCTCCGCGTGCCGCACCCCGGCGCGGGCGGCGCGGACGAGGTAGGCGCGCGTGAGGTCGGCGAAGTCGGCCTCCGTACGCAGTACCGCCATGTTGGCGGTGTACAGGTCGAGGAACGCGGGCAGGTCCGCGAAGTCGTAGGCGGCGCGCAGGCTCTCCGGGTCCGGGTACGGCAGCTCGACGCCGTTGCGGGCGGCGAGCTCGAAGGCCAGGTCCGGCTCCAGCGTGCCTTCGAGGTGCACGTGCAGCTCGGCCCGGGGCGGGCGGGACGACGGCGCGGGTGAGGTCATGAGGGCAGGTTACGTGCCGGACTTTCGTGGGGGCTGTCAGTGTGCGCCACTAGCATCGCGCCCACCATGACGACGCAAGAGACCCCGACGGATTCACCGCACACGTTCCAGGTCGACCTCCGCGGGTTGGTGGACCTGTTGTCCCAGCACCTGTACGCCAGCCCGCGCGTCTACGTCCGCGAGCTGCTCCAGAACGGCGTCGATGCCATCACGGCGCGGCGCGCCCTCGACCCGGACGCCCCGGGCACGGTACGCATCCAGGCCACCGGCACGTCGGTGCGGGTCACCGACTCCGGGATCGGGCTGACCGAGCCGGAGGTGCACCAGCTCCTGGCCACGATCGGCCGCAGCTCCAAGCGTGACGGCCTGGCCGAGGCCCGCAAGGAGTTCCTCGGCCAGTTCGGCATCGGACTGCTGGCCTGCTTCGTCGTGGCCGAGACCATCCGGGTGGTAAGCCGGTCGGCCCGCACGCCGGACGCGCTGCCCGTCGAGTGGGTGGCCCGCGGCGACGGCTCGTACACGGTGCGCACCCTGGACGTCGCCGAGCACCCCGAGCCGGGCACCACGGTGCATCTCGCGGCGCGCCACGGCAGCGAGCAGTGGTTCGAGGCCGACACCGTGGCCGACCTCGCCGCCGACTTCGGGGCGCTGCTCCCCTACGACGTCCGCGTGGGCGACGAGCCGATCACCGGGCAGCGCCCGCCGTGGGAGACCCCGCACGCCAGCCCGACCGCGCGGGCCGCCGCCCTGTCCGCCTACTGCCAGGACACGTTCGGCTTCGCGCCGCTCGACTCCATCGAGCTGGACCTGCCGCTGGTCGGCATCCGCGGCGTCGCCTACGTGCTACCCGGCGTCGTCAGCCCGGCCCAGCGCGGCGGGCACCGCGTCCACCTCAAGGGCATGCTGCTGACCGATCGCGCCGAGACGCTGCTGCCCGACTGGGCGTTCTTCGTGCGGTGCGTGCTGGACACCGACGCGCTGCGCCCCACGGCCAGCCGCGAGCAGCTCTACGAGGACGAGACGCTCGCCGCCGTCCGCGACGCGCTGGGCGACCGGGTCAGGGGCTGGCTCGCGCAGCTCGCGACCGCGTCGCCGGAGCGCCTGCGGCGCTTCCTGGCCGTGCACCACCTAGGGGTCAAGGCGCTGGCCCTGCACGACGAGGACGTGCTGCGCACCATGCTGCCGTGGCTGCCGTTCGAGACGTCGGAGGGCGAGCTCACGCTCGACGACCTGGCCCGGCGGCACGCCACCGTGCACTTCACGCGTACCGTCGACGAGTTCCGGCAGGTCTCCGCCATCGCGGCGGCGCAGGGCATGGCCGTGGTCAACGGCGGGTACACCTACGACGCCGCCCTGGTGCAGGCGCTCCCCCTGGCCCGGCCCGGGGTGGCGGTCGAGGAGCTCGACGCGTCGGTCGTGACGGCGCACCTCGACCACCTGGACCCGGCGGCCGAGCTCGCGCTGGCCCCGTTCCTGGCCACGGCCCGGGTCCGCCTGGACCCGCTGGACTGCGACGTCGTGGTACGTGCCTTCCACCCGGCGTCGTTGGCCGCGGTGCACCTGGACGACCGGTCCGCGCGGCACGAACGAGCCCGGGCCGAGGCCGAGAGCGAGGCCGACGACCTGTGGGCCGGCATCCTCGGGTCCCTGCGCGACGAGGCGCCGCGCGCCCGGCTCGTGCTGAACCACCTCAACCCGCTGGTGCGGCGCATCGCGGGGCTGCCCGACCCGGACCTGACGGGCGTGGCCGTCGAGGCCCTGTACGGGCAGTCGCTGCTCCAGGCGCGCCGGCCCCTGCGCCCGGTGGACCAGGCCCTCGTGAACCGTGCGTTCGGCGAGCTCCTGGAATGGGCCACGCCCACCCCGACCCGCGACGACCGGCCCGGTGACCGCGCCGACGACACCCAGGAGAACGACCGATGAACCAGATCACCGACCTCGCGACCCTCCAGGAGGCGATCTGGGAGAACAACCAGCGCCCCCACGGCACCTCGCAGGCCGCGGCCGCCGAGAACATCCTCGACCAGGCGGCACAGCTCGGCCCGGAGGCCGAGATCAAGGCGGTCTTCCACCTGATCAGCGCCTACGAGTTCAGCGCCGACCGGCACAAGGTGCTGGTCCCGTTCGCCCGCGCCCTGCGGCTGTGGGACCAGGACCCGAGCGTCTTCGACGCGTCCGCCACCCACTCCCTGTTCTGGGACTTCAAGTGGGTCACCACGGGCATGCTCGACCTGCCGCGGGTGCCCCTGGCCGCGATCGAGAACTGGCTCACCGAGATGGACCGGCGCTACCGGCTGGCGGGGCACACGGAGCGCGCCGTGCGGATGTCCGAGTTCTACATCGCCGACCACATCGGTGACACCGAGCGGGCGCAGCGGGCATTCGACGGCTGGCTCGCCGCAGAGCGCGGCGAGCTCGCCGACTGCCACGCCTGCGAGACCGCGCGGCAGGGCGAGTTCTTCTCCGACGGCGGCGACGACGCGAAGGCGGTGCGGCACTGGACCCCCGTCCTGGACGGCCGGCTGACCTGCGCCGAGGAGCCGCACCGCGCGCTGGCCCGCTCGCTCCTGCCGCTGGTGCGGCTCGGCCGCCTCGACGAGGCCCGGGCGAACCACATGCGCGGCTACCCCATGGTCAAGGGCTCGGAGAGCCTGATGCACTCGGTGGCCAAGCACATCGAGTTCTGCACGCTGACCGGTAACGAGGCCCGCGCGCTGGAGCTCCTGGCCGACACCCCCGGCTACTTCCAGGCCGACGGCGAGCCCGAGCCGCGGATGGGCTTCTACGCCGTGACCGCGCTGCTCATGGACCGCCTGGTCGCCCTCGGCCGCGGCGACCTGCCGGTCACCGGCCCCGCCGGGCGCACCTGGACCGCCGCCGAGCTCGCCGGGCACGCCCGGACCGAGGCCCTCCGCATCGCCGCCGCGTTCGACGAGCGCAACGGTACGACGGCGGTCAGCGAGCGGGTGCGCTCGACCCTGGACGCCGAGCCGCTGCTGGACCGGCTGCCGCTGGGCCTGCGGGCGGTGCTCCCCGCAGCGGGGTCCGAAAGCGCTGTTCCGGTGGGCGTCGCGGGCGCGGCGACCATCGACGACGCAGACGCTGGCGGGCCGGCAAGCGGCCGTGGCGAGGCCGCAGCGGCGTCCGGACCCGACGTCGCCGACGGCCCCGCCGACGAGATGCCCGCCGCCGTCCGCGAGGCGATCGACCGGTACGAGAGTGCCCGGGACGCCGAGGACCTCGACGGGATGCGAGCGGGGATGTCCGAGGCGATCGACCGCGCCGGTGACTCCGCCGCTCCGGGCTGGCGGGCGGGCGCGCACCTGCAACTCTCGGAGGTGCTGGTCGTCGCGGACGACCTCCCCGGCGCCGTGCACCACGGCTACGAGGCGGTGGCCTGGGCCGACCTCGCCGACCCGCGGTTCGCCGTGGTGGCGCGGACCCGGCTCGGCGGCCACCTCATGGCGGGCGGGCGGCACGACGAGGCGGCGCCCGTGCTGGAGCAGGCCCTGAGCGACCTGGACCCCTCCCCCGAGGTGCACGGCGAGGGCAACCTCGTGCAGGTGCGCTGGTGGCTCGGCGAGTGCGCGGCCAACCGCCACGAGCCCGCGGAGGCCGCCCAGCACTGGCTCGCGGCCGCGCAGGTGGCGCAGCACTGGCCGGACCAGGCCGACCACGCGATGCTCGCCACGCTGGCCGCGGAGGCACTCGAGCGGGCGGGCGAGGGGCTGTCGGCCGAGCTGGCGTACGAGCGAGCCGCCGACCTGTGGGCCGAGGTGGGCGACGCGCTGCACCAGGTCCGCACCACCCGCGCCTGGGCGTGGGCCGTGCGGGACCGCGACGTCGCCGAGGCGAGCCGGATCATGACGGGCGCGACCCGCGCGTGCGAGGCGGCGCTGGCCGACTCGACCGACGAGGACGAGCTCACGGAGCTGCGGGTCCAGCTGCCCGAGACGCTGGAGCAGCACGCGCGGCTCATCGCCGACGAGGACCTGGACACCGCCCGCTTCCGCGGGCTCTACGAGGGCGCCCTGGCGGAGGCGTGCGCCCTGGCGAGTCGCGCCGAGTCGCTCCTGCGGGAGGGCGACGACGTCGCGCGCTGGTGCCGCAGCGCCCTGCTGGCCGCCGAGCTCGCGGTGGAGTCGGGCAGCACCGCGGCCGGCCTGGAGCTGGTCGCGGCCGTGGAGGCCCGGATCGAGGGCGACGAGGAGCTCAGCGGCTTCGGCGGCCACGCCGGCTGGATCCGCGACCAGGTCAGCGCCTGATACGGCCGGCGGCCGGCCCGCAAGGGCCGGCCGCCGGTGCCTCAGCGCCGCGCCACGACCGGGTGCGGCACGGTCATGTACATGCTGACCGAGGCCAGCAGGAGCCAGGCGAACCCGGCCACGACCGCCAGCCACAGGCCCGCCACGCCCGCGGGTCCCAGCGCGACCCCGCCGACGAACCCCACGAGGACGACCACGCCCGCGGCGCGGGACCAGACGGCCGCCCGCCCCTCGCCGCGCCGGGCGAACCAGCGCCCGAGCAGCAGGGCGGCCACGCCGAGCGAGACGAACCCGATCGCACCGAAGGCCAGGTGCAGGACGCCGGACATGCTCGGCGTCGTCGCTCCGTCCTGCCCGGGCGGGAACCCGGGCATGGGATCGGGCGGGAAGATCGCGCTCGCGATCATCGCGGCGCCGTAGACGCCCACCCCGATTCCCGTGCCCCGTGCGTGCGCCCGGGCCATGCCCACGCCCGCGACCAGGACCATCAGGCCGCTCAGCGCCAGGTTGGTGACCTGCATCCAGCCGAGGTCGCCCAGCATGAGCACGCTGAGCGGGTGCCGCGAGAAGTCGAAGCCGTCCCGCGTGAGCGCCAGGACCAGCCCGACCACCAGGTAGAACGGCCCGGCCACCACACCCCAGCCGAGCATCGACCGCGTGACCGCGGCCGCCGTGTCGAACTCCGTCTCCTGTGCCATCTCGCCCTCCGGGACCGTCGCGCCGGCGGGGTGCCGGCGTCCTACCCCATAGACGACGGCGGGAGCGCGGACTGAGCGGCGAGGGCCCGGCCGGTTGCGCCCGGAGGTTCAGCCGGCCACGCCGTCGAGTGCCGCGACGTGCGCCCGCTGCGCCACCGTGAGCTCCCGGACGATCCGGAGCCAGCAGACGAAGGCGATCAGCAGGGTGACCGCGGCGACGAGCTCGTAGAAAGGCAGCATCACGGGGTCCCCACCGCGCATGGTCACCAGGGTCGCCTGATAGCTGGCGAAGTTGCCGATCAGCCATGTGGACCACCAACCGGCGAGGCCCGACGACTCACGGATGGTGCTCCGGCGCACGTCCCGAACCACCTGGTACGGGAACCACAGGGACACGACCGGGACCACCCAGCCGAGCCACACCCAGACCGGACCACGCTGGTGGCGGTAGGTGGGCTTGACGGCGACCGCGAACTTCCGGCACTCGTTCAGCCACAGGCACGAGACGATGAAGGCCGCGAACATGACCGCGCTGAGCAGCCCGGCCACGGCGTCGTACGCCGTGAAGACGTCCATCGGGTCGGCGGCGGCGGCGTACGCCTCCACGGCCCCGAACGACAGCGCGGTCGAGACTACCTGGACGGCCAGGAAGACCGACGACAGCACGACCACCGCGGTGGCGAGGCCCTCTGGAACCCGCAGCCTGCGCGCCTGGTTCGCGGCCGCGCAGGCGTCGTAGAGCGGCGTGGTGCTCGGTGCCGGGGCTCCTGCGGGAGGCGGGGCGTAGGGATCGAACGGCTGCGTCACGGATGGTGCCCTTCACGGGTGCGTGCGGTGTGAAACACCCGAACGCTAGCCCCGGGAAACCATGACGTTGAGCCAATTAGCGGGTGATCTTCGCAGATCACGACATTCGGCCCTGCCGGGGAGACGACAACACAACGGGCGGGGTAACACCAGAGGTAGCAGTGCTACCTCAGCGTTACCCCGCCCGAAGGGTGGTGCTCAGCTGCCGATCACGCCTCGACGACCACCGGCACGATCATCGGCTTGCGCCGCAGCCGGGTGGCCACGTAGCGACCGATGGTCCGCCGCATGATCTGCTGAAGCTGGTGCGTGTCCGTGGCCCCGCCCGCGATCGCGTTCTCCAGCGCCGCGGTGACCTCCGGCATCACCTTGTCGAACACCGAGGCGTCCTCGGCCATACCCCGCGCCAGCACCTGCGGGGGTGCCAGCACCTTACCCGTCGCCGTGTCGATCACGGCGAAGACTGAGACGAAACCTTCCTCGCCCAGGATCACGCGGTCCTTGAGCTCGGCCTCGGTGATCTCGCCGACCGAGGAACCGTCAACATACACGTAGCCGCACGGCACGGCGCCGACCACGGAGGCCTTGCCGTCCACGAGGTCGACCACGACGCCGTCCTCGGCGAGCACCACTCGGTCGGCCGGCACACCGGTCCGGACCGCGAGCGCCCCGTTGGCCACGAGGTGGCGCACCTCGCCGTGCACCGGCATGACGTTCTTGGGCTTGAGGATGTTGTAGCAGTACATGAGCTCGCCGGCCGAGGCGTGCCCGGAGACGTGCACCTTGGCGTTGCCGCCGTGCACGACGCGCGCGCCGAGGCGGGTGAGGCCGTTGATGATGCGGAAGACGGCGTTCTCGTTGCCCGGGATGAGGGACGACGCGAGGATGACGGTGTCGCCGTACTCGACCTGCACCTTGTGGTCACCGTTGGCCATGCGGCTCAGCGCGGCCATCGGCTCGCCCTGCGAGCCGGTGGACATGTAGACGATCTGGTCGTCCGGCACCGAGTCGGCCTTCTTCAGGTCGATCAGCACGCCCGGCGGCACGTCGAGGTAGCCGAGGTCCGCTGCGATGCCCATGTTGCGCACCATGGAGCGCCCCACGAGGGCGACGCGCCGACCGTGGGCGTGCGCGGCGCGCAGCACCTGCTGCACGCGGTGCACGTGGGAGGAGAACGACGCGACGATGATGCGCTTGTCCGCGTGGGCGAACACGTTGTCCAGCACGGGGCCGATCTCGGCCTCGGGCGTCACGAAGCCGGGCACCTCGGCGTTGGTGGAGTCCACCATGAAGAGGTCCACGCCCTTCTCGCCGAGGCGGGCGAAGGCGCGCAGGTCCGTGATGCGGCCGTCGAGCGGCAGCTGGTCCATCTTGAAGTCACCGGTGTGCAGCACGGTGCCGGCGGCGGTGGTGACCGCCACGGCGAGCGCGTCCGGGATGGAGTGGTTGACCGCGACGAACTCGCAGTCGAAGACGCCGAGCTTCTCGCGCTGCCCCTCCTTCACCTCGAGGGTGTAGGGCTTGATGCGGTGCTCCTTGAGCTTCGCCTCGATGAAGGCGAGGGTCAGGCGCGAGCCGACCAGCGGGATGTCGTTGCGCAGGCGCAGCAGGTAGGGCACGGCACCGATGTGGTCCTCGTGCCCGTGCGTCAGCACGATCGCCTCGATGTCGTCGAGACGGTCCTTGATGTAGTCGAAGTCCGGCAGGATCAGGTCCACGCCGGGCTGGTTGTCCTCGGGGAACAACACGCCGCAGTCGATGATCAGCAGCCGTCCGGCATGCTCCAGGACCGCCATGTTGCGTCCCACCTCGCCCAGGCCGCCGAGGGCGACCACACGCAGACCGCCGTCGGGCAGTGCGGGGGGCAGGGACAGTTCGGGGTGAGGATGACTCACGTGGCCTCCAAGGCCTCGTTCCAACAGAAAAGTTTCAGTGCCCGGCGGAGCTCGCCCGAGCGAGCTCGTTCACCTCGGGCTGGTGTGCGTCGCCGTCGCGCAGCAGGCCGGCCTCGGCCAGCACCGCGCGCAGGGCGGCGACCTCGTCGTCCGACGCGGCGACGTTGGGCAGACGCAGGAAGCGGTTGTCCGTGACGCCGAGCAGCTCGACCGCCGCCTTGGCCATCACGGCCTGGGCGCCCGCGCCGTTCAGCGCGTCGATGACGCCGGTCGTCGTGCGGAAGACCTCGATCGCTCCGGCGATGTCACCGGCGTCGAACCGGCGGACCGTCTCCGCGAAATGGGCGCCGACCACGTGGGCCGACACGGACACGATACCCGCACCGCCGACGCTCAGGAACGGCAGGAGCAGCCCGTCGTCGCCGGAGTACCAGGCGAGGCCGGTCTCGCCGATGAGCTTGCTGGCCGCGTAGACGTCGCCGGTGGCGTCCTTGTTCGCGATGATCCGGGGGTGCCGCGCCAGGCGCCGGTAGGTGTCGGGGGCGATGCGCACCACGGTGCGGCCCGGCACGTCGTACAGCATCACGGGCAGGTCGGTCGCGTCCGCGACGGCCACGAAGTGCTGGTACAGCCCTTCCTGGCTCGGCCGGGAGTAGTACGGGGAGACGACGAGCAGGCCGTCCGCGCCGGACTCTGCGGCCTGCTCGGCCATGCGGATCGCGTGCACGGTGTCGTTCGAGCCGGCACCCGCCACGACCGCGGCGCGGCCGCCCACGGCCTCCACGACCGCGGCGACGAGCTCCTCCTTCTCCGGGGTGTGCGTCACCGGCGACTCGCCGGTCGTGCCGGACAGGACGATGCCGTCGTTGCCGTCGTCCACGAGCTTCTTCGCCAGCTTCGCCGCCGCCTTCAGGTCCACGGCGCCGTCGGGCGTCATCGGGGTGACCATGGCAGTCAGTACCGCGCCGAACGGGCGCGCGGGATCAGTGGGAAGAACCATGGGCCTACCGTACCGTTCCCCGCCCCCGCGACGGGCTCTGGCCCGCCGACCCGCCGGGTGTCACACCAGCCTCCACGAGCACCTCCAGCGCCGCGACCGCGCGCGCGAGATCGTCGTTGACCAGGCGGAGCACGCCGGGGGTCCGCGCCACCTCCCGCAGCCCCTCCGCGTAGGCGTCCGTCAGCGCCGCCCCGAGGTCGCCCCGGTGGGCCGCCGCGTCCCGCCGGAGCCGCTCCGCGACCACCCCGCGCGGTGCCTCCACCAGCACGTGCGTCCAGCGGGCGGACGCCGCCTCGGCCGCCTCCGCGAACCGGCGTACCTGCTCCGGCCGCGCCACGAGCTGCGGGACGACGACGTCGTGCCCGGCGCGCAGGTGCTCCACCGCCATGACGAGCCCGAGCGACCGGGCCGGGCCGGCTGTGTCTCCTGGCGGGCCGCTGATCAGCGCGCGGACCACGTCGATGTCGAGGCTCAGCGTGCCCGGCCGGCGGGCCGCCCAGGCAGCGGCGAGCGTGGACTTGCCCACCCCGGGCAGGCCGTTGAGCAGGACGAGCCGGGTCACCGCTCGACCAGCACGCCGTCCTCGTCCGCGTGGACCATGGCGCCCGGGCGGAACAGCACACCGCCGATCTCGACGGGCTCGTCCAGCACGCCCGCGCCGGTCTTCGCCGACTTGCGCGGGTTGGTGCCGAGCGCCTTGACGCCGAGCCGCAGCCCGCCGATCGCCACCGAGTCACGGATCGCGCCGTGGATGATCGCCCCGGCCCAGCCGTTCTCGACCGCCGCCGCGGCGATGAGGTCGCCCATCAGGGCGCTGCGGAGCGAGCCGCCGCCGTCGACCACCAGGACCGCACCCTCGCCCGGCGTCTGCGTCACCGCCTTGACCAGCGCGTTGTCCTCGTGGCACCGCACGGTGCGCACCGGGCCGGAGAAGGTCCGCACCCCGCCGAAGTCGCGCAGCTGCAGGGCGAGCGAGGCCAGCGCCTCGCCGTGCTCGTCGTAGAGGTCGGCCGTCGCGGTCATCGTGATCCCCCGTCTCGTTGGCGTGGGCCAGACGATACTCGGTCCCGGTTCCGGGGCCCGACGCGCTTGCGCCGGAGTGGATACTCGGAATATGACGGCGACGACGCTCTCCCCCGCCCTCGTGGCGCACCTGCCCACCGGCCTGCTCATCGACGGGCACTGGGGCCCCGCGTCGGGCCGCGCCACGTTCGAGGTCACCGACCCCGCCACCGCCCAGCCCATCTTCGACGTCTCGGACGCCACCGCCGCCGACGCCGTGCGCGCCCTCGACGCCGCGCACGCGGCCGCCCCTGCCTGGCGCGCCGTGCCGCCGCGCGAGCGGTCCGAGCTGCTGCGCGCCGTCTTCGACCGCATCGTCGCCCGCGCCGACGACGTCGCCGCGCTCATCACCGCCGAGGCCGGCAAACCCCTGGCCGAGGCCCGCGCCGAGGTGGTCTACGGCGCCGAGTTCCTGCGCTGGTTCGCCGAGCAGGCGGTGCGCGCCGACGGCCTGGTGCGCACGGCGCCGTCGGGCGGCAACAAGCAGTACGTGAGCCGCCGGCCCGTGGGCCCGTCGCTGCTGATCACGCCCTGGAACTTCCCGATCGCGATGGCGACCCGCAAGATCGCGCCCGCGCTCGCGGCCGGCTGCACCGTGGTGGTCAAGCCGTCCGAGCTCACCCCGATGACCACCCTGCTGGTCGCCGAGATCATCCGCTCGGAGGCCGAGTCGCGCGGCCTGCCGACAGGCATCGTCAACGTGGTCCCGACCACCCAAGCCGGCGCCGTCACCGAGCCGCTGTTCGACGACCCGCGCCTGCGCAAGGTCTCGTTCACCGGCTCCACCCGGGTGGGGCAGGTGCTGCTGGCCCAGGCCTCGAAGAACGTGCTGCGCAGCTCCATGGAGCTGGGCGGCAACGCGCCCTTCGTCGTGTTCGAGGACGCCGACGTCGACGCCGCGGTGCAGGGCGCGCTGATCGCCAAGCTGCGCAACGCCGGCCAGTCCTGCGTCGCGGCCAACCGCTTCCTGGTGCACGACGCCGTCGCGCGCACCTTCGCGGACAAGTTCGCCACCGCGGTGGGCGAGCTCGTGACCGCCCCGGGCACGCAGCCCGGCGCCCAGGTGGGCCCGCTCATCAACGAGGCCGCCGTCGAGAAGGTCTCGGGCCTCGTGGACGACGCCGCCGCGCACGGCGCCCAGGTGCTCACCGGCGGCTCCCGCCTGGAGCGCAGCGGCCACTTCTTCGAGCCCACCGTGCTCACCGGGGTCAGCGGCGACGCGCGGATCGTCACCGAGGAGATCTTCGGCCCGGTCGCGCCGATCGTGGCGTTCGGGTCCGACGACGAGGCCTACGAGCTGGCCAACGGCACCCCGTTCGGCCTGGCCGCCTACGCGTACACGACCTCGCTCGCCCGCGCCCAGCGCGCGATGGACGAGATCGAGGCCGGGATGATCGGCATCAACCGCGGCCTGGTGTCCGACGCGAGCGCGCCGTTCGGCGGCGTGAAGTCCTCCGGCCTGGGCCGCGAGGGCGCGGAGGCGGGCATGGAGGAGTACCAGGAGACCGTGTACGTGGCCCTGTAGCGCGTCCGGCCTGCGGTCGCCGCACCGGGCCCGGTGCGGCGACCACGTAGCCTCACGGCGTGAAGGTCCTCCCCACCGAACCGGCGGCCCGGGCCGCCGTCCGCCAGGGCGTGAGCGTCTCCGTGGCCACCGGCCTCTACGGCATCTCGTTCGGCGCCCTGTCCGTGGCGGCCGGCGTCGGCCTCGGCCCGACCATGGCGCTGAGCCTGCTCATGTTCTCCGGCGGCTCGCAGTTCGCGCTGGTCGGCGTGATCGGCGCCGCGGGCACACCCGTGGCCGCGATCGCCACCGCCACCCTGCTCGGCCTGCGCAACACCCTGTACGGCGCCGTGGTCTCGCCGCTGCTCCAGGTGCGCGGCTGGCGCCGGCTCGCGGCCGCGCAGGTCACGATCGACGAGTCGACGGCGGTCGCCGTGGCCCAGCCCGACCCGGCCGTGTCCCGCATCGGGTTCTGGGTCACCGGGCTCGGCGTCTACGTGCTCTGGAACGCGTTCGTGCTGCTCGGCGCCCTGGCCGGCGACGCACTGGGCGACCCGCGCGCCTGGGGGCTGGACGCCGCCGCCGCGGCCGCGTTCCTCGCACTGGTCTGGCCCCGGCTGGCACCACGCCGCGCCCAGCTCGTCGCGGGCCTGGCGGTGGCGGCCACGGCCGTGCTCATCCCCTTCGTCCCGCCCGGCATCCCGGTGCTCGCGGCGGCCGCCGTGGCGATCGTCGTCGGGCTGGTGGCGCCGGCATCGGTGCCTGCCGAGGCGCCGTCCGACCCGGCCGGAGACACACCCGCCGACGAACCCGAGACCGACCGGGAGCCCGCCCGATGACCACCGCCGCCCTCTGGACCACCGTGCTGGTGGCCTCCCTGGCCTGCTTCGCGCTCAAGCTCGGCGGGCACCTGGTCCCGCGCTCGTGGCTCGCCTCCGAGCGGGTCTCGCGCGTCACGACCCTCGTCACGGTGGCGCTGCTCGTGTCGCTCGTCGTGGTCCAGGGCTTCGCGGACGGCCGCACGCTCGTGGTCGACGCCCGTGTCCCCGCCCTCGCCGTCGCAGCCCTCGCACTGGCCCTGCGTGCCCCGTTCATCCTGGTGGTGGTCCTGGCGGCCGCCACGGCTGCCGGCCTCCGCGCCCTCGGCTGGGGCTGACCCGACGCCGGCCGGCGGGGTGCCGCTAGGGTTGAGCGTGGCCCTTTTTCGCGAGACCGCCGATGTGTCCGTCCGCCCAGCCGTCGCCGGTGACGAGGCGGCGGTGACCGACGTCCAGGTCGCCGCGTGGCGCGCCACGGGTGTGCTGGGCGAGGGGGTGCTCGACCAGCTCGACGTCCCCGCGATGCGCGAGCGCTGGGCCTCGGCGATCACGTCGCCACCCGGACCGGGGTTCGCCGTGCTGGTGGCGCTCGCCGGCCCCAAGGTCGTGGGGTTCGCCGCGGTCTCCCCCGGCCAGGTGCTCTCGCTCGAGGTGCTGCCCGAGTCGCAGCGCGGCGGGCACGGCTCTCGGCTGCTGGCGGCCGCCGTCGACCGGCTGCGCTCCGACGGCTCCGACACCGTGACCACCTGGGCACTGGTGGACGACACCGCCCGCGCGCAGTTCCTCGCGGCCAGCGGCCTCGGCGAGGACGGCCGCAGCCGCACCCTGGCCACCGGGGTGCGCGAGGTCGTCGAGCACCGCTGGTCCGCCCAGATCTGACGCCGCCGCGGCGCGCGGCCGGAACGGTCGCGTTCGGCAGGCGAACTCAAGGTTTCACGCCCGCGTGACAGTCCCGTGACACGACCTTGCGACCATCGACTGCATGGGGATCCGCACGGAGTACTTCGCAGCACCCACCGACGAGGTGGCGGCGACGGCGCTCCACACGCCCGGAGGGCCGTCAGAGCCCGACCTGCGCACCGACCAGCCCCGGTTCGACGCCGTCGCGGTGCCGTCCGTGGACCCGTTCGTGATGCTCGGCGGGCTCGCCGGCGTGCTTTCCGGCCGGCCGTACGCCGAGGTCACGGCGCACCCGCGGCACGGCGCGCTGGTCGGCAGCGGCGGCGAGGAGGGGCCATGGGTGGTGACCGTGTCGCAGATCCTCGTCGACGACCTCGCCTCGGCCGGCCCCATGCGCCTGGCCGCGGCAGCCCGCGAGTGGTCCGGCGACGCGACGCCCGCCGTCGCCCCGCAGGTACTCGTCTCGGCGCTGCTGTCCCTCGGGGCGCTCGCCGCGCGGGCCACGGACGAGCGCAAGGGCGTGTACTGCTGGACGAGCCTGACCGACTGAGCCGGAGCGCAACCGCAGGCTCCGTCGGCACCAAGCAGAGACCGGGAGAAGCAAGACCTTGAGCACCACCGATGCCCCGTCCGTCGTCGTCCACCGGTTCGACCCCGACTCACCCGGCGACGGGGTCACCGCGCTGCTGACGGCCTACCACCTGCGGACCGAGGCCGAGAAGGGCGTCCCGGTCGACGACGTCGCCGCACTGCCCGCGCGCTATCTGGCGGAGATCGTGGACCCGAGCTCGGCGTTCGCGGGCGACACGGTGCTGGTCGCCCGGCACGGGAACGCCGCGGTGGGCTGCCTGGTCGTCACCGCGCCCGTCGCGGGCCGCGCGGAGCTCAAGCGGCTCTGGACCGACCCTGAGCTGCGCGGCCGGGGCATGGCCTCCCGGCTGATCGGCACCGCGCTGACGGGCCTGGCCGACGGCGGCGCGCACACGGCCGCGCTGTCGGTCTGGCGGTGGCGCACGGGCGCGATCGCCCTCTACGAGGGGCTCGGCTTCGCCGTCGTCGACCCGTGGGACGAGCGGGCCGACCTGGTCTGCATGGAACGGGTCCTGTAGTCCGGCTGCCCGAGGGACGAGGCGCGTGCGCGACCGGGTTCGCGGAGGTGCTTCACTTGCCCCGTGAACCGCGCCCGTAACCCGCTCTGGCGGACCCTCGTCGAGCTCCGCGGCAACCCCCGCGCCTGTGTGTGGACCGAGCCGCTGTGGGGCCTGTCCATGGCCCTCGTGCTGCCGTACGCGTCGGTGTTCATGCTGGCCCTGGGCCTGCACGACGCGCAGATCGGGTTCCTCGCGACCATCGGCATGATCTCCCAGGTCGGCTTCGGGCTGGCCGGCGGGATCATCACCGACCGGCTCGGCCGGCGCGCCACGACGGCGTGGTTCGACGTGATCGCCTGGGTGATCCCGTGCGTGCTGTGGGCGTTCGCGCAGGACTTCTGGTTCTTCCTCGCGGCGTCGCTGGTCAACGGCGCGCTGCAGGTCACGCAGAACTCGTGGGACTGCCTCATGGTCGAGGACGCCGAGCGGGGCAAGATCACGCGGATCTACTCCCTGGTGAAGGTCGCGGCCGACTGCTCGGCGCTGTTCGCGCCGCTGGCCGCCGTCCTGGTCGCACAGCTCGGGCTGGAGCCCGCGGTCCGCATCCTGTACATCAACGCCGCGGTGGTGATGTCGGTGAAGATCGTCTGGCTCTACCTGTGGTCCAACGAGACCCGGCAGGGCCGCGTCCGCATGGCGGCCACGCGCGGGCAGAGCGTGTGGAGCCTGCTGGCCGGGTACCGGGGCGTGCTCGGGCTGCTGCTGCGTTCGCGCGGGTCGCTCCTCGCGCTGGCGGTGGCCGCGCTGACCGCAGCGGTCACGCTCGTCAACGGCACGTTCTGGCAGGTGGTGGCCAGCCAGCACCTGGGCGTGCCGGACGCGCTGCTGCCGTTCTTCCCGATGGTCCGCTCGGTGCTGTCGGTGGTCTTCTTCTTCACGCTGATCCCGCTGCTGACCACCGCCGTCGACCTGCGGCGCGCGACGCTGCTGGGGTTCGGGGTGCACCTCGCCGGGCAGGTCGTGCTGGTCGCGATCCCGGCGGCGAACGGCGGCGCGACGGCGTCCACGTACGCGTTCCTCGGCCTGTGCCTGCTGCTGGACAGCTTCGGCGCGGGCATGCTGTTCATGCTCTCGGAGTCGCTCGTGGCGCTGCACGTGGACGAGGGCGAGCGCTCGCGCGTCATGGCGATCCAGCGGACGTGCGTCATGCTGGCCGCGGCGCCGTTCGGCTGGATCTCCGGCTGGCTGTCCGGGATCGACCGCACCTACCCGTTCGTCCTGACGTCGGCGCTGCTCGTCGTCGGCCTCGTGCTGGTGTCGCTGCGCTGGGTGCCGACCCACCCGGGCGAGGAACCCGCGCTGACGGCCGACCCGGCCTGAGGTCAGGCGCGGAACAGCCGGGCCGCGTGCCGCAGCGCCTCGCGCGCCCGGCGGCGGTCGCCCGCGGCGTCGTATGCGAAGGCCAGGCGGTACCGGGCGCGCCAGTCCTCGGGCGCGGCCTCGACGGCCACCCGGTACGGCTCGAAGGCCTCGTCGGCGGCGGCCCGGTCGATGCGCCCGCCGGGTGAGCGCGGCAGATCGTCCACGGGCAGGTTGCCCTCGGCGAACAGGGTGTCCGCCATCTTCTGCACGGTGGCGGCCAGCCAGTACTCCTTGGCGATCAGCCCGATGACCAGCAGCGGGATGACCAGCACGCCCAGGCCGATGGCGATCAGCACCGGTTCGCCGGTGCGCACCATCGAGACGCCGCGGCCCGCGATCTGCCAGATGTACAGCGCGAGCAGCGCCGTGACCGCGATGGCCCCGGGCAGCCCTCGCGGCAGCTTGCGGCCCGACGTCGGCCGCTCGACCGGTCGCCCGGACCCCGGCTCGCTCATGACAGGTCCAGCACGTTCTCGAGGCCGACGGTCAGCCCGGGGCGGGAGACCACGGAGCGCACGGCGAGCAGCACGCCCGGCATGAACGACGCCCGGTCGAACGAGTCCTGCCGGATGATGAGCTGTTCCCCCTCGTTGCCGAAGAGGATCTCCTCGTGCGCCACGAGCCCGCGCAGGCGAACGGCGTGCACCCGCACCCCGTCGACGTCGGCACCGCGGGCCTCCCAGCCCGTCTCGGTCGCGTCGGGCGACGGCCCGCGGCCGGCCTCGGCGCGGGCGCCGGCGATGGCGGCGGCGGTGTGGCGGGCGGTCCCCGAGGGCGCGTCCACCTTGTTCGGGTGGTGCAGCTCGACGACCTCGGCAGACTCGAAGTACCGGGCGGCCTTGGCGGCGAACGTCATCGCCAGCACCGCCGAGAGGCCGAAGTTCGGCGCGATCAGCACGCCGAGCGCGCCCGTGCTGCCCGAGCCCCCGGGCGAGAGCTCGGCGAGGTGCGCCGAGACCCGGGCCCGCGAGGCGTCGTCCCACCCGGTGGTGCCGACCACGGCGTGCGCGCCGGCGTCGAGCACGGCGTGCACGTTGGCCTCGGTGACGGCCGGGACGGTGAAGTCCACGGCGACGTCGGCTCCGGCGAGGGTCTCGGCAGAGACGGTGTCGCCGCGCCCGAGGCGGGCCACGAGCCGGAGCCCGTCGGCCGCCTCGACCGCGGCGCAGGCCTGTGTGCCCATGCGGCCGGTCGCACCGAGCACGGCCACCTTGATGTCACTCACGATCTACACCCTAGTTCCTCGTTGAGTGCTGGATATTTGTCGTCCCGGAGGCCCCGGGACCACAAATACCCAGCACTCAGCGGCGCGGTTCAGTTGTCGAACGGGCCCACGCGGACCACCGAGCGCGGCCGCGCCGCGAGGTCCTGCGCCAGGTCCTGCACGTCAGCCGCGGTGACCGCCTGGATGCGCTCCAGCGACTCGGCCAGCGACAGCAGGTCGCCGTACACCAGCTCGGCCTTGCCGAGCCGGCTCATGCGCGAGCCGGAGTCCTCCAGCCCGAGCACCGTGCCGCCGCTGAGCTGCCCGACGGACCGCTTCAGCTCGGCCTCCGTGATGCCGTCCTGTCCGAGCTTCTCCAGCTCCTCGACGAGCAGCTCGGTGACCTGGTCGGCCTTGGCGGCCGCGCAGCCCGCGTACAGGCCGAACGTGCCGAGCCCGCCGTGCGCCGAGGCGAACGAGTACGTCGAGTACGCCAGGCCCCGCTTCTCGCGGATCTCCTGGAACAGTCGCG
The DNA here is from genome assembly GCF_044389675.1 of Promicromonospora kroppenstedtii. NCBI lineage: Bacteria > Bacillati > Actinomycetota > Actinomycetes > Micrococcales > Promicromonosporaceae > Promicromonospora > Promicromonospora kroppenstedtii. The sequence goes on along the minus strand of NZ_JBIRYI010000001.1, from coordinate 552,585 downwards.
ACGACATGCCGCCGCCGAGCACCGCGTTCAGCACGGACAGCGCGAAGCGCCGGTCGTCCGTCGCCGAGATGCCTGTGGACCCGACGATGATGTTGGCCTGCTCCACCGAGCGCTTTATCGTCAGCTCGGTGCCTGCCTCCGGCACACCGGCTCTGTCCTCCGTGGTGGACCTGCGGTCCCGCGGCGCGGTGGCCGGGTCGAGGTCCCAGCCGCCGTCGGTCAGCGCCTGGGTGACCTGCTGCACGAGCTTGTCGTGGTCTATGCCGCCGGCCGCCGTGATCACGAGGGTCTCGGGCCGGTAGTTCCAGCGGTAGTGGTCCCAGACCGCGTCGCGCGGCACTGCGTTGATGGTCTCCGGCGTGCCGCCGATGGGGCGGCCCAGCGCGTGGTCGCCCAGGACGACGGCGGAGAACTGCTCGTGCACGACGTCGGTCGGGTCGTCGTCGTTCATCGCCAGCTCTTCGAGGATGACGCCGCGCTCGGTCTCGAGCTCGTCGGTGTCCAGCCGCGCGGAGGTGACCATGTCGGCGATGACGTCCACGGCCATCGGCAGGTCGGAGTCGAGCACCCGCGCGTAGTAGCAGGTGTGCTCCTTGCCGGTGGCCGCGTTGGCCTCACCGCCGACCGCGTCGAACGCCTCGGCGATGTCCATCGCGGAGCGCCGCGCGGTGCCCTTGAAGAGCAGGTGCTCCAGGAAGTGCGTCGAGCCGAAATGTCCGTCGGTCTCGTCCCGAGAGCCGACGCCGATCCATGCGCCCATCGTTGCCGAGCGCTGGCCCGGCATGTTCTCGGTGAGCACACGGACACCGCCGGGCAGGACGGAGCGACGAATCGTCGCCCCGTCCTGCCCGGCGGTCAGCTCGGCACCGGGCTCGCCCGTGGGAACGAGCGGCAGGTGCCACGTCATGTCAGGCGTCCGCGGGCGCGGTGGCCTCGGCGGCCGGCTCGGCGGCGTCGGACGTGGCCGACTCCTCCTCGTCGGTCACGGCGACCAGCGAGAGCTTGCCGCGCGGGTCGATCTCGCCGATCTCGACCTGGACCTTCTGGCCGATGGACAGCACGTCGTCGACGTTCTCGACGCGCTTGCCGCCCACGAGCTTGCGGATCTGGCTGATGTGCAGCAGACCGTCCTTGCCCGGGGACAGCGAGATGAAGGCGCCGAACGACGTCGTCTTGACGACGGTGCCGACGAACCGCTCGCCCACCTCGGGGACGTGCGGGTTGGCGATCGCGTTGATCGCCGCGCGGGCGGCCTCGGCCGAGGGGCCGTCGGTGGCACCGATGTACACGGTGCCGTCGTCCTCGATGGAGATGTCCGCGCCCGTCTCCTCCTGGATCTGGTTGATCATCTTGCCCTTCGGGCCGATGACCTCGCCGATCTTGTCGACCGGCACCTTCACGGTGATGACGCGCGGGGCGTTCGGGGACATCTCGTCGGGGACGTCGATCGCCTCGGCGAGGACCTCGAGGATCGTCAGGCGGGCGTCGCGCGCCTGGCCCAGGGCGGCCGCGAGGACCGACGCCGGGATGCCGTCGAGCTTGGTGTCGAGCTGGATGGCGGTGACGAACTCCTTGGTGCCGGCGACCTTGAAGTCCATGTCGCCGAAGGCGTCCTCGGCACCCAGGATGTCCGTCATCGCGGCGTAGCGGGTCTCGCCCTCCACGGTGTCGGACACGAGGCCCATCGCGATGCCCGCGACCGGGGCGCGCAGCGGCACACCGGCGTTGAGCAGCGACAGCGTGCTGGCGCACACCGAGCCCATGGACGTCGAGCCGTTGGAGCCGAGGGCCTCGGAGACCTGGCGGATCGCGTAGGGGAACTCCTCGCGGCTCGGCAGGACCGGCACGATCGCGCGCTCGGCGAGCGCGCCGTGGCCGATCTCGCGGCGCTTCGGGCTGCCCACGCGGCCCGTCTCACCGGTCGAGTACGGCGGGAAGTTGTAGTTGTGCATGTAGCGCTTGCGCGTCTCCGGACCGAGCGAGTCGATCTGCTGCTCCATGCGGAGCATGTTCAGCGTGGTGACACCCAGGATCTGGGTCTCGCCGCGCTCGAAGATCGCGGAGCCGTGCACGCGGGGCAGCACCTCGACCTCGGCCGAGAGGGTGCGGATGTCCGCGAGGCCACGGCCGTCGATGCGGACGCCGTCGGTCAGCACGCGCTGGCGCACGAGCTGCTTCTGCAGCGAGCGGAAGGCAGCGGAGAGCTCCTTCTCGCGGCCCTCGAACTGGCCGTCGAGCTGCTCGTGGACGGTCGCCTTGATCTCGTCGAGCGTGTTCTCGCGCTGCTGCTTGTCGGCGATCGTGAGCGCGTCGCGGGTGGTGCCGGAGACGGCGCCCTCCACGGCGGCGTAGGCGTCGGGCTGGTAGTCCGGGAAGAGCGGGAACTCCTGCGTCTCCTTGGCGGACTGGCCGGCGAGCTGGGCCTGCGCGTCGCACAGGGCCTTGATGAACGGCTTGGCCGCCTCGATGCCCTCGGCGACGACCTCCTCGGTCGGCGCGGCGACGCCCTCGTTCTTGATGAGGTTCCAGGCACCGTCGGTGGCCTCGGCCTCGATCATGGCGATCGCGACGTCGTCACCGACGACACGGCCGGCCACGACCATGTCGAAGACCGCGCGCTCCTTGTCGGAGTACTTGGGGAACGCGACCCACTGGCCGTCGATCAGCGCGATGCGGACGGCGCCGACCGGGCCGTCGAACGGCAGGCTGGAGATCTGGGTCGACGCCGACGCGGCGTTGATCGCCAGCGTGTCGTAGGCGTCGTCCGGGTGGATCGCCATGACGGTGATGACGACCTGGACCTCGTTGCGCAGGCCCTTGACGAACAGGGGGCGCAGCGGGCGGTCGATCAGGCGGCAGGCCAGGATGGCCTCCGTCGAGGGACGGCCCTCACGGCGGAAGAACGAGCCGGGGATGCGGCCCGCGGCGTACATCCGCTCCTCGACGTCCACCGTCAGCGGGAAGAAGTCGAACTGGTCCTTGGGGTGCTTGCCGGCCGCGGTGGTCGACAGCAGCATGGTCTCGCCGTCGAGGTACGCGGCGACGGAGCCGGCGGCCTGCTTGGCGAGGCGGCCGGTCTCGAACCGGACGGTACGGGTGCCGAAGCGACCGTTGTCGATCACGGCCTCGGCGAACTGGATCTCGGGACCCTCCACGGGTGCCCTCCTTCTCTGTGGTGTTCTCTTGGAACGCCCCCGTGCCTGACGGTCATCGATCGAGGCCCACCGAGCCGCCGCTCGCGTGGAGCGGGAGACTCGGGAAGCCACTACCGAGGACCGGACGAGGTCACGGGCGGCGCTGTTGCGTTGTCGTACTACAGCATCTCACCAGACCAGCCCGGCCCCCGCGACGGGGGCCGGGCTGGTGGGAAGCATGATCAGCGACGCAGGCCGAGCTTGTCGACCAGGGCGCGGTAGCGCTCGATGTCGATCCCCTTGAGGTAACCCTGGAGACGACGGCGCTGACCCACGAGGAGCAGCAGGCCACGACGGCTGTGGTGGTCGTGCTTGTGCTCCTTCAGGTGCTCGGTGAGGTCCTTGATGCGCTGCGTGAGGAGCGCGATCTGCACCTCCGGCGAACCCGAGTCGCCCGGCTTGGTTCCGTACTCGGAAATGATCTGCTGCTTCGTGGCAGTGTCGAGCGGCATGGCTCTCCTTCGGTGTCGTTGCGCGGTGCTCCGGGACTTGATTCACCGGGGCGCTCTGGATCCGCGGCCGTTCTGACGGCGGTACCACATTACCAGTGCTTGACGACCCCGCCTGCCCGCGGATCCGGAGACCTCCGCCACGTGTCGGACGTACAGGTCACCCGGGTGACCTGTACGTCCGACACGGGCGGGGCTCACGCGCCGTCGTGACCCGCGGCTTCGCGGATCGCCCGGATGCGGGCCTCGTACTCCGCCTCGGTGAGCCAGGGCTCGCTGGCGAGCCGCACGATCCGGCCTGACTCACCGTCGACGTGGTCGATCTCTGGCGGTCTGATCATGAAGTTGGGTGCGTAGGGCGACGTCGTGTAGCCAGCCGCATGTTCGACCTCGCGTTGTCCCTGGATGGAGAGAAGAACCAGGCGCCCTCCGACCAGCGAGAACCCCGCAGCGGTCCACGCTGCGAGACCAAGAATCCCGTACGCCCACACAGCCCATGCCGGGTAGACAAGGTCATCGCGCTGAGCAAGGAGGGCACCACCCCCGGCCCAGGCAATCGACGCCAGCAACCCGGGAACTCCGATGCGATCCAGCCTCCGGAGAGTGCGGTACCGGTCATGGGCTGAACGGCCGGGCAAGAGCTCGCGGGTCATCTTCGAATGCCACTCGGTCATCGTGCCGCCGTCGTCTCCCTGGCTGCCTGGAAATGTGAGTGGTCGGTAGTTTGTCAGCTGATCGGCACCCCGGGGTGCCGATCACCTGACAAACTACCGACCACTCACATCCCTGCCGTGAGCACGGCAGCGGGCTCACGCGCCGTCGTGGCCCGCGTAGCCCTTGCCGTTGCGGCGGAAGACCGGGCCCTCCTCGTCCTGGCCGATCGGGAAGACCCCCGCGAACGCCAGGAGGTCCGAGATCGTCGTGACGAGGCGGCCGTCCTCGAACCGGACGCCGTACGCAGGCGTCCAGTCACCGCCGGGACGGCGCATGAACGACTCGGGGTCGAGCCGCAGCAGGTAGACGAACGTCTCCGCCAGGATGCGGCTGCCGACCTCGCCCAGGAAGTTGCCGTTGCCCTGGACCTCGGCCTCCTTGAGCACGTAGTACCAGAGCGGCGTGCCGTCCAGGTCGTCGAGCGCGGCCACGACCTCGGGTGCGGCGTTCTGCCGCAGCTGGGCGGGCGTGAGCGGGCGGGCCCGCAGCTCCTGGGCCACGGCCTCCCCCGTCGGGAGCGCGAGCATGTAGCCACGCAGCAGGTTGCGCTGCGCGAGCTGCTTGAGCAGCGCCTTGATCGGCTCGGAGGCCGCGTTGCCCTCGTTCAGGAGGTGGCCCAGGCCGTCCGCAAGGAACGGGTCGATCTTGCGGGCCATGCGGAACGACAGGGGGTCGCCCTTGTCGGTCAGCCGCGGCCACTCGACGGGCCAGTTGGACGGCAGCGCTGGCGCAGGGTTCGCCGGGTTCGGGGACAGTCCGCCGTTGCCGGTGAACCGGAACAGCAGGTCGAGCGAGGCGACCCCGCCCGGGCCATTGCCGGTGAAGTTGACATTGAAGTCGTAGGCGCCGCGCACCATCGAGTGCCCGAACCGGAACGCCGCGACCGCGAACTCCAGCGGCATCGCCACCCGCCGCGCCGGCCGGAACAGCGTGGGCCCCGTCGCCAGGACGGAGTCCAGCACGCCCGACTTGGTCAGGGTGCGCAGGTAGTCGTTGACGACGAGCCACTGGTAGTGGAACCGCACCAGCTCCCGGGCCCGGTCGAACAGCTCGCGCTGGGTCACGGCGCACCACGGCTCGTACCGCGCCACCCAGTCCACGACGGCGTTGTGGAACCGGATCATCGCCACGTGGAACTGCGCCACGATCAGGTTCTCGTCGTTGCGGCTGTCGGGGATGAGCGGCATCCGCTCGCCGCCCGGGGCGGTGCTGCGCGGCAGGTCGCGCTGCGGGTCGTCGCCGGGGGCGACGAGCGAGAACGGCCCGAACGGCTCGGTGCCGATGCGGCCGAGCCGCAGCTTGGCCGAGTTCGGCACGTACGCGGCCTCGCTGCGTGTGGTGCCGCGGTCCTTCTCGCCCTCGAACCGGGGACCGGACCCGTACAGGCTGTCCAGGTCGAGCAGCGGGTTGCGCCCGTTGTGCAGGCTGCGCCGCACCACGTCGGGCTCGAACGGGCGGAACGGCTCGCTCACGATGTCGCCGAGCGCCTGGTCGCCGCCGGGGCCGGCGCCGTCGTCCGGGCCATTGGTGTTGAGCGTGATGTCGTGGTCGATGAACTGGCCCCAGTAGGTGTAGATGCCGGGGATCGTCGAGTCGCGCGGCGGCGCGGCGGGCGCCCCTGGAGCCGGTGCCCCGGCGGGCGCCTCGATCATGCCCGCGCCGAGCCGCAGCAGGGCGTCCCGGGTGCGGGCCACGTCGTCGCCCACCGGCAGGTGCGCGGCCGGGAAGTCCCGCGCGAGGTCGCGCAGCAGGTAGTCGAACGACGTCGTCGCGTCGAACCGCTGCTCGCGCAGGTCGCGGCGCACCGCGGCCTCCGTGCGCGGCATGAGCGTGGCCGTGCTGTCCTGCGGGTCCTGCGGAGCGTCCGGGTCGGCGGGGACGAACACACCCCCGTGACCGATCCGCCGGACCGTGCGGCCGGTGGGGGTCTGCGCGAGGTCGACGGCCTCGTGCGGGCTGTGGTTCGGGTCGCCCTGCGGCGGGGCTTGCGTGGTCTGGACCATGGGTCTCTCCTTCGCTGGGGTGAAGGTCCTCCACCACACACGGAGTGACGAGGATCACAGCCACGTACACCTCGGCGGGTGAACGCACCGCGCCGGGCCGCCGACCTGCGCCGACGGCCGGGCGCCCGGTCAGCGCGCCGCGCGCCACACCGCCGTCGCGGCCGCCAGCACCTGCGCGACGACGAGCGCCGGCGTCACGCCCGTGACCACCGCCCACGCGAGCGGGATCGTGCCCAGCAGCGCCAGGTCGGGCCCCTTGATCCGGTGCAGCACCAGCCCGGTCGGGAACGCGCCCGCCGGGGTGGCGATCATCGGCACGTCCCACTGCACGGGCCCCCGGTACGCCGCGCGGATCGCGGCCGCCCCGAGCACGACGGCGGCGGGCGCCGCGACGCCGAGCCACGGCCCGACGCCGCCCACCACGGCGACGAGCAGCAGCACAACGCCCGCGGAGAGCACCGGCCACACCGCGCGGACGGCGCGGGTGGTCCGCGCACCGAGCGGCAGGAGGGCGTCCAGCCGCGGGTTCTCCCCCGCCGCGCGCGGCCCTCCGGCACCCGCGAGCGCCCCGGCGTATCCGACGCCGGCCAGGACCGCCCAGAGGCCGATCCCGTCGGCGAGCGCGGGCACCTGCACGGCGACGGCCCCGGTGCACGCCAGTGCGAGCAGCGCCGCGAGGGACGCGGGCGAGCGCAGCAGCAGGCTGGCGTCGGCGGCGAGCAGGGCGCCCACCGGACCGCGCGCCGCACGGGGCACCCAGCCGAAGGCGCGCGACGCCGTCGGCCCGGTGCCCAGCGCCCGGCTGACGCCACCGCCGTCGAGGGAGAGCAGGGCGGCCGAGGCCTGCAGCGCGGCCGAGGCACGGGCGCGTAGTGCCCCGGCCCGGAGCCGGTCCAGGCCCCGCGCCCAGACGATGAGGGCGACGACTCCGACGGCGGCCAGCACCGCGGGCACGCTCCACGGCACGGCCCACGCCGCCCACGCGGGGGCCCAGAGCGCCAGGCCGAGGCCGGCCACCGGCACGGCGGCGAGCAGCAGGTCGAGCACCCGCCCGGGCAAGCTCCCCGAGGCGATGCCGGTCACCTGTAGCACACCGGCACCCGCGACGACCAGGAGCCCGACGGCGCCGCCGAGCACCGCGTCCACGACGATCCCCGCCGGGGCGAGCCCGGCGAGCGCCGCGGGCGCACCGCCCACGACCAGGCCCGCGCCGATGCCGACGAGCACCGAGCGGACCATCGACGGCGAGATGAGCCCCGTCCGGTCGGCGGCGGTGGGCACCCACCACCGCACCCCGGCGGCGGGCAGCCCGGCCGGGCCGAGCCGCAGCGCGACGGACGCTCCCCCGACCACGGCGAGAGCCAGCACGAGGGCCTGGACCAGGCCTGGGCCGAGCCCGAACGCGGTGGCGTCGGAGCCGAGCAGCTCCCGCACCGGGCCCCCGAAGCCCCACAGGTACAGCACGACCAGGGCGAGCGAGATCACGACCTCGGCGATGTCCAGCGCCACCCGGCCCGGTTCGGCGGGGAGGTTGTGCGCCCGCACCCGCGCGGTCAGCCGGCGCAGCTCGGCGCCGGTGAAGCTCTCCTCGTCGCTGCCCACGAGCCGCGGGAGCGGCTCGGTCCCGACCGGGCCGGCGTCGGCCGCGGCGCCCGCCGCCTCGCCGGTCACCGGAAGCCCGCCAGCACGCCCGGCGCCTCGGCCGGATCCAGGAGCGCGGCGTCGTCGTCGGACAGGTGCACGGCGCTCGCGCCCGAAGCCGCCAGCAGCCGGTCGTCGTGCGTGGCGAACAGGACGGCGGTGCCGGCGTCCGCCTCGGCGCGCAGCGTCTCGCCCAGCCGGGCGCGCATCGCGGTGTCCAGGCGCTGCTCCGGCTCGTCGAGCACGAGCAGGTCGCGCGGCCGCACCAGGGCGCTCGCCAGCAGGAACCGGCGGCGCTGCCCGGACGACAGGGTGTGCGGCATGGCGCGCCCGTGCCGTCTGATGCCCACGTGGTCGAGCACCTGGTCGACGACGGCGCCGGCATCCGGCACCCCGTGCCCGCGGGCGGTGAGCACGAGGTGCTCACGGACGGTCACGCCGGGAAAGAACGCGTCGTCGTCCAGCACGCCCGCGACGCGCGCGCGGAACCGCCGCTCCCGTTCGTCCACGCGGCGCCCGAAGGCACTCGCTCTTCCGGAGAGCGGCTCCTGGAGGCCGAGCACGGTGCGCAGGAGGGTGGACTTGCCGGTGCCGTTGGCGCCGATCACGGCGACGATGTCGCCCGCCCCCAGGGTGAGGTTCACGGGTGCGCAGACGGCGTTGCCGCCGTACCCGACCACCAGGTCGGACAGCTCGAGGTAGGTCATGCCCAGCCCAACGCACGAGGCGCGGAAAGGTCTCCCGACCAGCACCTCATCGCCAGGCCGCGACGATCTCGTCCGGGCCCCAGTGCGCGTCCAGCGGAAGGCCTGCCTCGAAGCCGCTTCGAGCCACGGCGACCAGAGGCGTGGCGGCGTCGGTCCCGGGCACAGCGCCCTGCGCCCGGGCGAGCTCGTCGAACTCGTGCCTTCCGAAGCGATCCGTCTCGTACCACTTCACGGAGCCGATGAACTCGACTCTTCGTGCCGTCGGAGCACGGTCCGCACCGACCAGGTCCACCTCGGGGTTGTTCTGCCGGTTCCACCAGCCGCCGACGGCTTCGACCTCAGGCCAGGGCGAGTCGAGCAGGATGCGCATCAACGACTCGCGCACGAGCGGTTCGACGGCCCGGCCGCGCCAAGCGGTCCAGGACCGCTCTATCCGGTCGAGCGCCACGTCCCCGCGCCCGCGTTCCACGAACGGGATCGCCCGGCGCAGGAAGGCGAGCCAGAAGCGCAGGTAGGGATCTCCGAGGCGGTAGCGCTTGTTCTTGGTGTCCGACGCCGTCGACAGCGGCAGGTCGGTCTCCAGGATCCGCTTGGCCTCAAGCGTCTTGAGCAGCGGGTTGAGGGTGCCGGCCGGCAGCGACCCCGAGTTCCCGGCAGCGGCGGCGATAGCCGAGAACGTCCGCTCGCCGTCACCCACCGCTTCGAGGATCGCCCTGCTGCGCGAGGACTCCGGGAACTCGCCGAGCAGCGAGAGCTCCCCGGCGACCAGCAGCGGTGAGAGCGGATCACCGAGTGCGTCGCGCAGGAACTCCGCTCGCGGCTGGCCAGGCGCCCAGGTCTGCACGATCTCGGGGAACCCGCCGGTGATCAGGTGCGCGTCGATCGCCTCCGCGGCGCCCAGGTCCGCCATCGTCTGGACGTCCGCCACGTTCAGCGGTGCGATGTCGATCTTGGTCGCGCGGCCGAAGAACGGCCGGCCGTAGGTCTGGAGCGCCTCCATGACCGACAGGTCGCTGCCGATCAGGAGCAGCAGCACGGGCTTCTGCGACAGGTACTTGTCCCAGACCGTCTGCAGCGCCCCCTCGAACTCGGCGTCCTGCTCGACCAGCCAGGGCACCTCGTCGAGCACCACGACGGCAGGCCGGTCGTCCGGTAGGAACTCGGCGAGCGCGCGGAGGGTTCCGTTCCAGTCCGGCGGACTCAGATGCGCGAAGATCTCGGGTGCCCGGAGGCTCGACTGCGTGAGCGTCGCGAGGAACTCTCGCCGCTCGGCCATGGCGTTGCGCCCTCGCGTCGCCTGGAACACGAAGTACTCGCGCCCGGTGCGGTCGCAGAACTCCTGCGCCAGTCGGGACTTCCCGACACGGCGCCGGCCGGTCATGATCAGCACCTTGCCGCGCGACGCACCCGTGCCCGCCTTGACGCCGCCCAGGAGCCCTTCGAGCCGGCGCAGGTCCGAGTCGCGTCCGCGAAACTCCATCGCCACCCCAAACTAAGATCGAATCTTACTAAGATCCAATCTTAGTTTACCGAGCACGTTGGCGCCTCAGGGCCGCAGGATCTTCCGGGCCCGCGCGACGTCGTCGTTCATCTGGGCGATCAGCGGCTCCATGCCGTCGAACCGCAGCGTCGGGCGCAGGTGGGCCACGAACTCGAGCACGACCGTCTGGTCGTACAGGTCGAGGTCGGTGCGGTCGAGCACGTAGGCCTCGACGCGGCGCTCGACGCCGTCGAACGTGGGGTTGGTGCCGACGGAGATCGCGGCGGGCAGGATCTCCTCCTGTCCCAGGCCGGCGCCGGACGCGGCCGCCCGGTCGTGGTCGGGCCCGGCGAGGCTCGCGCACGTCGCGGCCGTACCGCGGCGCAGCCAGCCCGCGTAGACGCCGTCGGCGGGCACCAGTCCGGTGATGTCGCCGAGGTTGGCGGTCGGGAAGCCCATCTCGCGGCCCCGGGCATCACCGTGCACCACGGTGCCGCGTACGAGGTGCGGGCGGCCGAGGACGTCGGCGGCCTGGTCCACGTCGCCCTCCGCGAGCAGCGCCCGCACGGCGGTCGAGGACCAGCGCTGGTGGCCGTCACCCTCGGCCACCGAGTCGCCGACGTCCTCGATGGCGACGACCTCGAACCCGTGCTGCCCGCCGAGCTCGACCATCGTGGCGAGCGTCCCGGCGTTCTGCTTGCCGAACCGCACGTCGTGCCCCACCACCACGGTCCGCGCCCGCAGGCCGTCCACGAGGTACCGGGAGACGAACTCCTCGGGCGTCTGCGCCGCGAAGTCGAGCGTGTAGTTGACCAGCAGGGTCGCGTCCAGGCCGGTGCGCTCCATGAGCGCCAGGCGGTCCTCCAGGCCCGTGATCAGCTCGGGCGCCGACTCGGGCCGGTGCACTGCCGCCGGATGCGGGTGGAACGTCACGGCGACGGCGCTGGCCGCGTCGCCCCGGGCGAGCCGGAGGATGCGGCCGAGCACCGCCTGGTGGCCGCGGTGGACGCCGTCGAAGTTGCCGATCGTCACCACTGATGGCCCGAAGTCCGGGGGAACCTGTTCCAGGTCCGTCCACAGCTGCACGCGGGTTGCTCCTCATGAATCGGGTGGCGCGGGTGCGGGAGCCGCTCGCGCCGCGCCCCGCACCGGTCGCCAAAAGCCTACGGCGTGTTTCGGCGGTCGTGCGCCCGCCCGCCCGGTCAGGGCGCGGGGGCGAGCACCAGGACGGGCTTGGCCAGGCTCTCGCCGCGGCGCTTCGTGTCCTCCAGCAGCGCGACGAGCGTGCCCGACGGAGAGAGAGCCGCCACGACCTCGGACCGCCCGGACGGCTCGACCCACTGGCCGTAGCCGAGGGCGCGCACCTCGACCTCGTCGAGCTCGCGCACCGGGAACGTGCCGCGGGCGGCGTCGGCGAGCGGGAGGGTGGCCAGCGTGCCGTCGGCGTCCGCCTGGGCCTCCAGCTCCTCCAACGTGCGGGCCCCCGCCAGCGGGTAGCCGCCCACGCGGGTGCGGCGCAGCGCCGTGAGGTGACCGCCGGTGCCGAGCGCGGCGCCGAGGTCACGTGCCAGGGCGCGCACGTAGGTGCCGGACGAGACGGTGACGCGCACGTCGACGTCGACCACGGGCACCTCCCGGGTGGGGCCGTCGCCAGGTTCAGCGGCGGTCGGGGCGAGGCCGGGCTCGGCGGCGGGGTCGGCGGCGGGGTCGGCGGCCGCGTCGTCGGCCTCGACATACACGTCCGCCAGGTCGCCGTCCGGCACCTTCGCCGTGGCCCGGCGGACGTCCAGCACCTCGAACCGGGAGACGGTGACAGGCCGCGCCTTGAGCGCGACCTCCTCCCCCGCCCGGACGCGCGCGTAGGCGCGCTTGCCGTCCACCTTGATCGCGGACACGGACGTGGGCACCTGCAGGATGTCGCCGGTCAGGTCCGCGACCGCCGCGTCCAGCGCGGCCCGCTCCACCTGTCCGACGGCGCCCGGGTCGGCCACGGCGACGACGGACCCCTCCGCGTCGTCCGTGGCGGTGGCCACGCCCAGCCGGATCGTGGCGTCGTAGTCCTTGTCCGCGCCCACGACGTACGTGAGCAGGCGGGTCGCCTTGCCGATGCCGAGCACGAGCACCCCGGTCGCCATCGGGTCCAGCGTGCCGGCGTGGCCGACCTTGCGGGTGCCGGCGAGGCGGCGCATCCGGCCGACGACGTCGTGGCTGGTCCAGCCCTGCGGCTTGTCGACCACGACGAACCCGTCGGCCGCCGTCGGACGGCGGGCCGGAGCCTGCGGGGAGGGGGAAATCATGGGTACCAGTATCGCGCGGGCCGGGTGTGCCGCACGGCACACCCGACCCGCGCGAGCGTGAGGGCCAAGGTCACTCGGACTCGTCGTCCTCGCGCGGCTTCTTGTAGGGGTCCTCGTCGCCCGCGTACCGGGCTCCGGCACGCAGTGCCTCGAGCTCGGCGTCCCGCTTGCGCGCCTCGATCAGCGCGGCGTCGAGGTGGGCCGCCGTCTCGGGGACCGAGTCCAGGTGGAACTCGATGGTGGGCGTCAGGCGCACACCGGTCTGCTTGCCCACCTCCGAACGGATCATGCCCGTGGCGCTCTTCAGCGCCGCGGCCGTGCCGTCCCGGTCCTCGTCCGAGCCGTAGACCGTGTAGAACACCGAGGCGTTCTGCAGGTCGCCGGTGACCCGGACGTCCGTGACCGTCACGAAACCGAGCCGCGGGTCCTTGATCCGCGTGTCGATCATCTGCGCGACGATCACCTTGATGCGGTCGGCGAGCTTACGGGCTCGCGGGTTGTCGACCATCACTGCTTCCTTTCCGGGATGACCGAGCCGGAGCCCGGCGCACCTGTCAGCAGCTCTCGGAGGTGTCAGACGTACAGGTCACTCTGGTGACCTGTACGTCTGACACGTGAGATCGGGTCTGACACGTGCACCGGGCTCCGGCTCGGTGAGGAACGTCAGTCGCGCGGCTTCTCGCGCATCTCGAAGGTCTCGATGGTGTCGCCCTCGGTGACGTCGTTGAACGACCCGAGACCGATACCGCACTCGAAGCCCTCGCGGACCTCGGTGACGTCGTCCTTCTCGCGGCGCAGCGACTCGATCGAGAGGTTGTCGCCCACGACCGTGCCGTTGCGCAGCACGCGCGCCTTGGCGTTGCGGCGGATGACGCCCGAGCGGACCACCGAACCGGCGATGTTGCCGAACTTCGAGGAACGGAAGACCTGACGGATCTCCGCGGTCCCGAGCTGGACCTCCTCGTACTCCGGCTTGAGCATGCCCTTGAGGGCCGCCTCGACGTCCTCGATCGCCTTGTAGATGACCGAGTAGAACTTGACGTCCACGCCCTCGCGCTCCGCCAGCTCCTCGACGCGCTCGCCGTACTTCACGTTGAAGCCGATGATCACGGCGCTGTCGACGGTGGCCAGGTTGACGTCGTTCTGCGTGATCGCACCCACACCACGGTGGATGACGCGCAGCTCGACCTCGTCGCCCACGTCGATCTTGAGCAGCGCGTCCTCGAGTGCCTCGACGGCACCGGACACGTCACCCTTGAGGATGAGGTTGAGGCTCTCGACCTTGCCCTTCTTGAGCTCGGTGTCGAAGTCCTCGAGGCTGATCCGCTTGCGACGCTTGGCCAGCGTCGCGGCGCGCTCGGCCGCCTCGCGCTTCTCGGCGATCTGCCGTGCGGTCCGGTCGTCCGGCGCCACGAGGAACGTGTCGCCGGCGCTCGGGACGCTCGTCAGACCGAGCACCTGCACCGGACGGGCCGGCAGAGCCGCCTCCACCGCGTTGCCGTGCTCGTCGAACATCGCACGGACACGGCCGTGGGCCGTACCGGCGACGATCGAGTCACCGACGTGCAGCGTGCCCGACTGGACCAGCACCGTGGCCACGGGGCCACGGCCCTTGTCGAGGTTGGCCTCGATCGCGACGCCGCGCGCGTCCTTGGTCGGGTTGGCGCGCAGGTCGAGAGCCGCGTCGGCGGTCAGCAGGACGGCCTCGACGAGGTCGTCGATGCCGATCCCCGGCTTGGCCGCGACGTCGACGAACATCGTGTCGCCGCCGTACTCCTCGGCCACCAGGTTGTACTCGGTGAGCTGCTGACGCACCTTCGCCGGGTTGGCACCCTCGACGTCGATCTTGTTGACGGCGACGACGATCGGCACGCCCGCGGCCTGCGCGTGGTTCACGGCCTCGACCGTCTGCGGCATCACGCCGTCGTCGGCCGCGACCACGAGGATCGCGATGTCCGTGACCTGCGCACCACGGGCACGCATGGCGGTGAACGCCTCGTGACCCGGGGTGTCGATGAACGTGATGGCGCGCTCGACGCCCTCGTGCTCGTGCGTGATCTGGTAGGCACCGATGTGCTGGGTGATGCCACCGTGCTCGCCCGCGACGACGTCCGACTTGCGGATGGCGTCGAGCAGCTTCGTCTTACCGTGGTCGACGTGACCCATGACGGTCACGACCGGCGGACGCGCGGCCAGGTCCTCGTCGGACTCGCCTGCCTCCTCGGCCTCCAGGTCGATGTCGAAGGCCCCGAGCAGCTCGCGGTCCTCCTCCTCGGCCGAGACCATCTCGATGACGTAGCCGAGCTCCTGGGCCAGCGTGCCGAACGTGTCCTCGTCCAGGGACTGCGTGGCCGTGGCCATCTCGCCCAGGTGGAACAGCACGGTCACGAGCGCCGCGGGGTTCGCGTCGATCTTGTCGGCGAAGTCGTTCAGCGACGCGCCGTGGCGCAGCCGGACGACCGTGGTGCCGTTGCCGCGAGGAACCTGCACGCCGCCGAGCGACGGCGCCTGCATCGCCTCGAACTCCTGGCGCTTCGCCCGACGCGACTTGCGTCCGCGGACCGGCTTGCCGCCGGCGCGCCCGAAGGCACCCTGGGTCGCACCGCGACCACCGGCACCGCGACGCGGGCCACCGAAGCCACCGCCGCCACCGGGACGACCCGGGGCACCGGCACCGGCGCCACCACCGGCACCACCCGGACGACCGCCACCACCGGGGCGACCGCGGCCGCCACCCGGTGCCGGGCGGTCACCCGGACGCGGCATGTTGGTCTTGCCCGGCATCATGCCGGGGTTGGGGCGCGGACCACCAGTGCCACCGGGACGGGGCGCCGAGGGACGCGGGCCACCAGGACGGGGACCGCCCGGGCGCTCGCCGGACGACTCGCCGGACCGCTCGGGACGCTGCCCCGGACGGGGCATGCCCTGGCTGGTCGCGAAGGGGTTGTTGCCCGGACGCGGGTTACCGCCACCGGACCGGTCGCCGGCGCCGGGCGCCGGACGGCCACCACGGCCACCGCCACCGGGCCGGGGCATGCCCTGGCTGGTCGCGAAGGGGTTGTTGCCCGGACGCGGGTTACCGCCCCCCGGACGGCCACCACGGCCACCGTCGCGGCCGCCGTCACGACCACCCGGGCGCGCGCCGGAGGGCGCGGCGGCCGGCTTCGGGGCACCGGGCTTGGGAGCCGCGGCAGCCGGACGGGGTGCGCCGGGCTTGGGAGCCGCACCGGCAGGCTTGGCGGACGCCGCAGGCGCCGCCGGGGTCTCTGCGGCCGCGGGCGCCGGGGCGGGAGCCGCCGGTGCGGGGGCCGGGGCCGGGGCGGGCGCAGGCGCGGGTGCCTCGGACTTGGGGGCCGGGGCCGGGGCGGGAGCCGGGGCCGGGGTCGCCTCAGCGGGCTTCCGGGCCGCGGGCTTCGCGGCCGGCTTCGGCGCGGGCTTGGCCGCCGCGCCCTTGTCGGACGCGCCGCCGGCGCCGCCGACGGGGAACTTGTCGCGCATCGCTCGCTCGACGGGGGCCTCAAGGGTCGAGGACGCCGAGCGGACGAACTCGCCCGCGGCCTTCAGCTCGCCCATCAGGGTCTTGCTCTCCACTCCGAGCTGCTTCGCAAGCTCGTGAACGCGGATCTTCGCCACATCTCTCCTGTCTCGGTCCGTCCCGGGACAGGGAGGACCACCGTTAGTACTGCGTACTCATCGCTGGGGACTCATCGGGTGCCCATCGGCTTCAAACCCGCTTCCTTGTCGACGAACTTCATGATTCGGCCGGGCGCTCTGTCGCGCCCGGTCGGAACGGTCTTGCGGTCGGCACCCTCACCGGCCGAGGTGTGCTCGTACCTCGCCGAGATCGAGAGGACCGTCGGTGCGCAGTGCGCGGGGGACGGCCCTGCGGCGCTCGGCGAGCTCCAGGCACTGCGGCTCTGGGTGAACCCAGGCACCGCGACCCGGCAGACAGGCGCGGACGTCGACGACGATGCGTCGTGGCTCTGCCACATCGGCATCATGCATCGCGGAGTCCAGCACCAGACGCAGGAGTGCAGACCGCTGGTCGCGCCCCCGGCACCCGACACACGTACGCACCGGGCCCGTGACGGGTGGTGTGGGGTGTGCCGAAAGACGGGCGCGTGGCCCAGACTCGGACAGTCTACCGCGCCGACCCACCGGGCGTTACCGACCGCTCTGCGCGTCGGCGGCGGCGCCACCTGCGTCGGCGTCCGCCGCCTCGTCCGAGCGGATGTCGATCCGCCAGCCCGTCAGCTTCGCGGCCAGCCGGGCGTTCTGCCCTTCCTTGCCGATCGCGAGGGACAGCTGATAGTCGGGGACGATCGCCCGTGCGGCACGCGCGTCGGCGTCCACCACTGTGACTGACGACACACGAGCCGGGGACAGCGCACTCGCCACGAAGGAGGCGGGGTCGTCGCTGTGGTCGACGATGTCGATCTTCTCGCCGTGCAGCTCGGCCATCACGGCACGCACTCGCGCGCCCATCGGGCCGATGCAGGCACCCTTGGCGTTCAGCCCGGACACGCGGGACCGGACGGCCATCTTGGTGCGGTGCCCCGCCTCACGGGCGATGGCGGTGATCTCCACCGAGCCGTCCGCGATCTCCGGGACCTCGAGCTCGAAGAGCTTGCGCACCAGGTTCGGGTGCGTACGGCTCAACGTGATCTGGGGGCCCTTCATTCCGCGGCTGACCTCGACCACGTAGGCGCGCAGCCGCTCTCCGTGCACGTACTCCTCGGTGGGCACCTGCTCGTGCGGCGGAAGCACGGCCTCGGTACCGCCGACGTCGACGAGCACCATGCGCGGGTCGCGGCCCTGCTGGATGACGCCGGCCAGGACCTCGCCCTCCTTGCCGCGGAAGGTGCCGAGCACCTGGTCGTCCTCGGCGTCCCGCAGGCGCTGCACGATCACCTGACGGGCCGTCGCGGTGGCGATGCGGCCGAAGTCCTGGGGCGTGTCGTCGAACTCGGGGCCGAGCTCCACGGCGGGGCGGGCGTCCGGGTCCTCGGGGTCCGCCTCGACGGGCAGCTCCTCGCGGGCCCACACCGTCACGTGGCCCGACGCGCGGTCCACCTCGACGCGGGCCCGGTTGTAGGCGTCCGGGGTGCGGTGGTAGGCCGACAGGAGGGCCTGCTCGATGGCCGCGACGAGGACGTCCAGGCTGAGGTCCCTCTCGCGCTCCAGCATCCGGAGCGTGGTCATGTCGATGTCCATGTCAGCCTTCCTCGTTGCGGCCGGGGCGAGACCCGGTCGGGTTGTCCGTACCAGCACCGTCCGAGTCCTCGTCGGTGTCTTCACCTGCACTCTCGCCCAGTTCCGAATCCTCGGCATCCTGGGCGTCCTCGAGCCGTCGGAGCTCGACCTCGACCTTGCCCCGGGTGACGTCCGCGACGGGGATCCGCCGGTCGTCGTCGAGCACCAGGACGGCGCCGTCGGCGTCGTCGAGCACGTCGGTCAGCCGGCCCTCGGCGCGGCTGCCGTCGGTGAGCTTGAGCGTGACCATACGGGTCCGGGCACGCTTGAAGTGACGCAGCTCGGTCAGCGGCCGGGACGTGCCCGGCGTGGAGATCTCGAGCGTGTACGCACCGGCGACGACATCGTCCGTGTCCAGCGCCGCGGAGATCCCGCGCGACACGTCGCCGAGGGCGTCGGAGTCCAGGCTGCCGACGGCGTCGTCCGGCAGGTCGACCGTGACGCGGACCACGGACTTGCTGCCCGCCCGCGTGGCGCTGACCTCCTCGAGGTAGAGCCCGGCGGCCTCGACCACCGGCCCCACCACCCCGCGGACCGCATCCGCCTGCTGTGTCATCGAGTGCCTCCCGTCGGCTCCCCCATGCGCGGGGGCACGGTTCGAGCCGGAACGGTTCGACCGATGTGCTGTTGTTGTCTGCGTCAAGCGTAACGAAGCCTCCGACCTCGGCACTTCGCGAAGAACGTGATATTCGTGACCCGACCGCAATCGGCCCGGCGACGAACGGGGTTCCGGAACATGACATCATCGGCCACGATGAACCCCTTCGGCCGAACGGCCCGTACCCGTCGCAGGTCTGGCCTGACCGCGCTGGCCCTGACCTGCGCGATCATTCTCTCAGGTTGCGGGCTGCGGCTCGAGACACCGCCGCCGACCGAGCCGGTGCCCGACGCGGCGGAGGTGCTGCGACGGACCGCGGTGGCCGACGCGCTGCTCGTGGCCGACCAGGCCACCGCCGCGGCCGAGACCGACGGGGTCGAGCCCGCGGTCGAGTCGGAGCTGACCGAGATCGCCGAGTCCGCGACCGTGCAGGCGGAGCAGCTCGGCGGCGAGTACGACTCCGGCCTCGGGGACCTCGTGTCGGAGGGCTCCGGCGCGTCCCCCTCCGCACATGTCCAGGAACAGACGCCGCGGGCCGTCGTCGCCTCCCTGCGCGACGCGGCCACGCGCACCCGGGCCGCCGCGAACCAGGCGCAGTCCGGACCGCTGGGCCGGCTGCTCGCCTCGATATCGACGTCGCAGACGCAGCACGCGCAGGAGCTCGCGCGGCTCACCGACGTCAAGGGCCCGACGCTGCCCTCCACGCAGATCCCCGAGCCCGCCGACCCCGCCCCGCAGCCCAGCGAGGGCGACGACGACGCCGCGACCCCGGCGGCCACCGCGAGCGAGGCCCCCGTTGCCCCCACCGGGCTGTCCGCCGAGGACCTGAGCGCCCTGATCCTGGCCGAGGACACCGCGGGCTACGCGCTCGAGGTGCGCGCCGCGCAGTCCAGCGGCGACACCCGCACCAGGACGCACGACCGCGCGGCGCTGCACCGCGCGCGGGCGCAGGCCTGGGCGCTGGTCGCCGGTGTCGACGGGACCGACCAGGACCCGCGCCGCGTCGCGTACGACGTCCCCGGTTCGGAGACGCCGACGACGGACCTGGCCCGCGACCTGGAGACCGGCCTCGCGCAGGACTACGCGACCCTGGTCGGCCTCGCCGAGTCGGGCACCCGCGCCGTCCTGGTCGCGCTGCTGACCGACTCCACGCTGTCCGCCGCCCGCTGGGGCGCCCCGGCGGTCCCGTTCCCGGGGCTGCCGGAGCAGGCCTAGCGACCCGAAACGCACCGGGCCGGCCCCGCCGAGGGGCCGGCCCGGTGGAGGGAATCAGGCGAGGAGCGCCGCGACCTTCTCGGCCACGGCGTCCACGATCCCGTCGACAGGGAACTGCTCCGCCTCGCCAGCACGCGGCCGGACCTCGACCACGCCGTCGGCGAGGGCCTTGCCGACGGTGACCACGAGCGGGGCGCCGAGCAGCTCGGCGTCCTTGAACTTCACGCCCGGCGACACCTTGCCGGTCCGGTCGTCGTAGAGCACCTCGACGCCGCGGGCCGCGAGCTCGTCTGCGATCTTCCCGGCCGCCTCGAACACCGCGGCGTCCTTGCCCGCCGCGACCAGGTGCACGTGCGCCGGAGCCACGTGGGCCGGCCACGCCAGGCCGCGCTCGTCGTGGTTGGCCTCGGCCAGCGCGGCCAGGGCGCGCGTGACGCCGACGCCGTACGAGCCCATGGTCACCACGGCCTGCTTGCCGTTCTCGTCGAGCACGACCAGGCCCAGGGCCTCCGCGTACTTGCGGCCGAGCTGGAAGATGTGGCCCATCTCGATGCCGCGCGCGAGCTCCAGCGGACCGGAGCCGTCGGGCGCCGGGTCACCGGCGCGCACCTCGGCGGCCTCGACGGTGCCGTCGGCCGTGAAGTCGCGGCCGGCCACCAGGTCGAACACGTGCTTGCCGGGCTCGTTGGCGCCGGTGATCCAGCGGGTGCCGGGTACCACGCGGGGGTCCAGCAGGTAGCGGATGGCCGGGACCTTCTCGCCGTCCTCGCCCTCGATCTGCTCGCCCTGAGGGCCGAGCGCCTGCGGTCCGATGTAGCCCTTGACGAGCTGCGGGAACTTCTTGAAGTCCTCCTCGGTGGCGGCCTCGGGCTCGGCCGGCGTCAGCGCCGCCTCGATGCGCTTGAGGTCGACCTCGCGGTCGCCGGGCAGGCCGACCACGACCAGCTCGCGGGTGCCGTCGGGCTGGGCCAGGGCGAGCACGACGTTCTTCAGGGTGTCGGCGGCGGTCCAGGGCCGGTCGGGACGCGGGAACTTCTCGTTCGCCACCGCGACGAGGGTGGCGATCGTGGGGGTGTCGGGCGTGTCCTCGACGTGCGCGGCGGGGGCGTCGTCGTACGGGATGGCCTCGGGGACGGGCGTGACCACGGCCTCCACGTTGGCGGCGTAGCCGCCGGGCGAGCGCACGAAGGTGTCCTCGCCGATGGGCGAGGGCGAGAGGAACTCCTCGGAGCGCGAGCCGCCCATGGCGCCCGACATGGCGGACACGATCACGTAGTCCAGGCCGAGGCGCGTGAAGATCTTCTCGTACGCCTCGCGGTGCTTCTGGTAGCTGACGTCCAGGCCCTCGTCCTTGACGTCGAAGGAGTACGAGTCCTTCATGATGAACTCGCGCCCGCGGATCAGTCCCGCACGGGGACGCGCCTCGTCGCGGTACTTGGTCTGGATCTGGAAGAGCGTGACCGGCAGGTCCTTGTACGACGAGTACAGGTCCTTGACCAGGAGCGCGAACATCTCCTCGTGCGTGGGCGCGAGCAGGTAGTCGGCGTCCTTGCGGTCCTTGAGCCGGAACAGGCCGGCGCCGTACTCCTCCCAGCGGCCCGTCGCCTCGTAGGGCTCCCGCGGCAGCAGCGCCGGGAAGTGCACCTCCTGGCCGCCGATCGCGACCATCTCCGCGCGGACGATCGCCTCGATCTTGGCCAGCACCCGCAGACCGAGCGGCAGCCACGAGTAGATGCCCGGGGCGGCCCGGCGGATGTACCCGGCCCGCACGAGGAGCTTGTGGCTGGCGACCTCGGCCTCGGCCGGGTCCTCGCGCAGGGTACGGACGAAGAGGGACGACATGCGCAGCACGTCGCCCTGAGTGAGGCGTGCGGAAGACATGGGGCACAGCCTATCCGCGCGGGGCCCTGCGGCTCGCCCGGAATTAGTGGTGCACGCCTTGCCGTGCGCCGCGAAGTCTCGGAGGATGAGGCCATGCCGGAGCTGCCCGAGGTCGCCGCGCTCGCCGACTTCCTGCGCGCGCGGACCGCGGGACGCACGGTCAGCGCGGTGGAGGTGGGCTCGATCGCGGCGCTCAAGACGTTCGACCCGCAGCCCGCGGCGCTCGCCGGAGGCCGGGTGTCGGACGTCGCCCGGCACGGCAAGTGGCTGGACCTTGAGGTCTCACCCGCCGGCTCGGAGGCCGACGGCGCCCCGCTCCACCTGGTCTTCCATCTCTCGCGCGGCGGCTGGGTACGCTGGTCGGACGCCCTGCCCACCACACCGGTCAGGCCGTCGCTGGGCGGTTCCAGCCGGGGCGCCGTGCTCGCGCTGCGCGTGCGACTGGACGACGGCTCCGGCTTCGACCTGACCGAGGCGGGCACGCGCAAGCGGCTCGCCGTGCACGTGGTCCGCGACCCTGCCGAGATCGAGATGATCGCCTCCCTGGGCGTGGAACCGCTCGACCCCGGGTTCACGACCGAGGTGCTCGCCGGGCTGCTGGCGGCGAAGAACCAGCAGGTCAAGGGCCTCCTGCGGGACCAGCGCGCCATCGCTGGCATCGGCAACGCCTACAGCGACGAGATCCTGCTCGTGGGCCGGTTCAGCCC
This sequence comes from Promicromonospora kroppenstedtii, assembly GCF_044389675.1. Taxonomy (NCBI): domain Bacteria; kingdom Bacillati; phylum Actinomycetota; class Actinomycetes; order Micrococcales; family Promicromonosporaceae; genus Promicromonospora; species Promicromonospora kroppenstedtii. The sequence continues at coordinate 530,446 of NZ_JBIRYI010000001.1, read as the reverse complement.
GTACAAGCTGACGGGGTCGTTCACGCCCGAGGAGACCGCCCGGCTGCACACCGCCATCGGCGACGTGCTCACGGAGGCGATCGCGGCGGCGTCCGGCAAGCCGGCCAAGGAGCTCAAGGACGCCAAGCGCGCGGGGATGCGGGTGCACGGCCGCACGGGTCAGCCCTGCCCGGGGTGGGACGGGACGCCGTGCGGCGACACGGTGCACGAGGTGTCGTTCGCGGACCGGTCGATGCAGTACTGCCCGACGTGCCAGACGGGCGGTAAACCGCTGGCGGACCGCCGGATGTCCAAACTGCTGCGCTGACCGGCGTCGCCGGCGGCGGTCCGGGTCCCCGGTCAGCGCTCGCCTACTTCTTCTTCGAGGCCCAAGTTTCTTCGCTTTGCGGCGCGCGAAAGCGAAGAAACTTAGGCCTCGAAGGGGAGGGTCAGCCGGCGAGAAGTCAGAACAGGACCGTCGCGAACGTGCCGACCTGCTCGAAGCCGACACGCCGGTAGGCCGCCACGGCGCGCTCGTTGTAGGCGTTCACGTAGAGCGACACGATCGGCGCGACGGTGGCGCGGGTGGCGTCGACCACTGCCGCCATGCCCGACTCGGACCAGCCACGGCCGCGGAACGCCGGCTCGACCCAGACGCCCTGCACCTGGGCGACCCCGCCGGCCACGGCGCCGAGCTCGGCCTTGAAGCCGACGGCGGGCCGCCCGTCGCCATCGGGCACGAGGCGGACGAACGACCGGCCCTCGGTGATGAGCGAGCGCACCCGCTCCGCGTAGGCGGAGCCGCCCGAGGCGATCGGCGAGTAGCCGACCTCCTCGGTGAACATGCGTACGCAGGCGGGCAGCACGAGGTCCAGCTCGGCCGGCACGGAACGGCGGACCGTGGGCTCGGCCGGCACGGCGGGCGCGGTGCCGATGGCCATCGACGGCTGGTCGGCGCGCACATCACGGGCCGGGGGCCAGTACGGGGACAGCCGCTCCCACAGCCCGAGCGCCGCCCGCTGCTCCCCCACGATCGACGACGACCGCCGCCCGTAGAGCCGGGCGACGGTCGTGAAGGCGGCGATCGCCTCGGCGCGGCGGGCGGGATCGGGGATCGGGACCACGGGCACCAGGTTGGCGCCGGACCAGCAGACCGCCTCCAGCGGGCCGACGGCGGGGAACCCCCACGCCTGGCCTGCCGCGGCACCGAACCCGGAGCGGAACGCGATCTCCAGCCGGGCGGTGGCGAGGACCGAGGCGACGGGATCCAGGGCGCAGACCGCCAGCGCCTGCGGCAGGTCGTTCCGGGTCAGCGCCCGGGCGACCACCTCGCCGGTGCCGTCCGCGCGAATGTCCCGTTCGCCCGGTTCGTGCGGCCCGTCAGGGCGCGCCCCGGCCGGAACCGGGGTGCGCCACCGAGACATGCCTTGCTCCGTTCGAGTCTGACCCTTCAGTATCGCCCGAGCCTGGGATCCGACGCGGCTCAGCCGACCGAGACGACCGGCGAACCGGCCTGTGCCTCATTCTCCGGCGTGGGCATCTCATCCGCGATCCGCATCGCCTCTTCGATGAGCGTCTCGACGATCATCGCCTCGGGGACGGTCTTGATGACCTCGCCCTTGACGAAGATCTGGCCCTTACCGTTGCCGGACGCCACACCGAGGTCGGCCTCGCGGGCCTCGCCCGGGCCGTTGACGACGCAGCCCATGACGGCGACGCGCAGCGGAACGGTCATGCCCTCCAGGCCGGCCGTGACCTTCTCGGCGAGCGTGTACACGTCCACCTGGGCGCGACCGCACGACGGGCAGGACACGATCTCGAGCTTGCGGGGGCGCAGGTTGAGCGCCTGCAGGATCTGGTTGCCGACCTTGACCTCCTCGACCGGCGGGGCCGAGAGGGAGACGCGGATCGTGTCGCCGATGCCCTTGCTGAGCAGGGCGCCGAACGCGGTGGCCGACTTGATGGTGCCCTGGAAGGCGGGGCCGGCCTCGGTGACACCGAGGTGCAGGGGCCAGTCGCCGCGCTCGGAGAGCAGCTCGTAGGCGCGCACCATGACCACGGGGTCGTTGTGCTTGACCGAGATCTTGAAGTCGTGGAAGTCGTGCTCCTCGAAGAGGCTGGCCTCCCACACGGCCGACTCCACCAGGGCCTCCGGGGTGGGCTTGCCGTACTTCTCCAGGATGCGCTTGTCGAGCGAGCCGGCGTTGACGCCGATGCGCAGCGAGACGCCGGCGTCCTTCGCGGCGGCCGCGATCTGCTTGACCTGGTCGTCGAACTTGCGGATGTTGCCCGGGTTGACGCGGACGGCGGCGCAGCCGGCGTCGATCGCGGCATACACGTACTTGGGCTGGAAGTGGATGTCCGCGATCACGGGGATCTGCGACTTCTTCGCGATGATCGGCAGCGCCTCCGCGTCGTCGGCGCTCGGGACGGCGACGCGCACGATGTCGCAGCCCGCCGTGGTGAGCTCTGCGATCTGCTGGAGGGTCGCGTTGATGTCGGTGGTGGGCGTGGTGGTCATCGACTGCACGCTGATGGGTGCGTCACCGCCCACGTCGACCTTGCCGACCTTGATCTTGCGGGTCTTGCGGCGAGGGGCGAGGACCGGCGGGGGTGCTGCTGGCATGCCGAGGCTGATTGCGGTCACGAACTCAAGTATCCACTCTTCGAAGGGGTCAAAACGTACTTCGTGCGCGGCGTCACGTGATTCGCACGGGATCCACCAGGTCCGCCACGATGAGCACGCCGCCCACCCCGAGCAGGACGAGGAAGACCACGTAGGCCACGGGGGTCATGCGGGCGACGTCGGCCGGGCCGGGCAGGACCGCCGCCCCGCGCACCCGGGCGACCGTGCGCTTGCCGCCTTCGTAGAGGGCGTTGACCAGGTGCCCGCCGTCGAGCGGCAGCAGCGGGATGAGGTTGAAGACGAACAGCGCGATGTTCAGGCTGGCGAGCAGGCTCAGGTAGATCATCACGCGGTCGAGGATCGCCTCGTCCAGCGCCATGATCTGGCCGCTGATGCGCGCGACGCCCACCATGGACTGCACCGAGTCCTGCGAGCGCTCCTCGGAGGTGAAGGCCTGGGTGGCGGCGTCGGCCACCCGGACCGGGAGGGTGGCCACCATGGTCGCCGTCTGCCACGTCATGTTGCCGACTTCGGGCAGCACGCGGGAGATGGGCTGGGGTTCGCGGACCTGGAGCGGGGAGAAGCCCACGAACCCGCCCGGCTCGGTGAGCGGCTCGCCGTCGGCACCCAGGACGGCGGCGCCCTGCTCGTCGACGACGGGGCGCTCGGTCTCGGCGGGGGTGACCTCGAGCGTGACGCGCTCGCCGTCACGGAGCACCACGACGTCGGACTCGCGGCCCGCGGAGTCGTTGATGAGGCCGACCAGCTGCTGCCAGCCGGTCACCTCGGTGCCGCCGAACGAGACCACCTCGTCGCCCGGCCGGAGCCCGGCCGCGGCGGCGGGCGCGGCGGGCCGGCCCTCGCAGTCGTCACCGGCGGCGCCTGACGTCGCGGACGCCGGGACGCACTCGGAGAGCTGCGCGACCGTGGTCGAGACGGCGGGCAGGCCGTAGCCGATCAGGATGACCGCCATGAGGAACGTGGCGATCACGAGGTTCATGAACGGCCCACCGAACATGACCACGAGCTTCTTGGGCGTGGAGAGGTTGTAGAAGGCGCGGTGCTCCTCACCGGGCCGCACCTCGGCGACCGACGCGTCGCGCGCGTCCGCCACGAGCTCGTTCCAGAAGCCCTTCTTGCGCGGCGTGCCCTCGGGGGCGGGCGGCATCATGCCGACCAGGCGCACGAAACCGCCGAGCGGGATGGCCTTGACGCCGTACTCGGTCTCGCCCTTGGTGCGCGACCAGAGGGTGGGGCCGAAGCCCACCATGTACTGGCTCACGCGGACGCCGAACTTCTTGGCCGGGATCATGTGTCCCAGCTCGTGCAGGCCGACGGAGACGAGGACGCCGACCAGCAGGACGAGCACACCAACGATGTGCGGAACGATGCTCACGGGACCGAGACTACGACACCTGGCTGACAGCCTGACGGGGCGCGCACGGCTCCCCCCGGTACGGCCACCCGACGTTCACCTCGCGGCGAGAACATGGTCATTCCTTGAAACTCTGGTTACCGATCATTAACCTGACGACATGTCGGTTTCGTCTGTCCCGGGGTTCCGGGACCTGCACGCCCACGGCCCGGCCTCCCTCGCGGAGAGCCTGACCTCGATCTTCCAGACCGAGGCCTGGTCCGCCGCGGACGGCGACTCCCGCGTGGCCCGGCAGCTACGCGAGATCGGCGTGGACGTCAGCGAGATCTGGGCGGCCTCGCGCTGGAACATGGGCGATGACGGCGACGCGCCCAACCGCCGCCACCCCGTGCCGGGCGACCCGCGCGGCCCGCAGACCGCCGCCGCGCTGAGGGCGGTGACCGGCCGGCCGCGGGCCGCCGCACTGCTGGGCGTGTACCTGTGGTCGCAGGCCGGTGACGCGCTGCAGTACACGTTCCGGCACGGCCGCATCATCGTGCCGCTGAGGGCCTTCGTCGAGACCTGGGAGACGTGCCGGGAGGACGCGCCCGACGACGTCTGCCGGGCCGAGGGCGACGCCGTCGCCGTGCTGCTGCGCACCCTCATCACCCAGATGCACACGGCTGCCGCGCGCAGCGCGGGCGACCTCGACCGTGTGGCGGACGCCGCCGGCCGCGCCGGGGAACGCTGCGGGGAGCTGCTGCGGGCAGCGCGCGCGATCCCCGACCCGACGTCGCCGTTCCGGCGCGCGCTGGTGCCGCAGGCCGTGACCCGCATCCGGTACTTCCGCGCGCTGGCCGAGGCGGCCCGGGCGGCGTCCGAGGCGATGGCGGGCGAGCCCGCGCGGCTCGGCCCTGCGCTCGACGGCCTGCGCGCCGCCGAGACCGACCGGCACCTGAACTACATCCTGGCCAGCGAGCTGCGCTCCTACCGGATGCACCTGACGCAGCTGCACCGCAACCTCGACTCGACCTGGCTCACCCTCGACCGGCTGCGGACCGTCTACATCTACCCGTTCGGGCTGCGCGACGTGCGTCCGGCCGCCGCGGTCACGGCGATCCGGCGGCTCGCACACCGCGACGAGCGCCCCGAGCTGCTCGGCGTCCAGGCCTTCGCCGTGCGCGGCCGCCTCAAGATGGACGACGTCTGGGCGAGCGTGGACCGGGCGGCACGCCCCTACGGCGGCGCGTCGCTGTCGATGCCCAATGTCCGTCTGGAGCAGCCCGACGGGACGTTCATCGCCGAGCTGTCCTGCGACGTGCGGTTCACCGAGTTCGGTAACCACTACGTGCGGTTCCGCTACTCCTCGCGCGACCAGTCGCCGCAGCAGGTCCGCGACGCTCGGTTCCGGCTGTCCAACCTGCACGCCGACATCCGGGTGCGGTGGATCGCGCTGGACGGCTCGCCCGTCGACGTCGACCCTGGAGGCGCCCTGCCGCCCGAACGCCTCTTCGACCTGGCCGACCTGCTCCAGCGCGCGACGGCGGACCTGGTCCGCGAGGGCACCGAGATCGCCCAGGGACGAGCGCACGTGGTCACCACCGTCTACGAGGCGAGCCGGGGACGCGGCCCGGCGGCGCCGCCGGAACGACGCACGCCGGTCTCCATGGGTGACGAGATGCTGGCCGCGTTCGGCTCGCAGGTGCTGCTGCAGCCCGTGTCGTACGGCACGGCCACGCTGTGCGACTGGACGCTGCCCCAGCGCAACCCCGTGCTGCTGGAGGGGGTGCGGCACCTGGGCGACGTCGTGGCGGTGGCCACCAACTCGACCACCGTGGCGCTGGTCGGCACGGCGCACTTCAAGATCTCCCAGTACGGGTCGCTCGCCGAGTTCGTGGCCAGCCTCAACGGACTGTTCAGCGCCTGGAACGCCACGCTGGCCGACCACCTGCGCACCGTCGCGGCCATGCTCGCCGACCACGACGTGAACAACGGCGCCGACCTGGCCGCCCGCAAGGAGGGGCTCACCCGCGAGCAGCTGCGGCTGCACGAGTTCGCGTCCGAGGTGCGCACCACGCTGACCACCATCACCTCGCCCACGTTCCTCGCGTCCGCGCTGGAGTCGCGCATGCTGAACCAGCTGCTGCACGCCTCGCGGTTCGAGCAGCAGGCCGCCGGGGTCACCGAGCGGCTGCGCGAGCTGCTCCAGGAACCCATCGCGGCACGCCTCGCCGCGCTCGAACGCCTGCACAACGACCGCGAGCGGGCGGCCGAGGCGCGCCGCGAGCGCTCCCGCCGCCGGCTGATGGACGGCACGCTGTCGGCCATCACGGTGTTCGCCGGTGTCTACGCCCTGATCGGCACGGTCCAGGTGGCGCTGGACGCGTCGCTGATCGGTCCGATCCAGGCGGTCACGGCCACCGCGCTGGTCACGGTGGGTGCGCTGGTGACGGGCTGGGCGGTCTTCAGCTGGACGAGCCGCCGGTGACCATCTGCCCGCACGCGTCAGACCCGCAGGCCCCTCGGGTGACCTGAACGTCTGACACGTAGCCTGGTCGGGTCGGCCGCTACGACGGGAGACTTCCATGACCGGATCCCCTGCGCCCACCCCTGGCGAGGCGCACGTCACACCACGCGGCACCCCGCGCGACGACGCCGCCCGGCGGCACCTCTGGGGCCATTTCACGCGGCAGTCCGCCTGGGATGCCGGGGTGCCGACGCTGGTGCGCGGCGAGGGCCACCACGTCTGGGACGCGGCCGGCCGCCGGTACATCGACGGACTGTCGGGGCTGTTCGTGGTCCAGGTCGGGCACGGCCGCCGGGCGCTCGCCGAGGCGGCGGCCAAGCAGGCGGGCGAGCTGGCCTACTTCCCGCTGTGGTCGTTCGCGCACCCGCCGGCCATCGACCTGGCCGAACGGCTGGCCGACCTGGCACCGGGCGACCTGAACCGCGTGTTCTTCACGACCGGCGGCTCCGAGGCCGTGGAGACGGCGTTCAAGCTGGCCAAGCAGTACTGGAAGCTGCAGGGCAGGCCGGGCAAGCACAAGGTGATCTCCCGGAACATCGCCTACCACGGCACCACGCACGGCGCGCTGTCCGTGACGGGCCTGCCGGGGCTCAAGGCGCCGTTCGAGCCGCTGGTGCCGGGCGCGTTCAAGGTGCCGAACACCGACATCTACCGGGCGTCCGAGGACCTGCGCGACGACCCGAAGGCGTTCGGCCGGTGGGCCGCCGACCAGATCGAGGTGCTCATCGAGACGGAGGGCCCGGACTCGGTGGCCGCCGTCTTCCTGGAGCCCGTGCAGAACGCGGGCGGCTGTTTCCCGCCCCCACCGGGTTACTTCGAGCGGGTGCGCGAGATCTGCGACCGGCACGACGTGCTGCTCGTCTCCGACGAGGTGATCTGCGCGTTCGGCCGGACCGGCTCGATCTTCGCGTGCGACGACTTCGGCTACGTGCCCGACATGGTCACGTGCGCGAAGGGCATGGCGTCGGGCTACTCGCCGATCGGCGCCTGCCTGGTCTCCGACCGGGTGTACGAGCCGTTCGCCCACGGTTCGACGACCTTCGCCCACGGGTACACGTTCGGCGGGCACCCGGTCTCAGCCTCGGTGGCGATGGCGAACCTCGACCTGTTCGACCAGGAGGACCTGACGGGACGGGTCAAGGAGAACGCGCCCGCGTTCCGGTCCACCCTGGAGCGGCTGTACGACCTGCCGATCGTGGGCGACGTGCGCGGGGCCGGGTACTTCTACGCGATCGAGCTCGTCCGGGACAAGGTCACGCGGGAGACCTTCTCGGGCGACGACGCCGAGCGCCTGCTGCGCGGGTTCCTCACCCCGGCGCTGTTCGAGGCGGGGCTGTACTGCCGCGCCGACGACCGTGGGGACCCGGTGGTGCAGCTCGCACCGCCCCTGACGATCGGGCAGCCGGAGTTCGACGAGATCGAGCAGATCCTGCGCGGGGTGCTGAGCGAGGCGTGGACGCGGCTGTGACGGGTTGTGCGGAGCGCTCGGCGACGCCGCGGGCGCTCCGCCCGGCCCGCCCGCGAGGTGCGCTTCTACCCAGCTATCAGGCCCGAAACTGACGTGTTTCTTGGGCGTAATGGCTGGGTAGAAGCGCACCTTCGGGGTCACCTCTCGTGTCAGGACTTCCGGACGGCGGTGGGCCGCAGGCGGACCGGCCCCACGCCGCGCGCGACGGCACCCACGAGGCGGTCGTCGGCGGCTTCGTGACGCAGCCGGATGTTCCGCAGCCGCGTGCCGGCCGGCACGACGGCGGACGGACCCTTGCCGGTGAGCTTCTTGAAGACGATCACGGTGTCACCGTCGGCCAGCGGTGTGCCGTCGGCATCCCGGATGACGGCGGCCCAGTCGCTCGGTTCCGGCTCCGGCGGTGCGCCTCGCAGACGGCGGACCTCCTTGTCCCGCCGCGCGGCCTCCCGGGCCAGGGCGAGCCGACGTCGGTGCTCGTCCCGGTCGAGCTCGGGCTCGCCGGCCAGGCGGATGACCCGGTTGCTCCGAGGATCGACGTACGGAACCCGGTCCGGCGTCCGGTACGCGGTCGTGTACCCGGCGCGCAACTCTGCCGCCTGGAGACCGTAGCGCACCCAGAGGTCGCAGGTGGACGCCACGAGCACTGTTGCCCCGGTAAGCGCTGCGAAGGTCTTCAGCACGACAGGAGTCGTGTCCGGAGCAGCGGTCGAGGCCGCGATGAAGAAGACAACGATCAGGAAGAAGACAACACTGATCAGAAGGACGAGCACCGAGAACAGACCGATGACCGAGACAGTACGGACCGATGGCCCTGGGATCCGCCGAGCGCGAATCTCGGGGTTCCATGTCTTCGTCACCACGACCCCACATCCATCACCGCAAACCGGACAGATGTGCTGAACTCTAGCGGTCCGCCCGCGAGGTGCGCTTCTACTCAGCTATCAGGCCCGAAACTGACGTGTCTTTTGGGCGTAATGGCTGGGTAGAAGCGCACCAGCGGACGCAGCGGGCGCAGCCCGGCTGGGTCAGGCCGCCGCCGCGCGCTGCTCCGCCGGGCGGCGGCGCAGGGTGGGCTGCAGGATCGCGGGCGGGTCGTAGGCCGCGTCCAGGCGGCCGACGTCGGTTCCCGGCGGCACGATGGCGTCGATCCGGTCGAGGATCTCGTCGCTCAGGCTGACCTCGGCGCCGGCGAGCGCGCTGTCGAGGTGCTCCATGGTGCGCGGTCCGATGATCGCGGAGGTGACGCCCGGGTGCGCGATCGCGAACGCCATCGCGAGATGGTTCAGCGGCATGCCGGCCTCCTCGGCGACGGGGATGAGCTGCTCGACGACGTCGAGGCGCTGCTCGTCCTGGAGGTGCTTGAAGCCGAACTGCGCCCGGTGCGCGTCGCTGGCCCGCCCCTTGCGGTACCGGCCGGTGAGCATGCCGCCGGCGAGCGGGCTCCAGACCAGCGTGCCCATGCCGTACTGCTGGGCCACCGGCAGCACGTCGCGCTCGATGCCGCGGTTCAGGATCGAGTACGGCGGCTGCTCGGTGCGGAACCGCTCCAGGCCGCGCCGCTCGGCGACCCACTGCGCCTGGACGATGTCGGCGGCGGGCATGGTGGACGAGCCGATGGCGCGCACCTTGCCCGAGTTGATCAGGTAGGTCAGCGCCGCGAGCGTGTCCTCCACGTCGGTGTCGGGGTCGGGACGGTGGATCTGGTACAGGTCGATGTGGTCCGTGCCGAGGCGGCGCAGCGAGTTCTCGACCTCGGCGATGATCCAGCGCCGGGAGTTGCCGCGGTGGTTGGGGTCGTCGCTCATGGGCAGGTGCACCTTGGTGGCCAGGACGACGTCGTCGCGCCGGCCCTTGAGCGCCTTGCCCACGATCTCCTCGGACTCGCCCCGTGAGTAGGCGTCGGCCGTGTCGATGAAGTTGATGCCCGCGTCGAGCGCCTTGTGGATGATCTTGACCGACTCGTCGTGGTCGGGGTTGCCGATCGCGCCGAACATCATCGCGCCGAGCGCGTAGGGGCTGACCTTGATGCCGGTCCGGCCGAGGTTGCGGTACTGCATGGGGCCCTCCTGGGGTCGAGAGGTCTGGTGAGCGCACCCGCGATGCCGTAGTCTGGAACTAAGCGGAACGCTCTTCCAGAACTATATGGAAAGGCGTTCCGGTTAGCAACGGATCGGGAGAGAAGTGACCCAGCACACAGAGCAGCGCCCCCTGCGCCGCGACGCGCAGCGCAACATCGGCGCGCTGCTCGACGCCGCCAAGCAGGTCTTCGGCACGTCCGGCGTGGACGCGCCCGCGAAGGAGATCGCCGACCTCGCGGGCGTCGGCGTCGGCACGCTCTACCGCCACTTCCCCAAGCGGTCCGACCTGGTCAAGGCCGTCTTCCAGGCCGAGGTCGACGCCACCGCCGACGCCGCCCCCGCCCTGGCCGCCGCCCACGAACCCGTCGTCGCACTGGAGAAGTGGCTCCACCGGTACACCGAGTTCCTCGCGACCAAGCGCGGGCTCGCCTCCGCACTGCACTCCGGCGACCCGACGTTCGACGCGCTGCCCGCGTACTTCATGGGCCGGCTCGGCCCCGCCGTCGGCTCCCTGCTCGACGCCGCCGCCGCGGCCGGCGCCATCCGCGCCGTCGCCAGCCCCAAGGACCTGCTCTACGCCGTGTCCAAGCTGTCGGTGACCATGAACGACGAGGAGCCCGACCACGGCCGCCGCATGCTCGACCTGCTCGTCGACGGGCTGCAGCACCGGGCCTGACCCCTCCCCTTCCAGCACGCACCGACGGTTCCGGACACCCGCCGAAGCCGTATAAGGTCGGCACCCAATGGCGCGGGGCGCAGGGCACCAGCCCGGCTGAGATGCACCCGTGGAACCTGATCTAGGTAGTGCTAGCGAAGGGAACGCCTCATGGGCTCAGTCCTGCCCGACGCCGTCGCGTCGGTCGTCACCGCGGTGCGCGACACCGCCCCACTGGTGCACTGCGTGACCAACGTCGTGGTCACGGGCTTCACCGCCAACATGCTGCTCGCCGCCGGCGCGGCACCAGCCATGGTCGCCGACCCCGAGGAGGCGCCGATCATGGCCGGCGTCGCCGGCGGGCTGCTGATCAACCTCGGCACCGTCGAGGGCCGCCAGGCCGACGGCATGCGGGCCGCCGTCGACGGCGCCACCGCCGCCGGCGTGCCCTGGGTGCTCGACCCCGTGGCCATCGGCGCGCTCCCGCTGCGCACGCGGCTCGCCGCCGAGCTCTACGCCCGCGGCCCTGCCGTCGTGCGCGGCAACGCGTCCGAGATCCAGGCGCTCGCGGGCGGGGCCGGCGGCCGCGGCGTCGACTCCCTGGACACGCCGGACGGCGTGCGGGACGTCGCGCTCGGCCTGGCCCGGTCCTCCGGTGCCGTGATCGCCGTGAGCGGCGCGTCCGACCTGATCACCGACGGTGAGCGCGTCGTCCGCGTCCGGGCGGGCAGCTCCCTGATGACGCGCGTGACCGGGGTCGGCTGCTCGCTCGGCGCGCTGGTCGCGGCGTGCGCCGCCGTCACCGAGGACCGGCTGCTCGCCGCGACGGCCGCCACGGCCTGGCTCTGCGTCGCCGCGGACCGCACGACGTCGGCGACGCCCGGCAGCTTCGCCGTCGAGCTGGTGGACCGCGTGTTCGACGTCGACCCCGAGACGGTCGGGTTCGGCGCCGGGCTGGTGGACGAGTCCACGGCGGGGTCTTCCCCGACCACGGTCGCGCGGGCCGGCGCGTGAGCGCCCGGATCCGCCTCGACCCGTCCGTCTACCTGGTCACCGACACCCAGCAGTGCGGCGGCCCCACGGGGGTCGTCGCCACGGTCGGCGCGGCGGTCGACGGCGGCATCACCGCCGTCCAGCTCCGCGACCCGGCGGCGAGCACGCGCGAGCTCGTGGACCTCGGCCGCGCGCTGGTCGCGCTGCTCCGGCCGCTCGGGGTGCCGCTGGTCGTCGACGACCGGGTCGACGTCGCGCTCGCGATCGACGCCGACGGCGCCCACGTGGGCCAGCGCGACCTGGACCCCGTCTCGGCGCGCCGGCTCCTGGGCCCGGACCGGCACCTCGGGCTCAGCGTGAGCACGCCGGAGGAGGCGCGGGCGGTCGCGGACCTGCCCGCCGGCACGGTGGACCTGCTGGGCGTCGGGCCGGTGCGGCCCACCCTGACCAAGACCGACGCCCGCGCGGCGATCGGCTTCGCGCGGCTCGGCGTCGTCACAGCCGCCTCGGCGTTCCCCTGCGTGGCGATCGGCGGGTTGCGGGCCGCCGACGTCGCCGCGCTGCACGCGGCGGGGGCAGCCGGGAGCGCCGTCGTGTCCGCCGTCTGCGGGCGGCCGGACCCGGCCGCCGCAGCCCGGGAGATCGCGCGGGCGTGGGCCTCGGTCCGCGGCGGCTCGGACCCGGGCGGCGGCCCGAGGGGCGAACGTGCGCCCACCGCTCGGCCCGGCACGCCGACGGGACCAGCCGCATGACCGCGCAGCACAGTGCGCCGTCCGCGGAAGCACGTACCCGCTCCACGCCCGACGCCGGACCGCGCACCCGGCCGCCGGGGCATCCGGTCGTGGCGCTGACGATCGCCGGGTCGGACCCGTCCGGCGGCGCAGGGATCCAGGCCGACCTGAAGACCTTCGCGGCGCTCGGCGGCTACGGCTGCGCGGTGCTCACGGGACTGACGGCGCAGTCGACGACCGGCGTGACGCGGGTGCACCCGGTGCCCGCCGACATGGTGCGCGCGCAGCTCGACACGCTGTTCGCCGACGTCGCCGTGGACACGATCAAGATCGGCATGACGACGGACGCCGCCGTCGCCGGGGCGGTCGCCGCCGTCGTGCGTGACCTGCGGGCCGTCGGGCGGGCGCCGTTCGTGGTGCTCGACCCGGTGATGGTCGCGACGTCGGGCGACCGGCTGCTGGCGCCCGACGCCGAGGCCGTGCTCCGCGACGAGCTGCTCCCCCTGGCTGACCTCGTCACGCCCAACCTGCCCGAGGCCGCCGTGCTGCTCGGCGTCGAACCGGCCCGCGACGGCCGTGAGGCGGCGGACCAGGCCCGGGCGCTGAGCGCGCTCGGGGCAGGGTGTGCGCTGGTCAAGGGCGGGCACCTCGACTCGGCCGAGTCGGTCGACCACCTCGCGGGCCCCGGCGTGGACGGCGTCGTCGCTCTGACCGCGCCCCGTGTGCCGACCCGGAACACCCACGGCACGGGCTGCACGCTGAGCTCGGCCTGCGCCGTCCTGCGGCCGGTGCACGACGGCTGGGAACCGGCCGTCCGGGCCGCCAAGGAGTACCTCACCGGGGCGCTGCGTGCCGCGGACGACCTGGTCGTGGGCGGCACCGGGACCGCACCGGGACCGTGGCGGGGCCACGGGCCGGTGCACCACGGCTTCGCGACCCGCTGAGCCGGGGTGGGCCCGGGAGATCCCCTTTGAGGCCTAAGTTTCTTTGCTTTGAGGAGTCCGAAAGCGAAGAAACTTAGGCCTCAAAGGGGATCGGGCGCAGCGGGATCAGGCCAGCCGGACGACCAGCCCCAGCAGGACCGGGCCGGACGGCCGGCCGGCTCCAGCATCAGACCGACTTCAGGATCTCCGCCGCACGCGCCCGGGCCCAGGCGTCGGCCTCCAGGACACCCTCGACCGAGCCCGCGTCGCCCGCCCCGGTGGTCGCGTGCGCCTCGACGACGGCGGCCACGGTGTCGACGATGTCGAGGAACCCGATCGTCCCGTCGTGGAACGCGTCCACGCACACCTCGTTCGCGGCGTTGTACACGGCGGGGTGGGTGCCGCCGGCCTCGCCGACCTGGCGCGCCAGTCGCACGGCGGGGAACGCATCGTCGTCCAGGGGCAGGAACTCCCAGCTCGCGGCCTGCGTCCAGTCGATGCCGACGTCGACGTCCGGCAGCCGGTCCGGCCAGGACAGGCCGAGCGCGATCGGCACGAGCATCCGCGGCGGCCCGGCCTGCGCGATCGTGGAGCCGTCGACGAACTCGACCATGGAGTGGATCATCTGCTGCGGGTGCACCACCACGTCGATGGCGCTGAACGGCAGGTCGAACAGGAGGTGCGCCTCGATCACCTCGAGCCCCTTGTTGACCAGGGTCGCCGAGTTGGTGGTGACCACGCGGCCCATCGCGAAGTTGGGGTGGCGCAGCGCCTGGGCGGGCGTCACGTCGCGCAGCTCGGCGCGCGGCCGGCCGCGGAACGGCCCGCCGCTGGCGGTCACCACGAGCTTGCGCACCTCGGACGACGCACCCGAGCGCAGCGACTGCGCGATCGCGGAGTGCTCCGAGTCCACGGGCACGATCTGGCCCTCGCGCCGCACGGCGGCCTTGACCAGGGCGCCACCCACCACGAGCGACTCCTTGTTCGCCAGCGCCAGGGTCGAGTCCGCGGCCAGCGCGGCCAGGGTGGGGCGCAGCCCGACCGAGCCGGTGATGCCGTTGAGCACCACGTCGCTGCCCCGGCCGGCCACCTCGGTGGCGGCCTCGGGTCCGGTGAGCACCTCGACGTCCCCGGCCCCCGCCTCGCGCAGGAGCGTGGTCAGCGCGGGGCCCGCGGCCGGGTCGGCGACCGCGACGGTGCGCACGTGGAGCATGGCCGCCTGGCTCGCGAGCAGCCGGAGGTCCGAGCCGCCCGCGGACAGGGCGTCCACGCGGAACCGCTCGGGGTTGCGCCCGATGACGTCGATGGCCTGCGTGCCGATGGAACCGGTGGAGCCCAGAAGGGTGACGCTTCGCATGGGCCCATCCTGTCAGCCCTCGCCCGGCTGCTCGGACCGGCCGCGGCCGAACATCCGCCAGCCGCGCACCACGCCGCGCGGGTCGGGCACGGGGGCGTCCGCGGCCTCCCACCCGGCGTCGTCGTCGAGCGGCACCACGTGCAGGCCGAAGTCGGCCAGGATCACCGGAATGGCCCGGATCGCCGCGCGGTCCTTCTCGCGGTCGGCCTCCGAGAGGTCGGCCCAGGGCCGCAGGTCCGGGTGCAGCCGGCGGGCGTCGTCGCGCTCGGGGCCGTAGGTCCAGCCCGCGGCGACCTTCTCGGCCATCCAGCGGTCGTGCTCGTCGACGGCGCGCGCGTCCACGACGGGCTCCGGGATCCGGCCGTGCTCCGCGCTGCCGGCGGGCACCACGGTGCAGCCCATCTGGCGCAGGCGGTCCGGGATCGCGCGGACCTGGGCGCGGTTCGCGGCCCGTAGGTCCTCCGACAGCTCCGCCCACGAGACCATCGCGGGCGTGCTCTGCCAGGGCACGCCCCGGGCACGCTGGTTGCGCAGGTAGGTCAGGTGCGCGGAGACGGCCATGAGGTCGTAGACGTCGTCGTGCACCAGGGCGCCCGGCGCCGTCGCCCGGCGCAGCAGCGTGCCGGGCTCCACGACGTCGAGGCGACCCGCGAGGTCGTCGAGGATGGCGCCGTCGTGCGCGCCGAAGAGCCCGCCCAGCCCGGCGAGCCGGTTCAGGCGCAGCACGACGGCGCCTTCGCTCGCGCGCCAGAGGTCGCTGTCGCGCAGCGCCTCGCGGAGCGCGTCACCGTCGTCGTCGTGGCACACGTAGACACGCTGGGGTGTGCCCACCGACCGGACCTGCGCGAACGTGTCCACGGGGACCAGCCGGCACGCGGCGCTCACGGAGGGCCAGCGGGCACGCAGCGCCGCGGCGGCCTCCCACGCGCCCGGCCCGACCAGGGTCACCGTGAGCGGTTCGCCGCCGGACGCGATCTCGACGCTCCGCAGGCGCGCGAACGCCACGACCAGCGCCCGGCCGAACGTCCCGTGCCCGACGACGGAGATGTGCGGCGCGGTGCCGCGCGCGACGGCCCGGTCGCGCCGCACCAGGGACCGCGCCACGAGCTCGCCGAGCGTGAAGAAGTCGACGCCCGGCTGGGGATGGCTCAGGTGCCGTGCCTGCAGGGCGAGGGCCAGCTCCGGGTCGCTGACGTGCGCGTTCAGGCGCAGGCCTGGCAGGTCGGCGGGCCGGTCCGCGCGGCTGGCCACGGCGACGGTGAGCACGTTGACGCCGGGTTCGTCGTCCTCGGCCTCGCAGGCGTACAGGACGGCGGCGCCCGCCACGCCGGCGTTGCGCAGCGAGGCGGCGTCGCCGGTCGCGGTGCGCACGACGACTGCTCCCCGGGCCGCGAGCGCCGCCGCGATGAGGTCGGCGGCGGGCGCGCGGCCCACGACGATCGCGTGCCCGCGCATGCGGCGGGTGCGCATGAGCACGAACTGGTCGGCGAACAGCGAGCGCACGGCCTCGAAGACGGCGTAGCCGGTGGCGACCGGGGCGAGGAACCGGGCGGTCTGGAGCTGCCAGGGCAGGTCACCGCCCTGGTTCGTGGCCTCGGCGCCGAGCACGAAGAGCTGGACGGAGTAGTAGACGAGGTCCCACGCGCTGGTGCCCCACTCGAAGTCGGGCGAGGTGCGGTAGATCCAGAAGCCCCACAGGCCCAGGCCGAACGCGACGCCGAACAGGGCGACGAAACCGGCGCGGACCCAGGAGCGGCGCACGCGCAGCCGCCGGGGACCGTCGGGCGGGACGACCAGCTCCGGAGCCATCTTGGTGCCTTCCTCGTCGGGCGAGCCAACCATGCTTAACCGTGCATTTCACCACGAAGGTGACTAGCGTCATGACCTGCGGCGACACTACACACCAGGGGATATGTTTCTCCCGGTCCGCGAACATTCGCCGAGGAAAGGCTGCGGGAGCAGGATGACCGACCGGATTGTCCGCTCCCTGCTACCGACCAGCCGTGCCGGGCGGGTGGCCCGGAACAGCCGCGCGCACGCCGCCCCGCCCTCCGGCGGCTACGACGCCTTCCTGTCCTACAGCCGGGACTCCGACGGCGAGTTCGCGCCCGCGTTCCACGCGGAGCTCCTCGACTTCGACAAGCGCGACGACGTGCCGGACCTGAACGTCTTCCTGGACCGGACGGGTCTGGCGAACAACCCGAGCCTCTGGGACGCGATCGAGCGCAAGCTCGAACGGTCCGACTACCTCATCCTGTTCGCCTCGGAGGGTGCCGCGAGCTCGAAGTACGTGGCCAAGGAGGTCGCGTGGTGGCTCGACCACCGCGGTCCGGAGACCCTGCTGGTCGCGCTGACCAGCGGCAAGATCGTCTGGGACCAGACGGCGAACGAGATCGACGCGATCAGCACCACGGCGTTGCCCGCGCCGCTGGTGGAGCGGATCGACCACGAACCCAAGTGGACCGACCTGACGAGGCTGCGCCAGCGCCGGTTCTGGCGGCACCATCCCGATCGGCCGGGGGTGCTCGCCGAGCTGGTGGCGCCGCTGCGCGGCTCGGACGTCAGCACCGAGGAGATCCTCAGCGCGCACATCGCCCGGCAGAGCTCGGCGGGCCTGCGCAACCGGCTGGTGAACATGGCGCTGGCGGTCATGCTCGTCCTGTCGATCGGCGCGTTCGCGTACGCGCAGCGGGAGGCGGACCGCGCGAACGAGGCCGTGAACGCCAACGAGGCGCACCTGCTGGGCGCGACGTCGCACGTGGTGCACCAGGACGACCCTGCCACGGCGCAGCTGCTGGCGGTCGAGGCGGTGCGGCGGCTGCGGGACGGGCAGACCCGGACCGCGCTGTTCAACGCGGTGACCGCCAACGAGCCCGCGGACCCGTACCTGCTGCGCACGGTGGACGTCCCGGAGGAGACCGGGCTGGCCGACGTCGCACCGACCGCGGCCGGCGTCGTCGGCCGGACCGAGACCGGGGACCTGGTGCGCTGGAACCCCGACGACGGCGCGCCCACCGTGCTGCGCGGCGACCGCACGCCCTTCGGCTCGGTCACGGGTTCGGGGCGCGCGGGACCCGTCGTGTCCGGCAGCGCCGACGGCGCCGTGGTCGCCGCCGTGGACGACCTGGGCGTGACCCTGGGCCGGTTCGGGCCGCTGCCCGCCGACAGCACGAGCCGACAGACGCACCTCGACCTGCCGGGCACGACGGCGGTCGCCGTCACGCCCGACGGCGACACCCTGGTCATCGCGTGGCACGACGCCACCAGCGACCGCAACCGGATCGGCACCATCAACCTGGCCGACCGGGACCTCGCCGTCCTGGAGTCCGACGACGGCGCCGCGCGTCCCGCCGAGCAGCGCCTCGCGTTCCGTACCAAGGCCGAGACCGACCTGAGCGTCACGTCGCTCGCCGTCGGCTCCAGCCGCACCCTCGCCGTGGCGGACGCCGCCGCCGGGACCCTGGAGATCCGCAGCCTCGACACGCTGGAGCCGACCGGCGGCGGCCCCGTGGACCTGCCCGACGGCGGCGTCCCCTCCCCCTCGCTGCGCGACTGGGCGACCCTGGCCTCCGACGGCGACACCACGACCGTGACCCTGCACCACTGGGCCGACGGCACCGCGCGTACGGCGGACTGCCCCGTGCCGCGTGCCTGGTCCGACCCTGAGGTGGTCGCGGTCGACGACGCCACGACCCGCGCCCTGGTCGCCACCGACGGCGGGCTGGTCGCGTGCGAGATCGGCGCCGACACCGACGTGCACCGCACCTGGCACCTGTCCGGCATCCGGGGGCCGGGGTCGCCCGTCCTGGTCGGGGCGGACCGGGTCGCGGCGGCGTCGGACGGCCGTATCGCGCTGTGGAGCACCGCCGGGACCGACGGGGACGTCCCCCTGCCGAGCGCGGCCGGGGTGGCGGCGACCGGGCGGGACCCCAGGCAGGACGAG
Organism: Promicromonospora kroppenstedtii; assembly: GCF_044389675.1. Lineage (NCBI taxonomy): Bacteria > Bacillati > Actinomycetota > Actinomycetes > Micrococcales > Promicromonosporaceae > Promicromonospora > Promicromonospora kroppenstedtii. Next base: position 511,812 of record NZ_JBIRYI010000001.1, on the reverse strand, counting down.
GACCCGGGCGAGGACCCGGGTGCGGGCGGGCCGGCGCAGGCCGGCCCCTCGGCCGTGCTGGCCACCTACCGTGCCGAGCCCGGGCGGCCGGCCAGCACGGCGGCGTCCTGGTCGGACGGCACCGTGCTGATCCACGGCCTCGGCACGGTGGACCTCCCGGCCGACAGTCCCGACGCCGGCCGGCCCCTGCTGCCGGTCTGGCTCGACGAGGACCGGCTCCTGCTGGTCACCCCCGACGGCGAGGCCTACCGGACCCAGGGCGGCACGACCGCCGGGTACGAGGCCGGGTTCCGCGACCTCGTGGCACCGGGCCTGGACGGCGGAGACCCGGATTGCGCCACGATCGTGAGCGCGCAGCGCACCCGGGACGACCTGGTGCTGGTGGACACCTGCTCCGGGCTGCACGTGCTCGACGTCGGGCTGCAGGAGCGGGCCCTGTACGTGCCCGGTCCGCTCGGTACGACACCGCGGCTCGGCACGGCGTGGGCGGAGCCCGGCCGGGTGGCCGTCGCCGACGACGGCAGCCAGATCGCCGTCGCGCCCCGGGACTTCTCGCTGCGGGTCGCCGACCTGACCGCGGCCGCCGCGGGCGAGCGGGAGGTCTGGACGGTACGGGGCAGCAGCGTGGACCAGGTGCACCTGATCGGCGCGCGGACCGGCGCGGACATGACGCTGCCCGAGCGGCTCGTCACGCTCGGGCTCGACGCGAAGGTGCGGCTGCGGGCCGTCGCCGGTCCGGGCGACCCCGAGGACCTCGACCTGACCGGCACCTACGGCGACGTGCTGGCGGTACTGCCCGGGCCCGACCTCGTGGCCCGCAACCAGGGCGCCGCGCTGGCGTTCTTCGACATCGCGACGGGCCAGAAGGTCGGCTCGCTCGCGACCCGGCTCTATGCGCCCGGCGGCAAGGTCGCACCCGGCGACGTCTACGCCGGCGACGGCCAGCTGCTCGTGGTCCAGGACCACGGCGTCACCACGGGCTGGACCTTCTCGGACGACCAGATGATCGCCCGGGCCTGCGCCATGGCCGGGCGGGAGCCGACCGCGGCGGACATGCCGGACGGCGTCTCCCTGGCGACCACCCCCACCTGCCCGGAGAACCGCTGAGTGCCGGACGTCCGCCCCGGGTGGGCGAACGTCCGGCACTCAGCGGGTCCGGCGGGTCGGGTCAGGACTCGAGGCGCTTGGCCTCGGTCTCGGCCTCGTCGGCCTCCGCGTCGCGGCCCTCCTTGCGCAGCGCGCTGGTCAGCGAGCGCATCGAGGCGGCGGCGTCGGACTTGGCGAGGCCGGAGGACGTCCCGCGGAGCTTGCTCCACAGGCCCATCGCCTCCTCGGCGACCTCGAGCACCTGCGAGCGCTCCTTGCCGCCGATGGTCGACGTCGTGAACGTCTCCAGCGCGTGCTCCAGGGCGTTGCGCTGCTTGGCCGGGTCGTCGTCGTCCAGGCTCTTGAAGAGGCCGACGGCCTCGCCCACGAGGGCCGAGGTCGACTTCTCCTGGTCCTTGGCCGCCGCCTGGCTGCCGAACGACAGCAGCGCGACGGCCAGCTTGGACACGGTGCTGCCGGCCTCGCCGGGCAGCTTCTCCGCGCCCGACGCGACCAGCTGGTGCAGCCGGGCCGCGGTCCGCGTCTCGATGTTGTCCGCGCGCTCCGGGTCCTCGTCCTGCTCCGGCGTCGCGACCGGCGCCACGGCTCCGGCCGGTGCCTGCGTCGCGGCCGGGGCCACGACCCCCTCCGGCCCGGCGACCGGGGCCGGGCTCGCGGCCGGCTCCGGATTCGTGTCGCCCTGGACGACGTCCGGCGTCGCCTCCGGCGCCACCTGCGGCGTCGGCTCCCCTGCGGCGGTGGCCTGCGCCGCCTGTGCCTGCTCCGGCAGTGCGTCCGTGCTCACTTTTTCCTCCTGTTAATGGTGCGATGAAACTACCAGAATGGGCATTCGGTCCGGTATGTAAGAAACGTCGGTCCACGACGCGCGTCGGGGCCTCCGGGACGGCCCGCACGCAGTACCGTCGTCGGCCATGACGACCTGGTCCCGCGGTGACGCCCGCGAACTGCTCGAGGAGGCCGGAACCCGGCACGACCTGGGCTCCCGCACCCTCAGCCAGCGCCGTGGCGCGCCCGCCCGAGTCCGCGCCGCCTACCGCGCCGCCCGCGACGCACGCGTGCTGGACGAGCTGTCCGACGTGCCCCTGGACCGGGTCCGCGAGGTGGGCGCGGGCGGTCTGCGCCTCGGCCCGCTCGAGCAGGCGGGGTACCGCACCGTCGGCCAGATCAGGGCCGCCGCCCCGGAGGAGCTCACGGCGATCGCGGGCGTCGGCGCCCGCACGGTGGAGGCGCTGCAGAAGGCGGCCCAGCAGGTCTTCAGCGCCGTGGACGCCGGCCTCGCCTTCCGGCTGGACCACTCCCCCGCCGACCCGCTCGCCACGCGCCTGGTGCGCGCGCTGCACGACCACCTGCAGGTCAAGGCCTTCTTCGGCACCTGGCAGGACCGGCTCGACGTCGACGTGCGCGAGCTCGCCCGCCTGGCCGAGACGGGTGCCGTGCGGGCCACGTTCGTGCGGCGGTTCTTCGCCGGCCGGCGCCGCACCGACCGCGCCGACGCCGCGCTGACCGACCTGCGCACGCTGACCGACGACCTGGACGCCGTGGGCATCACCGACGCCCTGCGCGCCCTGGACGAGGTGCTCACGAACACGTCCGACGCCGACGCCTGGAGCGACTTCGAGGCACGGGCCGCCGCCTACTTCACGGCGCTGGGCGAGCTGGTCGACCTCGGCATCGACGTCGAGGCCGCCGAGGGCTACCTGCCCGAGGACGTCGTCGGCGAGGTCGCGACGCAGGACCTGGACACCTCGCTGCTCAACGTCTCGCTGCGCTCCTACCAGGCGTTCGGCGCCAGGTACGCGCTGTCCCAGCGGCGCACGATCCTCGGCGACGAGATGGGCCTGGGCAAGACCGTCCAGGCCATCGCGGTGATGGCCCACCTCGCCGCGAAGGGGAGCACACACTTTCTCGTGGTGTGCCCTGCGAGCGTCGCGGCCAACTGGGCCCGCGAGGTCGCGGCCCACTCGAGGCTGACCGTCCGTGTGCTGCACGGCGACGACCGCGAGGCGGGCATCAAGGAGTGGGCGGCCGACGGCGGCGTCGGCATCGCGACCTTCCCCCAGCTCGGACACCTGCGGGCGGGCGACATGCCGCGCCCCGCCCTGCTCGTGGTGGACGAGGCGCACTACGTGAAGAACCCGGAGGCGCAGCGCTCCGAGCGGACGGCGGAGTGGGCCCGCGTGGCCGAGCGCGTGCTGTTCATGTCGGGCACGCCCATGGAGAACACCGTGGACGAGTTCCGCAGCCTGGTGGGCTACCTCAAGCCCGAGGTCGCCGACGACATCGACCCCGCGGCGGGCCTGGCGGGCGCCTCCGCCTTCCGGCGCTCGGTCGCGACCGTGTACCTGCGCCGCAACCAGGAGGACGTGCTCACCGAGCTGCCCGAGCTGGTCCAGGTGGACGAGTGGGAGCGGTTCGGCAAGCACGACGGCGCCGCCTACCGCCACGCGGTGCTGAGCCGCTCGTTCGCCGACATGCGCCGTGCCGCGTTCGTCGAGGCCCCCGAGCCGACGGCGAAGCTGGTCCGGCTGCGCGAGATCGTCGACGAGGCCGTGGAGAACAACCGCAAGGTCGTGGTCTTCTCCTACTTCCGCGACGTGATCGAGCGCGTGCTCGCCGAGCTGGGCCCGCTCGCCGTCGGGCCGATCACCGGATCGGTGCCCGCAGCCCGCCGCCAGGAGCTGGTGGACGAGTTCACGCAGGCGAAGGAGCCCAAGGTGCTCGTCAGCCAGATCGAGGCCGGCGGGGTGGGGCTCAACATCCAGGCCGCCTCCGTGGTGATCCTGTGCGAGCCGCAGGTCAAGCCGACCGTCGAGGCGCAGGCCATCGCCCGCGCGCACCGGATGGGCCAGGTGCGCACCGTGCAGGTGCACCGCCTGCTCATCGAGGAGAGCGTGGACGAGCGGCTCCTGGAGATCCTCGGCACCAAGGCCGAGCTGTTCGCGGAGTACGCCGGACGCTCGACGGTGCCCACCACGCCCGGGGCCGGCACCTCGGACGTCAGCGACAAGGAGCTGGCGCGGCGGATCGTCGACGAGGAGCGCGCCCGGCTGGAGGAGCCCGCTGCCTAGCGCTTTCCTCGCGGTGGCGCCCATGGCCTGCTGAGATGGGGCCATGACGACCACCGCCCTCACCCGAGGACCCGTCCAGGCCGCCGAACGCTCCCCCGCCCCCGATCTGGCGCGAGGGTTCATGCTCCTGCTGATCGCGATCGCGAACACGCCCTACTACCTCTGGGCCAGCACCATGGGCTCCGGGGCGTCGCACCCGGTCGACGGGTCCGCGCTCGACAAGGTGGTCGACTTCCTGATCATCACCACCGTGGACCTGCGGACCTACCCCATGTTCGCGTTCCTGTTCGGGTACGGGATGATGCAGCTCTACAACCGCCAGGTGTCCTCGGGCACCTCGGAGAAGGCGGCACGCCGGCTGCTGCAGAAGCGCAACTGGCTGCTGCTGGCGTTCGGGTTCGTGCACGCGGCGCTGCTCTGGATGGGCGACGTGCTGGGCGCGTACGGTCTGGCCGGCCTGCTCATGGTGTGGCTGTTCTTCCAGGTCAAGGACCGCACGCTGATCGTGTGGACGTCGGTGTTCTGCGGCCTGCTGACGATCGGCACGGTGTTCGCGCTGGTCGGCGGTTGGTTCCTCGCCCAGATCCCCGCCGACGACCCCATGGCGCGGAGCATCGCGGCCGACCTCGCGCCGACGAGCGACTCGATGGCCGTGACGTCGTACCTCGCCTCGATCGGGGAGCGGCTGACGTACTGGACGCTCGGCACGTTCCTGCAGGGCCTGCTCTCCCTGGTGGTGCCGATGATGCTGCTGCTCGCGTTCTGGGCCGGACGCCGCCGGATCCTGGAGAACCCGGGCGACCACCTGCCCATGCTGCGCCGGGTAGCCGTCATCGGCATCACGATCGGCTGGCTGGGACCGCTGCCCTCCGCGCTCGACCACGTCGGCATCATCGACGTGCCCGACCACGCGGCCGTCGTCTTCTATCCGGTGCAGTTCCTCACCGGGTTCTTCGGCGGCCTGGGGTACGTGGCACTGTTCGGCCTGCTCGGTCACCGCCTCGCCCAGCGGCGCAGCGGGCCGCCGTCGGGCAACCTCTTCCTGACGGACGGGCCGTTCGCCGGCGCCGTCCAGGCAGTGGGCAAGCGGTCGCTGACCTGTTACCTGCTGCAGTCCGTGCTGTGCGCGCCGGTCCTGGCCGCGTGGGGCCTCGGTCTCGGCCAGTACCTCAGCTCGTGGAGCATGCTGCTCTACGCCGTGCTGGTGTGGGGGCTCACGGTGGCGTTCGCCGTCTGGCAGGAGCAGACGGGCCGCCGTGGCCCGGCCGAGGTCGCGCTGCGCCGCCTCGTCTACGGCAGGCCCGTGCAGGCGCCCGCCGCGGCGTGACACCGGCGGCGGGGCGGCTGCGGGCGGCCCTGTTCCCGGTCTTGGCTCAGGCCGGGAACGAGTCCACGGCGTCGTCCACGCCGTCGCCGTCGGCGTCCACGGAGATGGTCCGCGTGCCGCCGGCGGTCTCCACGACGACGTCGGGCACGCCGTCGCCGTCGGTGTCGTACAGCTCGACGTCGGGCACGCCGTCGCCGTCGTAGTCCTCGAACTGGGCGTCCACGACGCCGTCGCCGTCGGTGTCTGCGACCTCGACGTCCGTGATGCCGTCGCCGTCGAGGTCGTACTTGCCGGGCTTGTCGGCCAGGAACTCGGACACGTGCTTCTCCTTGCTGATCGCTGTCTCAGGTCGTGCTCGGTACTCCCCCGATCATGCACCACCCGGGCCCGCCCGAAATTTCACTCGCTTCGCCTCGCGGGTGAAATAGGTGGCGCTTACATTCGGGGCATGGTGACCCAGGCCCGCAGTTCCCGACGCCGCGCCGCCCTCCTGGCAGCGACCACGTGCGCCCTCCTGGTCGTCTCGGGCACGGCCGTCGCCGCCGTCGCGCCGAGCACCGGGTCCGGCCCGGACCTCGCCGCCCAGGCCTGGTCCGTCGATCTCGACGCCCTCGGCCCGGACGACGCCGGGTTGCGGCACGCGGACGACGGGCTCCGCCTCGCCGTCCCCGAGACCACTGCCGCAGGCGGGGGCGACGCCGCCGGTTCACCCAGGCCCCGGGAGGCGTCGGGCCAGCTCGTCGCCGATCCGGTGGAGCTCGGCTCCCCGGCGACCGGCGTCGCCGCCGAGGTCGACGCCGCCACGCCCGACGGCACGTCCGTGCTCGTGGACGTGCGCGGCCGCCTCGCCGAGGAGGGCCCCGACTCGTGGACCGAGTGGGTCCCGGCCGGCGAGCCGCTCCCGGTCGCGTCCGCGACCCTCCAGGCGCGCGTCACGCTGGTCGGCGACACCGACGCGTCCCCGACCGTCCGGGAGGTGACACTCACGCCCGAGGTGGAGCGGTCGCGGTCCCTGCAGGAGGTCGAGGTCCAGGCCAAGGCCGACGGGCGCTCCTACAAGGTCTTCGCGACCCGCGAGGGCCTGGTGGGCGGCACCACCGCGAACGGGCACGTCATCAAGAAGCGTGACCACTTCGTCGCCCTGCCGTCGCGGCGCGGGCTGTCGGCCAAGAACTCGGGCAGCTACTCGGTGCGGGTCTGCGCCGAGCGCACGGGCCGGTGCGCGTACGCCCCGGTCTGGGACGTCGGCCCCTGGAACACCAAGGACGACCACTGGAACGGGTCCCACAAGCGCGAGTCGTGGGACGACCTGCCGCGGGGCCTGCCCCAGGCCCAGGCCGCCTACCAGGACGGCTACAACAAGGGGAAGGACGGGTTCGGCCGCAAGGTCGCGAACCCCGCGGGGATCGACCTGGGCGACGGCACCTTCTGGGACGGCCTCGGGCTGAAGGACAACGCCTGGACCACCGTGACGTACCTGTGGACCGGCAACGGACCGAAGGGCGTGGTGCGCACCAGCGGCCGGCCCCTGACCGTGCGGTCCGGCCCCGGCACGAACCACTCCGCCGTCGGGCAGGCCGGGCGTTTCACCAACGTCGTGATCGAGTGCACCGCCAAGGGCAGCCGCGTGGACGGCTACTACGGCGTCAGCAACGTGTGGAACCGGATCGGGCCGGGCAACTGGATCTCGGACGCGTACGTCAACACGGGTTCGAGCGGCCCGGCCGCCAAGGCCTGCTGACCCGTCGGGTCGGTCAGGCGCGGCGGAGCGCACCGGCCAGACCGGTCGCCGCCACGCCGACCACGACGGCAGCCAGCAGGGGTAGCGCCGCCACGCCCGAGCCGGCCACGACCGCGGAGGCGAGCGCTGCCCCGACGGCGATCCCGCCGTTGAACAGCACCGGGATCAGCGCCCCGGCGAACGAGCGACGCTCCGGCCCGGCCAGCCGCAGGATCAGCGTCTGCGCGAACGGCGGCATGGCACCCGACACCACGCCCCAGGTCACGACGACGGCGACCCCCACCACGGGGCCGGCGTCCACGCCGAGACCGAGCACAGCCAGCGCCGTGGCGGCCACGCTCACCACGAGCGCCGGGCCGCTGCGCTCCCCGAGCCGCCCGGCCAGCGCGACGCCGACGGCGGAGGCGAGCCCGAACACCAGCAGCAGGGTGCTCATCCCGCCCGGCAGCGCGTGGGCGGGCGTCTCCGCGAGCCGGGTGATGTAGGTGTACGCGCCGTAGTGCCCGACCAGGACCAGGGCCACCAGGCCGGTCACGGTCAGCAGCCGGCCCATGCCCCTGGCCGTGGTGCGGGCGCCCCCTCCGACCGGGTCCGCGGGGGTGCCGGGCGCGCCGTCGGGCACCGCGGCGCGGGCGACGACCAGACGGACCGCGGCCGCGGCGAGCAGGCCGAGCACCGCGAGGGCCCAGAAGGCGGCGCGCCAGCCGGCGGCATCCGCCACGAGGCGGGCCAGCGGGGTGCCGACGACCATCCCGAGCGTCGCCCCACCGAGCACGACGGCGATGGCGCGGCCCAGCAGCCGGTCGGGCACGAGGTCGGCGACGTGCGCGTTGGTCGTGGCCCACAGCAGGCCGACGGCGGCCGCGCCGAGCACCCGCGCGCCGACCGCCACCTGAAAGGTCGGGGCCAGGGCGGTGAACGCCGAGGACAGCGCGAGGACGGCCAGCCCCCCGGCGATCACGGCGCGGCGGTCCAGGCGGCGGGTGAGCCGCACGAGCGGGAAGCTCAGCACCACCACGACGGCCGCCCACACGGAGACGAGCAGGCCGGTGCTCGACTCCGCGACGCCGAGGCCGGTGCTCATCTGCTGGAGCACCGCCGTGGGCAGCATCTCGGCGGTGACCATGAACAGCGTCCCGGCACCGAGCACGAGCAGGGAGGGCCACGGCAGGGTGCCGGGCTCGGGGCCGGCCGGGGCGGCCGGAGCGGTGTCGATGCTGGTCGGGGCGGTTGGGGCGGGGCCTGTCATGTCCATGCCCGCCACGCTAAAGTTTGACACTGGTGTCAATGTCAAGGCCCTGCCCGGAGGTACGTCATGAAGATCGGTGAGCTCGCCACGCGGACAGGTGTCACGACCCGGCTGATCAGGTACTACGAGCAGCAGGACCTGCTCGAGGCGGACCGGGCGGCCAACGGCTACCGGACGTACACGGAGGAGCACGTGGAGCGGGTCTCCCGCGTTGCCGGCCTGGTCCAGGCGGGCATCCCGACCCGGCTGGTCAAGATCCTGATCGACGCCGAGGACGCCGCGAACCGCGAGGATCCGACCTGCCCGCGGGAGGTCGCCGAGCAGCTCGCCTCCGAGCTGGTGGGCGTCCAGGCACGCATCGACTGCCTGACCCGCAGCCGGGACTCGATCCGGAAGTTCCTGACGGCGACCCAGCACAAGGTGCTGCTGCGCGAGGAGCAGGAGGCGACGGCCGCCGTCTGACGATCCGCGAACCTCGGCGGACGGCGGGACAGGAGAGGGCGGAGCGCCGATCAGCGCCCCGCCCTCTCCTGTCACCACCTGGCAAGCAGGGTCACTCCACCCCGAGCAGGACCTCCACCGCACGGCTGAGGAACGCGTCGACGGAGGCCTCGTCGTAGGCCTCCGGCCCGCGGGCCCGGCCGAAGGTCGCCGACCGGATGTCCCCGGCCGTCAACGGCTCCTGACGGTCGAAGTAGCCGATCAGGCGGTCGCACAGGTCGTCGACGTCGTCCTTGTCGTAGCCCTGCGAGCCGCGGTCGGCAGGCGCGAACTTCTCGCCGTCGGGCCGGCCCAGACGCCCGTACAGGGAACGGGCGCGCTCGGCGAGCGCGTTCATCCAGGCCTGCTGACCGTGCGCCGCGGCGTACTCCGCGCGCTGTCGCGCGATGAACGCCGCCTCCAGGCGGTCGAGCGCCGCGTCTACCTCGTGGGTGTTGTACCCGCCGCGGGTCAGGTCGAAGGTCGAGGCCTGGATGTCGGCACTCGTCAGCCGATCCGCGGTACGGCCCTCGTACGCCTGCCGGGCGTGCTCGAAGAACTCGTCGACCTCGTCCTTGTCGTACCCGGTGCGCATCGCGGGCACGCTGTTGAACATCCCACTCACTCGTCGTCCTCCTCAGCCGCCAGCTGCCCGCAGGCCCCGTCGATGTCGCTCCCGCGGGTGTCACGGATAGTGGTCGGGATCCCGTGACCGCGCAATCGTGCCACAAACTCGTCCTCGACATCCCGGTCGCTCGCGGTCCAGATGGAGCCGGGCGTCGGGTTGAGCGGGATGGGGTTGACGTGCACCCAGCCGCGCCCGCGGGAGTTGAGCTTCTCGCCCAGCAGGTCGGCCCGCCAGGCGTGGTCGTTCATGTCCTTGATGAGGGCGTACTCGATGGAGACGCGACGCCCGGTGACCTCGAAGTAGTTCCGCGCGGCGTCCAGCGTCTCGTCGACGCTCCAGCGGGTGTTGATCGGCACCAGCTCGGAGCGCAGGTCGTCGTCGGGCGCGTGCAGCGACAGGGCGAGCGTCACCGGGATGCCCTCCTTGGTGAGCTTCTGCATGGCCGGGACCAGGCCCACGGTGGAGACCGTGATGTTGCGTGCCGACATGCCGAGCCCCTCGGGCTGCGGCGCCACCAGCGTGCGCACCGTCTCGATCACGGCCTTGTAGTTGGCCAGCGGCTCGCCCATGCCCATGAAGACCAGGTTGTTCAGCCGGGTGACGCCGCCGGGGATCTCGCCGTCGGCCAGCGAGCGGAAGGCCGCGCGCACCTGCTCCAGGATCTCCGCCGTGGACAGGTTGCGGGTCAGGCCGAGCTGGCCCGTGGCGCAGAACGGGCACGCCATGCCGCAGCCGGCCTGGCTGGAGACGCACAGCGTGGTGCGGTTCGGGTAGCGCATGAGCACCGACTCGACCTTGGCGTCGTCGAACAGGTGCCACAGCGTCTTGACCGTGGTTCCGCCGTCGGCCTCCAGCTTGCGCGTGGGGCGGATGAGCTGCGGGAACATCGTCGCCGCCAGTGCCTCGCGGGACTTCGCCGGCAGGTCCGTCATCTGCGCCGCGTCGCTGGTGTAGTGCGTGAAGTAGTGCGTGGCGAGCTGCTTGGCCCGGAAGGCCGGCTCCCCCGCCTCGACCACCGACGCGACCCGCTCCTCGGGCGTCAGGTCGGCGAAGTGCTTCGGCGGCTTGCCGCGGCGCTTCGGCGCCATCTGCAGCGGGATGGCCGGGGTCTCGTCCGAAGGACGGACGGCCGGCTGGGCAAGGGGAGTTTTCATCAGGCAACCACCGAGAGCACGAGATAGACGAAGGGCGCTGTGATGACCAGCGAGTCGAGGCGGTCCAGCACGCCCCCGTGCCCCGGGAGCAATGAGCCCATGTCCTTCAATTCTAGGTCACGCTTGAGGAGGGACTCGGCGAGATCGCCGACCGTGGCAGTGATCGCGGTCATGACGCCGAGCGCGACCCCGAGGACCGGGCTCTCGCCCAGCCCGTAGACCGAACCGAGCACGCCCACGGCCGTGGCCAGCACGATCGAGCCGGCCAGGCCCTCCCACGACTTCTTGGGGCTCACGGTCGGCGCCAGCGGGTGCCGGCCCAGCATGACGCCGGCGATGTAGCCGCCGGTGTCGTTGGCGACCGCCAGGAGGATGAACAGCGCGACACGGATCTCGCCGTCGGGCTGCGCGAGCATGAGCACCACGAACCCGGCCAGGAACGGCAGGTAGGACGCGGCGAAGATCCCCGCCGCCGAGTCGCGCACGGCACTGAGGCCGGAGCCGTCCAGCGCCCGCCACACCACGGTCGCGGCGACGGTCAGCACGAAGGCCACGAACAGCGCCTCCGGACCGCCCCGGTACGCGGAGACCACCATGCCCGCGGTGCCCACGAAGAGCGGGACCATGGGCAGCCGCAGGTCACGGCGCGCGAACGCCTGCCGCAGCTCCCAGAGCCCCGCCCACAGCAGGACCACCACGAACAGGACGAACGGTTCGGGTCGCCAGTAGAGGGACGCGCCGACGACGCCGAGCAGGCCGACGCCCACGAGGATCGCCGCGGGCAGGTTGCGGCCCGCGCGCGAGGCCTTCGCGCCGGGTACGGGTTCTGGGCTCACTGCGGTGTGCGCGTTGTCTCGCTCTGTTCTGTCTCGAGGCGGTGCGGGCATCAGACCTCGAGCAGCTCGCTCTCCTTGCTGGAGAGCAGCTGGTCGATCATGTCGACGTGGCTCTTGGTCAGCTTGTCCAGCTCCTTCTCCGCGCGCACGACCTCGTCCTCGCCGGCCTCGCCGTCCTTGACGATGCGGTCCAGCGTCTCCTTGGCCTTGCGGCGGATGTTGCGCACCGAGACGCGCGAGTCCTCCGCCTTCTGCTTGGCGAGCTTGACGTAGTCGCGCCGGCGCTCCTCCGTCAGGGAGGGCAGCACGATGCGGATGGCGTTGCCGTCGGTCGCCGGGTTCACACCCAGGTCGGAGTCGCGCAGCGCCTTCTCGACGGCGGGCACGGAGCCCTTGTCGAAGGGGGCGACCAGCACGGTCCGCGCGTCCGGGATGTTGAAGGACGCCAGCTGCTGCAGCGGCGTGGGCGCGCCGTAGTAGTCGACGGTGATCTTGCTGAACATCCCGGCGTTCGCACGGCCCGTGCGGATGCCCGCGAAGTCCTCCTTGGCGACCTCGATCGCCTTCTCCATCTTTTCCTCGGCTTCGAGGAGGGTCTCGTCGATCACCACTGCTCCTGTCGTTGGTCTACGGGTGGTGCCGGGGCCACTCTACGGACACTTTGCCCGGCTACCGAAAGGATCGCGAGTTCCCGGGCGGGCCCGGGTCCCACGGTTCAGCGCGTCGTGATCAGCGTGCCGATCGGCTCGCCGGCCAGTGCGCGCGTGACGTTGCCCTCGCCCTCCATGCCGAAGACCCGCATCTGGACGTCGTTGTCGCGGCACATGGCCAGCGCCGTGTCGTCCATGACGCCGAGCCGGTTCACGAGGGCGTCGGTGTAGGTCAGGTGGTCGAGCTTCTTCGCGCCAGGGTTGCGTCGCGGGTCGGAGTCGTAGACCCCGTCGACCCCGTTCTTGCCCATGACGACCTGCTCGCAGCCGGTCTCCAGGGCACGCTGCACCGCGACGGTGTCGGTCGAGAAGTACGGCATGCCCGCACCCGCGCCGAAGATCACCACGCGGCCCTTCTCCAGGTGCCGGATCGCCCGCAGCGGGATGTACGGCTCGGCGACCTGGCCCATCGTGATGGCGGTCTGCACGCGCGTCGTGACGCCGGCCTGCTCCAGGAAGTCCTGCAGGGCGAGGCAGTTCATGACCGTGCCGAGCATGCCCATGTAGTCCGCGCGGGCCCGGTCCATGCCGGCCACGCTCAGCTCGGCGCCGCGGAAGAAGTTCCCGCCGCCGACGACGATCGCGACCTGGATGCCGTCCCGGACGGCCACGCCGATCTCCTTCGCCATGCGCCGGACCACGTCGGCGTCCAGCCCCACGCTGCCACCGCCGAACGCCTCGCCCGACAGCTTCAGGAGCACGCGCCGGGCCGGCTTGCCCTCCACGTCCACCGCGAAGTTCTGCGTCGCCTCGTCACTCACTGATCCGTCACCCTTCGATCGTCGATGCCGGGACACCGGCCCTTCCCGGAATACTGCGCCCGACTCGCGGGCGACGCACCTCTGCGCCAGGCAGGGGCCTCCGGACCGGCCTCGAGACCCCTGGTGCGACCTGGAGCCCGCCCGGCTCTACGGCACACCGAAAGTATCGAAGCCCCACCGCGCTCCGGACGGAGCGGGGTGTGCGGTCCGGCTCCGTCGGAACCGGCCGCGTACGCGTCGGCCCGGCCCGCGCCGAAGCGCGGACCGGGCCGAACGAGCTGCGTCAGGAACCGACGCGGAACCGCACGAACGCGGTGAGGGAGCCGTTCACGGAGGCGACGTGCTTGCCGACCGTGGTCTTCGGGTCCTTCGCCAGCGGCTGGTCGATCAGGACGACCTCCTTGAAGAAGCCGTTCAGGCGACCCTCGACGATCTTGGGCAGCGCCGCCTCCGGCTTGCCCTCGTTCTTCGAGGTCTCCAGAGCGATCTCGCGCTCCTTCTCGACGACGTCCGCCGGGACGTCCTCGCGCGTGAGGTACTTCGGGGCCATCGCGGCGACGTGCTGCGCGATGTCCTTGGCGACGGCCGCGCCCGCCTCGTCGGTGACCACGAGGACACCGATCGACGGCGGCAGGTCCTTGGCCGTCTTGTGCAGGTAGGTCGTGACCTTCGGGCCCTCGACGCGCGCGACGCGGCGCAGGACGAGCTTCTCGCCCAGCGTGGCGCCCTGAGCGGCAATGAGCTCGGCGACCGTGCCCTCACCGGCGGGAGCGGCGGACGCCGCGACCTCGTCGGCGGCACCGGCGGCAGCGGTGGCCTCCAGGACGGCCTCGGCCAGCGAGATGAACTTCTCGTTCTTGACGACGAAGTCGGTCTCGGCGTTCAGCTCGATCATGGTGGCGACCTGGCCGGCCGCGGTGTCCTCGACCTTGACGGCGACGAGACCCTCGGACGTGGCGTTGCCCTCGCGCTTGGCGGCGCGGGCCAGGCCCTTGGTCCGGATGATCTCGATGGCCTTGTCGGCGTCGCCGTCGGCCGCGTCCAGGGCCTTCTTGACGTCGAGCATGCCGGCGCCGGTCCGCTCACGCAGCGCCTTGATGTCAGCGGCGGTGTAGTTCGCCATTGTTCTGGTCCTCCGTGCAGTCGTGTTGTTCTTGGGAGGTCGTACGACCGTCAGGGACGGCGCGCCTGCCGGGTCCGCGTGATGCGCACCCGGCCGACGCAGCGCATCACTTCTCGGTCTCGGCCTCGGGAGCAGCAGCCGGAGCGGCCTCGGCGGCCTCGGCGGCCTCCACGACCTCGGCCGGGGAGGCCGGGGTGGCGGCGGCAGCAGCCTCGGCGGCGGCCTCGTCGACGGTGCCCTCGGCGGCGGCGGCCGGGGTCTCGACCGTGCCCTCGGTGGTGTCACCGGCGAGGAGCTCGCGCTCCCACTCGGCCAGCGGCTCGGCGGCGGCCTCGGCCTCGGTGCCGGTCTTGGCACCGCCCGAGTGACGCTGCATGAGGCCCTCGGCGGCGGCGTCCGCGATCACGCGGGTGAGCAGCGTGACGGAACGGATCGCGTCGTCGTTGCCCGGGATCGCGTAGTCGACCATGTCGGGGTCGCAGTTGGTGTCGAGGATCGCCACGACGGGGATGCCCAGCTTGCGGGCCTCGTCCACCGCGAGGTGCTCCTTGTTGGTGTCGACGATCCAGACGGCCGAGGGGACCTTGGCCATGTCACGGATACCGCCGAGGGTGCGCGCGAGCTTGTCCTTCTCGCGGCGCAGCACAAGGAGCTCCTTCTTCGTGAGGCCCGAGGCGGCCACGTCGTCGAAGTCGATCTCCTCGAGCTCCTTGAGGCGCTGGAGACGCTTGTGCACCGTGGTGAAGTTGGTGAGCATGCCACCGAGCCAGCGGTGGTTCACGTAGGGCATCCCGACGCGGGCGGCCTGCTCGGCAACCGGCTCCTGGGCCTGCTTCTTGGTGCCGACGAAGAGGATGGAGCCGCCGTGGGCGACCGTCTCCTTGACGAAGTCGTAGGCGCTGTCGATGAAGTGCAGCGACTGCTGCAGGTCGACGATGTAGATGCCGTTGCGCTCCGTGAAGATGAAGCGCTTCATCTTCGGGTTCCAACGGCGGGTCTGGTGTCCGAAGTGGACACCGCTCTCGAGGAGCTGGCGCATGGACACGACGGCCATGACACGTCCTTTCGGTGCGGTCCGGGATCGACCCGGGGCTCCGCACGCATTTCAGGCGGCACAGGACGCAAGTCCTGGGCCACGGTTCGGTTGGCGGCGCCTTCTCGTGAAGGTGCCCCTGGCGCCACGTCGTTCCCGACGCCGACCCTGGGGCCGGACCACTGCCGGACGCGACTCGATGTGGCGCGCGATGTCGACCGGAGATCCCCTGTCAGGCAGAGGGCCAGCGGAGCTGGACGACTGCCGGACTGGCAGCACATGCCGGTCGCGGGTTGAAGTCTACCCGAACGGCCCCTGCGGCGAGGACCTCGGCGACGGGCTCCCGCTGTGACGTCGCCCGCTCTCGTTCGGGTGGTCCTGCGGGGTCGTCCCGGGGAGCGCTCCCGACCGCCGACCGACCCCTCGTGACGGCGGCAGAAGGCAACGAGTGCGACCACAGGGCGCCTCCGGGCCGGTTCGTGCACAGGCGGGTCCCGGCGTCCTCCCGCCCGTCGGCCCGGCAGGTGATGCTCACGGCATGACGAACTCCCGTATCCCCCGCCGGACCAGTGGTCGGGCCCCGGCCCGACGCCTCCTGCCGCTCCTTGCTCTCGTCGCGGTCGCGATCCTTCTCGTCACCGTGGCGACGGCGCCGCCCGCCGGCGCGCTACGGACGGGGCCCGACGTCGCGGTCCCGGCCGACGCCACCGGCCCGTTCGCCCTGCGGGCCGCCGGTGTCGCGGGGGCGGATGACGCCGGGCCGGATGCTGCCGGGCCTCGCGCCGCCGGGGCGGCCGCTCGTCCACGCGCCGCCGGATCCGGCGGCCACTGGGCCGGATCCGCGGCAACCGGCTACGTGCCGCCCGTCGCGGGGATCAACCCGCCGGCCGGCGTGGAGCGCCTGTTCGACCCGCCCGAGGAGGAGTGGGGCGCGGGACACCGCGGTGTCGACCTGACGGCCGCGGTGGGTTCGCCGGTGGTGTCCCCGGGTCCGGGAGTCGTCACGTTCGCCGGGCAGGTCGCCCGCCGCGGGGTCGTGGTGGTCACCCATCCCGACGGCCTGCGCACGAGCCTGGAACCGGTGGCGGCGTCCCTGCCGGTCGGCACGGCGGTGGCCGCGGGCACGGCGGTCGGCGTGGTGGAGGACGGCGCAGACGGGACGACGCCGAACCACTGCGCGCCCCGGTCGTGCGTGCACTGGGGCGTGCGGCGGGGCGAGCGCTACATCGACCCGTTGTCCCTGCTGGACCGGCCGCCGATCGTGCTGCTGCCGGACGGTTGAGGAGCGGCCGGTTGAGGACTGGCCGGTCAGGCGCGCGGGAACGCCTGCGCGTACACGCTGCGCAGCCGCTCGGCGTCCACATGGGTGTAGCGCTGGGTGGTGGCGAGGTTGGCGTGGCCGAGGACCTCCTGCACCGCGCGGAGGTCGGAGCCGCCCTGCAGCAGGTGCGTCGCGGCGGAGTGCCGCAGCGCGTGCGGGGCGACGTCGTCGACGCCGGCCTGGGCCGCGAGCCGGTGCACGGCCTCGCGCACCTGCCGCTGGCCCCAGCGTCCGCCGCGCTCTCCCACCAGGAACGCGTCGCCGGTGGTGGCGGTCATGAACGCCGGGCGGCCGTCGGCCAGCCAGGCCTCCACGGCCCGGGCGGCAGGGATACCGAACGGGACCACCCGCTCCTTGCCACCCTTGCCGAGCACCCGCACCAGCCGGTCGCGCGGGTCCACGTGCCCGACGTCGACAGAGACCAGCTCGCCCACGCGGATCCCGGCGCCGTACAGCAGCTCGGCGGCCACCCACGAGCGCAGCGCCGCCGGGCGGTCCGGCTCGTCGGCGCCGTCCGCGGCGGCCCGGGCGCCGTCGAGCAGTCGGCCGGCCGCGTCGACGTCAAGCACCGTCGGGAGGGTGCGGGGCACCTTGGGGCTCGCGAGGCGGGCCGAGGGGTCCACGGGCACGAGCCCGGTGCGGTGCGCCCAGCGCAGGAATGCTCGCGCGGAGGCCCCGCGGCGGGCGAGCGTGGATCGCGCGAGCCCGCGCTCGGACTGGGACGCGAGCCACCCGCGCAGCAGCGTCAGGTCGATCTCGTCGAGGCTCGTGCTCCCGTGCCGCATCGCGTACCGCAGCAGGTCGGTCACGTCCGCCACGTAGGCACGCCGCGTGTGGGCGGAGTGCCCGCGCTGCGCGTGGAGGTAGCTGGCGAAGCGGGACACGGCGTCGGACAACTGCTCGGGCAGCCGAGGCAAGCCGGACAGGTCGGTAAGGTCCACGTTTGCCAGTGTGCCGCGCGCCCGCCACCGGGTGAAGCAGGCGCGCCGTGATTGCTCAGGCGGACAGGTGCGGTGAGCTGGGCCGGCGCCGGGCCTCTGCCAGACTCGGGTCGGACGAGTGCAGCCGGACGAGCGCAGGAGGACCGCGATGATGCGTGCCGTACAGATCACCGAGTTCGGTGGGCCCGAGATGCTCAGGCCCGTCGAGGTGTCGGAGCCGACGGCGGGACCGGGGCAGGTGCTGATCGACGTCTCCCGCATCGGCGTCAACTACGCCGACACCCACCAGATCGAGAACTCGTACCAGACGCCGACCGAGCTGCCGTTCGTCCCCGGGAGCGAGGTCGTCGGGCGCACCGCGGACGGCCGCCGGGTCGCCGCGCTGCTGACGGGCGGGGGCGGGTACGCGGAGCGCGCCGTCGCCGACGCGGCCCTGACCTTTCCCGTACCGGACGACGTCGACGACCTCACCGCGCTGTCGATGCTGGTGCAGGGCACGACCGCCTGGATCCTGCTGCGCAAGAACGCACACCTCGAGGCGGGCGAGTCGGTGGTCGTGCACGCGGCCGCCGGAGGGGTGGGCACGATCGCCGTACAGCTCGCCAAGGCCTGGGGCGCCGGGCGGGTCGTCGCCACCGCGAGCACCGACGACAAGCGCGCGCTGGCCCTCGGCCTCGGGGCCGACGTCGCCGTCGACTCCCGCGCCACCGACATGACGACGGCCCTGATCGAGGCCAACGAAGGGCGCGTGGACGTCGTGCTCGACATGGTCGGCGGGACCACGACCGACCAGAGCGTGGCCGCTCTCGCCCCGTTCGGTCGGCTGGTCTTCTACGGCATGGCCGGGCGTGAGCAGCCCAGGCCCGTCGAGCTGCGCAACCTGCTCGGCCACAGCAGCACCATCGCGGGCATGTGGCTGCCGCACCTGTTCAAGCTGCCCGGCAACCTCTACGGCAGAGCGCTGACCGAGCTGTTCGACCTGGCCGGACGTGGCGAGATCCGCGCCGTCGCCGGCGGGGACTACCCGCTGTCCGACGCCCGCGGCGCGCACGAGGCCCTGCGCTCCCGGAGCACCGTCGGCAAGCTCCTCCTCGACCCGGCCGCCTGACACGTTCGCGGCCGGGTCCTGTCGGCGGAGGCACGGCTCCGAACGCCCGGCCCCGGCCCCGGTGCAGGCCGGGGCCGGGCGCCCCACGTCACCGCCGGCGCCACCCGCCGTCCCGCTGCTCGGCCAGCCCCATCAGCTCCAGCAGGCCGAGCGCACCCGTCGTGTCGGCGAGCGCCAGCCCGGCGGTCCGCGCGATCGAGCGTTCGTGCGCCGGCTTGCGCACGGGCAGTGCGTCGAGCACCGCCTTGCCCGCCGCGTCGAGGTCGTCACCGGGGCGGGTCTCGCCCTGGCGGCGCGGGGCGGTCTCACCGAGGTCACCGACCAGCTCGGCGGCCTCCGCGGCGTCGGTCACGCAGACGGCCGCGCCTCGGCGGAGCAGCTCGTGACAGCCGCTGGACGCCATCGACGTGACCGGCCCCGGCACCGCGCCGAGCGGGCGCAGGAGCTTCGCCGCGTGGTTCGCCGTGGACAGCGCGCCGGAACGCAGTGCCGCCTCGACCACCACCGTGCCCGCCGTGAAGGCGGCGATGAGCCGGTTGCGCTGGAGGAACCGCTGCTTGCCCGGCACCGAGCCCGGCGGGACCTCGCTCACCACGGCGCCCTGGTCGATCGCGCGCCGGAGCAGGTCCGTGTTGGCCGCCGGGTAGAGCCGGTCGACCCCGCCCGCGAGGAACGCCACGGTCCGCGCCCCCGAGACGAGCGCCCCGCGGTGCGCCTCCGCGTCGATCCCGTTGGCGCCGCCCGAGACCACCGTGAACCCACGGTCGGCCAGCCCGCACGCCAGGTCTCGCGTGACCCGCACCCCGTAGGTGGTGCAGGCGCGCGAGCCGACCAGGGACACCGAACGGTCCGCGAGCGCCGCCAGGTCGGCGTCGCCCCGGACCCACAGCGCGAGGGGCGCGGCCGCGCCGAGGCGGTCGAGCGCCGTCGGCCACCCGGGGTGGTCCGGGGTGAGGAACGTGCCGGCGTAGCGGTCGAGCACCGCTAGCTCCCCCTCGGGGTCCAGGCGCTCCAGCCGGGGCGCCCAGCGCCCGACCGCGGCCACGACCAGGCCGGCGGCCCGGCCCGCGGCGGCCACCGGCCCCTCGGGGTCCGGCCCGCGCAGGTGGCCCGGCGCATCGGCCCGTCCGGGCGATCCGGCGAGTGCTCCCTGGATGGCGCCCGCCCCGCCGATCCTCCGTAGGGCGATACCGGCACGGTCGGGGTCGCGGGCGGCGTCGATCAGCCAGTCGAGGGCGTCGACCGGGCCGAGGTGTCCCACGAGCGCCCCCGCGACCGGGTCCCCCGGTTCCGCGATCCGGCTCCATGCCGCCCGGGCCAGCACCGGGTCGTCCCGGTCGAAGCGGAGGCCGGTGCGCGGCAGCTCGAAGAGCGGGTCAGTCATGCTCGCCTCCCGTGCGCAGCAGCAGGGCGTTGCCGACGTCGGCCACGGTGGGCGCCGCGCGCCCGGCGAGGTCCGCGATGGACCAGGCGATCCGCAGCACCCGGTCGACGCCGCGCAGGCTGAGCCTCCCGGCGGTCATGGCCTTCTCGATCGGGGCGAGCAGCCCGGGGTGCGGCCGGAGCAGGTCGCGCAGGAACCGCCCGGGCATCTCCGCGTTGGTGGACCAGGGCGTCTCCGCCAGGCGGGCGCGGGCGGCCTGGCGGGCGGCGAGCACGCGTGCGGCCACCGCCGATGTCGGCTCGGACGTGCCCTCCATGCGCTCGACCCGATCCACCGGCTGGACCTCGACCTGCACGTCCACCCGGTCCAGCAGGGGCCCGGAGAGCCGCGCGAAGTACCGGCGCCGGAGCGTCGGCGAGCAGGTGCACTCAAGGCCCTTGCCGATGGCCAGCCCGCACGGACAGGGGTTGGCCGCCATGACGAGCTGGAACCGGGCCGGGTAGCGCGCCGCGCCGCCCGACCGGTGGATCACCAGCTCGCCCTGCTCCAGCGGCTGGCGCAGGGTCTCCAGCACCCGGGCGCCGAACTCCGGGGCCTCGTCCAGGAACAGGATCCCGCGGTGCGCCCGCGACACCGCCCCCGGCCGCGGGATGCCGGAGCCGCCGCCCACCACGGCCGCCTGCGTGGCCGTGTGGTGCGGGTCCTCGTACGGCGGACGGCGGATCAGCCCGCCGCCGGGATCGAACGTGCCGGCCACGGAGTGCACGGCCGTGACCTCGACGGCCTCGCGGTCGGTCAGGTCCGGGAGGATGCCCGGCAGCCGGGAGGCCAGCATCGTCTTGCCCGCGCCGGGCGGTCCGACCAGCAGCAGGTGGTGCCCGCCCGCGGCCGCCACCTCCAGGGCCGCGCGCGGCCGTTCCTGCCCCACGACGTCGGCCAGGTCCCCCGGCAGCCGCGCGGAGAGCGACGTGCGGACCGGCCGCACCGCCACCACCTCGCGCACCAGCTCCGGCGGACCACCGTGCAGCGCCACCACCTCGGCCAGGCTCGCGGCACCCACGACCCGGGCACCGGGCACCAGCCGCGCCTCGTCCGCGTCCCCGGCGGCCACCACGACGTCCGGGAAGCCCGCCGCCACGGCGGCCGCCACGGTCGGCAGCACCCCGCGCACCGGCTGGATCCGCCCGTCGAGCCCCAGCTCGCCCAGGTGCACCACCCGGTCCAGGCCCGTCCGGCGCATCCCCGGGGACGACGGCCCGTCGGTACCCGCGAGGATCGCCACCGCGATCGCCAGGTCGTACGTGCTGCCCTGCTTACGCAGCGACGCGGGCGACAGGTTCACGGTGATCTTCTTGACCGGCCAGGGCAGCCCCGTGGAGGTCACCGCGGCCCGCACGCGGTCCCGCGACTCGTTCAGCGCGGCGTCGGGCAGGCCCACCAGTGTGAACCCCGGGACCGACGCCGCGAGGTGCGCCTGCACCTCCACCACGTGCCCCTGCATGCCGACGAGCGACACCGCCCGCGTGGTCGCGATCCCCATCAGGCCACCGCCTCGAGGTGCTCGACGACGGCGGGTCCCTGCCGCTGGAGCGTCACCGCCACCACGTCGATGCGGATCGCGCCGAACCAGGTCCGCACGTCGGGCAGCACCGCCACCGGACCGCCCGTCTCGGGACCGCCCGCCGGCTGCTCCGCCTCCAACCGCTCCGCCGCGAGGCGTTCCCGGAAGACGGTGAGCCACTGCCCCGTCAGCCGTTTGATCCGGGTCAGCTTGCGCGGCGTCACCGCCTCCGCGGGATGCCCGAACCTCGGGCCTGACCGGGTCTTGACCTCCACCACCACGAGCACGTCGCCGTCGAGCGCGACGATGTCGAGCTCACCCTCGCTGCCGCGCCAGTTGGTGTCGAGCACCCGCCAGCCGCGCGCCTCCACGTGCCGCACCGCGACCCGCTCGCCGTACCGGCCTACGCCGTCCTTCTTCGCCATCGCGTCCACCTCCGTGACCAGCCTTGGTCACGGAGGGGTCCGCCAACGGGGTCCGCGGGGTCACCTGTGCACGGATCGACGATCCACAGGGTCGAGGTCGCGCTCGAACCGTTGAGGTCTCGTCCCGGGGGTCTGCACCGACCCCCGAGCAATGTCGAGAGGGCGGGTCAGAGCGCGAGCTCGGCCTTGGCCAGCTCCTCGACGTTCACGTCCTTGAACGTCACCACGCGCACCGACTTCACGAACCGCGCCGAGCGGTACACGTCCCACACCCAGGCGTCCCCGAGCCGCAGCTCGAAGTACACCTCGCCCGCGGCGGACCGCACCTGCAGGTCGACCTGGTTCGCCAGGTAGAACCGGCGTTCGGTCTCCACCACATAGGCGAACAGGCCCACCACGTCGCGGTACTCGCGATAGAGCGCTAGCTCCATCTCCGTCTCGTAGTTCTCGAGGTCTTCAGCGCTCACAGCGACATCATCCCACCGACGCCGCCGTTCCGGGCAGGTTCCAGGACCTGCGGTGCTGTGGCGTGGGCCCGTGCAGGCCCAGGGCGTCCATGTGCGCCTTCGCGCTGTAGCCCTTGTTCTGGTCCCACGCGTACTCGGGGTGCCGCTGCGCGAGCTCGACCAGGATCGCGTCGCGCTCCACCTTGGCCAGCACGCTCGCGGCCGCCACGGAGGTGCAGGTCATGTCGGCCTTGATCAGCGTCCGCACCGCGGGCTCCGGCAGGTCGTCCTCCGGGGCATCGGCCGCGGCGAACAGGTCGAGCGCCGGGGTGGACAGCCAGTTGTGCTTGCCGTCCAGCACCACGACGTCGACGTCACCGCACACCTGCCGCACCTGGGCCAGCGCCCGCCGTCCGGCCAGGCGGAGCGCGGCGATGATCCCCACCTCGTCGATCTCGGCCGGTCCGGCGTGCCCCACGCCCCACGCGACCGCCCAGCGGCGGACGGCGGGCGCGATGGTCTCGCGCGCGCCCGGCGTGAGCAGCTTGGAGTCGGCCACGCCCTTGGGCCCGGTGCGCGTCGTGGCGTCGACCACGACGACGCCCACGCTGACCGGACCGGCCAGCGCCCCGCGCCCGACCTCGTCCATGCCCGCCACGAGGCGGGCGCCCGAGGCGAGGAGCGCCCTCTCCTGCCGCAGCGTGGGCACCTTGCGCACCGCCTACTTCCCCGCGGGCGGGGCGTCCGGGACGCCGTCGAAGACGTCGCTCGGGTTGCTGTGCCAGTCCAGGCGGTCCAGGGGCCACACGGTCGCGAACGCCGTACCGACGACGTTGTCGACGGGCACGAACCCGCCGCCCGGCTTGCCGCGGTTGTAGCGCGAGTCCTGGGAGTTCTGGCGGTTGTCACCCATCACCCAGAGCATGCCGTCCGGCACGGTGACGTCGAACGGGTCCTGGCTCGGCACCGAACCGGGCTTGATGTACGTCTCGTCGAGCGGCGTGCCGTTGACCGACACACGGCCCTCGGCGTCGCAGCAGACGACCTTGTCGCCGGGCAGGCCGATCAGGCGCTTGATGAGGTGGTCGCCGGTGTCCTGCGGGAGCAGGCCGACCGTCGTCAGGAACGACACCGCGGCGTCGCCCACCGGGCCGCGCTCCGGCGGCACGTACGGCGGCAGCCAGTCGCCCGGGTCCACGAAGACGACGATGTCCCCGTGCTCAAGGTCGAACGGGCCGGGCGTCAGCCGCGACGCCATGACCCGGTCACCCTCGGTCAGCGTGTCCTCCATGGACGCGCTCGGGATGTAGAACGGCTGGACCAGCAGCGTCTTGATCAGCCACGACAGGACCAGCGCGCTGACCACGATGATCGCGATCTCCTTGAGCATCGCGAGGACGCCCGACTGCTGCCGGCGCGGCTCACGACCGTGCGCGGCGCCACCCTGCCGATGCGCCCCGCTGCTTTCCCACGGATCATCTGAGCTCAAGGGCGTCCCATCGATAGGGGTGGGCGGTGCCACCCGGTCGAAACTCGTCACGTGCCTAACTCTGTCACCACTGGGGGTCCCCGGCGAAATGGTCACGCGGGCGAACATCCAACCTGCCGGACATTCCCACGAACCCCTCCGGGTACGACATCGGCCGCCACCCTCGGTGGACGAGGGCGGCGGCCGATGTCAGCGGAGCGCCGGAGCGCTCAGAACGCTCAGTTCTCGCGCTTCTCGCGGATCTTCGCCTTCTTGCCGCGCAGCTCGCGCAGGTAGTACAGCTTGGCGCGACGCACGTCACCGCGGGTGACGACCTCGACCGACTCGATGGTCGGCGCGTGCAGCGGGAACTTGCGCTCCACGCCCACACCGAAGCTGACCTTGCGGACGGCGAAGGTCTCGCCGATCCCGCCGCCGTGGCGGGAGATGACGACGCCCTGGAACGCCTGGACGCGGGAGCGGTTGCCCTCGACGACCTTGACGTTGACCTTGACGGTGTCACCGGCACGGAAGGCCGGGATGTCGGACCGCAGCGAGGCTGCGCCGATGTTGTCGAGCTTCTGCATCGTTCTCTCCGGGCCTGCCACAGGTCAGGCGCGAATCTCGTGGGCCCGCTCCGGCCGTGCGGCCGTCGGGGTCCCGAAAGGGTGTGGATGGCGGTGCGGCTTGACCCGGTCGGGGGCGGTTGCCCGCCCCGGTCGTCCCCTGTGGCAGAGACCTGACCGGCGACGCACCAACGGGTAATTCTGCCATACGAACGGGCAGGCCAACCATCGGAGCGGGTGTGACCCGCGCCGGCGCGGACCTCAGGCCCGCACGAGCCGCCCGTCGCCGTCCGGCCCCGGCACCCAGCCCAGCTCCGCGAGCAGCGCCAGGTCGTGCTTGTCCAGGCCCGCCACGTCCAGGGCCGCGATCATGTCCGGCCGCCGCGCCGCCGTCCGCTCCAGCGCACGGTCCCGGCGCCAGCGCTCGATCTTCGCGTGGTGCCCCGAGAGCAGCACCTCCGGGATCTCGAGCTCGGCCCACGACGGCGGCTTCGTGTACACGGGGTACTCCAGCAGGCCGGCGGCGCCGTGCGACTCCTCCACCAGCGAGTCCGGGTTGCCCACCATGCCGGGGATCAGCCGGGCCACGGCCTCGATCATCACGAGCGAGGCGACCTCGCCGCCGTTGAGCACGTAGTCGCCGATCGACAGCTCGTGCACGGCGACCCCGGCGGCGCGGTAGTGCTCGGCGACGCGCGCGTCGATGCCCTCGTAGCGCCCGCACGCGAACACGAGCTGCTCGGCCGACGCGAGTGACTCCGCGTGCCGCTGTGTGAACACCTCGCCCGACGGCGTCGGCACGATCAGGTGCGTGCCCGCCGCGTCGCCGTCCAGCACGTCGTCGACCGCCAGCCCCCACACGTCGGGCCGCATGACCATGCCCGCTCCCCCGCCGAACGGGGTGTCGTCGACGGTGCGGTGCCGGTCCGTGGTCCAGTCGCGCAGGTCGTGCACGCGCAGGTCCAGAAGGCCGCGCTGCCGCGCCTTGCCCACCAGCGACAGGTCGAGCACGGACAGGTAGTCCGGGAAGATCGAGATCACGTCGACGCGCACGTCAGTCGTCTTCCCGGTCGTCGTCGGCACGGTCGACGACGGCGGCGTCCGCGTCGCGGGCCAGCAGCCCGCCGGGCGGGGTCAGCACAACGCGGCCGCCCGGGACGTCGACCACGGGCACGATCGCCAGGACGAACGGCACCAGCGTGCGGGTCGTACCGCCGTCGGGCAGGTCCTCCTCGATCAGCAGCGCCTCGTGGGCGGGCTGGTACTCCAGGGTGACGACCTTGCCGACGACGGTGCCGTCCTCGAGCTCCACGCGCAGCCCCGCCAGCTCGTGCGGGTACCAGGCGTCCTCCTCGTCGGAGGCGTCCGCCTCGACCACGAGCTCGGTCCCGCGCAACTCCTCGGCCGCGGTGCGGTCGGCGACCTCGGCGAAGGTGACCAGCCAGCGGCCCTGGTGCTCACGCGCCCGGGTGACCGTCAGGGGTCCGGCACCGGCGGGCACGGTCTCGAGCCGCTCGCCGATCGCGAGCCGGGACTCGGGGTCGTCCGTGCGCAGGTCGAGGGCGACCTCGCCCTTGAGCCCGTGCGCCTTGCCGACGCGGGCCACGGTCAGCTGCATGTCACTCCTCGAAGATGTGGCAATGAGCGAGGCCCGGTCCGCGTACGGACCGGGCCTCGTCGTCGTGCTGGGTGCTGAAGGATCAGCGCCGGTCGACGTCCACGACGTCGACCCGCACCGGGCCCTCGGTGGCGAGCGCACCGATCACGGTGCGCAGTGCGCGCGCCGTGCGACCACCGCGGCCGATGACCCGGCCGAGATCGTCAGGGTGCACACGGACCTCGAGCAGGTCACCACGGCGCAGCGTCTTCGCGGACACGCGGACGTCGTCCGGGTTGTCCACGATGCCGCGCACCAGGTGCTCGAGGGCCTCCGAGAGCATCAGGCCTCGTCGCCCTCAGCGGCCTCGGCCGGAGCCTCGGCGGCAGCGGCGGCGGCCTTCTCGGCAGCCTTCGCCTTGGCCTTCTCGGCGTCGGCGCTCACGGCCTCGATCGCGGCGGCGGCGTCGGCCTTCTCGCCCTTGACCTTCAGGGTGCCCTCGGCACCCGGCAGGCCCTTGAACTTCTGCCAGTCACCGGTCACCTTGAGCAGAGCGGCGACCTGCTCGGTCGGCTGCGCGCCGACGCCGAGCCAGTACTGCGCGCGCTCCGACTTGATCTCGATGAGCGACGGCTCCTCGGTCGGGTGGTACTTGCCGATCTCCTCGATCGCACGGCCGTCGCGCTTGACGCGCGAGTCCATGACGACGACGCGGTAGTACGGGGCCCGGATCTTGCCGAGGCGCTTGAGACGAATCTTGACAGCCACGAAGTGGTCTCTCCTGGTTCTGATGGGATGGCCCCGAGCACCGCGACGTGGGGTGAAGCAGTGGGTGGGACCGGGACACGACCTGACCGGGTGAGAGGGGTCCGGGCATGCCGAGTACCTGCATATTGTGCCAGACGCCGAGAGGCCCCACCAACCGCGTGTGCGTCACACGGGCCGTCAGTGCGCGGTCGGGTAGACCACGCCCCGCAGCACCACCGCGGTGGGGTGCCGGAGCACCTCGATGTCCTCGCGCGGGTCGGCCGGGTAGACCACGAGGTCCGCGCTGGACCCCTCCACCACGGCCCCGAAGCCCAGGTAGTCGCGGGCGCGCCAGGACGCCATGGCGACGACCTCCGCCGCGGGGATGCCGGCCGCGACCAGCTCGGCGCACTCGTCGGCGATGCGGCCGTGCGAGATGGTGCCGCCCGCGTCCGTGCCGACCAGCAGCTGCACGCCGGCCTCGTACAGGTCCCGGACCTGCTGGTACCGGCGCGCGTACATGCCGCGCATCCGCTCCGCGTACACCGGGTACTTGCCGTCGGCCTGCGCCGCGATGCTCTCGAACTGCCCCACCTGCAGCAGGGTCGGCGTGACGGCGATGCCGCGCCGGGCGGCCTCGGCCATGTGCTCCGCCGTCATGCCGGTGCCGTGCTCGATGCAGTCCACCCCCACCGCCAGCAGGGTGTCGATCGTCTCGGTGGCGAAGGCGTGCACGGTCACGCGGGCCGCCTCGGCGTGGGCCACGGCCACGGCCTCACGGAGCACGTCCTCCGGCCACAGCTGCCGGAGGTCGCCGTCGGCCCCGAGGGTGCGGTCGATCCAGTCGCCCACGAGCTTGACCCAGCCGTCGCCGCGCCGGGCCTGCGTGCGCACCGCCTCGGGGAGCTGCTCCGGGGAGTCGAGCTCCAGCCCGTAGTCCCGCAGGTACCGCTTGGGCCGCGCCAGGTGCATCCCTGCCCGCAGCAGGTGCGGCAGGTCGGTACGCCCGTGCACCCACACGGTGTCCAGCGGCGAGCCGGCGTCGCGGATCAGCAGGACGCCCGAGTCGCGGTCGGCCACGGCCTGCTTCTCGGCCTCCTCCGGGGAGACGGCGCCGTCGGCCGCGAGCCCGATGTGGCAGTGCACGTCGACCAGGCCGGGCAGCGCCCAGCCCTCCAGCACCCGCATGTTGGTGCCCTGCGCCGACGGCCGGGTGAGGCTGACACGTCCGCCGCGGACCCACAGCTCCTCGGCCTCGCGGTCGTCACCGAGCAGGATGCGCCCACGGATCGCCGCGGTCGGACCTTCCAGCGCAGACATGCGGCTCCTTCGCTCTACCCGTCACCCCGTGGACCTGTCCCCTGCCGTGCCCCAGCCACCTGCCCGCCCCGGCGTCCTCGCCGGCCCCGCACCACCCCTGCGGGATCCGGCTCACCGGTCCCGGAACTCACCGACCCAGGAACTTCTCCAGGCCCGGGGGCAGCTCGATGCTGTTCAGGTCGGGTGCCTCGTCGCCCTGCTTGGGGCCGACGCCGAAGGCCGAGCCGGCCGGTGCCGCGGGCTTCGCGGCGGGGCCGCCGCCCAGGGCGCGCTGCATGGCGTCCTTCTCCTGCTGCGCGCGCTTGGCCGGGTTACCGGACTTGCCCTTCTTGCCCTTCTTGGGGGGCTGCGTCTTGCCGCGCGACTTCTTGCCCATGCCCATGCCGGGGCCGCCGGGCATCGCGGGCATGCCGCCCGGGCCCATGCCGCCACCCTTGGCCATCTGGCGCATCATCTTCTGGGCGTTGTCGAACCGCTCCAGGAGC
The DNA here is from genome assembly GCF_044389675.1 of Promicromonospora kroppenstedtii. NCBI lineage: Bacteria > Bacillati > Actinomycetota > Actinomycetes > Micrococcales > Promicromonosporaceae > Promicromonospora > Promicromonospora kroppenstedtii. The sequence continues at coordinate 483,226 of NZ_JBIRYI010000001.1, read as the reverse complement.
TGGTTGATGGCCGTCGTCGTGGTGCCGGCACCCTTGGCGATGCGCGCGCGGCGCGAGCCGTTGATGATCTTGGGGTTGTCGCGCTCGGCCGGCGTCATCGAGTGGATGATCGCCTCGATGCGGCCCACCTCGCGCTCGTCGAACTGGTCGAGCTGGTCGCGCATCTGGGCCATGCCCGGCAGCATGCCGAGCATCTTCTTCATGGAGCCCATGTTCTTCAGCTGCTGCATCTGCACCAGGAAGTCCGCGAGCGTGAAGTCCTGGCCGCTGGCGAGCTTGCCCGCCATCTTCTCGGCCTGCTCGGCGTCGAAGGTCTTCTCGGCCTGCTCGATCAGCGTGAGCACGTCACCCATGTCGAGGATGCGGCTGGCCATGCGGTCCGGGTGGAAGACCTCGAAGTCCGTCAGCTTCTCGCCGGTGGACGCGAACATGATGGGCCGGCCGGTCACCTTGGCGACCGACAGCGCGGCGCCACCGCGGGCGTCGCCGTCGAGCTTCGAGAGCACCACGCCGGTGAAGTCGACGCCGTCGGCGAAGGCCTTGGCGGTGTTCACCGCGTCCTGGCCGATCATCGCGTCGATGACGAACAGGACCTCGTCGGGGTTCACGGCGGCGCGGATGTCCGCGGCCTGCTGCATGAGCACCTGGTCGATGCCGAGGCGGCCGGCGGTGTCCACGATCACGACGTCGTGCTGGCGCTCCTTGGCGTACGCGACACCGTCGCGCGCGACGCCGACCGGGTCGCCGATCAGCGGCGCGTCGGCGGCCGGGTCGTCAGCCTCGGAGGTGTTGCCCGGGTGCGGCGCGAACACCGGCACGCCGGCGCGCTCGGCGACCACGGACAGCTGGGTCACGGCGTTGGGGCGCTGCAGGTCGGCTGCGACCAGCAAGGGCGTGTGGCCCTGGCCCTTCAGGGCGTGCGCGAGCTTGCCCGCCAGGGTCGTCTTACCGGCACCCTGCAGACCCGCGAGCATGATGACCGTGGGCGGTGTCTTGGCCAGCGTCAGGGGGCGCGTGGCCCCGCCGAGGATGTCGACGAGCTCCTCGTTGACGATCTTGACGACCTGCTGGGCGGGGTTCAGCGCACCGGAGACCTCGGACGACAGCGCGCGCTCGCGCACCGCCGCGGTGAACTCGCGCACCACGGGCACCGCGACGTCGGCGTCGAGGAGGGCGCGGCGGATCTCCCGCACGGTCGCGTCGATGTCCGCCTCGGAGAGACGGCCCCGCGTGCGCAGGTTCTTGAACGTCGAGGTAAGCCGGTCGGACAGGGAGTTGAACACGGACACAGCCTAATAGAGTCGGACGGTCACGGGTTCATCGGCGCAGCGCGAGACGCGCCCGCTCGGTCAGCCCGTCCACGAGCTGCGCGCGCCAGCCCGTCCACGCCTTGGGCCCCAGCGACGTCGTGTCCGCCTCGGTCAGCGAGCGCAGCACGTCGAGCAGGTCCCGCCGGTGGTCCACTGCCTCCAGCAGCGTGCTGAGCGTGTCGGGGTCGTCGGGATCGGCCCGGGTGGCCAGGTCGGCCAGCGTGAGGTGGTGGCGCACCAGCCGCGTCACGTCGTCGACCACGTCGGGCGCGAAGCCCGCGCGGGTCAGGATGCCGGGGACCAGGCGGGCGCCCTCGACGGAGTGGTCGGCCGCGCCGCGCACCTTGCCGATGTCGTGCAGCAGGGCGGAGAGCAGCAGCAGGTCGCCGGAGCTCTGCCCGGCACCGTTGGGGGTGTCGGGCAGCCGGCGCCGCAGCCGGGACGCCACGGCGGCCGTCTCGACGAGGTGGCGGTCCACCGTGTGCCGGTGGATGGCGGCACGCTGGGGCCGGTTGCGCACGTCGGCCCACTCGGGGATCCAGGAGGTGACGACGCCGGCGAGGTCGAGCGCCTCCCAGACCGGCACCTGGGCCGGCCCGGCCGACAGCAGGGTCAGCAGGCTCTCGCGCGCGGCGGGCGGCCACGGCTCGGGCAGGGGCGGGGACTGCTCCAGGCTGCGGATGGTCACGGGCGAGAGCACGAGGCCGGTCCGGGCCGCCGTGGCGGCGGCCCGCAGGGGCAGCAGCGCGTCCGACGCCGGGCGGGTGCCGACGCCGAGCACGAGCTCGCCGTCGTGCTCCACGAGGCCGTCGCCGACGGAGCGCAGCCGGGGCGGCGTGCGCCGTCCGCGGACCATGATCGGCTTGCCCACGCCCACGGGGCGCGACAGGGCCTGCCGGGCGTGCCGGATGGTGGTGTCGAGCGCGTAGGAGATCACGCGGCCCGACTCGGCGAGGCCGGCCAGGAGCTCGTCGCCGTCGTCGTACCCGGTGCGCTCCGCGACGTCCTCGAGGTCGGCCAGCAGCAGGCGGCTGGTGCGGCGCCGGGTGACCACCTGGAGGGTGTCGCGCACGTCGAGGAGGTGCGTGTAGGCGGCGTCCACCGCGCCGTGCGGGCGGTCGGTGAGCCAGGTGGCGGCCAGCGCGGAGAGCAGGATCGCGTCCCGCATGCCGCCGCGGGCCTCCTTGAGGTCCGGCTCGATGAGGTAGGCCAGCTCTCCCGCGCGCTGCGCGCGGTCGCGGGTGGAGGTGATGAGCTCGGGCAGGCGGCGCCGCGCGGCGGCCCGCCAGTCGGTCAGCACGGCCGAGGCCGCGCGGTGCACGACGACGGCGTCGCCGGCCACCGCGCGCACGCTGAGCCAGCCGATCACCGCGGGGAGGTCGCTGGCCGCGACCTGACGGGACTGGCTCAGGGACCGCACGGCGTGGTCGAGGTCCACGCCCGAGTCCCAGAGCGGGTACCAGAGTCGTTCGGCCACCTGCCGCAGCTCGTCGGCGTTGTGGGTGCGCCCGTCGTGCACGAGCACGAGGTCGAGGTCGCTGAGCGGGCCGAGCTCCCCGCGACCGAGGCTGCCGACGGCCGCCAGTGCGATGCCGGACGGGTCGACGTCCTTCGTCGCCTCCGCGAACAGGTCACCGAGGCGTTCGGTGACCCGCTGCCCGACGGCGGACCGCCGGGCCAGGCCGGAGCGGCCGGGGCCCGTGAGGTCCGTGGCGATCTTGAGGAGCTCGTCGCGGAGGCCCCGCACCCCGGCTGGGGGGTGCGGGGCCTCCGCCTGCTCCCGGGTGCCCTCGGGCACCGGGTCAGTTGTCATGCTGTGTCGAGAGCCCCCGGGATCAGAGCGCGGCGTCGCCGTGCTCGCCGGTACGCACGCGGGCCACGTCCTCGACCGGGACGACCCACACCTTGCCGTCGCCGATCTTGCCGGTCTGGGCCGCGCCCACGATCGCCTCGGTCACCGCGGCGACGTCCTCGTCCGAGACGAGCACCTCGACGCGGACCTTCGGGACCAGGTCCACGGTGTACTCCGCACCACGGTAGACCTCGGTGTGGCCCTTCTGTCGGCCGTAGCCGCTGGCCTCGCTCACGGTCATACCGCGCACCCCGGCACCCTCCAACGCCGTCTTCACGTCGTCGAGGCGGTGGGGCTGGATGACACCCGTGACAAGCTTCATGCGCTGCCTCCTAAGCAGTCGGGTAGCTGGACCGTAGTACGGTCAGCGCACCTCGGTGATGGTGGAGCCGGAGTTCTCGTACGCGGTCTCGCCGTGGACCGCGAGGTCGATGCCGCTGACCTCGGCCTCCTCGGAGACGCGCCAGCCCAGGGTGGCCTTGAGCGCCAGGCCGATGATGTAGGTGAGCACGAAGCTGTAGACGACGGCGACCAGTGCGGCGACGATCTGCGTGAGCAGCTGCGTGACGCCGCCACCGTAGAAGAGGCCGTTCAGCGAACCCTCGAAGTAGAAGGAGTCGTAGCGGCCGTTCGTCGCGAAGAAGCCGATCAGGATGGTGCCGACGAGGCCACCGACCAGGTGCACGCCGACGACGTCGAGCGAGTCGTCGTAGCCGAACTTGTACTTGAGGCCCACCGCGAGGGAGCACAGGACACCGGCGACGAGGCCGATGACGATGGCGCCCCAGGAGTCCACCGTGCCGGCGGCCGGGGTGATGGCGACCAGACCGGCCACGACACCGGAGGCGGCACCCAGCGAGGTGGCGGCGCCGTCACGGAACTTCTCGGTGACCATCCAGGCGAGCATCGCGACGCTGGTGGCGACCAGCGTGTTAACCCAGGCGCGGCCGGCGGTGCCGTCGGCGGCGAGCTCGGAACCCGCGTTGAAGCCGAACCAGCCGAACCACAGGAGTGCCGCGCCCAGCATGACGAACGGCAGGTTGTGGGGACGCATGGCCTCGGTGCCGAAGCCCTTGCGCTTGCCGATCACGAGGGCCAGGGCCAGGGCCGCGGCACCCGCGTTGATGTGGACCACGGTGCCACCGGCGAAGTCGATGGGCAGCGAGAGGGCCGAGGCGAGCCAGCCGTCGGCGCCGAACATTCCGCCGCCCCAGACCCAGTGGGCCAGCGGGGCGTAGACGACGGTGACCCAGATGGCGCTGAAGACGATCCAGGTGCCGAACTTGACGCGGTCGGCGATCGCGCCGGAGATGAGGGCCACCGTGATGATGGCGAACGTGGCCTGGAAGCCGGCGAACACGAGGCCGGGGATGCCCATAGCCGTCGTGGGGCTGGCGGCGTTGTCGATCGTGAGGCCGACCAGTCCGGCCGGGTTGCCGATGAAGCCGGCGATGTCGGGGCCGAAGGCCAGGCCGTAGCCGTAGACGACCCAGATGAGCCCGGCGACACCCATCGAGGCGAAGCTCATCATCATCATGTTGAGGACACTCTTGCCCCGCACCATGCCGCCGTAGAAGAACGCCAGACCCGGCGTCATCAGCAGCACGAGCGAGGAGGCGGTGATCAGCCAGGCGGTGTTGCCCGTATCGAGCTCGAATTCCATCGCGGAAAATGCCTCTCTCCCCGGACCGGTCCTGGTGACTCGGCCCACCGCGACTACCGTCGCGGGCAGCCGTTACGCGGGGCCCGCATCGAGGTTACGGATGCGTGACGCAGCCGGGGAGCGTGTAAACGTCTTATTTCGAGTACCGGTTGGGCGAATTTTTCGACCCAACCGTGATCGGCCGGTTATTTGCCTGCCATGCGCTCGTAACGTGACGCTTACATGCACTTCTCACATGGTGGACGCCGACCATTGGCGTGCCATTAGAAGAGGCATTCCTGACCGGAAGTCAGCCCAGGATGCCGTCCACGAACTCCTCGACGTCGAACGGCGCCAGGTCGTCCGGACCCTCGCCGAGGCCGATGAGCTTGACCGGCACGCCGAGCTCCCGCTGGACCTGCACCACGATGCCGCCCTTGGCGGTCCCGTCGAGCTTGGTCAGCACGATGCCGGTCACGCCGGCGACCTCCGCGAAGACCCGGGCCTGCGACAGGCCGTTCTGGCCGGTGGTCGCGTCCAGCACGAGCAGCACCTCGCTGGGCGCGGCGACCTTGCTGGCCACGCGCACGATCTTGCCGAGCTCGTCCATCAGGCCGGCCTTGTTCTGCAGGCGGCCCGCGGTGTCCACGAGCACGACGTCGGTCTTCTCGTCGCGCCCGCGCGCGACGGCCTCGAACGCGACGGACGCCGGGTCCGCGCCCTCCCGGTCGGAGCGAACCGTCGGCACGCCCACCCGGTTGCCCCAGGTGGTGAGCTGGTCCGCCGCCGCCGCACGGAAGGTGTCGGCGGCCCCGAGCACGACGCTGCGGCCGTCCGCCACCAGCACCCGGGCGAGCTTGCCGACCGTCGTCGTCTTGCCCGTGCCGTTCACACCCACCACGAGGGTGACGGCGGGCAGGTGCGTACCGTCCTCGGCCGTGCGCGGGTCGGTGTGCAGGGTGCGGTCCAGCTCCGGCTGCAGCAGCGCCACGAGCTCGGCGCGCAGCAGGTCGCGCACGGCGGCGGGCTCGCGCACGCCCAGCACGCGGACCCTGGTGCGCAGGGCGTCGAGCAGCTCGGTGGTGGGGCCGGCGCCGACGTCGGCCAGGAGGAGCTCCTCCTCGATCTCGTCCCAGTCGTCCTCCGTGAGGGAGTCCCGCGACAGGACGGACAGCAGACGGGCGCCCAGCGGCGAGCCCGACCGGGCCAGGCGGTCGCGCAGGCGCACCAGGCGGCCGGCCGTGGGAGCGGGACGTTCCAGCACGGGCGCGGCGGTTGCCGCCGGCTCGGCGGTCGCGGGCCCGGCCGTGTCCGGTTCTGCGGTGGCGGGCTCGGCCGTCTCCCGTTCTGCGGTGGCGGACGGCGCCGTCGTCGTCCCGGCCGTCGACGAGGCGTCGCCCTGGTCCTCGGTGCGCCTCCGCCGGCGGGCCACGAGGACGCCGGCGAGGCCGCCACCACCCGCGAGGACGACGACGGCGGAGATGATCTCGATCCAGGGAAGCTCGTTCACGCCCCAGATTCTTCCATCCCGCCGGCCCCGCCGTGGGAGCCCGCTCGGTGTCGGCTGCGTCACCCGACGGAGTTAGGGTCCCCTAATCTCCGCGTGTAGTGTGACCTCGCCGAGAGCCCGAGCGCGACGACCGCGCCGCCTGCGACCCGCGGCCGTGCAGCATCCTTCGTCCGAGAACCCTGAGGAACAACAATGCCCCGCGCAGTCTCCGCCTCCGTCGCCGCCCTCCTGGTGGGTGCCGCCCTGCTCACCGGCTGCGGCGGCACCGCCGACGCCGGCACCGGCGACAACAAGTCCAACGTCGCCACCGGCCAGGAAGGGTTCGACGACGTCCGCGAGCTCGCGGGCCGGCTCGGCACCGACGCCGCGCCGGGCGAGTTCCCGCGCACCGTGCGCAACCTGGTGGCCAACGAGGAGGTCGGCGAGACCGAGATCCCCGCCAAGCCGGAGCGCGTGATCGTGCTCGACACCGGCGAGCTCGACAACATGGTCTCCCTCGGCATCGAGCCGGTCGGCATCGCCCACCCCGCGGACGCCGAGATGGCGCCCGACTACCTGGACGTCGGTGACGCCGTCGACCTCGGCGCCTACGACGCCCTGGACCTCGAGCAGATCAAGAACCTCGAGCCCGACCTGATCCTCGGTACGTCGCTGCGGATCGACGACGACGGCCTCAAGGCCAAGCTGCAGGACATCGCGCCGACCGTCCTGGCGCCGCGCCCCGGCGTGCTGTGGAAGGAGAACTTCCTGCTCAACGCCGCGGCCGTGGGCGAGGAGGAGCTCGCCCAGGAGCTGCTGGACGCCTACGAGGAGCGGGCAGGCGAGGTCGGCGCCGAGGTCGTGGAGGCGAACGGCGGCGAGGCCCCGACCGTCTCCATGCTGCGCTTCATGGCCGGGCAGATCCGCCTGTACGCCAACGACTCGTTCGTCGGCATCATCCTGGCCGACGCCGGGCTGCCCCGGCCCGAGACCGAGGACATCGCCGACCTCGCCGTCGAGATCTCCGCGGAGGAGATCACGCTGGCCGAGGGCGACTGGCTGCTCTGGGGCACCTACGGCCAGCCCGACGCCACCGAGCAGGCGGCCGTCGTCGACGGCCCGCTGTGGGACCAGGTGCCCGCGGTCGCGAACGAGGGCGTCGTCCGCGAGGTGGCGGACGACACGTGGTACCTGGGTCTGGGCGTGACGGGGGCCGAGCTCGTGCTCGACGACCTGGAGACCATCGCCGCCGACGAGCGGTGAGGACGTCCCGGACCACGGCGCGCAGCGGGACCGCGGTCACCGCGGTCCTGCTGACCGCGCTCGTGCTGCTCGTCGTCGCGGCGCTGGCCGGCATCACGGTCGGCGCCCGCGTCCTGTCACCGGCCGAGACCCTCGCGGGGCTGCTGGGCCACGACGGCGTGGCCGCGACCGTCATCTGGGAGCTGCGGCTGCCCCGGACCCTCCTCGGCCTGCTCGTGGGCGTCGCCCTCGGCGTGGCCGGGGTGCTCGCGCAGGCGGTCACGCGCAACCCGCTGGCCGACCCGGGGCTGCTCGGGATCTCCGCCGGCGGCGCCATCGCGGTGGTCGCGGGCAGCGTGTTCCTCGGTCTGGGCGCGGGCACGCCCCGCGTCCTGCTCGCCCTGACGGGCGCGGCGCTGGCGACGGCGGCCGTGTACCTGTTCGCGAGCCGGTCGCCCGAGGGACTCACACCCGTGAACATGACGCTGGCCGGGATGGCCATGACGGCCTTCCTGGGTGCCGCCGTCTCGGCGACGGTGCTGCTCAGTGCCTCGACCATGGACCAGTACCGGTTCTGGGTCGTCGGCGCGCTGAACCTGCCGGACCCCGCCGTCCTGCTGCCGGCCCTCGTGCCGGCCGTGGTCGGGGCGGTCCTCGCGGTGGTCGTCTCCGGGTCGCTCAACGCGCTCGCCCTCGGCGACGACACCGCCGCCGCGCTCGGCGTCCCCGTCGTCCGCACCCGCCTGCTGGCCGGGGTCGCCGTGGTGCTGCTCTCGGGTACGGCGGTGGCGCTGGCCGGCCCGATCGCGTTCGTCGGCCTGGTGATCCCGCACGTCGCGCGGGTCCTGGTCGGCACCGACGTGCGGCGCGTGCTCGCGCTCTCGGCGGTGCTGGGACCGCTGCTCCTGGTCACCGCCGACGTCGTCGGCCGGCTCGTCGCCCGCCCGGCCGAGGTCCAGGTGGGCGTGGTCACGGCGCTGCTCGGCACGCCCTTCTTCATCTGGCTGACGCGACGCTCGAAGGAGCGGGCCCGATGACCGCCACCGACGCCCACGCCGGCGCCCGGAGCGGCGCCGCGCGCCGGCTGCTGCCCCGCCCCCGTCCGCGAGGCCGGGTCGTCGGCGCCGTGCTCGGGGCCCTGGTGCTCGTGGTGCTCGTGTCCGCGCTCGCCCTGAGCCTGGGCGAACAGGCCACGGCGCCCGCCGCCCTGTGGCAGGCGCTGCGCGGCCTGGGGCCGGAGAACACGGTCTACGCCGTGCACGAGGTCCGGCTCCCCCGCGTGGTCCTCGCCCTGGCCGTCGGCACCGCGTTCGGCGTGGCCGGCGGGCTGAGCCAGAGCGTGCTGCGTAACCCGCTGGCCAGCCCCGACGTCCTGGGCATCAGCGCGGGCGCCTCGGTCGCGGTGGTGGCCGTCATCGCCGTCGGTTCCCTGGGCGGTCCGGTCGGTGTCGTGCCGATCCCGGTCGCCGCCCTCGCGGGCGGCCTCGCCGCGGCAGGACTGATCGCGCTGCTCGGCCGTGACGGTGCCCTGCGGGGCCGCCGCATCCTCCTGGTCGGCATCGCCCTGTCCGCGGCGCTCACGGCCCTGACCCAGTTCCTGCTGACGCGCATCGACGTCTACGACGCGCAGCGCTCGGCTGCCTGGCTCACCGGCAGCCTCAACGCGCGCAGCTGGGGCGAGGCGACGCCCGTCCTGGTCGGCCTGGCCGTGCTGCTGCCCGCCGCCCTCGTGCTGGCCCGCACCAACCGTGCGCTGCTGTTCGAGGACGAGGTGGTGGCCGGCTGGGGCGTGCGCCCGGGCCGTGCCCGCGGCGCCCTGCTGGTGATCGCGGTGTGCCTCGCGGCGCTCGCCACCTCGGCCGCGGGACCCGTCGCCTTCGTCGCCCTGGTGGCGGGGCAGGTGGCCCGCCGGGTCGCCGGCGTCCCCGACATCCCGCCCGTCCTGGCGGGGGCCGCCGGCGCGCTCCTCGTACTGGTCGCGGACACCGTGGCGCGCACGGCGCTGCCCGCCCAGCTCCCCGTCGGCGTCCTGACCGGCCTGGTCGGCGCGCCCTACCTGCTGTACCTGCTCCAGCGCCGCAGCTCGACGAGAGGGACCCCCTGATGTCCACCACCGCCACGTCCGTGGCCCGCCTGCGTGCGGACGCCGTCACGCTGGGCTACGGCGACCGGACCGTCGTGCGCGAGCTGTCGCTCGACGTCCCGGACCAGCAGGTCACCGTCATCGTGGGGCCCAACGCGTGCGGCAAGTCCACCCTGCTGCGCGGCCTCGCCCGCCTGATGCCGCCCACGAGCGGCACGGTGCTGCTGGACGGCAGGGCGATCGCGGAGCGCCCCACCCGGGAGGTGGCGCGCGTCCTGGGCATGCTGCCCCAGTCCCCCGTGCCGCCCGAGGGGATCACCGTGCGGGACCTCGTCTCCCGCGGCCGCCACCCGCACCAGAGCTGGTGGCACCAGTGGGGCGAGGGCGACACCGAGGCCGTCGAGGGCGCGCTGCGCGCCACGGGCACCGCGGAGCTCGCGGCGCGCGACGTCGACGAGCTGTCCGGCGGGCAGCGGCAGCGGGCGTGGATCGCGATGGCCGTGGCCCAGGAGACCGACCTGCTCCTGCTGGACGAGCCCACCACGTACCTCGACATGGCCCACCAGCTCGACGTCCTGGAGCTGGTCGCGATGCTCAACCGGGACCACGGCCGGACCGTCGTCATGGTGCTGCACGACCTCAACCTCGCCTGCCGGTACGCGCACCACATCGTGGCGATGCGCGACGGCGAGGTCGTCGCGGAGGGTGCGCCCGGCGAGGTGGTGACGCCGGGGCTGCTGCGCGAGGTGTTCTCCGTCGAGGCGTCGGTCCTGACGGACCCGCGTACGGGCACGCCCGTGATCGTGCCCCACCACACCGTGCAGGGCTGAGTGCCCGGGCCGGGCTCTGAGGCCCGGCAGTCGCCTAGCTCGCGGCCTGGGCCGGCCCCGCGTCCGCAGCCGGCGGCTCCTGCGCGGCCTTCTGCTGCGGCAGGTTCTGCGGCGTGACCTTCTCCACCGACCGCACCGGGCGGACGGCGCGGAGCTGGCCGGGCACGAAGTTGGCGGGCTTGAGCGGCACGGTGCCCAGCGGCACGTGCAGTGTCTTCTGGGCCTGCTCCCGCGCGCGGCCCAGGACGTCGGTCAGCTCCTCGGCGTCGACGTAGCCCGGCTTGGACTCGACCGTCGCGGCGAAGAACTCGGACATGCCCATGTCCACGGGCGAGGTGTCCGGCCGGACGACGCGCGGCTTGCCGACCCAGACGGACGGGGCCCCGACGGCGTGCGTGGCGACGGCGGACGCGCCGTGCCGCCGGCCGTCCCGACGCCGCTGGTCGTCACCGCGCAGGCGGGCCAGTCCGGATCGGAACCACTGGAGGAACGAGAACTCCTCGGTGGTGCTGCTCGAGGGCGCGTCCATCTGACTGGCGACGACGAAGACCCCAACGGCCAGCACCAGGCACACCACGAGCAGAATGACCGACCACCACATGAGCCCTATTGTGTCGTGTCCTGTCGCGTCCCGCCGCGCAGAAGCGTGCGACACGCCGCTAGCCGACGAGTCTTTCGCCAGGAGAAATAACGCAGACCTGGGCGTTCCCGGCGGCGACGTGCGAAAAATCACCCTCTATGAGGGCGGTGACCGCTATGAAGCGGTGACGGCCTCGCGGTCGCCCATGCGCTGGCTGATCAGCGTCGTGACGCCGTCACCCCGCATGGTGACGCCGTAGAGGGCGTCGGCCACCTCCATGGTGCGCTTCTGGTGGGTGATCACGATGAGCTGGCTGTCCTTCTGCAACTCCTTGAAGATCTCGATGAGGCGGCCGAGGTTCACGTCGTCCAGCGCCGCCTCGACCTCGTCCATGATGTAGAACGGGCTGGGCCGCGCCTTGAAGATCGACACGAGGAACGCGACCGCCGCCAGCGAGCGCTCCCCGCCGGAGAGCAGCGAGAGCCGCTTGACCTTCTTGCCCGCGGGCCGGGCCTCGACCTCGATACCGGTCGTGAGCAGGTTGCCGGGATCGGTGAGCGTGAGCTTGCCCTCGCCGCCCGGGAAGAGCCGCGGGAAGATCTCCAGGAACTTGGCCGCCGTGTCCTGGAACGCCTCGGCGAACACCTGCTGCACGCGCTCGTCGATGTCGTCGACGATCTGGAGCAGGTCCTCGCGCGACTTCTTCAGGTCGGCGAGCTGATCCACCAGGAACTGGTGCCGCTCCTCCAGCGCCGCGAACTCCTCCAGCGCCAGCGGGTTGACGGCACCGATGCGCGACAGCGCGCGCTCGGCCTTGGCCAGCCGGGCCTCCTGCTCCTCACGCACGTAAGGAACCATCCGGTCGGGCTTCGGCGGGCCGGGCACGTCGTCGACCGGGACCTCGGCCGCCTCGTCCTCGGCCGGGGCCTCCTGCGGCTCGGCGCCGGCCGCCGCGACGATCACCGCGGTGGCCGCGGGGTCGTCGGGCCGGAGCCCGGCCTCGTGCAGGGCGCGCGTCCGGGCGATCAGGGCGTCCTCGCGGGCAGCCGCGCCGCGAGGCAGCGTGGGGTCGCCCTCGTACCGGATCGGGTTGCCCTCCTCGTCGCGCTCGACCACCGCGCGCCGCTTGCGCCCGCGCACCGCCACGTCGCCCTCGTAGACGGGAACGAGCTGGTGCGGGCCGAACTCCTCCATCAGCACCTCGGGGTCGGTGCCCAGCTCCTCGCTCGCGCGCGTCTGGAGCTGCTCCAGGCGCAGCAGCTGCTGCGCGCGCGCCACCTCGTCGCGGTGCGCGACGTCGGTGAGCTCGCGCAGCTCGGCGGTCAGCGACTCCACGCTGCCGCGCACGGCCACGAGCTGCTCGGACCCGGCAGCCCGCGCCTCCTCGGCGGCAGCCTTGTCGGCGGCGGCCCGGTCCAGCGAGCGCGCGATGGCCTCCAGCGCCACCGCGACGGCCTGCTGCACCAGCACGGCGCGCGCCGCGTCCTGGCGGCGCAGCTCCTCGCGCTCGGCGGCGCGGGCGCGGGCCTCGCGCTCCTGCTCGGCGGCGGCCGCCAGCGCCTGCGCGCGACCCGAGACGGCCCGCGCGCGCTCCTCGGCGGTGCGCAGCGCCAGCCGGGCCTCGGTCTCGCGGGCACGGGCGGCCGAGGCGGCAGCGGCGGCCTCGTCCCGTTCCGCCTGCAGCTCGTCGACCGAGCCCTCGTCGTCGGCGGGCTCCTCCTCCGCGATCGTCATGCGCTCGACGAGCGCCTCGAGCTCCATCTCGTCCTCGGCGCGGCGGGACTGCGCCTGGTCCAGCGCGGCCCGGTGCCGGTCGGCCTCGGCGCGGGCGGCGCGGGCGGCGGCGCCCAGCGAGCCGAGCTGCTCGGCCGCGGCGGCGCGCGCGGCGTCGGCCTCGCCGAGGCGGGCGAGCGTGTCGTCGTAGCGTTCCTGGGCGGCCGCGCGCTCGGTCCGCGCGCGCTCCAGGTGGGCCGTGCCGTCCGTCTCGCGGGCGGCCGCCTCGTCGCGCGCGGCCTTGGCCTCGTCCAGCGCCGACTGCAGGTGCAGCACGCTGGGCGCGGCGGCCGAGCCGCCCCAGGCCCGGGTGGCACCCAGCAGGTCGCCGGCGCGGGTCACGGCCACGACGGGCTGGTCCCGTACGAGCGCACGGGCGCGGGCGAGGTCGTCCACGACCACCACGTCGTGCAGGATCGTCAGCAGGGCCGCCGACGCGGGTCCGGCCACCTGGACCACGTCCGTGGCCCAGCGGGCGCCGGCAGGCAGGTCGACCTGCGGACGGGGGACGGACGACGCCGTCCGCTCCGAGCCCACGACCAGGCTGGCCCGCCCGGCGTCCTCGTCGCGCAGCAGGCGCAGCGCGTCGACGGCCTCGTCGACGCCGGCCACGGCCACGGCGTCGGCCACGGGGCCGAGCGCGGCGGCGACGGCGTCCTCGAAGCCCGCCTCGATGCCGAGCAGCGCCGCCACCGAGCCCAGGACGCCCGCCTGGTCGGCGGCCAGGAGCGTGCCGGCGCCGTCCTTGCGGTCCAGGCTCAGCTCCAGCGCCTCGACCTTCGCGGCCGCGGCGCTGCGGTCGCGCTGCGCCGTCGTCACCTGCTCCTGCAGGTGCCGCACCTCGGCCTTGGCCAGCTCCAGCACCTCGGACGCCGCCTCGTGGGCCACGTCGAGCCCCTCCTCGCCGCCCTCGACGCCGCCGACCTCGATCTCCAGGGCGGACAGCTCACGGGAGGACTCCTCGACCCGCTGCTCGGCCTCCAGCAGGGCGTCGCGCAGGCGGTCTAGCTCGGACTGCGCGGCCTCGACGCGGCTGCGGCGGGCGGCGACCTGGCCCGCGAGGCGCGCCAGCCCCTCACGCCGGTCGGCCGCTGCGCGCAGCAGTGCGGCGTGCGAGCGCTCGGCGGCCTGTGCGGCAGCCTCGGCCTCGGCCCGCACGTCGACGGCGGACTCGACGGTCTCGCGCGCGATGGCGACCTCGGTGGCCAGCTCCTCCTCGCTCGCGCGCGAGCGAGCGGCCTGCGCCTCCAGGTCGTCGGGATCCTGGCCCTGGTGGGCGGGCTCGGCGGTGCCGAGCAGGCGGGCGCGCTCCCCCGCCAGGGACTGCAGGCTGCGCAGCCGCTCCCGGGTCTGGGACAGCGCGAAGACGGTGTCGCCGGCCTGGCTGACCTGCTGAGACTCCGCCGACGTCGCCGCCTCGAGGCGGGCCAGCAGGCCGCGCGCCTCGGTCAGCGCCTCCTCGGTCTCGGCCTGCCGCCGCTTGAGCGAGCGCTCGTCCGCACTCTCCTGCTCGAGCTGCGCGGTGAGCTGGGCCAGGTCGTCGGCGAGCAGGCGGGACTTCGCGTCACGCAGGTCGCGCTGCACGGTCTGCGCCTTGCGGGCCGCCTCGGCCTGCCGGCCCAGCGGGCCGAGCTGGCGGCGCAGCTCCGCGGTCAGGTCGCCGAGGCGGGCGAGGTTGCCCTGCATCGCGTCGAGCTTGCGGAGCGCCTTCTCCTTGCGCTTGCGGTGCTTGAGGACGCCGGCGGCCTCCTCGATGAAGCCGCGACGCTCCTCCGGCGTCGCGCGCAGCACGGCGTCGAGCTGGCCCTGCCCCACCACGACGTGCATCTCGCGGCCGATGCCGGAGTCGCTCAGGAGCTCCTGGATGTCCAGCAGGCGGCAGCTGCTGCCGTTGATCGCGTACTCGGAACCGCCGCTGCGGAACAGCGTGCGGGAGATCGTGACCTCGGTGTAGTCGATCGGCAGCGCGCCGTCGGTGTTGTCGATCGTCAGCGCCACCTCGGCACGGCCCAGGGGCGCGCGGCCGGACGTGCCGGCGAAGATGACGTCGTCCATCTTGCCGCCGCGCAGCGACTTGGCGCCCTGCTCGCCCATGACCCAGGAGAGCGCGTCGACCACGTTGGACTTGCCGGAGCCGTTCGGGCCCACCACACAGGTGATGCCGGGCTCGAGCTCGAGGGTGGTCGCCGACGCGAAGGACTTGAATCCCCGGAGCGTGAGCGTCTTGAGATGCACTCGGTGAGCCTAACGGTGAAGAGGGGCTGAACGTCGGAGATACGGCAGGGATACGCCGAAGCGGCACCCGGGTCCTTCGGTGGGGTGCCGCTTCGGCGGAACGTACGGGGCGGGGCGGGTCAGCCCAGCTCGGGGAACCAGAGGGCGATCTCGCGGGCCGCCGACTCGGCGGAGTCGGAACCGTGCACCAGGTTCTGCTGCACCTTGGTGCCCCAGTCGCGGCCCAGGTCACCACGGATGGTGCCGGGGGCGGCGTCGGTCGGGTTGGTGGCGCCGGCCAGCGAGCGGAAGCCCGGGATGACGCCCTGCCCCTCGGCCACGACGGCCAGGACCGGGCCCGACATCATGAACTCGACCAGGGGGGCGTAGAACGGCTTGCCCTCGTGCTCGGCGTAGTGGGCGGCCAGCAGCTCGGTCGTGGCGTGCTTGAGCTCCACGGCACGCAGGGTGTAGCCCTTGGTCTCGATGCGGCGCAGTACCTCGCCGGACAGGCCGCGGCGGACGCCGTCGGGCTTCACGAGGACGAGGGTGCGCTCGGCCACGGGCTGCGTCGAGGCCTCCGTGGGCAGGGTCTTCTCTGCGACGTCGGTCATGCCCCAACCCTATCGGGGCCGAGCCCCCGCCCCGAACGCGTCGGACGCTCAGGTCACCAGGGTGACCTGAGCGTCCGACACGGTGGATCAGGGGACGTTCGGTGCCGTCTCCGGGTGGGCGGCGTCGTACTCCGCCCGTTCGCGGTCCACGCGGCTGCCGAGGCGCAGCGCGTAGATCCACAGCACGACGAAGATGCCACCGACCAGGAACATCATCGGCACCAGGAAGCCCATGGCGAGCACGGGCAGCTGGGCGACGGTCCCCGCCGCCCGGCCGGCCGGTGTGCCCTGGGCCCGTGACAGGACCAGGAGCACCAGCACCAGCACGCCGCCCAGCACCCAGATGACGGCGCCGGAGTCGATGCGCAGCGGGCCGCGCCCGAACTCGGAGTCGCGCAGCGCCCACACCACCATGGTCGCGAACAGCACGAGGAACACCTCGAGCAGCAGCGTGGTGGACGTGAACTGCACCAGCGCGGACTTCTTGGCCTTGATGCGGTCGCCGGGGGCGGGTTGGTCCTTGCTCACCGCCTCAGGATATCCGTCTCCTGCGGACCGGAGGCGTCGCGGGACTCGGCGGCACCCACGGCGGCCACGGCGTCGGCGGGCTCGGCGTCGGCGGCCGCGCCCTCCATGACGGCCTCGCCGCGGGCGACCATGCCGGCCTGGTCGGACAGCTTGACCTCCTTGAGGAAGAGGGCCAGCACGAGGCCGATCGCGACCAGCGGCACCAGATACCAGAACGCCGGGGCGAGCGCGTCGGCGAACGCGTCGACGACACCGCTGCGCAGCGGCTCGGGGAGCTGTTCGACGAGCTGCGGCGTCAGGCCGGAGCCGCCGCCCCCGGGTGCCGCACCCTCGGGCAGGCCCTCGAACACGCCCTGCAGGTTGTCCGTCAGGCGCGACGTGAACACCGTGGTGAACGCGGCGGTACCCACCGCGGCACCGATCTCCCGGAAGAAGTTGTTCGACGACGTCGCGGTGCCCAGCTCGTGCGGGTCCACCGAGTTCTGCACCGCGAGCACGATGGTCTGCATGATCAGGCCCATGCCGGCGCCGAGCACGAAGATCATGGCGCCGAACAGCCACAGGGACATGCCGCCCTCGAGGCGGGTCAGCCAGATCATGCCGAGGATCGTGACGGCGAGGCCGACCACCGGGAACATCTTGTAGCGGCCGGTCTTGGAGATCGCGAACCCGGAGGCGATCGAGGTCAGCATCACGCCGGCCATCATGGGGAGCATCAGCAGCCCGGACTCCGTGACGCCCGCGCCGGCGGACATCTGCAGGAACGTCGGGAGCATCGCCATCGCGGAGAACATGCCCATGCCGAGCACCAGGCCGATGAGCGTGGTGATGGTGAAGGTGCGGTTCTTGAACAGCCGCAGCGGGATGAGCGGCTCCGCCACGCGGTTCTCGATGAAGATGAACAGGCCGACCAGCACCGCCGTACCGAGGAGCACGGCGAGGAGCGTCGGGTCGGACCAGTCGTAGCCGTCGTGGCCGAGCGACTCCCAGCTCGTCAGCAGCACGATGCCGGTGGTGCCGAGTGCCATGGTCAGGATGCCGCCCAGGTCGGTGGGCCGGTTCGAGCGGTGCGACGGCAGCTTCAGCGCGAAGTAGGCGATGAACCAGGCGGCG
This sequence comes from Promicromonospora kroppenstedtii, assembly GCF_044389675.1. Lineage (NCBI taxonomy): Bacteria > Bacillati > Actinomycetota > Actinomycetes > Micrococcales > Promicromonosporaceae > Promicromonospora > Promicromonospora kroppenstedtii. Next base: position 465,956 of record NZ_JBIRYI010000001.1, on the reverse strand, counting down.
ATGCCGATCGGCACGTTGATCCAGAAGGTCCAGCGCCAGCCGGGGCCGTCGGTGAGCCAGCCGCCGAGCAGCGGGCCGGCGACGGCGGAGATGCCGAACAGGGCGCCCATCGGGCCCATGTACTTGCCGCGGTCGGACGCCGGGATGATGTCGGCGATGATCGCCTGCGACAGGATCATCAGGCCGCCTCCGCCCAGGCCCTGCACGGCGCGCCAGGCCACGAGGGCCTCGAAGGACTGCGCCATGCCGCCGCCGAGCGAGGCGACGACGAACAGGCCGACCGCCACGAGGAACGGCCAGCGCCGGCCGTAGAGGTCACCGAACTTGCCGTACAGCGGCATCGCGATGGCGATCGCCAGGATGTAGGCCGTGATGACCCAGCCCTGGTGCTCGACGCCGTTGAGCTCGCCCACGATGGTGGGCATCGCGGTGCCGACGATGGTCTGGTCCAGGGAGGACAGGAACATGGAGGCCATCAGGGCCCCGAAGATCAGCCAGATCGTGCGCTGGTTGAGGACAACCAGCGGCTTGTCCGGCGCCGTGGTGACGGCGTGGCTCATTAAGGGTGCCTTTCTGGGGACAGGGCGAGCGGGAGGCGGGACGAGGAGGAGGTTCAGGAACCGAGGTCGGCCGAGACGACGTCGATGAGCTGCGCGACGGCGTCGGGCAGGTGGTCGGCCGGGTTGCCGGTGTAGCCGGCGTGCTCCCAGGCGACGAGCGCGGTGCGCAGCATGAGCAGGACGAGCATCGTGAGCAGCTCGGCGTCCGTGGAGAACGGGGCGACCGCGCGGCGGGCCTCGAAGAGCTCGGCGAGCTGGCTCTTGTGGCGGTCCATCCAGACCACGTGGCGCCGCAGCAGCGCGGGCTCCTGCTGCATCAGGTCCATGGCCCGCATCACGCGGTCGTGGGCCTCACCGGCCGGCGCCAGCAGGGCGGCGACCACCACCTGGAGGTCGGACAGCAGCCGGCCGGTCGGGCCGCCCTCGACGAACGTGCGGATGACGTCCTCCGGCAGGCCGGTGTCCTCCGCGCCGAGCACGGCGTCGTCCTTGGACTCGAAGTAGTTGAAGAAGGTGCGGGGCGAGACGTTCGCCTCCGCGCTGATCATCTCGACGGTCACGGCGTCGAGGCCGTGCTCGGCGACGAGGTTCTGCGCCGCGTCGATCAGCGCCGCGCGCCGTGCGCGCTTCTTGCGCTCGCGCAGGCCCTGCTCCGCGGGCGTGCCCTCCAGCGCGGCAACGAGGTCGCGCAGGTCCGGGCCGGGCACGGGGCCGGCGGACTCGGCAGGCTCGGCAGGCTCGGCAAGCTCAGCGGGCGCGACGTTCTCGCGCGACGAGGTGGGGGCCATGGCCCCAATTCTTGCACCCCGCGCAAAAATTCATCAACTGCAAAAAGATGAGACCGCGATCACACCTCGCCGAACCCGGACTCGATCATCTCCGCGACGGTACGCACGGCCTCCGCGGCGCCGTCGCCGGTGGCCTCCACCCGCAGCTCCCGGCCCTTCGTGGCGCCCAGGGCCATGAGCTGGAGCACGCTGGACGCGTCCACGCCGTCGATGGTCACGCTCGCCCCCAGCTCGGCCACCTTGCGCGAGACCAGCGCCGCCGGGCGGGCGTGCAGGCCCAGCGGGTTGCGGACGGTCACGGTGCGCGATCCCTCGGCCGGCGGGGGCGACGTCGCCTCGCCCGCCTCGGGCGGCTGCGCCGCACCGATCGCCGCGAACATCCCGACCGACGCGTTGGCCGACGCCAGCACCGCGTCGCGGTCGGCCCCGCCGTGCGCCGTCACGGCCGCGGCGACCGCGCCCTCGACGAACGGCGCGCGGGCGAGCACCGCGTGCTCGGCCAGGGTGTCGTCCAGCTCCAGCGCCGCCTCGACCGTCAGCACCGAGGACCCGAGGTCTCCGAGCACGACGACGCCACCGCCCGGGGCGGGCGCGCCGTCACTGGCACCGGATGCCTCGGCCAAGGCGGCCAGGACCTCCTGGAGGGTCTCCTGGATCGCGTCGAGCGAGGTGCCGAGGCCGCCGTCGGGGCCACCGCCCACGCCGCGGACCAGCACGTCGGGCGCCATCTGGCCGGCAAGCTCCGCCGCCCCGCGGGCCAGCTCAGCGGAGTGCGAGACCAGGACGAGCGCGACCCGCGCCGTCATGCCGCGCCGCGGGGGTCGGCCGACGCCGGTCCGGACAGGGCGGCGGCCAGCGCCGCGCCCAGGACCAGGGCGGTGGACCGCGCACCGGGGTCCTCGTGACCCGCGCTGCGCTCGCCGAGGTAGGACGCCCGCCCCTTGGTCGCCACCATCGGGATCGTCGCCGTCGCGGCCTTGTCGGCCGCCTCGGCCGCCGCGCGCAGGACGTCCACCTCGGAGCCGCCGTCGCGCGCCGCGGCCTCGGCGGCGTCGACCGCAGGCTGCCAGGCGTCGACCATCGTCTTCTCCCCCACCGTCGCCTTGCCGCGCGAGGACACGCCCTCCAGCGCGGCCTCCAGCACGGCGACGACGGCCGGCGGGTCGATCTGCGGCCGGCCCGAGACCTTCGCCGCGCGCAGGTACGCCGTGCCGTACAGCGGGCCGGACGCGCCACCCACCGTGGACATCAGGGTCGTCGCCACCAGCTTGAGCACGTCGCCGACGGTCCGCTCGTCCGCGCCGGCCGGCTGGGCCGCCGCGTCGTCGAGCCGCGCCACCACGGCCCGGAACCCGCGATCCATGTTCTCGCCGTGGTCGCCGTCGCCGATCTGCCGGTCGAGCTCGGTGAGCTCGTCCTTCGCGTCCGCGACGGCCACCGCCGTGCGGCGCACCCATCGCTCCGCCCAGTCCGCGTCCAGCGTCATGTCTCGGAACCTTCCTGTCTCACCACCGGAGTGCTGCAGTGTTCACCGGCGCGTCCCAGAGGGCCTCCAGCTCGTCGTCCAGCCGGAGGACGGTGACGGATGCCCCCTGCATCTCGAGGGACGTCACGTAGTTGCCCACCAGCGACCGGGAGACCGTGACGCCGCGCTCCTCGAGAAGGCGCCGCGCTCGACCATAGACCACGTAGAGCTCGGACAGAGGGGTGCCGCCCATACCGTTGACGAACAGCAACACTCGGTCGCCACCGTCCAGCGCGAGATCGTCCGCGACCGGCGTCAGGAGCATCTCCGTGACCTGGTCGGCGCCGACGGCGGCCACCCGGTGCCGGCCCGGCTCGCCGTGGATCCCGATGCCCACCTCGATCTCGTCCTCGCCCAGGTCGAAGCTGGGCCGGCCCACATGCGGCACGGTCGGCGCGGCCAGCGCGACGCCCATGGTGCGCACGTTCGCGATGACCCGCTCGGCCACGGCCCGCACGGTCGCGAGGTCGGCACCCCGCGCGGCGGCGGCGCCCGCGATCTTCTCGACGGCGACCGTCCCGGCGACCCCGCGGCGGCCGGCGGTGTACAGGGAGTCCTCGACGGCGACGTCGTCGTTCACCAGCACCGAGGCGACCTCGACGCCCTCGGCCTCGGCGAGCTCCACCGCGGTCTCGAAGTTGAGCACGTCGCCGGTGTAGTTCTTGACGATCGTGAGCACGCCGGCGCCACCGTCGGCGGCCTGGATCGCGGGCAGGATCTGGTCCGGCGTCGGCGAGGTGAACACGGCGCCCGGGACCGCGGCGTCGAGCATGCCGTCACCCACGAACCCCGCGTGCAAGGGCTCGTGCCCTGACCCGCCGCCGCTGACCAGACCGACCTTTCCGGTGACCGCACCCCCGGCGCGGCTGACGAAGACCGGTGAGGTACTGACCTGCACCAGGTCCGCGTGAGCGAGCGCGAAGCCGGCCAGGGAGTCGGCGACGGCGTCAGCGGGATCGTTCAGCAGCTTCTTCACGACGACCTCCTCGCGGGACTGTGCGGCCCGGCGCCGGCGCCGGGCCCGCGAACACGTCCCCTGGGGTTCATGTAACACCACGGCGGGCCGGAACGTACAGAAACCCCGGGATCGGGCGCACAGGTCACCCGGGTGACGTGTGCGCCCGACCCCGCAAGTCGGGGTGCCCGGCATGGGCTCAGACGCGGCCCACCAGGATGCGCGCGTCCGCCACCGTCACCACGGAGCCCGTGACCAGCACGCCCGTGCCAGCGGCAGCGCCGGCCGTCTCGTCGGCCTCGGCCAGGTCCGCCGCGACCTGGAGCGCCTCGTCGAGGCGGTCGGCCACGTGGACGCGCTCCTCACCGAAGACCTCGCGCGCCACCTCGGCGAGGTCCTCCGGGTCGGCGGACCGTTCCGAGGAGTTCCGGGTGACCACGATCTCGGCGATGCTCGGCTCCAGGACCGAGAGGAACCCCTCGGAGTCCTTGTCCGCCATGACGGCGACGACCGCCACGACCCGCTCCAGGTTGAACGACTCGCCGAGCGCGTCCACCAGGGCCTCGGCGCCGGCAGGGTTGTGCGCGACGTCGACCAGCACCGTGGGGCTGGAGCGCACCAGCTCGAGACGGCCGGGGACCTTGACGTCGGCGAATCCCGCCTCGACGATCTCGGCGCCGAGCGCGCGGCCGCCACTGATCAGGGCCTCCGTGGCCGCGAGCGCCAGCAGTGCGTTGTGCGCCTGGTGTGCCCCGTGCAGCGGCAGGAAGATCTCGGTGTAGACGCCGGCGGGCGTACGCAGGTCGAGGAGCTGGCCGCCGACGGCGATGCGGCGGTCCACGACCTCCAGGTCGACGCCCTCGCGGATCAGGTGCGCGTTGACGGACTGCGCGCGGGCGAGGATCGGCTCGAGGGCGGCGTCGGACTGCTCGGCGACGACGGCGACGGCGTCCTTCTTGATGATCCCCGACTTCTCGGTGGCGATCTCCTCGATCGTGGACCCGAGCCAGCGCTCGTGATCCATGGCGACGGGCGTGATGACGGCGACCTCGCCGTCCACGACGTTGGTGGAGTCCCAGGTGCCGCCCATACCGACCTCGACGATCGCGACGTCGACGGGGGCGTCGGCGAACGCGGCGAAGGCCATGACGGTGAGCACCTCGAAGAAGCTCAGGCGAGGTCCACCCTGCTCCTGCGACTCGCGGTCGGCGACGCCGATGTAGGGCGCGACGTCCTCGAAGACCTCGACGAAGCGCTCCGGGGTGAGCGGCTCGCCGTCGATCGCGATGCGCTCGGTGACGCTGGTCAGGTGCGGGGAGGTGAACCGTCCGGTGCGCAGGCCGTGCTCGCGCACCAGGCGCTCGACCATGCCGGCCGTGGAGGACTTGCCGTTGGTCCCCGTGATGTGGACGGTGCGGTAGGCGCGGTGCGGGTCTCCGAGGAGCTCGAGGACACGCTCGACGCGGGCCATGGTGGGGTCGATGTCGTGCTCGGGCGCGCGGGACAGGATCTCCTTGTAGACCGAGTTCAGCGCCTCCTGGATCGCGGGGTCCGTGTTCTCGGCGCCGCGGCTGGTGCCACGCCTGTTCTTGCGCATGTTCTTCTGGGAGTCGTCCACCCTCAGAGGATAGGTTCCGGTGAGCCACAGGGCCGAAACGGTGCCCTATCCTGCGGGGACGCAGGACCCAACCGTGCGAGGAGACGCTGTGCCCGAACCCGGTCCGTCCAGCACTCACCGTCGCCTCGAAGGCACTTTCGAGCCCTCCGGGCTCCCGTCCGCGGTACCCGCCGTGGTGCTCCCGGACCATCTTCTGCCCACCACTCCCGGGCCGGTTCCGGTCGAGGTGCTGCATGCGGGGCGCGGGACGCCGGCATGGGCCTGGGCGGAGCGCGTCTGGGGCGACGTGCCCGGCACTGCAGTCTCCGGCGACGGCGAACGGCCGCCGACATTCTGGCTCACCCGGCTCACGAGCGAGCGCCTCGGCCTGGGCACCGGGCCGGCCGCCGTGTCCCTCGTGCTCCCGGACCCTGAGTCGTTCACCCGGGTCCTGCCGCTGGTCCACGATCTGCCAGGGAACGGGGAGGTGCAGGTCAGCCGTGGCATCGTCGACAGCCCCACCCCCCGGATCATGGTGCGCAACGGGGTGGCCGCGTGGGTCACGCTCGTCCCCCGCGACCACGTGCGGCCGGGGACGACCCGCATCTCCAACCACCTGAGCGCGGTCACCGCCCCGTTCGGCGAGGCATCCGCCGACTCGGAGACGGTCTTCTTCCGTCCGCTCGTCGGCCAGGGCCGGGCCGGCCGTCGGCGGAGCCTGTTGGCCAGGGCACACGCGTGGGCGCGATCCGCGGCCGAGCGCTGCCTGCGCTGGTTCTTCCTCGCGCCCGAGCAGGAGATGCGGGTTGCCCTGGCCCATCCCGACGACGAGCACCAGCACCTGGTGACCATGCAGGACGTCGCACTGTCCCGGCTGGGAGTCCGCTCGGGCGACAACGTCATCGTCCGGTGGGGCGCGGCCGAGGTCGAGGTGACCGCCGTCGCCGACCACGACCCGGTCACCCCCGTGTCGGCGGGCCTGACGCACGACCCGACGACACCGCCCCGACCGGACGGTATGGCACCGCACCTGGCCGTACGGGTGCCGAACGCCCTGCGGCACCTGATCGACCTGCCGGCCGCCGCCGTCGTCACGGTCCGTCGCAGCACCCGGTCCATGCTGGCGCGAAACCTCAACAGCCTCGTGATCCCGGTCGCCTCGCTCGCGCTCGCGGGTGCCGCTCTCAACGACCCGAACTGGGTACTGCTCGGTTGCGGAGCGGCGGCGACCGCGGCCCTCGGCCTGAGTCGGCTCCGGATGGGCAGCAACCGGGCGGTACGCCTCAAGGACTGACCAGATCTGCTGCTGAACCGGGTTCACCAGGCCCCAGCCGACCGCCACCCCGCCCCGGACGGTCGCGCACCGCCTGCTGAATCTCGGTCAGTCCCCGACCTGCAGCTGCGCACCACACGCGTGTGTTGCGGCTTTTCACCCCGTCGAGAACGATGACTTCGCCGCATCGGACGAGATGCGCAGGGGTTCGTCGAGGGGGAACCAGCAGCATGGGACGAAAGAGCACGGTGCAGCGCACGATCGTCATGGGGGTCGCGGCCGTGGCACTCGCGATCACGGTCCAGGCCTCGGCGGCCGAGGCTCCGGCCGCCACAGGGCAACCGGCACCAGGCCGGCAAGCCCAGACGCAAGCCGTGCAGGCCGCCGTCGACCACACCGCGCACGCCGCCACCGCACTCGCCGGGGCGCCCGGCTACGCCGGTGTCGCCGTGGACTACGACGCCGCGCGCGTCACCGTCTCCTGGAAGGGCGCGGCGCCGGCGGCCGTCGAGGACCTGGCGGCAGCGGCCGACGGCGTGACCGTCGACGTCGAGCGGGCCGCCCTGAGCGGAGCGGACCTGCACGCCGCCAGCACCCGCCTGCTGGACGGCCAGCGTGCGGCCCACGGCCCGGCCGCCGTCGTGGCCGCCTACCCGGACGACGGCTACGCCGGGCTCGTCGTCGAGGTCGCCCGCGACTCGGCCGCCGCCGGATCGGCCGGTCTCGACCGGGAGCTCGCGGAAGCCGCGGGCGTCCCGGTCCGGGTCGAGCTCGTCGCCGACGGCGTCATGTCCACCTCCGCGAGCCGGCGCAACGACGCCTCCCCCTGGCACGCCGGCAGCGCCATCGCCTCGAAGGACGGCACCGACTACTGCACGACGGGCTTCTCGATCGTCGCGCCCGGGGGCCACGAGCGGATCGTCACCGCCGCCCACTGCAACGAGTCGGTGGGCGACGTGGTGCGCGACGGCGCGGGCCAGCGCATCGGCACGGTCTCCAGCCGCGAGACCAGGCTCGACGCCGAGCTCATCAAGCCCGACGGCACCGCGGCGAGCCGCGTGTACGGCGGCCCGTGGAACGCCTCCCACGGCGACCGGCGCTACCGGTTCCGGGTCGCCGGGGTGCAGGAGCCCGCCGTCGGGCAGAACATCTGCGCCTCCGGGGCCGTCACGGGCGAGCACTGCGGTGCCAAGGTGCGCGCCGTCGACGTCGCCTGGAGCTGCGGCACGGAGACCTGCCACGGCTTCCGGGCGAGCCGGGAGGACGGCGGCGTCGTGGTCGGAGGCGGCGACAGCGGCGGCCCCATGTACGCGATCATCGACGGCGAGGCGTACGCCCGCGGCATGATCGACGGCGGCTCCAACCGCCGCAGCTGCGGCAACACCTCGGTGTCCACGCAGTGCTTCTCGTACGTCTACGGCATCCCGATGGTGGACATCCTGAGCAACTGGAACGCCCGCATCAACCGCTGACGGCGCCGCCGGACGCGACACGAGGGGGCCGGAGCGCAGACGCTCCGGCCCCCTTCACGACCTCCGGTCAGACCCCGGGTCAGGCCTTGGTCACGGCCACCGCGCGCTCGGCACCGACGGTCACGTCGAGCGAGGTCGCGAGCGTCTCGCGGGAGACCAGCTCGCGGTGCGCCTCGACGGCGGCGACCCACTCGGCAGGGACCGTCAGGTCCAGTGCGATCCGGTCGGCCACCTGGAGGCCCGCGGCCTTGCGCGCGTCCTGCACGTCGCGCACCACGTCGCGGGCGTAGCCCTCGGCGCGCAGCGCGTCGTCGAGCTCGAGGTCGAGCACCACGAAGCCGCCGCCGGCCAGCACGCTGGCGGCCGTGGTGGGCTCGGCGCCGGCCTCAGCCGCGTCGCCCCCGACCACGGTCGTCAGCTCGTACTCGGTCTCGAGCAGCTCGACGTCGCCGTCGGCGGTCGCGACGACCACGGCACCCGCCTCGGTCTTGGACCAGTCCCCGGCCTTCGCCGCCTTGATCACGGCCTGCACGCCGCGGCCCAGGCGCGGACCGGCCGCGCGAGCGTTGACCGCGAGCCGCTCCGTCACGCCGAACGACGCCGCGACCTCGGGTGAGAAGGCGACCAGGCGCACCTCCTTGACGTTCAGCTCGGTCTCCAGCAGCCCCGTGAACGGCGCGACACCGTCGGGGTCCGCGACCGCCACGACGAGCGAGCGCAGCGGCTGCCGCACGCGCAGCTTGTTCGCCTTGCGCAGCGCCAGCGTCTGCGACACGACGGCCCGCGCCGACTCGACGGCGGCCACGAGGGCGTCGTCGGCCACCAGGACCTCGCTCTCACGGGAGCCGGGTGCCAGGGACGGCCAGTCCGTCAGGTGCACGGAGCGCTCGCCGGTCAGGCCGCGCCAGACCTCCTCGGTGAGCAGCGGCGCGAGCGGTGCCATGACCCGGCACAGCACCTCGAGCGCCGTGGACAGGGTGTCGAACGCGTCGGCGTCCTCGGCCCAGAACCGGTCGCGCTGCGTGCGCACGTACCAGTTGGTCAGCGCGTCGAGGTACTGGCGCACCGAGTCGCAGGCACCGGCGATGTCGTACACGTCGAGCTGCTCGGTCACGTCGGCGAGCAGGCCGCGCGTGCGCGCCAGCAGGTACCGGTCCATGACGGGCAGCCCGGCCACGCGCTCCGGCGTCAGCGGCTGGGCCGCGTACCCGGCGCCGTCGTTCCCGGCGTTCGCGTACAGGGTGAAGAAGTAGTACGTGCTCCACAGCGGCAGCAGCACCTGCCGGACGGCGTCACGGATGCCCTCCTCGGTGACCACCAGGTTGCCGCCGCGCAGGATCGGCGAGGCCATGAGGAACCAGCGCATCGCGTCGGAGCCGTCGCGGTCGAAGACCTCGTTGACGTCCGGGTAGTTCTTCAGCGACTTGCTCATCTTGCGGCCGTCGGAGCCCAGCACGATGCCGTGGGAGACCGCCGTCTTGAACGCGGGCCGGTCGAACAGCGCCGTGGACAGCACGTGCATCATGTAGAACCAGCCGCGGGTCTGGCCGATGTACTCCACGATGAAGTCGCCCGGGAAGTGGTGCTCGAACCAGTCCGAGTTCTCGAACGGGTAGTGCACCTGGCCATAGGGCATGGAACCGGAGTCGAACCAGACGTCCAGCACGTCCTCGACGCGGCGCATCGTGGACTGTCCCGTCGGGTCGTCCGGGTTGGGCCGGGTCAGGTCGTCGACGTAGGGGCGGTGCAGGTTCGGCTTACCGTCCTCGTCCAGCGGCAGGCGGCCGAAGTCACGCTCCAGGTCCGCGAACGACCCGTAGACGTCGATGCGGGGGTAGGCCGGGTTGTCGCTCTTCCAGACCGGCACGGGCGAGCCCCAGAACCGGTTGCGCGTGATGGACCAGTCGCGGGCGTTCTCCAGCCACTTGCCGAACTGGCCGTCCTTGATGTGCTCCGGGACCCAGGTGATCTCCTGGTTGAGCTCGCCCATGCGGTCCTTGAACTTCGTCACCTCGACGAACCACGAGGACACGCCCATGTAGATCAGGGGGTTGCGGCAGCGCCAGCAGTGCGGGTAGGAGTGCGCGTACTGCTCGCGACGCAGCAGCACGGTGCCCGGCGTCGTCCGCCCGGCCTCGTCGTCACCCGCGCCGCGTGTACGGGCCTTGAGGTGGTCGATGATCGGGGCGTTCGCCGCGAAGACCTGCAGGCCGGCGTACTCCTCGACCGGGAAGGTGAAGGCGCCGTCCGCGCCCACGGGGATGACCGGCTCCACACCCTCACGGTCGCTGACCTGCTTGTCCTCCTCACCGAAGGCGCCCGCGTTGTGCACCAGGCCGGTGCCGTCGGTGGTGGTGACGAAGTCGGCCTCGACCACGCGGTGCGCGCCCGCGTGCCCCTCGTAGTAGGCGAACGGCGGCTCGTAGGCCGCGCCGAGCAGGTCGCTCCCCTTCAGGTGCCCGACGACGGTGGGCTCCTCGTTGCCCTCGTCCGTCAGCTCGCGCGCGTACGCCGCCACGCGCGCCTCGGCCAGCACGTACCGCTGCGGGGTGCCGGTGAAGGACGACTCGACGATCGCGTAGTCGACGTCCGGCCCCACCATGACCAGGAGGTTGGACGGCAGGGTCCACGGCGTCGTGGTCCAGATCAGCAGGTGGTCGTCCGCGCGCAGCGTGTCCGCGCCCGCCGGCACCTCCGTGACCCGGAAGCCGACCGTGACGGCCGGGTCCTGGCGCTGCTGGTAGACGTCGTCGTCCATGCGCAGCTCGTGGTTGCTCAGCGGCGTCTGGTCGTTCCAGCAGTAGGGCAGCACGCGGAAGCCCTCGTAGATCAGGCCCTTGTCGAACAGCGACTTGAAGGCCCAGACGACGCTCTCCATGAACGTCGGGTCGAGGGTCTTGTAGTCGCCCTCGAAGTCCACCCAGCGGGCCTGGCGCGTCACGTACGCGCGCCACTCGTCGGTGTACTTGAGCACGCTGGAGCGGCACGCGGCGTTGAACTTGTCGATGCCGAGCTCGACGATCTCGTCCTTGGTCTTGATGCCGAGCTGGCTCATCGCCTCCAGCTCCGCCGGCAGGCCGTGCGTGTCCCAGCCGAAGCGCCGCTCGACACGCTGCCCCTTCATGGTGCGGTAGCGCGGCACGACGTCCTTGGCGTACCCGGTCAGCAGGTGCCCGTAGTGCGGCAGGCCGTTGGCGAAGGGCGGGCCGTCGTAGAAGACGAACTCGTTGCTGCCGTTCTCGCCGGCCGGGCGGGCCTCGACCGAGGCGCGGAAGGTGTCGTCCTTCTCCCAGTAGGCGAGGATGTCGCGCTCGAGATCGGGCAGGCTGGGCGACGCGGGCACGGGGTCGGCGGCGTCGCTGGGACGGTGCAGCGGATAGGCCATGGTTCTTCTGGCTCCTGGCGGGTTCAGCGGTTCGGCAGCAGGTGGACTTCTGTGGTGCTCTGCTGCGAGGACGCCGCACCTGGGTGCGCCGCGGTACCACCCCGCTTGCCGTCCGCTGGCGCGGTCGGCCGCTCGTTGACGGCTGTGACGGGCCTACCCGTCCGGGTCTAGTAGGGCTCTCCCGCTGTGGGTTCGCCTGTTCTTCCGGAGGCTCACCGGTGATGGCCGGGTCGATGCCTGTGGGGCAATCGTACCGGGCGTCGGCAAGCCGAAAGATCCTGCGTGCAACCTGATCGCGCCCGGGGTGCGTCCAGGGGGCATGAGCACAATCAGCGAAGCGACCGGTCCCCCGGTCCGCGCCTCCCGGCAGACCGCGCCGCACGTGGGCCCGGACGGCGGGTCCTCGGCGGCCCCCGGGTTCGCGGTGGTCCGCACCGGCGCGTCCGCCGAGGAGCAGTTCCGGCTCTTCGCCGTCGAGCACACCGCGGCGCTGCACCGCATCGCCTACCTCCTGTGCGGGGACGACCACCGCGCGCACGACCTCACCCAGATCGCGCTGGAGCGCACCTACCGCCGCTGGTCCCGGATCGACGGCAACCCGTTCGCCTACGCCCGGAAGGTGCTGGCCACCGCCCGCATCGACGGTTGGCGACGCACCCGCCGCGAGGTGCTCCAGCCGCCGGAGGACGTGGTCGGCGCGCAGGAGGCGCGGCAGGACGCCGTCGGCGACGGCAGTGCCCAGGTCGCGGAGCGGGAGCGCCTCGTGCGGGCGCTCCGGCAGCTCGGGCCGGGCCAGCGGCGGGTGGTGGTGCTGCGGCACCTGCTCGACCGGTCGGAAGCCGACGTCGCCGAGGAGCTCGGCGTCAGCATCGGCACCGTGAAGTCCCAGGGCGCACGCGGCCTCGCCCGCCTGCGCACGTTGCTCTCGGAAGGAGCAGAAGCATGACCAGGAACGACAGCAACCCGCCCGTCGACGACGGCTGGGTGGACCACCTGCGGGACGTGGTGGGCGGCGTGGTGCCGCCGACTCCCGCCGACCCGCACGACCTGGCCCGGGTCGCGGTGCGACGCACACGCACGCGCCGGGCTCTCCTCGCGAGCGGGGGCGGCCTGACGGCCGTGGCGGCCTTCGCGGGCGCTGCGTTCGGCCTCGGGGGCCCGACGACGTCGGGCGAGCTGCTGCCGGCGGCGTCGGCGTCGGCCTCCGATCCTGTTGCTTCCCGGGAGGTTCCGGCGGGGTGGCACACGGAGGAGCTGGAGGGCCTCACCTACGCCCTGCCCCCCGAGATCGTGACGAGCGGACCTGTCGCGGACGAGCCCGGCGAGACGTCGGAGATGTGGCACAGCAAGGAGGACCCCGACTCGCCGCCGTTCCTCCGGATGGCCTACTACGACGAGGGATCCGAGAGCGCGACCTGGCCGGGCATCGCCGAGCGGGGCGACGGCGAACCCTTCGAGCTGACGGGAGCGGCGAGCGCCCTCGAGTTCGACGTCGCCGCCGAGGCGGGAGGGCTGCCGACGGGCACCGAGGTCCCCGACCACGCGCAGGGCCCGACCATGCTGGTCATCGAGCCGACCGCAGGAGATGGCGCGTACGTCATCACGATCACCCAGTTCGGCGACACGGCCGAGGACTTCGTCGAGGCCTTCCTCCCGACGCTGTCGCTCGCCTGACCCTTCGCCGACAAACTACCGACCATGCACCTGCTGCCAAACCCGGACCCGGCCTGGCAGCAGGTGCATGGTCGCTCCCGCACTTGTGGACAACAAGAGCGATCAACGGACGGCATCCGCTGTAATTGAACCCATGCCGCCGAAGCTGCCCGTGCCACCATCGCTGCTGGACCTGGCGCGCAGGCAGGCCGGGCTGGTGTCCTCCGAGCAGTGCGACGCCGTCGGCGTCGGACCGTCTGCGCGGCGCAACCTCGTCGCACGAGGCGGGTGGCGGCGCCTGACCCGCGGGGTCTACGACACGGGCAAGGCCCCGAGCGACCTGCACCTCTTCGACGTCGATCGGCTGCGCGCCGCCTGGACGGCGCTCCTGGCCAACCGCCGCGCGATCGCCGTCGGCGCCTGCGGGCTCGTGCTGCACGGGGTCCAGGGTCTGCCGCGACGGATCGCCCCCGAGGCGACTTTCGCGGGCGGCGTCGCACGCAAGTCACGGGACGGGATCACGTTCCGCCAGTACGCGAGCGAGCTCACCACCGTCGAGGTCCAGGGCCGCCAGGTGGTCGAGATCGTCCAGGCGCTCGTCCAGGCACTGCCGACGCTGTCGCGCGAGCAGGCGGTCGCCTGCCTGGACAGCGCCCTGCACCAGGGGCTGATCAACGCGGAGGACCTGACCACCATCCGGCGCCGACTGGTGAACCGACGAGGATCACGCCGCGTTCTCGACTGGCTGCCGCTGGCGGACGGCCGCGCCGAGTCCCCGCCCGAGAGCCACGCCAGGCTGCGGCTGCACGACGCCGGGATCGCGCCCGACGACCTGCAGCGCGACTTCTTCGACGAGCGCGGACGCTTCCTGGGCCGTGCCGATCTGGCGTGGCATCTGGGCGCCGGTCGATGGCTGATCGTCGAGATCGACTCGCGGGAGTTCCACGGCGCCGACCGGCAGGTACGGCACGACGCCGTCCGCCAGAACGGACTGGCCGGCGAGGGCCAGAACATCGTCCTGCGGTTCTTCCCCGGCCACGTGACGGGTGGCCACCTCGCCGGGGAGGTCGCCCTGGTCCTACGGCGGGAGGGCTGGCAGCCAGGCTCGGCCCTCCCGCCCCGACCGGCCCGATACCTGTCGACAGCGGGCCAGCGGGGCCGCAGGCAGCGCGCCCAGGCGAAATGACCATGCACCCATTGCCAGGACGTGCCCGAGCTTGGCAGCAGGTGCATGGTCGATCGGGACGACCACCAAGAGGAGTGAGCCAGATCACACCCGCCGTGGAAATACTATGTGGTTCACGAATGATTGACCCTGGAGGCCAGATCAGCCGGACACGACACCTCCAGGAGGAACCCGACCATGGCAACACTGCTGCACATCGACGCGAGCATCCAGGGCGACAGCTCGGTCAGCAGGCAGCTCACCGCGCGGGCCGCGAGCGCCTGGCGCGCCGCGCACCCGGAGGGCACGGTGACCTACCGCGACCTCGGCGCCCACCCGGTGCCGCACTTCGATGCCGCCGCGAACCAGAGCCGTGGCCTACCGGCCGACCAGCACACGCCCGAGCAGGCCGAGTCGTGGGCCCGGATCTCGGAGCTTGTCGGTGAGGTCGCCGCCGCCGACACCGTGCTGCTCGGCCTGCCGATCTACAACTACGGGGCCCCGAGCACCGTGAAGTCCTGGGTGGACCACCTGATGGCGCCCGGGCTCTCCTTCGACCCCGAGACCGGGAAGGGCCTGCTGGGCGGCCGCGACTTCGTCGTGGTGGTCTCCCGCGGCGGCGGGTACGGCGAGGGCGCGCCGCGCCAGGGCTGGGACCACGCGACGGCGTGGCTGCCGCACGGTGTGGCGATGGTGGGACTGGAGCCGCGCTTCATCACGGCCGAGCTGACGCTCGCCGGGACCAACCCCGCAATGGCTGGGCTGGTGCCGCTGGCGGAGGAGAGCCGCCGCCAGGCCGAGGCCGAGATCGACGACCTGTGGGCACCTGCGGTCGTCACCGCCTGAGCCGCGCCTGAGCCGCCGCTCACGGCGTAATTCCCCACGTCGCGACCCCGCGCTCCCGTAGAGTTGCGGGGTCGCGACGACGAAGGAGAAGCCGTGGAGGAGTCGCCGGTCCTGGACCAGTCCGTACGCCGGTCGGGCGCGCTCATCGACTACCTGGCCCGCCACCTTCGCCGGCGCAGCGAGTCCGCGCTGGCACCGCTCGGCCTGCGCACCCGGCACCTGGTGGCACTCACCGTGCTGCGCGACCGGACCGAGATCACGCAGCGCGACCTGGCGACGGCGCTCGTGCTGGACAGCACCAACATCGTCGGTCTGCTCAACGAGCTGGAGGAGCGGCACCTGGTCGAGCGCCGCCGGTCCCCGCAGGACCGGCGCCGGCACGTCGTCTCGCTGACCGACGACGGCGTCACGCTGCTCTGCCGGGCGGAGACCGCGCTCAGTGCCGTCGAGGACGAGGTCTTCGAGACCCTCGACCCCGAGCAGCGCGCCCAGCTCCACGAGCTGCTGGTGGCCGCGACGTCGGCGGCACCCGACTCCTTCTGCTGAACCCCGGCTGAGCCGGCTCAGCCCACCGAGACGGTCACGGTGTGCCAGCCCGACGCGCCGTCGGGGGCGGGCGGCGCCTCGGTCTCGGTCTGCACCTGGCCGTCGGCGTCCGTGGCGCGCACCGCGAGCGTGTGGTTGCCCGCGTCGAGGTCGATCGAGACGTGCCACTGACGCCACGTGTCGGGGCCGACGGTCTCTGCGAGCTCGGCGGTGACCCAGTCGCCGTCGTCGGGCCGGACCTCCACCTTGGCGATGCCCGTGTGCTGGGCCCAGGCGACGCCGGCCACGGTCACGGCGCCGGCGGGCGCGGAGCCGCGGGGCACGTCGATGCGCGACTCGATCTTGATGGGCCCCAGGGCGGACCAGCCACGCGGCGTCCAGTAACCCTGGTCGGCGTCGAAGGTGGTCACCTCCAGCGAGGTGACCCACTTCGTGGCCGAGACGTACCCGTACAGGCCCGGCACCACCAGCCGCGCCGGGAAGCCGTGCTCGACGGGCAGCGGCTCGCCGTTCATGCCGATCGCCAGCAGGCTCTCGCGGTCCGGGTCCTGCAGCACCTCCAGCGGCGTGCCCGCGGTGAACCCGTCGCTGCTGCGGGAGAGCACCATGTCGGCGCCGGCGCGCGGCTTGGCCCGCTCCAGGAGCGCGCGGATCGGGTAGCCGAGCCAGAGGGCGTTGCCGATGAGGTCGCCGCCCACGGTGTTGCTCACGCAGGCCAGCGTCACGTGGTGCTCCTCGAGGGGCAGCGCCAGGAGCTCGTCCCAGGTGAGGGTGAACGGCTCGTCCACCAGGCCGCGGACCTCCAGCGACCAGTCCTGCGGGTTCAGCTGCGGCACGATCAGCGCGGTGTCGATGCGGTAGAAGTCCGGGTTCGGCGTGATGTACGGCGTCAGGCCGTCGAGCTCCAGGTCGGCCCCCGCGGGCACGGCGGGGGCCGTGGTGCGCGCGGTCGGCAGGCGCAGCTTCTCGCGGACGGCGCTCACCGCCGTCGAACCCGCCGACAGCACGCGCGAGCCCACGAGCGCCAGCGCGGCGACGCCCACGGCGATGCCGGACACGGTCAGGAAGCCGCGACGGTCGACCGCGCCGTCCGACGTCGACGACGCCCGCTGGGCCGCCGCCGGGCGCAGCCGCGCGACGGCCGCCCGCAGCAGGAGCACCGCGGCGCCGAGGCCGATGATGCTCGGCAGCGCCCACAGCGCCGTCGCGTCCGGCCGCAGGACGGCGACCATCGCCCCGACCACGCCGACCGCCCCGACGAGCACCGAGCCCGCCGGTGGGCGGCGCAGCTCCAGCCAGCCCGCGAGCGCGGCGCCCAGGGCCAGGACCACGCCCATCGTCCCGAGCAGGACCGCCTTGTCGTTCGTACCGAACCACTGGACGGCGAAGTCCTTGAGCCAGCCCGGCACGGCGTCGATCACGGCGGACCCGCCCGCGAAGAGCGTGCTCGAGCCGGGCGCCACGACGGCCGCGACGAGCTCTGCCACGGCGAGCCCCGCGCCTCCGGCCAGCACCCCGGCCAGTGCCGCCCAGCCCGCGTCGCCCGGTGAGCGGTCGGCCTGCGGGGCGGCCGGGCTCTCGGTTTCCTGCGTCATGGGCTCAGCCTGGCACGGCTTCCTGTGCGGGCCGAGCCCCGGCGAAGATCATGACGATCTCGTAAGAACTGCCGGCGGTTTCAGATCCCGGTGCCGCGCACGATCTTCGAGTTGTGTGCCTGGGCGCGCGGCCGGACCGTCACCAGGTCGATGTTGACGTGGTCGGGGCGGGACACGGCCCAGGCCACGATGTCTGCGACGTCGTCGGCCACGAGCGGCGTGTAGCCCTCGTAGACGGCGGCGGCCTTCGCGGCGTCGCCGCCGAACCGGACCAGCGAGAACTCCTCGGTCGCCACCGCCCCGGGCGCCACCTCGATGACCCGCACCGGCTCGCCCGCGATCTCCCAGCGCAGCGTCTGGGACAGCATGTGCTCGGCGTGCTTCGCGCCCGTGTATCCCGCACCGCCCTCGTACGCGCCCTGGGCGGCGGTCGAGGTCATGTTCACGACGTCGGCCACGCCCTTGGTGGCGCCCGCCTCCCGCAGCAGCGGCAGCACGGCCTTGGTCACGCGGAGCGTGCCGAGCACGTTGATCTCGTACATCCGGCGCCAGCCGTCGATGTCGGCGTCCTCCACGCGGTCCAGCCCCAGTGCGCCGCCCGCGTTGTTCACCACGGCGTCCAGCCCGCCGGTCGCGGCGAGGTGCTCCGCGAGGGCGGCCACGGCGTCGTCGTCGGTCAGGTCGACGGCGTAGACCTCGCAGCCGGTCTCCGCCGCGAGCGCCTCCAGCCGGTCCGCGCGGCGCGCGGCCGCCACGACCTGCCAGCCGTCGGCGCGCAGGCGGCGCACGGTGGCGGCGCCGATGCCGGACGATGCCCCGGTCACCAGGGCTCGCCGGGTCGTGGTGGTCTCGGGGCCGGTCTGCGGGGCGGTGCTGTCGCTCATGTCGGCACCCTAACCTCGTCGATGCCCCGCCCGCGGGGTGGTCCGCGGGCGGGGCCGGCCGGACAGGTCGACGGTCAGCGGCGGATCCAGAACGAGCTGATCCGGTCGTTCATGAACGCCCCGACGTAGTCGACGTCAGGTCCGTCGCTGACCGAGCTGAACCAGTAGGCGCTGTCGCCGTCCTGGCTGTAGCCGTCGTACGCAGTGACCTCGTGGCACTGACCGTAGGTGTAGAACCCGGAGATCTCGTTGTCCCAGATGATGTTCGTGCCGAGCCGGTACCCGGAGGAGTCGCACGGGCCGTCCTCCCCCGAGACGATGATCCGGGTGATGTGCGGCGGGCTGTTGTAGGCGTTCCAGAACCACTCCATGAGCAGCACATCGGGTCTGTCGGCGGCCACGAAGGCTGCCGAGGTCGGATCGTCGCTGCACGTCTGCGACTTCACCGGGGAATTGCCCCCGTCCGCCGCCTTCTCGATCTCGACGACGCAGAATCTTCCCTTCCCCGGTTCCTGCGCCGCCGCGGCAGCTGCGGTGCTCGTCGAGATGCTCAGCACGAGCAGTGCTGAGGCGGCCATTGCGGCCGACTGTCGGGCACGTCTCCTGGCGTTGAGTCCCATCGGATCTCCCCTGGTCATCCGGATTCGTGGAGCTTGACGGTTCCCACGGTGTCGGTCCCGAGTCGAAGACGCACCAACGTTCGGTCGAGGGCGAAATTGCCGGTCCACCGGGTGCCCGACGCCGAGAGCGAAAGCGCCCGGGACGCGCAGATCAGCCGGTGTAATGTGGCGGCCGGGTCGCGGGCCACACTTTGGCCCGCCGACGCGGCTCTCGTCGTGAGCCGCTTTCCCACCGGACGCGAGATGGCGCGTCGCTGTGCACCCATGGCATCCACGCCGTGGGCTGTTCGTCGACCCCTGGAGACTCCGCGTGAACCCCCGCGTCCGTCCGTCCCGTCAGTACGCCCTGCCCGCGCTCGCCGCGGCCGCCGTCCTGTCCCTTGCCGCCTGCTCGGCCTCCGCCCCCGGTACCGCCGACGCCGCGGGCGCGTCCCCGGCGTCGGGCGGCTTCCCCGTCACGCTCGACAACTGCGGGTTCGAGACGCAGGTCGATGCGCCGCCGGAGCGCGTCGTGACCATCAAGTCGTCCACCACGGAGATGCTGCTCGCGCTCGGCCTCGGTGACCGGATCGTCGGGTCGGCGTTCCTCGACGGGCCGGTGCCAGACTCGCTGGAGTCCGTGCCCGCCGTCGACGAGCCGTTCGCCGACGAGGCGCCGGGGTCGGAGGCGACCCTCGCCCTGGAGCCCGACCTGGTCTACGCGGGCTGGGAGTCCAACCTGACGGCCGAGACCGCGGGCGACCGCGAGACGCTCGCCACGCTGGGCGTGGCCACCTACGTCTCTCCCGCCGCCTGCAAGGCGGAGGGGTACATGCCGGACCCGCTCACCTTCGACACGGTGTTCGCGGAGATCGAGGAGGTCGGCTCGCTGTTCGACGCCGACGACGCCGCGGCCGCGCTCGTCACCCGGCAGCGGGCGGCGCTGGACGCGATCGAGCCCGACGACCGCGGGCTGACGGCGCTGTGGTGGTCCTCGGGCGACGACACCCCGTACGTGGGCGCGGGCATCGGCGCGCCCCAGATGATCATGGACGCGGCCGGGCTGACCAACGTCTCGGCCGGCGTGCACGACACCTGGACGTCCCTGGGCTGGGAGAACGTGGTCGAGGCCGACCCGGACGTGATCGTGCTGGTCGACGCCGCCTGGAACAGCGCGGACGCCAAGATCGAGGCCCTGGAGTCCAACCCCGCCACCCGCGAGATGAGCGCCGTCAGGGGCGACCGGTACGTGATCGTGCCCTTCCCGGCGACCGAGGCCGGTGTGCGGAACGTCGACGCCGTGGCCTCGGTGGTGGACCAGCTGGCCGAGCTCGGCCTGTGAGCGCCGCCGTGCGGGTGCCCGCCGGGCCGAGACGGCCGGGGAGCGTGCTCGCCCTGCCCGTCGCGGCGCTTGTTCTGGTGCTGAGCGTCGGCGTCGCGGTGACGATCGGGCCGGCCGACATGGCCCTGGCCGAGGTCGGCCGGTCGGTCGCGACGCACCTCGGGCTGGGCGGGCTGCTCGGCCTGGAGCCGCTGCCCGCGCTGCGCGACGGCATGGTGTGGCAGCTGCGGATGCCCCGGATCCTCACGGCGGCGGCGGTCGGGGCCGGCCTGGCGGTGTGCGGCGCGGTGATGCAGTCGCTCACGCGCAACCCGCTCGCCGACCCGTACCTGCTGGGGCTGTCGTCGGGTGCGTCGCTGGGCGCCGTGCTGGTGCTGCTGGCCGGCGTGCCGCTGCTGCTGCCGGTCGCCGCGTTCGCCGGGGCGGTCGGTGCGCTGGCCCTCGCGCTCACCCTGGCCGGGGCACTCGGCACGATCACCCCCACCCGCACGGTCCTGGCGGGGCTGGCGATCAGCCAGCTCTGCGCCGCGGCGGTGTCGTTCGTGGTCTTCTGGTCGGCCAAGGGCGACGCGTTCCGCGAGGTGCTGTCGTGGCTGATGGGCTCGGTCGCATCGGCGACCTGGACGTCTGTGGCGATCGCCGGGGGCGCCGTCCTGGTGCTCGGCACGCTGCTGGCGCTGACCGGGTCCGTGCTCGACGCGTTCACGTTCGGCGACACCGCGGCCGCCGCCCTCGGCGTCCCCGTCAACCGCGCCCGCTGGATCCTGCTGATCGGCGTCGCGCTGCTGACCGGGGCGCTCGTGTCGCAGAGCGGGTCCATCGGGTTCGTCGGGCTGATCCTGCCGCACGCGGTGCGGCTGTTCACCGGCGCGCGGCACCGGCTGCTGCTGCCGCTGTCCGCGCTGGCGGGCGCGTCGTTCCTGGTCTGGGCCGACACCCTGGCCCGCACCGTGTTCGAGCCACGCGAGCTGCCGGTCGGCATCGTCACCGCGGCGATCGGCGCCCCGGTCTTCGCGTTCCTCCTGTGGAAGGGAAACCAGCGGTGAGTGACGAACGTCTGCGGGACCCCGGAACGCCGGGCGCCGGGCTGGCGGCCGACGGCGTGTTCTGGGAGATCGGCTCCCGGGCGATCCTGGACGACGTCGGGGTGCTCGCCCCGGGCGGCGCCGTCACGGGGCTGCTCGGGCCGAACGGGTCGGGCAAGTCCACCCTGCTGCGGGTGCTGGCGGGGGCGCAGCAGGCGGGCCGGGCCGGGTCGGGCGACGCGGCGCCGTCGTCGGCCTCCGGACCGTCGCTGGAGTTCGACGGCGCCGACCTGGCCGCCCTGCCCCGCCGCGAGCGCGCCCGCGTGCTCGCCCTCGTGGAGCAGGACGCCACGACCGACCTGCCGCTGACGGTGCTCGACGCGGTGCTGCTGGGCCGCATCCCGCACCGCTCGTTGCTGGCGGGCGACTCCGACGCGGACCGTGCGGCCGCGCACGCGGCCCTGGACGCCGCGGGCGCCAAGGAGCTCGCGGACCGCGAGGTGGGCACCCTGTCCGGCGGGGAGCGCCAGCGGGTGCACATGGCCCGGGCCCTGGCCCAGACACCGCGGCTGCTGCTGCTCGACGAACCGACCAATCACCTGGACATCGCGGCCCAGCTGCACGCCATGCGGGTGCTGCGGGACCTCGCGGCGGACGGCGTGACGGTCGTCGCCGCCCTGCACGACCTGAACCTCGCCGCCGCGACCTGTGACCACCTGGTGCTGCTCGACCACGGCCGGGTGGTCGCGGCGGGGCCGGTCGGCGAGGTGCTCGTCCCCGAGGTCCTGGAACCCGTGTACGGCGTGCGGGTCGACGTGCTGCGCCACCCCCGGACGGGCCGGCCGGTGCTCTCCTTCGAGCGCGGCTGACGCCCGGCCGCGGACGGATCCCCCTCCTGGGCTGACGGATGCGCCGACCTGTTCCATGATGGGAGCCATGGCCGCACCAGATTTCGTCGTCCAGGCAGCGAAGGTCCTCAACCCGTGGGTGCTCCGGGTGGCGGGCCGGGTCCCGCCGTGGGTGGTCCTGCACCACGTGGGCCGTCGATCGGGCGCCGAGTACCGCACTCCCCTGGTCTCGTTCGCGGCCCGGCCGGACGAGCAGGTCCTGGCGGTGCTGCCGCTGCCGTGGGGTTCCGGCACCGACTGGGCCCGCAACACGATGAGCGCCGGCACGGTACGGCTGACGCGCGGCGGGTCCGAGTTCGTCGTCAAGGACGTGCGGCTCGTGCCGGCGTACGAGGCCGTCGGCTGGCTCGCGACCGTGCCGTCCCGGCTGCTGTCGGCGGTCGGCGTCGAGGAGTGCCTGGTGGGGACGCTGCACAAGGGCTGATCCGCGGGTCGGCCGCGTGTCATCGGACACCCCGGCGCGGGAGTATGTTTCGCGTCGTGATCTTGCGCACAGCCACTCTGTCTGATGCCGCCGCGGTCGCCCAGGTGCACCACACCACCTGGGTCACGACCTACGGGGCGATCCTCCCGCCCGAGTTCTGGGCCACGGCCACGCTCGAGCGGCGCGTCACGACCTGGGAGCGCTGGCTGTCGAACGGCGCGGCGCCCGTGGTAGCCGACGCCGACGGCGAGGTGGTCGGCATCGCGATGGCCGGCGACGCCGTCGAGCAGGAGGACGTCGCCCCTGTTCGCGCCCGGCAGCTCTACCTGCTGTACGTGCTCGCGGCATACCACGGGACCGGCGTCGGGCAGGCGCTGCTGGACGCCGTCGTGCCGCCCGGGACCCCCGCCCAGCTGTGGGTCGCCGAGGACAACCCGCGGGCGCGCCGCTTCTACGAGCGCAACGGGTTCGTCATGGAGGGCGCCCGGGTGGTCGACACGAGCACCGCTGACCTCGCAGAGGTCCGGATGGTCAGGTAGTCGGGTTACCGTTCCCCCCATGTCTGACTTCCACGTCCGCGCCTCGACCCCCGACGACGCCGTCGGCATCGCCGCCGTGCACTGGACCACCCGGCGCGCGATGTTCGAGGATCTGCTGCCGCCCGAGCACTGGAACACCGAGACCCTCGGTACCCGGACCGAGGGGTGGATGCGGATCCTGGCCGCCGGCAACAAGGCGCTCGTCGCCGAGGTGGGCGACAAGATCGTCGGCTTCGCGATGAAGAACCCGTCCGGCCCGCACCTCGGGCAGCCGCCGGCCAAGTCGGTCGAGCTGCACGAGCTGTACGTCGACCCGGCCTTCCACGGCACGAACGTGGGCCACGCGCTGCTGGAGAACATCCTGCCGCCCGGCACGTCGGCCCAGGTCTGGACGTTCGCGTCGAACCCGCGGGCGCGCAAGTTCCTGCAGCGCGCCGGGTTCCTGCCCGACGGCGTCACGGCCACCGACCCGGACACGGACCTGCTGGAGGTCCGGCTGGTCCGCTGAGGACTGCGGCGCGGCGTGGTCGGCAACTGGTGGGTGGTCGGCAGAAGGTCAGGTGGTCGGCAACTCGGAATACCGACCACGTGACATTCTGCCGACCACCCGAAATCGCAGCCGCGGCACTCGTGGCCGGCGTCGCGCAGCGGGTGCTCGACGCCGGACACCGGGTCTGCCTCTACACCGACCAGGTCAACCTGGCCGTCGACCCGGTCATGCAGCCGGGTGAGGCGGTAGCGTCCGCCCCGGAACGGACGCACCCGTCCGTTCCCGCGACGAAGGAGAGCTGATGGGACGCAGGGCGATCATCTTCCACGGGACCAACGCCAGGCCCGAGTGGATCTGGTACCCGTGGCTCGCGGACCGCCTGCGGGAGCGCGGGTACGACGTCGAGACGCCGTACCACCCCGGGACGAACGTCGAGCCGGTCGCCACGTTCCTGCCGACCGTGCTGGACGCGCACACCTTCGACGCCGACACGGTGCTGGTGGGCCACTCGGGCGGGGCAGCCCTGCTGCTCGCGCTGCTGGAACACCTCGACGTGACGGTTGCGCAGGCGGTGCTGGTCGGCGGCTACTCGACCAACCCGAACCCCGGCCCGGAGCCGGTGCTCCAGGAGTCCTACGACTGGGACGCGATCCGCGCGCACGCCCGGGACCTGGTGTTCCTCAACTCCGTCACGGACGAGTTCGGCTGCGACGCCGAGCAGGGCCGCGCGATGTTCGACCGGCTGGGCGGCACGCTCGTCGTGCGCGACGACGGGCACTTCACCGAGGACACCCTCGAGATCGCGGACCGGCTGATCCCCTGACCCCAGCGGCGCCAGGGCACGCGCTACCTGGCCAGGAATTCCAGCAGGCCGCGGTTGAAGGCCGCGGGCTGCTCGATGTTGGCGGCATGGCCGTCCTTCGCGATGACCGCCGCCGTGCCGTGGGGCGCGATCCGGGCCGCCGCGGCGGCGTGGCCGGAGGGCCAGAGCTCGCTCTCGGCGCCCGCCACGAACAGGGCGGGCACGTCGCACCGGGCGATCACCGGCCGCCAGTCCGCGCGGGCGTGGTCGCCGAGGACCTCCAGCTCCGGGTCGGTGATGGTGCGCGAGCCGCCGGCCATCGCCCGCAGGAGGCGCAGGGTGCGCATGCCACGCAGCCAGACGGAGCTGCCGTGCCCGGTGGGCGGCGGGCCGGCCGCGAAGTACGTGTCACGGTTCGACTCGTCGTAGCCGTAGTACCCGTACGGCCAGTCGGCGGTGTTGAGCATCTTCGGTGTCTGGTCCACGATCACGACGCTGCGCAGGCGCGCGGTGCCGCGCTCGGCCACGTACGCCCACACCGTGTTGCCGCCCATCGAGCCGCCCACCAGGGTCACGTCGCGCAGGTCGAGCTGCTCCAGCACGGCGCCGACGTCGCGAGCGCGCCGCCGCATGGTGGCACCGGGCGCCATCGGCTCGGTGGCGCCGTGCCCCGGGAGGTCGACGGCGAGCACGCGGTAGCCCGCCCGCGCCAGCGCGGGGACCTGGAAGCGCCAGGAGGCCGCAGCCGCCTTGAACCCGGCGAGCAGCACGACCGGTCTGCCGTCGGCGGGGCCGGATTCGGTGAGATCGAGGCGGACGCCGTCGTCGGTGCGCAGGTGCATGCCGTCACACTAGCCAGGGGCGACGACGGACCGCCCTGCGAGACGGACCGCCCCTGACGCACAGCCGCGACATACTGGCGGGCGATGCGACACGAACGGCTCACTCGCCATGCCCGTGACCTGACGACACGCTCCCTGGACTGGATGGACCAGCAGTGGGACCCGGAGGCCGGCCTGCTGCGCGCACCGGAGGAGCCCGGGGGCGGGGGCGGCGCGCCCGTGGGGCACATGGTGCGCGAGACCGGCTGGTACGCGCTCGGCCTGCTCGTGCGAAACCTGCCCGCCCGCTCCGGTGCGGACCCAGCCGACGACGCCGCGGAAGCGGACCTCGACCGCGCGCGGCAGGCCCTCGGGCGCGTCCTGGACCACCAGCTCGATGCCCCGGGCGAGCGGTTCCACGGTACGTGGCTGCGCGGTCCGCACGAGCAGCGCCCGACGACGGAGTCCGTCGAGTGGCGCGACTACGACCCGAACTGGCGCGAGTTCATCGGCACCACGCTGGTCATCGTGGCGACCGAGTTCCCCGAGGCCCTGGACGGCGAGCTGGGCCGCCGCGTCGACGCCGCGCTGCGGCTGGCGGTCGAGGGCACGCTGGCCCGCGGTGTCGACCCGAGCTACACGAACATCGCGCTCATGACCGCTTTCCTGCTGCAGGACGCCGCCGTCCGCCTGGGCGAGCCCGCCTGGGACGCGCCGGCGCTGCGGCTCGCGGAGCAGGTGCTCGCGCGGTTCCGGGTGGACGGGACGTTCGACGAGTACAACTCCCCCACCTACTACGGCATCGACCTGTACGCACTGGCGCTGTGGCGGCGGTACGCGCACCAGCCCCTGCTGCGGTCCGCCGGCGCCGAGATGGAGGCGGGCCTGTGGCAGGACACCGCGCGGCACTACCACGCGGACCTGCGCAACCTGGCCGGACCCTACGACCGGAGCTACGGCATGGACCTGCGGCACTACGCCTCCGGGATCGGGCTGTGGATCTGGGCGGCCGTCGGGCGCGACCTGGCGCCGTTCCCGGAGACCGGCCGGCCGTTCCGGCACGCGTGGGACCTCGCGCTCGGCCCGGTCGTCGCCGTCCTGGGCGCCGAGGTGCCGGACGACGCCCTGGCCCACCTGACCGGGTTCCGCGGCGAGCGGCAGGTGGACCAGGTGATCGTGCGCGACCCATGCCGGGTCGCCACGTCGTGGGTCGGCGAGCAGCTGCTGGTCGGCGCGGAGGACGTCGGGGGCGAGCGCGGGAACCTGGCCGACCAGTTCCACCCGGCGACGGTGCACTGGGCGGTCGGGTCCGGAGCGGACGACGGCGGAGCGGACGACGGCGATGCCGGACCAGTTGCCGACGTCGGCTGGATCCGGCTGGTCAGTGACCTGACCGTCGATGCCCGGGCCGATGGGCAGTCGCTGGCCCTGACCTGCACCGGGCACGGCGGCGGCGACCTCGCCCTCGCGTTCCAGGTCCGGGCCCCGGGCCTGGACCCGGCCGGGTTCGCGGCGGACCGCTGGGCGCTGCCGGGAATGGGGGCGGTGGTGCAGGCGGAGGCCGACCTGGTCGCCGTCGAACCCGACCCCAGGGACGACACCTGGTGGGTCCGTTACGTCGCCCGCGCCGTCCCGGCCGACCGGCCGGTCCGGTTCGCGCTCGCCCTGCGGATCACGGACTGACCGCTCGCTGCTCTGAGCAGTGCTGCTGAGGGCAGATCCGCCTCCCCGAGGGCTGCCCGCCGGGGCACGGTGGGCGCATGACCGAATCACCGAAGGCGCCCCAGTTCGGCGAACGCTCCCGCCGCGACCTGTACGAGCGGCGTGTCCTGGTCCTCGACGGACCGCTCGACGACGACAACGGCACGCTGCTGATGACGCAGCTGATCGCGCTGGCCACGGAGGACCCGGCGTCGGACATCGACCTCTGGATCCACTCACCGGGCGGGTCGGTACCGGCGATGCTGGCCATCCGCGACCTGATGCGCACCATCCCGAACGACGTGTCCACGCTCGTGCTGGGTATCGCCTACAGCGCGGGCCAGTTCCTGCTGTCGGCGGGCACGCACGGCAAGCGCCGCGCGCTGCCGAACGCCCGCGTGCTCATGCATCAGGGGTCCGCGGGGATCGCGGGCACCGCCGTCGACATCGAGCTGCAGGCCGACGACCTGCGGCACACCCGCGACACCGTGCTGCGCCTGATCTCGGAGGACACCGGGCAGCCGGTAGAGCGCATCTTCGACGACTCGCTGCACGACCACTGGTACACGGCCGAGGAGGCGCTGGAGTTCGGGTTCATCGACACGATCGTGAGCGGCTTCGACGGCATCCGGCCGCGGGAGCGCGCCCGGACCGGGTTCAGCACGGCGACGACCGAGGGGGACGCGCGATGAGCAGCTACACGATCCCCAACGTCATCGCGGCGCACCCGCGGGGCGAGCGCATCATGGACGTCTACTCGCAGCTGTTGAGCGAGCGGATCATCTACCTCGGCACGGCGATCGACGCCGGTGTGGCAAACGCGCTGATCGCCCAGCTCATCCACCTGGAGTCGAGCAGCCCGGACAGCGACATCCAGCTCTACATCAACTGCGAGGGCGGCGACCCGAGCGCGGGGATGGCCATCTACGACACGATGCGCTACATCCGGTCGCCGGTGTCGACCACCGTCGTGGGGCAGGCGGTCGCCGTCGGCGCCGTGCTTCTGGCCGCCGGCGCCGAGGGCAAGCGGGCGGCGCTGCCGCACGCGCGGGTCATTCTGCACCAGCCGGCCGCGCAGGGCCGGGGCGCGATCCCGGACCTGATCCTGCAGGCGGACGAGGTGGTCAGGATCCGCGCCGACATGGAGGCCGCGCTCTCCCGGCACACGGGGCAGAGCGTCGGCACGCTGCGCACGGACACCGACCGGGACCGGATCTTCACGGCCGGCGCCGCGCTGGAGTACGGGCTGCTGGACCACGTGATCGAACAGCGCTGAGCGGGGCGGCCTGGGTCGGACGCCGTCCGACCTAGGCCGCCAGCGCGAACGCCGCCCGGCAGGTCGGCTGCCCCCAGGTCCCCTGGACGGTGGCCAGCCGGTCGGCGACCGCGCTGACCAGGTCGACCAGCGTGATGTCCAGGGCACCTGCGATCGCGGCGATCATCTCGCTCGACGGCTCCTTGACCCCCCGCTCGATCTCCGAGAGGTACTGGGGCGAGATCCCTGCCCGTCGCGCGGTCCGGTCGAGGGTCTCGCCGCGCTCGTGCCGCAGCTGCCGCAGCCGCTCCCCGACCAGGTGCCGCCACAGGGGCTCGCGTCTCGTCCATGACGGCCGGGCCGACGGCGGCGGGGCGTCGGTGTCCGGAGGCACGTCGTCGTGCACGGGCTGCGGAGGCGGGGCGGTCTCGGCCATGGCTTCGAGCGTAGGGCGGCCCCGCCGACGGGGCGGGGCGTTCTGCTGAGAGCAGCGGGCGCCCGGGACGACGGTGGACGGATCGGGCACTATGGAGGCATGGCTACCGACCTCTGGATCACCGGCGACCCCGACACGGACCGGCTGCTCAGCGACGACCCGTTCGCCCTGCTGGTCGGCATGCTGCTCGACCAGCAGTTCCCGATGGAGCACGCCTTCGCCGGCCCCGGCAAGATCCGTGACCGCATGGGCTCGTTCGACGTCCGCGCGATCGCGGAGGCCGACCCGGACGAGTTCGTGACGATGGCGACCACTCCCCCGGCGATCCACCGGTACGGCCGCTCGATGGCGGGTCGCGTGCTGGAGCTCGCCCACGTCGTCGTCGACGAGTACGACGGCGACGCCGCCCGGATCTGGACCAACCCCGGGGCCGATGGCGGCGCCCCGACCGGCCGCGAGGTGCTCAAGCGGCTCAACGCGCTGCCGGGCTACGGCGAGCGCAAGGCCAAGATCTTCCTGGCGCTGCTCGGCAAGCAGCGCGGCGTCCAGCCGGAGGGCTGGCGCGAGGCTGCGGGCGAGTTCGGCGAAGACGGATCGCGCCGCTCCATCGCGGACGTGACCAGCGCGGAGACGCTGCAGGAGGTCCGCACGTTCAAGAAGGCCCAGAAGGCGGCCGCCAAGGCTGCTGGCTGAGCGGAGACCGCCGAGCCGCGGAACGGGCGGGCTCAGTCGGGCAGCACCTCGACGTACCGTCTCGCCTCCTGGTAGAACGTCCAGTCCGACATCGCACGCAGGTGCTCGAACGCCTCGGCCAGGTCGGCCTCGTCAGACGCGCCGAAGCTGACGAGCCGCACCTCGAAGCCGGGCCCGTTCGCGACGCACTCAAGGGCCGCCTCACCGTTGTCGAACGGTTTCTCGTGACACTCCCCGAACGTGAGACCGTTCCTGGAACGGTCGTCGTGCACCGTCGCGGTCGAGCTGACATGGACCTCTTCGCCGTCCGGCATCTGGTACACCGCGACGGAGGATCCCTCACCGAGCGCGATGTACTGCTCTTCGTAGCCGGGTCCGGCCAGCGTGTACGGCACGCCGTGCGCCGCGGCACGCTCCCGGAAGTCACCAGTCGCCGTGACCGCGAACCAGACGGCCGGGACCAGCACCGGGCTCAGCAGGACGAACCCCGCGATCGCCCGACCCACCTTTCCGATCCGGGGCTGCCCGACCGCCGCCGTCGCACCGGCGATGATCCCCGTGGCGAGCATCGCGAGGCCCGGACCCACCGACATGGGCGATGCCGCCTGCAGGTACCAGGCAGCCAGGGCCGCAGAGGCGACGACCGGCGCCACAACCCCTGCGGCAACCGATCCGCCTGCCCAGCGCACGACGGCGCCGCACGCGACCCCTAGCAGCAGGACGCAGACGCCGAGGACGAGCGCTGCCAGCAGCAGTGAATCCGCGCCCCAGACCAGCAGGATCGACCAGAACCCGACGGGAACGAGTGCCAGCCCGCAGATCAGGCCGACCAGCAAACTGGCCCAGGCGGCACGGCGCCGGTCGGGGCCGTCGCCGGGCTCGTCGGAGTCACGCTCGACGAGGTGATCCACATCCGACACAGGAACCTCCGCATCCCTCGGCGACGCCGAGTCTGCCAGGGGCAGTGGCGGGTGTCATGGAAACTGACGGACAGGCTTGACGCGCCTCACCGGCTTACCGTCGCACCGTCACGGACGAGCGGATGCGCGAGCGGGCCGCCCGCCTGGGCGAGCGTCTGCGCCAGGAGGACGGCATCGGCCGGACGGCGGAGCTGTTCACCAGCTCCCTGCGCACGACCCCGGCTACCGGACCCGCTGCCGCGCGAACGCCTCGGCGGTGAAGGCCTCGACGGCGTTGACGACCGCCGCGAACCGCGGAGACCAGTACAGGTCGAACCCGTGGTGGGCGCCCGGGAGCTCCGCGTGGACGACCAGGTTCCGGGAGTCCGCGCGCAGCCGCTCGGCGAACCGGCGGGCGTCGGCGACGGGCACGAGTGAGTCGTGGGTGCCGTGCACGACCATGACCGGCGGCGAGTCGGGACGGACGCTCTCGGTCGGCGACGTCTCCGGGCGGTCGTCGAAGTAGCGCCCGAGGTAGCCGCCGAGGGACACGACGGCACTCACCGAGGTGTCGGCTTCCTCGAAGCCGGGCTGGTAGGCCGGGTCGCCGTGGGTGAACGCGGCCATCGCCGACATGTGCGCGCCGGCCGAGGAGCCGGACAGGACGATCCGTTCGGGATCTGCGCCCCACTCCGCGGCGTGCTCACGGACCCAGGCGACCAGCCGCTTGGCGTCCACGACGTGGTCCTCGAAGCCCGCGGCGGGGCGCAGCCGGTAGTTCGCACTGATGCAGATCCAGCCCCGCTCCGCGAGGCGGTGCAGCATCGGCAGGGACTGGGAGCTCTTGTGCCCGGTGGTGTAGTAACCGCCGTGGAAGTGGATCAGCACGGGCGCACCGGCGACCGTCCCGCGGCGACGGTACAGGTCCATGCGGTTGCGCCTGCTGGCGGGACCGTAGGAGAGGTCCGCGAACCGCTCGACCGACCGCGGACGGACGGCGAAGGGGAAGCCGAGGACTCGCCACAGCGGCACCCGGCCCGAGACCGCGATCGGCCCCATCGCCCGGCGAAGGACCGACGGCGTCGTGGCCCCGCGCCAGATCTGCAGGCCCAGGCAGGCGGCCGCGACGATCGCGGCGCCGAGCGCGACGGGCGAGGCGAGGTCGCCCTCGGCAAGCGCGAGCGCCGTGCTGGCACCGAACGCGAGCGCCGCGAGGACCGGCAGCTCGTTGATCGACATGGTGATGAGGAAGACCGACGTGCCCAGCGGCATCGGCACGCGCGGCAGGCGCAGCACGGGGAAGGCGAGGATCGCGAGGCCGATGAGGTAGCCGAGGGGGATGCTCATGGCTCCCAGCCTTCCGGGCGCGGCGGCCGGACACATCGGTCGACGGGCCACGGGCCACCCTGCCGCCGGACCGGGTGCCCCCTACTTTGGTCGGTCGGTCGGGCGCTCGCCACGGCACGATGCCTGGTAAGGCTCGTTGCCGACAGAGTGGCCGGACCCACGCGTGGAGCAGGAATCGCGGGCCGGTGCCGGTGCCGGTGCCGGTGCCCTCACCGCCGCCGGTAGGCCGTGGCCAGGACCGACACCGTCACCTCCGCGGGGAGTGTGCCCTCGTCGTCGCGCAGGTCCGCCTCGGTGACGTGGCGCGCGCTGGGCGTCATCAGCACCAGGTCGACCGCCTCCTGGCGGGTCAGCGGCGTGGTGTACTCGACGCGCTCGGTGCGGGCCTCCTCGAACCAGGGGTCGAGTGCCTGGTGGAGGCGGTCCTCCTTGTCCGGGTCGACGGACACCATCCCCGCGACCTGCCGGCGCAGCTCGGCCAGGTGCCCGCCGAACGGCCGCACGACGACCAGCGTCCCGCCCGGCCGCAGCACCCGGTGGAACTCGGCCGGGTTCCGCGGCGCGAACACGTCGAGCACCACGTCGACCTGCTCCGAGCCGATCGGGAACGGCCGGAAGACGTCCCACGTAGCGGCCGCGGCCCGCTCGTGGGCCTTGGCCGCCGTGCGCAGGGCGTGCGCGGAGGTGTCCAGCCCCAGGCCGACGGCGCCCGGCATCGCGTCCAGCACGCCCGCGAGGTAGTAGCCGGTGCCGCAGCCGACGTCGACGACGGTGGCGGGCGGCCTGGCGCCGTCGCCCGCGCCCGCGGACTCGCCCGCCAGGTCCGCGACGGCGTCCTGGACCGCCTCGTACCGGCCCGCGGCCAGGAAGTCGCGGCGGGCGCGCGCCATCGGCCCGTCGTCCCCGCTGGTGGCCCGCGTGCCCGTCAGCAGGCTCACGTACCCGTGGCGGGCGACGTCGAAGCTGTGCCGGCGCGAGCAGCGCAGCGCGCCGGGCGCCGTGGTGAGCGCCTCGCCGCACGACGGGCAGCGCAGCAGCGGGAGGATCGGGTCGAGGGCGGCGGGGACGGCGACGGGCACGGAAAGCTCCTGGCGGGGTGGTCGAGAGGGCGGGCTAGACGCGGTCCTGCGGGACCGGGTTGGCGGCCCGGCCCTCGGTCGACAGGAGCAGGACGACGGCGTCGGCCCCCAGGCCGATCGCCTGGCGCCATCCCGGCTGCCCCAGGACGAGGCGGGCCGCGGCGAGGGTCGCGGCGCCACACGGTCCGGCGTCGACCCCGGAGCGGGCCAGGTCGTCGACGGCGGCGGCCGCCTGGTCGTCGGAGACGGTGACCGCGCCGTCGAGCCCGTCACACAGGACGGGCCAGGCAAGGGCCGAGACCGTGCCGCAGCAGAGGCCGGTCATGATGGTGTCGCCCACCGGCGCGGTGACGGGCCGACCCGCGCGCAGCGACGCGACCAGCCCCGCCGCACGGTCGGGTTCGACGGCGAGCAGCGTGCCGCCGCCGGCCCCCGCGGTGCGGTAGTGGCTCACCACGGCCTGGGCGAACGAGCCGACGCCCACCGGGACCACCACCAGGTCGGGCGCGGCGACGCCGAGCGCCGCGAGCTGCCGGTCGGCCTCGAGGCACAGCGTCGTGTAGCCGTCGACGATCCACTGCGGGATGTCGGTGTAGCCGTCCCAGGACGTGTCCTGCACCAGCAGCGCCGTCGGGTCGGCGGCCGCGTCGGCGGCGGCACGGGCCACGACGTCGTCGTAGTCACCCTCGGACTCGACGGTCCGCGCGCCCTCGGCCGCGATGGCCTTCTTGGCCGCTTCGGTGATGCCGGGCGGGTAGTAGATGGTCGCCTCCGCGCCGACCAGCGCCGCGACGTGCGCGACGGCGCGGCCGTGGTTGCCGTCGGTGGCGGCGTAGAGGCGGACGGCGGTGCCGCGCACGGCGTCCCGGACGGCGTCCAGCGTGATCGTGGCCAGGCCGAACCGCTCCCCCAGGGCGCGCGCGATCGCGTACGACGCCCCGAGCACCTTGAAGGCTGGCAGCCCGAGCCGGCTCGACTCCTCCTTGACGAGCACCCGTCCGACGCCGAGCTCCGTGGCGAGGCGCGGCACGTCCCGTAGCGGTGTGGGCGCGTAGCCGGGCAGGGTGCGGTGGAAGTCGATGGCGGGCACGTCGACGATTGTCCCCGACGCCCGGCCCGGCGCCCGACCCGTCAGAGGAGCCCGACCGCCGCGAGCGCCGTCGCCACGACGCCCGCGAAGGTGCGCACGTGGTTCCAGGAGGTCCACGGCCGCCGGTAGGCGCGCCATTCCGCGGCCTTGTCGTGCGCCGCGAGGAGACGGTTGTTCAGCGGTACGTTCAGCGCCATCGTCACGCCGAAGGTGCCGACCAGATAGACCGCCGCGGCGGCGAGGATCCAGGCTCCGCCGGCGCGCCCGTCCACCAGACCCCAGATGCCGGTGATCCCCGGGACGAGCAGCGCGCCGAAGAAGATGCTCATGAAGGCGGGCAGCGGGGCGGTCTCGTTGATGCCGTTCATCGCCTCGCCCGCCGCTTCGTCGGACGCGCGGGCGAGGCCGCTCATGACGAACGACGAGAACCCGAAGAAGACGCCGGCGGACAGGCCCAGCAGCACCACCGATGCGACGGCGAAGATCGTCCAGATCATGCAAGCCTCCAGGTCAGCGCAGCGGCGCGGCGTATCACAACCACTCTTCCACGTGGAGGCCCGTCAGTTCCAGGAGTACGCCGACAGGTGAACCCGGACCGCCCGGGTCCCCCGTGACACTCGGATAACAGATCGGGCACACCGGACACGTTTGACCCACGGAGTGTCGGTGTGCCATGGAACACTTCGGCTCATGCTCGAAATTGCCACCGGAAGCGGGCTCGCCTTGTCGGCGGGCCTCAACGCATGGATCCCGCTCATCTTCCTCGGCGTGCTCTCGCGCTTCACCGACCTGGTGGAGCTGCCGGGTACGTGGGCGTGGCTGGAGAACGGCTGGGTGATGGCGATCCTGGTCGTGCTCCTGGTGCTCGAGTTCGCGGCGGACAAGATCCCGGTGCTCGACTCGATCAACGACGTGGTGCAGACCGTGATCCGGCCCACCGCGGGTGGTATCGCGTTCGGCGCGGGCTCGATGTCGGAGACGGCGACCGTCACGGACCCGGCGGCCTTCGTGCAGTCCGGGCAGTGGATCCCGATCGTCGCGGGTGTGGTGCTGGCCCTCGGCACGCACGCGGCCAAGGCGGGCGGCCGCGTGGTCGCCAACACGGTGTCGGGTGGCACGGCGGCCCCCGTGGTGAGCGCGGCGGAGGACGCGACCAGCATCGGTGTCTCGTTCCTGGCGGTCCTGGCGCCGCTCGCGATCATCCCGGTGATGATCCTGTTCGTGGTCGGTGTGATCATGCTGATCCGGAGCCTGGTGAAGCACCGGCGCGCCCGGTTGGCGGGGCAAGGCGGCGGGGATGCCTACTACGTCTGAGGTCGAGGGCCTCCAGCGCGCCCGGCTCACCTCCGTGGGCCTGGGCGCGCTGCGGACCCCGGGCGACGACAGGGCCGACGACGGCGCCGTGCCCGGGGTCGTGGCCCGGCTCGGTGCCGTGCAGTCGCAGGAGCTGCACTCGTCGGCCTGGGGCGTGGCGCAGCGCCTGACCGCGCCCGCCACGCTGGAACAGGTACAAGCGGCCCTGGCCGACGGCTCGGTCCTGCGCACGCACATCCTGCGACCCACCTGGCACTACGTGGTCCCCGAGGACCTGGCGCCCCTGATGACGGCCACCGCGCCTCGGATCCGCCGGGCGATGGCCTCGACGGAACGGTCCTACGGCTTCGACCACGCGGCCCTCCCTCGCAGACATGACGTCGTCGTCGACGCGCTGGCGGACGGCCCGCTGACCCGCAAGGAGATCGGCGCCGCGCTCGCCGAGGCCGAGGGCGCACCGCTGGATGCCTGGCACCTGGGCCAGCTCATGATGCACGCAGAGCTCGACCTGATCGTGGCGAGCGGTCCGATGCGTGGCAAGCAGGCCACCTACCGGCTGCTGCCGGAGCAGCGGCCCTGGGACGAGGACGCCGCCCGCGCCCACCTGGCCCGCGTGTACGTGCGGGGGCACGGTCCGTGCCGCGCCGAGGACGTGGCCTGGTGGGGCACCCTGACCAAGACCGCGGCCCGGGCAGCCGTGGCCGACGCCGGGCTCACCCCGCACGAGATCGCGGGTCTGACGCTCTGGACCGACGGCGACCTGCCCGGCCCGGCCCCGGCGGGCACCGTGCGCCTCCTGTCGGTCTACGACGAGTTCTTCTGCCACGACTTCAAGAGCTGGCCGTCCCTGACCCGTGACGGCATGCCGAGCCGCTGGCTGTACACCGGCCTCGTCGTGGTGGACGGGATGATCGCCGGCGGGTGGTCGCGGGTGCTCAAGGCCCAGACCGTGGAGCTCACGGTCGAGCTCATGGACGAGCCGTCGGCCGCGGTGTGGTCGGCGCTGGAGGCCGAGGCCGGGCGGTACGGCGCGTTCTGCGGCCTCGAACCCACGCTGGCCCGCGGCCCGGTGGGCAAGGGCACCATCGGCTGACCCGCCGACGAGCAGCGCGCGGTACGGCGCGCCGGGGTGGCGTCGTCCGCGCCCGGGTGGGCAGACTCCGCACATGACTCGTATCGCCGTCGAAGGTCAGGCCAAGCGCACCCACCCCGCCGAGCGCGGGACCGTCAACCTGCACGTCGCGTTCTCGGGCACCCTCCGCAACGACGTGGTGGAGCAGGTGGCCCGGACCCACACGATCCTCGTGGACCAGGCCAAGGCGCACGTCGAGTCGGGCGCCGCGGAGAAGTGGGACTCCGCCTCCGTGCACTCGTACGTCTACGACGACCGGGTCAAGAGCTCCGGCTCGGGCGGCAAGCAGCGCATCCGCCGGTTCCGGGCCTCGGCGCGGCTCTCGGTCACGTTCAGCGACTTCGAGGTCCTGTCCACGTGGCTCGCGGACATCATGGACGTCGAGGGCGTCGAGATCGACTGGCTGAACTGGACCCTGACCGACGAGACCCGCAAGACGCTGCAGGCGGAGGCCCGCGTCGAGGCCGCCGAGGAGACGGTGGTGCGCGCCCAGTCCTACGCCGACGCGCTCGGCCTGGGCCCGGTGTCCCCCGTCGCCATCTACGAGGCAGGGCTGCGTGGGGGCAACGACGGCGGGAACACCCCGATGTACGCCATGCGGGCCGGCGCGATGGCCGCCCCCGGCGGCGGCGCACAGGTCGAGCTGCAGCCCCGCGACATCGACGTCGAGATCACCGTGTCCGCCGACTACGAGACGGGCCCCGTCGTCGAGGCCTGAGGCAGCACCCCGGCGGAGCGCAGCCGGCCGAGCACCAGGTCGTGGGGCACGGCGGTCGCCGTGCCGCGGTGCCCCACGGTGGTGGTCGCCGTGAACAGCGAGTTGAGCAGGGCCTCCTCCGTCGCGTCCATCGTCGCCGCGAAGAGGGGGTCCAGGTCGCCGTCGGCCACGCTGCCCGACGGCGCGACACCCGGCGCGGCGGCGCTCGTGCTGAACGCCAGGGCGTAGTCGCCGCTGCCGCCCGTGAAGTCGGAACCCACCCGCGCCATCGCGAACACGGCCCGGCGCGCGACCCGGCCGAGCTGGCGCGCGTCCAGGGGCGCGTCGGTGGCGACGACGATCATGCAGGAGTTGCCCTCGGGCTGGTTCGTGGCGTTCGTCGGCGCGCCGGCGGCACCGGCCGGGCTCGCGCCGTCGTCGACCGGCCGGATCGGGACGCCGCGCACGGTGAGCGTGCCCGAGAAGTTGGACTGCACCAGCACGCCCACCGTCCGGCCATCGACCAGGCGGGACGACGTGCCGATCCCGCCCTTGAACCCGAGCGCTATGGTGCCCGTCCCGGCGCCGACGCAGCCCTCGCCGGGCAGGCCGGGGGCCGCGCCGTCGAGGGCTGCCAGTACGTGCGCCTCGGTGACGGGCCGGGCCCGGATGTCGCTGAGCCTGCCGTCGTTGGTCTCGCCCACGACCGGGTTGAGGGTGCGGGTCTCCTCGTGCCCGGGGCCGGCGAGCACGTGCGTGACCAGGGCGTCCGCGGCACGAAACGCGCTCAGCGTGGCCGTCAGCAGGATCGGCGTCTCGATCTCGCCCAGCTCGGCCACCTGGGTGGCGCCGACCAGCTTGCCGAACCCGTTCCCGACGAACAGCCCGCACGGCAGGCTGCGCCCGCCGTCGCCCAACGCGTCAGGGACGATCGCCGTGACGCCCGTATGCAGGCGGGGCGGGTCCACGATCGTGGTGTGCCCCACCCGCACACCAGGCACGTCGGTGATCGCGTTCAGGGGGCCGGTCGCGAACGGCCCGACGAGAATCCCGAGCTCGCGCACCCGCCGGGGTCGCTGGTTGTCCGTCATGGGAACAGCATGCGCGATCGACCCAGCCGACCTTTGCGGATGAGCGGCAACCGAACCGGCGGGCACCCGCGGCGCGGCAGAATGGCAGCGTGCGCCTCGATGCCGACACCTGCCGCTCCCGGTTCGCCGCGGCCCGGCACGCCTGTCTCGCCACGGCCGACGACGACGGTGTGCCGCAGCTCGTGCCGATCACGTTCGCGCTGGTCAGCGCCGTCGGCGGCACGGCTGCGGACGCACCGGCCGACGAGATCGTCGTCGCCGTCGACCACAAGCCGAAGACCACACGGGACCTGAAGCGCCTGCGCAACATCGCGGCGAACCCGCGCGTCGCCGTACTCGCGGACCGGTACGACGACGACTGGTCGCGCCTGTGGTGGGTGCGGGCGGACGGCGTCGCCGCCGTCGAGCACGACGGCGAGCCGCGGGAGGCGGCCCTCGACGCGCTGGCCGCGCGGTACCCGCAGTACCGCGATCACCGGCCCGACGGCCCGGTGATCCGGGTCCGGGTGGGCCGGTGGTCGGGCTGGGCGCACGGCTAGGTGCCGGCAGCTGTCACCGCCGCCCGACGGCGAACGTAGGGTCGGTCGGCTTGAGACGGCTCTTGGGCCGAGCAACCCTACGTTCGACGCCGAGCAACTCCCCCACGAGGCCTAAGTTTCTTCGCTTTGACGCGGCCGAAAGCGAAGAAACTTGGGCCTCGAAGGGGACTTCCGGGTCGGAAGAACCGTCAGACCCACTGCACCAGCTGCCACACGATCCCGTTGGGGTCGGCGAACTGGCAGTAGCGCTCGCCCCAGGGCTCGGTCTCGGGCGGTGTGACGACCTCCGCCCCGGCGGCGGAGATGCGGGCGAACTCGGTGTCGAGATCGTCCACGACGAACGCGATCAGCAGCCCCTGGCCTGCGGGGCCGGCGATCCGCTCGGGCTTGAACGTGCCGAGCCCGACACGCAGGAACACGATGTTGAGGCCGGCCGTCGGGTGCTCCAGCGACACGAACCCGTCGTCGGACATGGCCTCGGTGAACCCGAGGTGCTGCTTGGCGAACTCGGCCGACGCCGCGACGTCGGGCACGTTGAGGGACAGGGCGGTACCGGTGATCTTCAAGCTGACTCCTCGCTCCATAAACCTTGTACGGCGTACAACGTAAGATGGTTGCAGAATGTTCCCGGCCCGTCACTCGGATTCTGGAGACCCCATGCCCCGCGAGCTGATCGACCTGCTCTGGCGCGACCATCCGGCCGCCCCGCGGGGCGGGGCACGCGGTCCGCGGACCCGCGTCTCGACGGGCGCCGTGGTCGAGGCTGCCATGCGGCTGGCCGACGCCGAGGGGCTGCCCGCCGTCACCGTCCGGCGGCTGGGCGAGGTGCTCGGTGTCTCCGCGATGTCCGTCTACACGCACGTGAACAGCCGCGACGACCTGCTGGTCCTCATGGCCGACGCCGCGTTCGCCGCCATGCCGCGGCCGGACCACGGGACGGCCGGCTGGCGCACGCGGGTGCGGCGCGTCGCCGACGCGAACCTGGCATTGCTCGGCGAGCACCCCTGGCTGCTGGAGATCGACGACGACCGCACGGCGTTCGGCCCGGGCACGATCGCCAAGTACGACCACGAGCTGCACGCGCTCGACGACCTGCCGCTGGACGACGTCGCCCGCGACGCCGCGCTCACGTTCGTGCTGGACTTCGTCCGCGGGGCCGCGCGGGCGCAGCGGCCCGACCCGCGGGCCGACGAGATGCCGCAGGCCTGGGCCCGCTGGGCGGAGCGACTGGCGGAGTACCTCGGCGACGACCATGAACTGGCCCAACGGGTGGGTGGGGCCGCGGGTGCGGCCATGAACGCACCGTCGAGCCCGACCCACGCCTGGGCCTACGGCCTGGAGCGCGTCCTGGACTCCCTCACCCCGCCCGCCGAGCGGTGAACGCGGGCGTCAGGGCTGGGCGTCCGGGGTCTCGTTGCGCAGGCGGGGCTCCGTGCGGTTGGCCGGCTTGACCCCCGACTTGTCCTGGTAGAACGCGCGGATCACATCCATGTCCGCGGCGACGTCGCCGGTCAGCTCGATGCTCGGGCCCAGGCCCGCGACCTTGGTGACGCCGTCCACGTACCCGAGCGTCACCGGCAGGCCGGCCTTCAGGGCGATGCGGTAGAACCCCGACTTCCAGTAGCCCGAGCCCTTGCCGCGCGTGCCCTCCGGCGTCACCACGAGGTGGAACTCCTCGCCCCGCTCGACGGCCGCGAGGATCTCGTCGACGATGCTGGCCGGGTCGCTCCGGTCCACGGGGATGCCGCCCAGCGAGCGCATGACACCGGCCATCGGCCCCTTGAACCAGGAGTCCTTGATGAGGAACCGGATGCGCAGGTCCATCTGGAACGCGATGGCCAGCATGAGGAAGAAGTCCGTGTTGGACGTGTGCGGCGCCCCGATGAACACCGTCGGCCGGGTCGGCGCGGGTTCCGTGCGCAGCCGGTAGCCGGTGCCGGCCCAGATCAGTCGTGCAACGGCCCGGCGGATGGTGCGTGACATCGTCGTCCTCGGTTCAGGGGATCGGCGGAAAACCTCAGGCTGCGCTGAGCTTCAGGGTCTGCAGTGTGACAGAACCACGACCCGCTCAACGAGTACCGTCCGCTGCCCGTTCCGCAGCGACCGTCCGGCTCCTCAGCGGCGCAGCAGCGGGCGCACGCTGCTCGCCGCCAGCCGCACCAGTCCTCGCGAGCCGGCCGTCTGCTCGTCGAACAGCATGAGCGCCACGTGCGCCATCGCCTCGTTGGACGCCGCCACGGCGCGCGTCGCGATGCCGGCCCACGTCTTGGAACGCATGAGCTGCTGCGCCAGGTAGCACTCGCGGTAGTGCCGCCCGAACCGGCGGCGGTGTGCTCGCTCGAACCCCGCCAGGGCGTCGGAGAGGCCAGCGCCGGCCCACGTCCCGCCGGCCCGCTCCACCTGCCCCAGGTGCTCCGCGAGCTGCACGCCGGCGGCCATGCCGTAGAAGATCCCCTCGCCGCTGAGCGGGTTGATCGTCGCGGCCGCGTCGCCGACCAGCACCGCGGCCCGGCCCCGCGCCGTCATCGGCGTCCGGGCGGCGGCGTGCGGCAGCTGGTGCGTGGCGACGCGCTCGATCCCGGAGACCGAGAAGCCCCGGCGCTCCAGGTCCTCGACGTACAGGTCGAACAGGTCGCGCAGCTTGCGGCCGTGTCGCGCGGTCTGCCGCTTCAGATGGTTCACGGGGAGGCCGACGCCGATGTTCGCGCCGTCGTCGGGCAGCGGGAAGACCCAGCCGTAGACGGGTAGGAGCGACTCCAGGAAGTCGAACCGGAGGGTGTCGCTCACGGGCTTGTCCGGGTGGGTCACCTCGCCGTACGCGCGCATCGCGATGTGGGTGTGCCGCATCGACGGCCGCTCGACGCCGATGGCGCGGCGCACCGCCGAGTAGGCGCCGTCCGCGCCGACGACCAGGTCGTACGTCTCCTCGCCGTCGGACAGGGCGACCCGCTCGCGCGCGCCGTCCGACGTCGTCCCCTCGAACGAGACGCCCTCGCGCACCTCGGCGCCCGCGTCGCGCGCCGCGCCCAGCAGCAGGTGGTCCAGCTCGAGCCGGGGTGTGACGTAGCCCGCCAGGTCGCGACCCTCCATGAGCGGGCCGCGCGCCATGGCCTCGACCCCGCCCGGGCCGCTGATGGCCACCGACATCGGCATGTGGAACGGCTCGAGCAGTTCCGAGAGGCCGAGCCCGTCCAGCACCCGGCGGGCGCCCGGACCCAGCCCGTCCCCACAGGTCTTGTCGCGCGGGAACGTGGCCTTGTCGACCACGCTCACCTGGGCACCGGGAACCTCACGGCGCAGCGCGATCGCCGTGGCGGCGCCGGCAGGCCCGCCCCCGACGACGAGGACCCGGGGTGCGTTGTCGCTGACCACGCCGTCGACCCTAGACCCGCCCGGACCGGCCGGCCAAGGCAGGCCTTCCGGTCAGCGGCGCGGCTTGCGGTCCGTCACGTCCTCGGCGGTGCCGGGCACGGTCTTGCCGTTGGCGAACCTCGCACCGCCCGAGGTGGTTCCCCCGCTGGTCGTCGTGCCGCCGTGCGAGGCATCGGCGCCCGACGTGCCGCCCGGCGTCGTGTCACCGGTGGTGCCCGGCACGGTGCGGTGCTGCCGGAACCGCCGGATGGCCTTGTAGAGGGTGACGCCCGCGATGACGATCGCGATGGCGTCGTCGCCGAGGCCGAGCGGCCCCAGCACGCCTTCGGACAGGAGGTCGATCGGGCTCGCCACGTACCCGGCGCCCGCGACGAACGTGAGGATCTCCTGCCAGGTGAACTTCCTGGGATCCTTGCCCCGCTTGTTTTCCTCGCGCATGCCCCGGAACGTAACGGAGAACGAGGAAACTCGCCAGGGATGTCCCAGAAGCCCGTTTCATGACAGGACCTCTGGCGGCGTGGATCAGACGTCTATCGGACGCCGGTCCTCCACCAGCCGCGACGTGAACCCGGCCGCCACGAGCCGGTCGAACGCGCCGATGACGTCGCCGGGCACCTCCTCCTCGTGGGAGATGAAGCCCAGCTCGGCGTAGAGCGTGAGGCGCTGCGTCTCGCCGACGAGCATGTCGACCACGCGGTCGGCATCGCCGACACCGGCCACGTACTCGTCCAGCGTCTGGGGCCGCGACACGCACAGCACGTCGACGTCTGGCCACACCATCTGGCTCGTCGCGAACGCCCGACGCTGCTGGTAGGGGTGCGACACGAGCAGCACGGAGGTCGGCTCGACACCGTGCTCGACGAGCAGGTTGCGGCTGTACTCCAGGTTCTCACTGGTGTTGGTCGCCTCCGGCTCGACGAGCACCGCCTCAGCGGGCACGCCGCTCGCGATCGCGTGGTCTCGGTAGCCGAGCGCCTCGCCCTCGGGAAAGGCATCGACGGTGGTGGGCGCGTTCGCGCCCGTGAAGACGATCTGCCGGAACAGTCCCTGGTGGTAGAGCTCAGCGGTGTACTCGGCCACGCCGAGGTCGTGGCCGCCCAGGCCGATGCAGACGTCGACCTGCCGTGGCTCGTGCTGCAGGTCGTGGAACACCCACAGTGTCTCTACGTCCTCCCGCACCTCGGCGGGGATCATGACGTTCGGCATATGACGACCATATTGCTCGGACGAATGGGGGGCACAACCAGAGCGAGAGCGCGCACCTGGATTCCACAGGAATTGCGTGCAATGTCACATTTACCGGGAACGGCCCACAAGCGCCGTCGCTCTCCGTCCCCGCACCCCCCGCACCGGCATCCCATACCGAGACAAGGTAGCGGACCCCGGAGAAACCGCCCTACCGCGGGGGATCCTCGTCCTCCTCCGGCTCACCGGCCGGGTCGGCCGCGACGGGGACCACGTCGTCCTCGAGCTTGCCCGAGAAGAGGTCGTAGTACTGCAGGTGAAGGTGGTAGCCGGCGCCCAGCGCGATGCGCCGGACCATTCCGAGCGTGGGCTCGATCTGCCCCGACTCGATACGACTGATCGTCGACGTGGGCACGCCCGCGAGCACCCCGAGGGAACTCATGCTGAGCCCTCGCTCGGCACGGATCCGGGCAATGATCTGGGCTGCGTTCGTGAGCAAGATGCCCTCCCGTCGACGCTCTGCCATCGAAACGTGCCATGACGCACGACAGGGCCTGCCGGAAAGTGAAGATCTGTTTTCCGGCAAGCCCTGTGGGACCTGACTCTATACGTCTATGGCCGTCGCGGCTCAGCGACGGGGCATGTGCCGCGATGTTTCCTCCGGGGGTGCCGCACCGACACGTTGGCCTACTACTCTCAGCCCCCATGGGTACTGCGAGCTCACCGGGGGACGCCGCGCCCCGGCCGGCCGCCGGGCACGGGACAGGTCGTCGCGGCCAGGCGGCACGCGCCGTGCGCGCCCTTCTCCAGGAGCACCCCGCGTGGGTGCTGCTGCGGTCGAGGAACGCCGCGGCCGCCGTCGTGCTGCTCGACCGCAACCTCGGGGCCTCCCGCCGCCGGCTCCCCGTGGAGCAGCTCGCGGAGCGGATCGACGACGACGTCCCCGAGCTGCGTCGCGCCGGCTTCGAGCTGCCCTACTCGGGCTACTTCTACGTCTCGGAGTGGATCGACGAGGGCGTGCTGGTACGCCGCCGCGCCGCGTCGAGCGGGGGCGAGCCCGGCACCGAGACGGTCGAGCTGTCCGACGGCGCGCTGCTCGCCATCCGCTTCGTCTCCCGCCTGAGCCGGCCCCACCCCGCGGTGACGCCGTC
Organism: Promicromonospora kroppenstedtii; assembly: GCF_044389675.1. Taxonomy (NCBI): domain Bacteria; kingdom Bacillati; phylum Actinomycetota; class Actinomycetes; order Micrococcales; family Promicromonosporaceae; genus Promicromonospora; species Promicromonospora kroppenstedtii. The sequence goes on along the minus strand of NZ_JBIRYI010000001.1, from coordinate 421,781 downwards.
CCGGCTGGGCGCGGTGCTCGACGGCCTGCACCGGCTGGCCGACGAGGCCGACCCCGACCCGGAGGCCCGGCTCGCGGCCCTGCTGGAGCAGCGCGCCGCCCTGGACGCCAAGATCGAACGCGCCCGCCGCGGCGACTCGGAAGCCCTGCCCGCGGACGTCGCCGTCGAGCGTGCCCGGGAGATCCTCGCCCTGGCGGGCGACATCCCCGCCGACCTGGCCCGGGTGCGGACCGAGCTGGAGCGCACGGACCGCGAGCTGCGGCGCCGGCTCCTGGAGTCCGACGGGTCGCGGGACACCTTCCTCGACGACATCTACCGCGGCGTGGACCACCTGGCCGAGTCGGAGGCGGGCCGCGGCCTGGTCGCGTTCCGCGAGCTGCTGCGCCGGTCGGAGCACACCGCGCAGGACGACCTGGGCCGCGTGCTCGACTCCGTGCACCTCGCGCCGAGCGAGGCCTCGGCGCTGCGCCGCCTGCTGCCCACGCTGCAGGACGCCGCCGACGAGCTCACCGACACCATGGGCGTGCTGCGCCGCGCGCTGCAGCGGATGGTGCGCTCCGGCGAGCTCCCGGCCGAGCGCGCGCTGCGCCGGCTGATCGGTGAGGCGCAGGACGCCGCGCTGGCCGCCGCACCCGACGTCGCCCCTGGCGCCGAGCTGCGCCTGAGCCTGCAGCTGGGCGCGGTGGCACCCCGCTCCGTGGGCGGCCTCGCGCCGCACAACCCGGGCGGGGAGGACGTCGAGGCACCGCTCGCCGACCCCGCCCTGCCACCCCGGCCGGTCTCGCTCACGGCGCTGCGCGCGATGGCCCGCGACTCGGAGATCGACGTCGACGAGCTGCGCGGGCACGTGAACGACGTGGTCGACCAGGCGGGCCGGGCCACGGTCGCCTCCGTGCTCGCCGCGCACCCCGCGACACAGGGTGCCGCCAGCGTCGTCGGGCTGCTGACGCTCGCCGAGCGGCACGGCACCCCCACCACGGAGCGAGAGGACGTCGCCTGGCGGTCCTCGCGCGGCGTCGCGCGGCGCGCCACCCTTCCCCAGCACCAGTTCGAGGAGCATGTCCCGTGACAGAACCCGTTCCCGGACGAGGTCCGGCGCGACCCGACCCGGCCGACCTCCGCACCGCGCGCCCCGGGCGGCCGGCAGACGGCGGCACCGCGTCCGCGCCGTCGGGCAGCGGATCCGGCGGCGAGGCAGGCAGCCACCTCTGGCCCGGCGACCACGGCACGCTGCCCGCGGCCGCGCGCCTCGCGCTGGCGCGGCTCGTGCGCGGGCCCTACCTGGCCGCCGAGACCGACGCCGACACCTGGCGCGCGCTCCTCACCCACGAGGACGTGGTGCGCGAGCGCCTCGCGGACCAGTACCTCGACCTGGTGGTGGACGGCGACGCGCAGGTCGCGTTCGTGCGCGACGTGCCGGCGGCCGACGCCCCGCAGGTGGTGCGGGCGGTCACGCTGACGTTCCTGGACACGGCGCTGTTGCTGCACCTGCGCGCCCTCCTGCTGGACTCGGCCGACGGCCGGGTGGCGGTCAGCCGCGACGAGGCGGCCGACCACCTCGCCGTCTACCGGCGGCGCGGCGGGGGTTCGCCGATGGACTTCACCCGGCAGCTGGACGCGACGTGGGCGCGACTGATCGAGTCGGGCATGCTGGAGCCGCTCAGCGGGGACAGGTGCACGGTCTCCCCCGTGCTGCGGACCGTGTTCGGGGCGGACCAGGTCGCGGCGCTGAGCGCCGAGTACGCCCGGCTGGCGAAGGAGAGCGCATGAAGACCCCGCACCCGTCCCCCACCGGGCAGTGGCGCCTCGCGCGCATCGAGCTGGTCAACTGGGGCACCTTCTCGGGGCACCACGTGGTGCCCGTCCCGCGCGAGGGCTTCCTGCTGACCGGCCACTCGGGCTCGGGCAAGTCGTCGCTGGTCGACGCCGTCGCCGCGGTGCTGACACCTCCCGAGCACCTGCGGTTCAACGTGGCCGCGGCCGGCACGGCCGCCACGGAGCGCGAGGCGGGCGACCGTGACGTCGTCTCGTACGTACGCGGCGCGTGGCGGCACCGGACCGACGAGAGCACGGGCGAGGTGGTGGCCGACCACCTGCGCCAGGGCGCCACCTGGTCGGGCGTGCTGCTGCGGTACTCGAACGGCACCGACGCCGACGACGGCACCGTGACCCTCGTCCGCCTGTTCCACCTCACACGCGGCTCCTCCGCGCCGGCGACGCTGCACGTGGTGGTGCGCGGCGAGGTGGGGCTCCTGGACTTCGAGCGGTTCGTCCGCTCCGGCCCCGACGTCGCGGGCGTGTCCGCCGCCTGGCCCGACGCGACCGTGAGCGAGCGGCACGCGCCGTTCGCCGCGGCGTTCACGCAGGCCCTGGGCATCGGCTCGGAGCAGGCGCTGGTGCTGCTGCACCGCACGCAGTCGGCCAAGAACCTGGGCAGCCTGGACGACCTGTTCCGCGGGCACATGCTGGACGAGCCCGGAACGTTCGCGCTGGCGGCCCAGGCCGTGGACCAGTTCGCGGACGTGGCGCGCGCGTACGCGGACATCGAGACCTCGCGCCGGCAGATCGACCACCTGGGCCGGCTCGCCGCCCTGACCAAGACGTACGACGAGGGGTCGGCGGCCGGGGTCCGCGCGGCGACGCTGCGCGGCTCGCTGGAGACCTTCAAGGATGCGTGGAAGCTCGACCTGGCGCACGGCGCCCTGGCGGGGGCACGCGCCGCGGAGGAGCGGGCGCAGCACCACCGCAAGGCCGCCGACACCGAGGTCGACGTCGCCGCCAACACGCACCAGCAGGCCGTGAACGTGCTGGGGGCGCGCGGCGGGCAGGCGCTGGCCACGCAGGCCGACCGCCTGCAGCGCGCCGGCGAGATCGCGGCTCTGGTCCGCACCCGGCGCGGCGAGCTGAAGACCGACCTCGAGTCCGTGGGCATGAACATGCCGGAGACGTTCGCGGAGTTCGCGGCGCTCAAGGAGAAGGCGCGCTGGGAGCTCGGCGGGACCAAGCCGCCGGCCACGGGCGCGGTACCGACCCTCACCGGCGCGATCCCGGCCGTGACGGACCAGGTCGCCGCCGTCGCGACCGGGCAGGTCGCCGCCGTCGCGACCGGCGCCGTCCCCGAGGTGTCCACCGACGCGGTGCCCGCGGTCACGACGGGCGCCGTCGCGACGGTCACGCGGTCGCGCGCCCCCGAGCTGCTCGACGGCGCCATCCGGGAGGCCCTGGCCACGCGGTCCGCGGTCGGGCAGCGGCACGAGGCCGTGGCCACCCGGATCCAGGCCGTGCGGCAGACCCAGACGAACGTGCCGGCCGCGCTCGCCACGGCCCGCCGCGCCGTCGCGGAGGCCGCCGGGCTCGACGTCTCGGTGCTCCCGTTCGCGGCCGAGCTGCTGCGCGTCCGGGAGGACGACGCCGCCTGGCGGCCCGTGATCGAGGAGATCCTGCGCCCGCTCGGCACGCTCGTGCTGGTCTCCCCCGCGCACCGCGCCGCCGTGGCCCGCGCCGTCGAGGCCGGACCCGGCCTGCGCTACCGCGTCGTCGGCGTGCGCAACGACGCGCCGCGGTCCACCGACGACTCGTCTCTGGTGCACAAGGTCGAGGTCAAGGACGGCCCGATGTCGGGCTGGCTGCACCGCCGCCTGTCCGAGCAGTACGACTACCTGTGCGTGGACGAGCCCGCCGGGCTGGACCTGCACGAGCGCGCCGTGACCCGCGAGGGCCTGATCAAGCACGGGCCGGAGGAGATCGAGCAGCCGGTGCTGCCCGGCGTCGAGGACTGGGCGCTCGGCTGGGACGCCGACGACCGGCTGGACCAGCTCCTGGAGCTCGCGCGCGAGACGCAGGCTCGCCTGGCCGAGGCGGACGAGGCCGTGGCCGACGCCGTCGCCGAGCAGCGCGAGGCCGTGCGCCGTCAGCTCACGCTGCGGCACGTGGCCCGGCGCGAGTGGCGCGAGGTCGACATCGAGACCGCCGAGGCCGACCTGACCGACGCCCAGGCGTCGTTCGACCGGCTGCTGGACGGCACGATGGACCTGCTCCAGGCTTCGCAGGACGTCGCGGCCGCCGAGACGCGGCTGGACCAGGCCCGCGCCGCTGCCGCGGAGGCCGCCGACGCGCTCGCCGAGGCCCGCGCGCACCGCCGCAGCCTGGAGCACGTGGTGGCCGAGCTCGGGGACGCGCCGACCAACGCGATCCCGCTGGCGCACCGGCAGGAGCTGGAGAAGCGCTACGCCGCCGTCCGCAAGACCGTCACGCACGAGGTGATCGACGACGTCTCCCTGACCGTCTCCCGCACACTGGACGCGGAGCGCGAGGCCGGGCTGCGCACGTCGGGCGCCGCCGAGCGGGAGATCGTCGGGCTGCTGTCCGAGTTCCGCCGCCGCTGGCCTGCCATCACACGGGACCTCACGGCACAGGTGGGCGACCGCGCCCGGTACCTGGAGGTGCTGGAGCGCATCCGCACCTCCAGGCTGCCCGAGCAGGAGGCCCGGTTCTCCGACCTGCTCACCGACCAGGCGCGCCGCGCGCTGCGGAAGCTCGCCGCGGAGGTCCGGCAGGCGCCCGCGACCATCCGCGAGCGCATCGTCGGCGTCAACACGTCCCTGCGGCGTTCGCCCTTCGACACCGACCGGTTCCTCGAGATCCGCGTCAAGGAGCGGCGTCCGGCCGCCGTCGAGGAGTTCCTGACCACGCTCGACGCCCTCACCGGCGACGCCGAGCCGGAGTACGAGGTGCTGGAGCGACTGGTGCGCCGGCTCGGGTCCAGCGACCCGGCCGACCGCGCGTGGCGGTCCCTGTGCCTGGACACGCGGCGGCACGTGCACTTCACGGGCGTCGAGGTCACCGCGGGCGGCATCGCGCTGGCGGTGCACGACTCCTCCGCCGGTCTGTCCGGCGGCCAGCGCCAGAAGCTCGTGGTGTTCTGCCTGGCCGCGGCTCTGCGGTACCAGCTCGCCGGGGCGTCGGACTCCGCGACGCCCGCCTACGGCACGATCCTGCTGGACGAGGCCTTCGACAAGGCCGACACCGCGTTCACGCGCACCGCGATGGACACCTTCGCCGCGTTCGGGTTCCACATGATCCTGGCCACGCCGCTCAAGCTGCTCCAGACGCTGGAGGACTACGTGGGCGGCATCGGTCTGGCGACCTGCCGCGAGATGCGGGAGTCGCGGGTGGACGTGGTGCTCCTGGAGACCCCGCTGCCCGACGTCGACCCGGTCGCCTCGGCGACCCGGGGCGGGGGCGGAGGTTCGGGCAGCGGTGGTGGTTCGGCCGGCAGCGGTGGCTCCGGTTCGTCCGGTGGGACCACGCCGGGGGACGGCGGAACGCCGACGTCCGGTGGTCCGGCGCCGACGAGCGCACCGGTCACCCCGGCGCCCACCGCGCCGCAGACCGCTGTGCCACAGGCAGCCGCGCCTGTGCCACAGGCCGCTGTGCCACAGGCCGCTGCGCCGCAGGCAGCAGCCAACCCGGCACCAGCCCCGCCCTCGACACCGCGGACGCCTGCGCCCGCCGACCCGGGCACGCCCGGCACCCCGGCCGCTCCCGCGCAGCCGCACGCCCCGGTCCCCCCGCCGCCACCGGCAGCCGGACCAGCCGCGGGACCCGCAGCCGACGACGCCGCCGTCACCCCGCCGCGCGGGATCCCGGCCGTGCCGCCGCCCCCGCCCGAGCCGACGCCGACCGGCCCCCGGCCGCTGACCTCGGTCACGCCCCCACCGCCGTCTGCCCCGACGGCGCCTGCGCCGGCCGCGCCGTCGTCCGACACGGGTGACGACGAGCCGGAGCCGGACTGGTCCGTGACCGTGACCCCCGAGCAGGCGGACGCCGCCTCGCCGGTCGTGCGGATGACGTCCCGCCGTCCGTCCCTCTAGGTAACCGCCGATCGCCTTCGAGGCCTAAGTTTCTTCGCTTTCAGCAGCGCGAGAGCGAAGAAACTTGGGCCTCGAAGGTGAGGTCTCAGCGGCCGCCTGCCCCGCGGCCCGCAGCGCCGTCCGCCAGGCCGCGGGCGTAGGCCTCGGCCGAGCCCTCGCGGAACAGGTCGTCCGCGCTGCCCCGCACGAGGGCCCGCGCGCCGGGGCCGTCGGCGTCGGTCACGTGCCGGTCCATGCCGCGCACGACGGCGACGGCGCGCCCCGCCGACTTGCCGCGCACCAGCTCGGACGCCGCCGCGATCTCGTCGACGACGGCGGTCACGGTCACGTTGAGCGGGCGCCCGTGCGTGTCGGTGCTGCCGCGCAGGTCGTCGGTCGGGGTGATCCCGGCGCAGCCGATGGCGATGTCGACCAGGGCGTCGCGCCACGGCCGGCCCGCCGTGTCGGTGACGACCACTCCGATGCGGCCCAGTCCGAGCCGCTGCGTGAGCGCGGACCGGATCGTCCGCGCCGAGGCGTCGGGGTCCACGGGCAGCAGCAGGACGGTGCCCTCGGGCGTGTTGCTCGCGTCCACGCCCGCAGCGGCCATGACCAGGCCGAGCTTGTTCTCGACGATCCGCAGCGGCGGCAGCCCGGGGCGCTCCCGCCGGGCCACGACACGGACGGTCTCGTCGGTGATCGCCTGCTCGCGGTCGTCGGCGGCCACGACCCGCCCCTCGGCCTTGGACACGATCTTCGAGGTGACCACGACGACGTCGCCGTCCCGGGGCCGGTCCTGCTCCTCCAGGCCCGCCAGGAGGTCGGCGATCAGCTCGCCGAGATGGTCGCCGGGGATGATCTCGGGCAGCCCGTCGGGGGCCCAGACGCTGAGTCGTTCCACGGGTCCATCTTTATACAGCGGTGGCGCGGGTCGGTGCGCTATCGTTCCCGGGTTGTACGCCGAATATGTCCGGTTGGCGCAGGATGCGGGCCGGGACCGACAGGGGGAACGTTCGTGTTGCAGGATCCGCCCCGGCGGACCGTGTCGATGCCCGAACCCGCGGCGCTCCGGAGCGGCGAGCCGCGCACCGTCGGACCGTTCCGCATCCGGGCCCGGCTCGGCAGCGGCGGCATGGGCGACGTCTACCTCGGTTCCGGGAAACGCGGCCGCGAGGTCGCCATCAAGCTGATCCGCGGCGCGGCGCTGCACGACGACGAGTTCCGCGCGCGGTTCCGGCGCGAGGTGCGCGCCGTCGCCACGGTGCGCAGCCGGCACATCGCCAACCTGGTCGACGCCGATCCCGAGGCCGAGGTCCCCTGGCTCGCGACCGAGTACGTCCCCGGGCCGACGCTCTCCCAGGCGCTGGCCGCGGACGGCCCGCTCCCCGAGGCAGTCGTCCTGGAGGTGGTCCGCGGCGTCGCGGAGGCCTTGCAGGCCGTGCACCGCGCGAACCTGGTGCACCGCGACGTCAAGCCGGGCAACGTGATCCTCGGCCCCGGTGGCCCGCGCCTGATCGACCTCGGGGTGGTCGCCACGACGGACGCGACGCGCGTGACGATGACCGGGCAACCGGTCGGCACCCCGATGTACATGGCCCCCGAGCAGGCGGCGGGCAGCCGCGCGACGGCGGCAGCCGACGTCTGGGCGCTCGGCGCGCTGGCCTACTACGCCGCGACGGGCCGGCACCTCTACGAGGGCGACCACCCCGCCGTCGTGCTCTACCGCGTCTCGGCGCAGGACCCCTCCTACGACGACGCGCCCGCCTACCTGCGACCGCTCCTCGACGCGTGCCTGGTCAGGGACCCGGAGCGTCGGGCCTCGCTCACGATGGTCCTGCGCTCGCTGGGTGTGCCCGACCAGTCGGTCCTGGCGACCACGCCGACGCCCGCGCCCGGCCTCCTGCCGTCCGCCCGTCCCGGCGCAGCGCGGCGCCACCCGAGGTGGCAGCGGGTCGCACTGACCGCGGGAGTCGTGACGGCGGTCCTGCTGGCCGGGACGGCGGGCGCAGTGTGGTATTCGCTCTCCGACGAGGTGCGCCGGCCGGGACACACGATGGTCACCGACGCGCCGGACCTGTCGGAGGAGACGGCACCGGCGGGGTCGCCGGCCCCCGTGGAGAGCGGGGAGCCTACCGAGGCGGGCGGGTCCGCGGTAGCCCTCGACCCCGACGGAAGCCTGAGCAGTCCCTGGTCGCAGGGCACGGCCCACCGGCTCGGCCCCGAGTCCTGCTGGATCGCCGACGTCGCCGAGGTGCGGGGCCGGCAGGTCACGCTCGCCCTGAGGTGCGACGAGACAGGGTCGGCCACCTGGGGCCACCCCGTCCCGCGACAGTGGCTACGACTCAACGCCGTCGGGCAGGACGGGACCGTCAAGGAGGCCCTCGCGGAGGACGGCGGCGCACAGGACACGTTCTGGACGCAGGGCGAGCTCCCGGACACCTCCGCCGTGCGGCTCACGATCACGCTGCCCGACGTCGGCCCGCTCGCCGCCGTCGAGCTGCGCCACAAGGACGGCTACGGCGCGTACTGGGCAGCTGCCCCCTGACAGCTCAGCGCACGAGCTTCGGGAGCACCTCGCGGCCGAACGTCTCGATCCACTCGCGCTGGTTGCGGCCCGCGTTGTGCAGGTAGATCCGGTCGAACCCGAGGTCCACGTACCGCTGGATCGACGCGCGGTGCTCGTCCGGGTCGGCGGAGATCAGCATCCGCCCGTCGAAGTCCTCGGGCCGGACCATCCGGGCGAGCTGCGCGAAGTCGTGGGGCGAGCGGATGTCGGAGCGCGGGAAGCGCATGCCCCCCACGGGCCACTCGGTCAGGGCGTTCGCCACCGCCGCCTCGTGGGTCGGGGCCCAGGACAGGTGGAGCTGCAGCGCCTTGGGCATCCGGCCGGGGTCGCGGCCCGACTCACGGGCGCCGTCGGCGAACCGGGTCAGCAACGAGGCCATGCGGTCCAGCGGGGCGGCCTGCGTGATCAGCCCGTCGGCCGTCCGCCCGGCACGGCGGGCCGTGACCGGACCCGCCGTCGCGACCAGGATCTCGGGTGCGGCGTCAGGCATGGTCCACAGCCGGGTCGACTCCAGCTTGAAGTACGTGCCCATGTGCTTGACGTCCCGGCCGGCGAGGGACCCGGCGAAGAGCTTGCGGATGATCTCGACCGCCTCGAACATCCGGTTGATCCGCTCGGGCGCCTCGGGCCAGTAGCCGCCCACCACGTGCTCGTTGAGCGCCTCCCCCGAGCCGACGCCGAGCCAGTGCCGGCCGGGATTCATCGCCGCGAGCGTCGCCGAGGCCTGGGCCACCACGGCGGGGTGCCACCGGAAGGTCGGCGCCGTGACGGGGCCCAGGTCGCCCGTGGTGTGCTCCGCGGCGGCCGCGAGCGCGTTCCAGACAAAGCCTGCCTGGCCCTGCTGCGGGGTCCAGGGCTGGAAGTGGTCGGCGGCCATGACGCCGGAGAACCCGTGCGCCTCGGCGAACGCCGCCAGCTCCACCGCCTCGCGGGGCGCGAACTGCTCGAGCATCGCGGCATAGCCGATGGTCACCACGCGGGACAGCCTACGTCGCGCACCCGTCAGAGCCGGCCGTGCTCCCGGAGCGCCGCGAGCGCACCGAACGTGGCCAGGCCGCGCGCGTCCACCGTCTGGCCCGGTGACCAGTGCAGGTAGTCGAAGTCCCAGCCGCCGTCGTCGAGCTGCTCCCGCTCCAGCCGGTCCAGCTCGCCCTCGATCAGCGGCTCGGGGAACAGCGCACGGCTGGGCGCGCCGGGTCGCGGCGACAGCAGCAGGGGCCGGAGCTTCTCGTCGTCCTCGCCGCCCGTGACGGGGATGGTCCCGTCGTCGGCCAGCGCCGGTCGCAGGCGCTCGACGGCGGTCGCGGCCCGGTCCGGCTCCGGCACGGCGTCCAGGAAGCGGAGCGCGAACAGGACCGTGTACCCGTCCGTGCGGTGCGCGCCGTCGAGCTGCTTCCAGCACCATGCCGTCGCCGCGTCGAGCCAGGGGTGGTCCAGGCCCAGCTCCCAGAGGTGGGCGGCGATGGCGTACGTGAGGAACCCGTCGTCGTTGGGCCGCATCCAGGGGGCGGCCGGGTAGTCGGCGGCGGTGGGCAGCACGTGCGGCGCGCGGCCGTCGGGCAGCGCGACGCCGGCCAGCCAGTCGGCGGTCTCGGTGGCCAGCACCGCAACGGCGGGGTCGGCGGCGGTGCCCAGCTCGGCGAGCACCTCCAGCGCGGACAGGGCGCCCGAGACCTGGCTGTCGGGGCCGCGCAGGTCGGGTTCCAGGGCGTGGCCCCAGCCGCCGTCGTCGTTCCGGTAGGGGCGCAGCGCGTCCAGCACCCGGGTGGCCGGCGCCTCGCCGAGCAGTGCCGCGAGGCGATGGCGTTCCAGCAGGCGGGCGTCGTCGTACACGAACCGCCGGGCCGCTGCGAGGTCGATGCTCGTCGATGTGCTCATGGGCTCGACGCTAGGCCGCGGTCAGGGTGGCGTCTTCCAGAAATCGGACGGGCGTGAGGCCTGTGAGCCGGCGTACCTCGTCCGACATGTGCGCCTGGCTCGCGTAGCCGGCCGCGGTCGCCCGCTCCGCGAGGGGCACCGGGATGCCGGAGGACGGCCCGGCCGCGCCGGAGGACAGCGCGATCAGCCGCCGCAGCCGCGCCACCCGGCCGAGCATCTTGGGCCCGTAGCCGACGGCGTCCACGGTGCGCCGGTGCAGGTGCCGTTCGCTGACGCCGAGCTCTTGCGCCACACCGGAGATGCGCGCCCCCGGGACACCGAGCCGGCGAGCGGCCGCCGCGACCAGGCCGTCGCGCTCGGCCTTGCGTCGCAGCACCGCGAGCGCCAGGAGATCCAGGCGGTGGGCCGGGCCGGCGGCGTCGAGCGCGTCGGCGAGCGCCGGGCCCACGTCGGGCCAGATCTCGGCCAGCGGCACGCGCTGGTCCCGGACCTCCGACGCGGGCAGGCCCAGGACGGCGCCTGCGGCGCCGGGCCGGAGCCGGATGCCGCTGGTGGGCGACGGCTGGGGAGCCCCGCTCGGCCGGGAGACGACGGGGCCTGTGTCTGCGCCGACGATCACCAGCTCGCCGTCGAGCCGCACGAGGTCGACGCAGCCGTCCGGGATGATCCGTTGCTCGTGCCCCGGTGGCACGTCGTGCTCCCACAGGCAGGCGACCACCGGCAGCAGGCCGGCGGGCGGCGCGAGCTCGCGGTACGGGGTCATGGCAGACACGCTACGCGTCGTCTCCGACACTCCCCCGGGCGGGCACCGGGGAGTGTCAGTGGCGGGTGGCAGAGTCGTCGCATGCCCCTCGTACCGGCTCGGCCGAGCCGCAGGCTCCGCCTGCCACGCGATCAGCGCCACAGCCCGTGGCGCCGTCGCGCGCTGCGGGTCGGCGCCGTCGCGGTCCCGGCCGCGCTGCTGGCGGCGGGGGCGTCGTCGTACGCCGCGGTGGTCACGGGGCGGATGGCCGCTGACCCGACGCGGGACACGCTGATCCTGCTCGCGGCGGTGAGCGCCGCCGCCGTGGCGCTGGACGCCGTGACCTGGCTGGTGGTGCAGCGCGGCGTGGCCCGCGCGGAGGCGGTCCTGAGGTCCGACCTGGCGGCGGCCGCCCTGGGCCAGCCGCTGCCCGCGCTGGAGGACCAGGCGGTGGGCGAGCTCCTGGACCGGGTCAACGGCGATCCGCAGCGGCTCACCCGGGCGATCAGCGGGATCGGCATCACGCTGGGCCAGGCGGGGATCAGCCTCGTGGTCGGGTGGGTGGCCGCAGGCCTGGTCTGGTGGCCGGCGTGGTTGGCGTTCCCGCTGGTCGCGGCTGCTGTGCTGGTGTTCGCGCGCCGGTCGGCGCGACCGCTGCGTGACCTGAGCAGGCGCAGCTCCGAGGCCGGCTCGGAGCACATGGCGCAGTTCGAGGAGGCCGTGGCGGCCCGGGACGACCTGCGCACCGCGCAGGGGCAGCCGTACGTGCTGCGGCGGTACGCCGAGCTGGCTGCGCGCCAGATCCGGCTCCGTGAGGAGTGGTCGGTGGCGTTCTCGCGCGTGCGGCTGCGCACGGAGCTGCCGCTGGATGCTCTGGTGGGCGCGGTGCTCGTGGGCGGGGTCTGGGCGGTGACGGGCGGAGCGCTCGACCTCGCGCGGCTGGTCACGCTGTGGCTGCTCGTGACGGGGTTCGTCGGCCGGGTCGACGTGCTCGGCCGGTTGCTGCCCCGGGTCGAGGAGGCGATCGGCACCCTTCACCGGGTGCGCGACCTGCTGGCCGCACCGCAGGAGCCCGAGGGCGGCGCGCCGTTCCCCGTGCGGGCGGGCGGCGTCGAGATCGAGCTGCGCGACCTGACCTTCTCCTACGGCGAGGGCTTCGCCCTGGGCCCGCTGTCCCTGACGGTCCCGGCGGGCACCACGTGCGCGCTCGTGGGGCGCACGGGCTCGGGCAAGACGACGCTGACCAAGGTGCTCTCCCGTGCGGTCGACCCGCCAGCGGGCAGCGTGTTCCTGGACAGCCGGGACATCACTGGCCTGGACGTGCACGGGCTGCGCACGCGCGTGGGCGTCGTGGGTCAGCGCACGGAGATCCTCGCAGCGACGCTCGCCGACAACATCACGCTGTGGGCGCCCGTCCCCGCCGCCCGGGTGGAGCAGGCGGTGGACGCGCTCGGCCTGCGGGCCTGGGTCGCGTCGCTGCCCGACGGCCTCGAGACGCGCCTGGGGTCCGACGGCGTGACCCTGTCCGCGGGCGAGGAGCAGCTCGTGGCCTTCGCGCGGCTCCTGGTGCGCGACGTCGAGGTCGTCGTGCTCGACGAGGCCACCGCCCGTATGGACCCCGCGACGGCGGAACGGGTCACCCTGGCCGCGCAGGCCCTCCTGGCAGGGCGGACGGCGATCGTGGTGGCGCACCGGCTGCCCACCGCACGCCATGCCGACACCGTGGCCGTGCTGGACGGCGGCCGGCTCGTGGAGCACGGGGCCTGGGACCACCTCGCGGCCGCGGACGGCCACTTCGCGCGGCTGGTCGCGGCAGCGGGGCTCACGGAAGCGGGCCCCGCCGGGACGGCGCCCTCCGTGGCTGTGGCCGCGGCGGCCGGGCTCGCCCCGGGACCGCAGACGGACGACCAGCAGGTGACCGGCCGAGCTGACGCCGATGGTCAGGGCGCGGCCGCACGTGCGCCCGGCCCTCCCGCGACCGCCGAGCCCGCACCGCGTCCGCGCACCTCGATCGCGCGGGCCGTGTGGAGCACGCTGCGCGCCCGGCCGCACGGCATGCTGGTCCCTGCAGTCGTGTTCGAGGTGGCCGACTACCTGACCTCTACCGGGCTGGTGGTCGGCTGGCTGTGGGCGTCGGCCGTCGTCGGCCTGGAGCAGGGCTCGGCGCCCTGGCTGCTCGTGGGCGCCATCCTCGCGGCCATCGTGGCCAACACCCTGCTCCCGATCACGGTCCGACTGACGAGCACCCGCTGGTGGGTCGACTCCCGGATGCGGCTGCACCTCTCCCTGCTGCGCGGGCAGACGGCGCAGCGACGCACCGTCCGCGACGCCCCCGGGGAGATCGCGGCCCGCGCGCAGGAGGACTACCGGCTCACCGGCCACACCCAGGCGTGGACCGAGGTGCTGACGGCGCCGCTCACCCTCGCCGTCCTGGTGATGCTGAGCGGAAGCTGGCTCGCCGGCGCGATCGGCCTGGCCATGGCGGGGGTCATGTTCGCGGCGCAGGTGCTCGGCAGCCAGTCCGTTGCCGCTGCGGCACGGCGGGCCGGCGACGCCGCAGCGGAGCTGGGCCGGCTGCTCGGCTCCGCCCTCGACTCGGTACGCACGGTCAAGCTCGCGTCGGCCACCGGCGGCGTCCTCGCCCAGGTCGCGCGGGTCGACGGACGCCGCGTGCACGCGTCCCTGGTCGAGGAGCGGACCAGCTTCCTGGTGGGGCTGGCCCCGTCCGTCCTGAGCCGGGTCGCGACGGTGCTCGCCTGGACCCTGCACCTGACGGGCACCTGGTCCCTGGGCACGACGCTCCTGGTCAGCACCTCGATCGGCACCTTCAGCTGGATCGGCTACAGCCTGGGCGCGCTGGTCACGAGCGCGGCGTCGGCCCGGCGCTGGGTCGAGGTCTCCGCGCGGTACGCCGGCACCGAGCGCCTCGCGGACGTGCCCCGCGACGTGGACCTGTTCGCCGGCACCACCACGCCACCGGCCACACCGGCCGGGCCGGGTGCCGGCGCGCCGGGGACGGCCACGATTCCCGCCGGGCCGGGCGGACCGGCCGCTCCCGCCGCCCCCGGTCGCCTGCGCGAGCTGCACCTCGACGGCCTCAGCGCGACCCACGACGACGGCACCGTCGGTGTGTCCGGTGTCGACCTGACCGTGCGACGCGGTGACCTGGTCCTCGTGGTGGGCCGCGTCGGCTCCGGCAAGTCGTCGCTGCTAGGCGCACTGTCGGGCCTCGTGGACCTCGGCGGGCGGCTCGCCTGGAACGGCACGACGGTCACGGACCCCGAGACGTTCCTGCGCCCGCCGCGCGTCGCGCACGTCGCACAGGTGCCCCACGTCGTGTCGGGCACGGTGGCCGACAACGTCCGGCTCGACCACGACCGCCCGGTCGACGGTCCCGTCCGCTCGGCAGGGCTCGACCGCGACGTCGCCGAGGCAGGCGGCACCGGCACGATGGTCGGTCACCGAGGACTACGGCTCTCGGGCGGCCAGGTGCAGCGACTCGGCCTGGCCCGGGCGCTGGCCACGGGCTCGGACCTCCTGCTCGTCGACGACGTGTCCTCGGCGCTCGACGCCGTCACCGAGGCGCAGGTGTGGACCGCCCTGCGGGCGGCGGGCACCACGGTGCTGGGCACCACGTCGCGCACCGCCACCCTCGCCGTCGCCGACCAGGTGGTGGTGCTCGACGGCGGACGCATGACCGCCGTCGGGAGCTGGCGCGACCTGGAACCCAGCTGGTCCCACCTCGCCGGCTGACCGACCGGTCAGACCCTGACGGCCTGCCGGTCGGCCCGACGGGCGGCCTGCGCGTCCGGGTCCGCGACGGGCGCGGCGGCCACCAGGGCCCGCGTGTACGGGTCCTCGGGCGCGCCCAGCACCCGCGCCGTCACACCCGTCTCGACGATGCGCCCCTCCCGCATGACGGCGACCCGGTCGGCCACGCGCTCGACGACCGCGAGGTCGTGCGACACGAACAGGCACGCGAAGCCGAGCTCGGCCTGCAGGTCGCCGAACAGGTCCAGGACGTGCGCCTGCACCGACACGTCGAGCGCCGAGGTCGGCTCGTCGGCGACCAGCACCCGCGGCCCGAGGGCCACGGCCCGGGCGATCGCCACCCGCTGCCGCTGTCCGCCCGACAGCTCGTGCGGGTACCGCGGCCCGTACTGCGGGCCGAGCCGCACCAGCTCCAGCAGTTCACGCACCCGCGCCTCGCGCGCGGGCCGGTCCAGCCCGGAGTGCAGACGCAGCGGCTCGTCGACCGACTGCGCCACCGTCCAGCGCGGGTTCAGCGTCGAGGCCGGGTCCTGGAACACCACACCCGTCGCCCGACGCCGCTCCGCGCGCTGCCGGCGTGAGGCCCGCGCCAGGTCGACGCCGTCCACGACCGCCCGGCCCGACGTCGGGCGCAGCAGCCCGGCGACTACCTGGCCGAGGGTCGACTTGCCCGAGCCCGACTCCCCCACCAGGCCCAGCACCTCACCGCGCCCGATCTCCAGCGTGACGCCGTCGGCAGCGAGCACAGGGTGCCGGCCGCCGTAGGCGACGGTGACGTCGTCGAGCAGCACGGCGGCGCCGCTCGCCCCGACACCGTTGGTCGAGCCAACACCGCTGGCCGAACCTGTCGAGACCTGGTTCCCGGCGGAGGAGGTCTCGACAGGCTCGACCAGCGGGGTGCGCTCGACCGGCAAGCCCCGCTCCCCCAGCCGCGGCACCGCCGCGAGCAGCGTGCGTGTGTACTCCTCGCGCGGCGCCGCGAACAGCTCGCGCACCAGAGCCGCCTCGACGATCCGCCCGTCGCGCATCACCACCACGTCGTCCGCGAGGTCGGCCACCACGCCCATGTCGTGCGTGATGAGCAGCACGGCCGTGCCGCGCTCGTCGCGCAGCCCGCGCAGCAGGTCGAGGATCCCGGCCTGGACGGTGACGTCCAGCGCCGTCGTCGGCTCGTCGGCGATGATCGCCACCGGGTCCTGGGAGAGCCCCATCGCGACGAGCGCACGCTGGAGCTGGCCGCCGGAGAGCTGGTGCGGGTAGGACGCCGCGACCCGCTCCGGGTCGCGCAGGCCCGCCTCGAGCAGCAGCTCGAGCACCCGCGTGTGCGCCTCGCGCCGGTTCGGCCGGTCGGGCCCGTGCCGGTGCGCCCGCAGCGCCTCGGCGATCTGGTCGCCGACGGTCAGCACGGGGTTCCAGGCACTCATCGGCTCCTGCGAGACGAGCGAGAGCACCGCGCCCCGCACCTCGCGGAACGCCTCGGCCGGCGCACCGACCAGCTCCGTACCAGCTGCAGCGGCACCGGACCTGGCATCGGCACCACCAGAACCGAGCCTGATCGACCCGTCCACCACGGCAGCCTCAGGCAGCAGTCCGAGCACCGCCATCGCGGACACCGTCTTGCCCGAGCCGGACTCGCCGACCAGCGCCGTCACCCGGCCGGGCCGCAGCGCCCAGGACACGCCGTCGACGGCGGGCACCGCTGCGTCGTCGAACACGACGGACAGCCCCTCCACCCGCAGGAGGGGCTGCCCGTCGGTCATCGGAGTGCTGCTCACGGAGCCAGCGAGACCTGCATGTAGTTCGGGTAGGCCGGGAAGTCCGGGATCCGGAAGTTCTCGACCTTCGAACCGTGCAGGAACGAGTTCTTCGTGTAGATCAGCGGGACCACCGGGGCGTCGCCCAGGATGAGCTGGTCGGCCTCGACCCACAGCTTCGCGGCGGCATCCAGGTCGGTCTCCTCGGTCGCGCGCTCGATCAGGTCGTCCGCCTCGGGGTTGGAGTAGCGGGCCAGGTTGTACCCGCCGTCGCCCACCTGCGAGGAGTCGAACAGCGGCTGGATGTTGCCGTTCGCACTCGGGAAGTCCGGCTGCCACGACGACAGCGTGAGGTCGTACTTCGAGCCGTCGCCCTGCGTGACCGTCTCGGTCCACACGTCGTCTGCCTGCGGCACGATCTTGACCTTCAGTCCCGCTCGCTCCAGGCCCTGCTGGATCGCCTGCGCCTTGGCGAGCGTAGGGGCGTCGTCGGTCACCACGAACCGCAGCTCGCGACCGGACCAGCCGGCGTCGTCCAGCAGCTTCTCGGCCTGCTCGACGTCGCCCTCCGGGGCCACGTCGTTCACGCCGTTCGAGTACTCCTCCCGGCCCGGGATTCCGGGCGTGACGAGCGTGGTGGCGAAGTCGCCCGCGATCTCGCCGCCGGAGGCGACGCGGTACGCGTTCTTGTCCACGGCCAGGCTGATCGCCTGACGGACGTCGAGGTCGTCCAGGCCGTCGGCCTCCGTGTTGATCGCGAGGTACGCGAGCGCCCCCGGACCCGAGGTGACCAGCCGGTCCTTGGCCGGACCCTGCTGCACCTGCGCGAGCTGCGCCGGGGGCACGAACGTGGCGCCGAACGCCGAGGCGTCCGCGCCCGAGTCGGCGATGAGCCGCTGGGCCACGACCGTCTCGTCCTGGCTCAGCTCGAACACGACCGTGTCCGGGCCGGCGGTGCGGGCCTCGTCCGTGGCGGCGTCCCACTCGGGGTTGCGCTCCAGGGTCACCGAGGTGCCCTCGACCGTGTCCGCGACCCGGTACGGCCCGGTCGCGACCGGCGTGGTCGTGTAGGTCTCGATGTCGTCCTTCGCCTCGGGCACGGCGCCGAACGCCGGCATCGAGACGATCCACGGCCAGTCGCCGTACGCGCTGTCCAGGTGGAACACGATGGTCTTGTCGTCCGGCGTCTCGATCGAGTCGAGCTCGTCGCCCTGGAACGGCCCGGTGTACTCGTCGGCCCCCTCCAGCAGGTTCTTGTGGTAGCTCAGGCCGCCCGACAGCTCCGGGGCGAACGAGCGCTCCACCGAGTACTTGACGTCCGCCGAGGTGATGGGCGTGCCGTCCTCGAACGTGAGGCCGTCCTTCAGCGTGAAGGTCCAGCTCGCCCCGTCGTCCGACGGCGTGCCGGTGTCGGTCGCGAGGTCGGGGACCACCTCGGTGGTGCCGTCGGGGTTGGTCTGCCACGAGGTCAGGCGGCGCTCGACCAGGCCGAGCGTGGTGATCGCGAGGTTCTGGCTGGTGGCCGGGTCCCAGTTGATGGCGGGGGCGCTGGTCAGGATGTGCAGCTCACCGCCCTGCTGGACGGCGGTGGCCGGGTCGCTCGAGGTCGCGGCGGGCTGCGAGTTGGCGTTGCACGCCGTCAGCGCGAGCGTCGTGGCGACGGCGATGCCGGCGATCGCCGTCCGGCGGGCAGGCCTGCGCGAGGTGCGCGGTGCGTGGGTCATCTGGTCCTTCTCGTCTCTGGGGTGGAACGCGTCTGGTGCGGCTCGGGCCGCGGGTGTGCGGGGTCGGGGGTCACCGACGACATCGCCTGGTCATCGGGTTCTCCCTCCGCGTCGCACCCGCGGGTCGAGCACGCCGTGGACGACGTCGACCGCCAGGTTCGCGACCACCACGATGGCCGCGGTGAAGACCGTGACGCCCACGAGCAGCGGCACGTCGGTGCTGCCGACCGCCTCCATGAGCAGCGCGCCGAGCCCGGGCATCGAGAACACCCGCTCGGTGATGACGGCGCCGCCGAGCAGGGCGCCGAGGTCGAGCGCGAAGAGCGTGACCACGGGGATCGCCGCGTTGCGCAGCGCGTGCCGGGTCACGACCCGGCCCTCCGTCAGCCCCTTGGCGCGCGCCGTGCGGACGTACGGCGCGCCGAGCTCCTCCAGCATCTGCGAGCGGGTCAGCCTCGCGTAGACCGCCGCGGACAGCAGCGCGAGCACGGCCCACGGCAGCGCCAGGTGCCACGCCCAGTCCACGGGGCTCTGGGCGAACGGCACGTAGCCGGACACCGGCACCATGTCGAGCGTGAAGCCGAACAGCAGGATCCCGAGCAGGCCCACGAGGTAGCTCGGCGCGGAGACGCCCGTGATGGCCGCCACCATGAGGCCGCGGTCCAGCGGGGTACCGCGGCGTACGGCGGCCACGGCGCCCGCCCCGACGCCGACCACGAGCCACAGCACCGCGGCGCCCACCGCGAGGGAGGCCGTGACGCCGAAGCGCCCCACGACAAGCTCGGTGACCGGCGTGTTCCGCGCGAAGGAGTAGCCGAGGCACGGCCGCGGGCAGTCGATGGTCGCGCCCGCCGAGCCGAAGGTGCGGCCCGTGAACACGCCCCGCACGAAGTCCCACCACTGCTGGACCACGGGCGCGTCGAGGCCCATGAAGGCGCGCGCCGTCTCCAGCCGCTCGGGCGTGCACGGCTTGCCGCACGCGAGCGCGGCCGGGTCGGCGGGCAGCAGCACGAACAGCGCGTAGGTGAGGAACGAGACGGTGAGCAGCACGAACGCGAGCGTCGCGAGGCGGACGCCGAGGAACCGGACGAGCGTCATCGCGCACCTCCGCGCCGTCGGCGCCTGGGGGAACCCCCGCGCGGGTCGAGCGCGTCGCGCAGGCCGTCGCCGAACGCGTTGAACGCGAGCGTGACGCCGAACAGCGCGAGCCCGGGGAACAACAGGTACACGGGATCGACGGCGAACCAGGTCACGGCGTCGCCGATCGACCGACCCCAGGACGGGGTGGGCGGCGGCACGCCGACGCCCAGGAACGACAACGCTGCCTCGGCGCCGATGGCGCCCGGGATCGAGATGGTCGTGAACACCACCACGGTGGAGGCGAGGTTGGGCAGCACCTGGCGGAACAGCACGTGGGCGTGCGAGGCGCCGAGCGCGCGGGACGCCCGCACGAACCCGGAGGCGCGCAGCGCCATGGTCTGGCCACGCACGACCCGTGCGATGGACGACCAGCCGAACAGGCCGATCACCAGCACCAGGAGCAGCAGCCGCGGGAACCAGTCGGGCGCGACGGCGCCGACGGCGATCATGAAGACCAGCGCGGGCAGCCCGATCAGCACGTCGATCAGGCGCGCGACGACCCAGTCCACCCAGCCGCCGAAGTAGCCCGCGACCAGGCCGAGCACGGTCCCGACCAGCATGGACACGACCGTCGCACCGATCCCGACCAGCAGCGAGGTGCGCGAGCCCATCACCACGATCGCGAACAGGTCCCGGCCCGTGAGCGGCTCGACGCCGAACCAGTGCTCGGCGCTGACACCGCCCAGCGGCCCGGCAGGGGCCCCGCTCGGGCCGAGCGCGTCCAGGTCGTAGGTGTAGGGATCCACGCCGAGCGCCCGGGTGATCAAGGGCGCGGCCAGGGCCACGAGCGCGTAGGCCACGACCACGACGGCGCCCACGAGCGCGAACCGGTCGCGGGCCAGCCGGCGCCACAGCGGCACGCGGCCGGCGACGGCGGTCGTCGCGGTCGGGGCGACCGGCTCGGCGGAGCGGTCGAGCGACATGGGACTCCTAGGGACGACGAGACATGGCGGGAAGGCGGTGCTGCGAGCACCGACAACACGACATGCGCACGATTCGTCTCCTGGGCTGCGGCCGACGGCCAGGGCATGACCGCCCTGACCGGTGTGCCCTGTTCGGGCCGAGCAGAACCATAGCCCATGCCTCTGGCACCTATCGACCATCTCGAACAATCTGTGGCGCACGTCTCGGCCGCGCACCCCGCGCGCACCACCGTCGCGACCTGTGGAAAACGTGCGCTTCGGCTTGCTCGAATCTGGGACACTGGTGCGCATGAGCATTCCCGCCTCCACCGGGCCGACGGACCCGGCTGCGACCACACCCGCACCTGACACGACACCGACTCCTGCCGCCGCCGCGGTACCGGGCGCCGAGGTCGTACGCGCGGTGGTCAAGGAGGTACCGGACAAGGTCAGCACGGACGGTCTGGAGACCAAGTTCGACGAGCGCTGGACCGCCGAGCAGACCTTCGCCTTCGACCGCAGCAAGACCCGTGCCGAGATCTACTCGATCGACACCCCGCCGCCCACGGCGTCGGGCTCCCTGCACGTGGGGCACGTGTTCAGCTACACGCACACAGACATCGTGGCGCGCTACAAGCGCATGCGCGGCCTCGAGGTCTTCTACCCCATGGGCTGGGACGACAACGGCCTGCCCACCGAGCGCCGCGTGCAGAACTACTACGGCGTGCGCGTGGACCTGTCGCTGCCCTACGACCCCGACTTCACACCGCCGTTCGAGGGCACCGACAAGAACGTCAAGGCCGCCGACCAGGTGCCGGTCAGCCGGCGCAACTTCGTCGAGCTGTGCGAGCGCCTGACGGCCGAGGACGAGAAGCAGTTCGAGGAGCTCTGGCGCCGCCTGGGCATCTCGGTGGACTGGGCGCAGACCTACCAGACCATCGGCGACTCCTCGCGCGCCACGGCGCAGCGTGCCTTCGTGCGCAACTTCCAGCGTGGCGAGGCCTACCAGGCCGAGGCGCCGGGTCTGTGGGACGTCACGTTCCAGACCGCGGTGGCCCAGGCCGAGCTGGAGGCCCGCGACTACCCGGGCCACTTCCACAAGGTGGCGTTCCACCAGGCGAACGGCGAGCCGGTCTACATCGAGACCACCCGCCCGGAGCTGATCCCCGCGGTGGTCGCGCTGATCGCGCACCCGGACGACGAGCGCTACCAGCACCTGTTCGGCACCACGGTGACCTCCCCGCTGTTCGGCGTCGAGGTCCCCGTGCTGGCGCACCACCTTGCGGAGCCCGACAAGGGCGCCGGCATCGCGATGTGCTGCACCTTCGGCGACCTCACCGACGTGCAGTGGTGGCGCGAGCTGCAGCTCCCGACCCGCTCGATCATCAACCGCGACGGCCGCATCACCCGCGAGGTGCCGCAGTGGCTCGCGGGCGGCCCGGGCGCCGAGCTGTTCGAGGCCGAGGTGGCCGGCAAGACGACCTTCAGCGCCCGCAAGGCGATCGTCGACGCGCTGACCGCATCGGGCGACATGCCCGCCGAGCCGGTCGCCACGCAGCGCAAGGCGAACTTCTTCGAGAAGGGCGACAAGCCCCTCGAGATCGTGACCTCGCGCCAGTGGTACATCCGGAACGGCGGTCGCGACCAGGAGCTCCGCGAGGAGCTGCTGGCCCGCGGCAAGGAGCTCGACTTCCACCCCGACTTCATGCGGGTGCGCTATCAGAACTGGGTCAACGGCCTGAACGGCGACTGGCTCGTCAGCCGGCAGCGCTTCTTCGGCGTCGCGATCCCGCTCTGGTACCCGATCGACGCGTCGGGCGAGGTGGACTACGCCAACCCGCTCGTCCCGGCCGAGGACATCCTGCCCGTCGACCCGACGTCGCAGGCGCCCGCCGGCTACACGGAGGAGCAGCGCGGCCAGGCCGGCGGCTTCGTGGGCGACGCGGACGTCATGGACACCTGGGCCACCTCGTCCCTGACCCCGCAGATCGTGTCGGGCTGGGAGCGGGACAACGACCTGTTCGAGCGCGTGTACCCGATGGACCTGCGCCCCCAGGGCCAGGACATCATCCGCACGTGGCTGTTCTCCACGGTGGTGCGCTCGCACCTGGAGAACAAGGTGCTGCCGTGGAAGAACGCGACCATCAGCGGCTGGATCCTGGACCCGGACCGCAAGAAGATGTCGAAGTCCAAGGGCAACGTCGTCACGCCGATGGATCTGCTGGTCGAGCACGGCTCGGACGCGGTGCGGTACTGGGCGGCCTCGGCACGCCTGGGCACCGACGCGGCGTTCGAGGTGGGCCAGATGAAGATCGGTCGCCGCCTGGCGATCAAGGTCCTCAACGCCTCGAAGTTCGCGCTGTCGTTCGGCGGTGGCGCGGGCAGCGAGATCGCGCTGGACCCGGCGGCCGTCACGGTTTCCCTGGACCGGTCCATGCTCGCGGGCCTGGCCGGCGTGGTCGAGCAGGCCACGGCCGCGCTCGAGGCCTACGACCACACGCGCGCGCTCGAGGCCACCGAGACGTTCTTCTGGACGTTCTGCGACGACTACCTCGAGCTCGTCAAGGACCGCGCGTACGGCGCGGGCGCCGACGCCGACGAGGTCTCCCCGGAGACCACCTCGGCCCGGACCGCCCTGGCCATCGCGCTGGACACGATGCTGCGCCTGCTGGCGCCCTATGTCCCGTTCGCCACGGAGGAGGTCTGGTCCTGGTGGCGCGAGGGTTCGGTGCACCGCGCGCCGTGGCCCGTCGCTGCGCCGCTGCGCACGGCCGGTGGCGACGCCGACCCGGCCGACCTCGCGGCTGCCGGGCACGCGCTCGCCGCGCTGCGCAAGGTGAAGTCCGAGGCCAAGGCGTCGATGCGTACGCCGATCGTCGCGGCGTCGCTGGCCGTCCCGGCCGGTTCGCTGACCGCCGTCGAGACCGCGGTCGAGGACGTCAAGGCCGCCGGCCGCGTGACCGGCCCGCTCGACCTGGTCGCCGCCGAGGAGGGCCAGGGCGACCCGGCCGTCCAGGGCGGGATCGTCGTCACGGCGAGCGAGCTGGGCGAGGCCCCGCCGCGCAACAAGGGCTGACCAGCCCCGTGCCGCCGAGGTAGGGCTGGGGCGAGAGAGAACTGGGGGCGGAGCGCTGATCAGCGCTCCGCCCCCAGTTCTCTCTCGCTGCCGCAGTTCAACCTCGGCAGGCTCAGGCTCAGTTGAGCATCAGCACCACCGCGTCGCCCGCCTCGGCCGCCGCACCGTAGAAGGCGGCGAGCTCGGTGTAAGCCTCCGCCAGCCGCTCCGGGTCGGTCTCCGCGGCGTGCTCTCCCGGGTCCGGGCAGACATCCTCGTCGCACACGTGATCGGCGGCGAGCGGCGCCAACGCGTCGAACGACGTGCCGACGAGGAACGCGGCAGCCTTCTCCACGTCCTCCGGGCCCAGATAGCGCGCCGGCGTGATCCCGCCGGTCGACGCGAGCTCGGCGCCGCCGTGCACCGGGTCGACCGGCATGCCGCCGTGCACCCGCAGCACCGTGTGGAGCGGACCCCACACGGTGCCGATGCTGAAGTACCTCGCCTCCTTTGCCGGAAGGTCCACCTGCGTCCACTCGCCCGCGAGCTCGTCGATGTGCTCCAGCGCCCAGGTCAGGTCTGTACGTGCCTTGTCGAAGTCATCGGCGGCAAGCCGCGCGTACTCACAATGAATCATCCCCATGGCCCGAGACCGTACCGATAATGCGTTTCCGTGTGTATGGGCAAAACGGACACATTCTGGCGCAACAATTTCTCATACGCGGTAAATCGGAAATTCCAGCCTGTCCGGCGCCCGTTCTGAGAGCCTTTTGTCCGATCAACCGGCCGAGAATTCACATCGAATTCACGTGGACGGGTCAGTGCAGGCGGCGGTCGTCGCCGGACATGCTCGCGAGCACCTCCGTGGGCGTCCCGTCGTCCCGCCAGCGCAGGGTCGCGCCGACTCCGTCCATGAGCTCCACCGAACCCTCGGGTGCGAACGTGAGGCCGGCGTCCTGCCCGACCGCCGCACGCACGAGCGCGACCGTGGCGGGAAGCTCCTCCAGCCGCTCCGTCACCCCCATCGCCTCCAGGTCCGACCGGTCGCCCGCGATGTGCATCGGCTCGGGCCCGATCCACAGCTTGCGCCCGTTCATCCGCCCGGGGCTCGTCCCGTACTCCTCCGCCAGCACGAGCTCCTTGACCTGCCCGCGCGCGAGCACGGCGACGACGTCGTCCACCGAGGTCACGGCGTTCGACTCCCTGCCGAGCTCCTGCCGCAGCTCCGCCAGGACCCGCTCCCGGCGCCGCTCCCGGTAGGAGTCCAGCGCGTCGGAGACGCGTTCGGCGAAGGCCGTCTCGTTCACACCGGGGCCGCGTCCGCCGCCGGCCACCTCGACGAGCTTGTCCGCCGTCGGCGCCGTCAGCGCGGCCCGCGTGAGCGACACCGCGCGCTTGTCGCCCGTGAGCAGCACGAGCTCGGGGTCGGTCTCCGCGACGTGCCGCTCGATCTCGGCCGCCACCGCCTGGGCGTTGCGCTCCCAGGAGTCCTCGGCACGGGACTCGATCCGGGCCCGCTTGATCCCCGAGGAGCTGGTCTTCTCGATCTCGTCGTGCGGTGCCTGGAACGTGCTGTGCACCTTGGCGTCCGGCCCCGCGCGGAGGAAGTCCGCGCCCGCCCGGTCGACCAGGACCTTGAGCAGCTCCACCGACTCGTCGGCGGCCAGCGCCGCCTGCAGCAGGGCCGGTACCGCCTCCCAGGAGCCGGAGCTGGCGCTCGGTGGGTTGTTCACCACGCGGTCCACCAGCACGCCCGTCTCGTCGGCGATGACGACCCGGCCGTGCGGTCCCGGGACCCTCGTGGGTCGCAGCACCACCTCTTCGATAGCGTCCAGCACGGCGACCGGGGTCTTCTGCTGTGCGAGTTCCTTGCGCACGGCGTTCCACCGTCCGCCGACGTCACGGTCGGCGACGAGCTCGGACGGCGTGGCGTCCAGGCACAGGGTGGCGAAAGGTCCCGGGTGGCCGAGGAGGGGTTTGAGCCAATCGATCTTCATACACACCTCCGCATCACCCGCCGAGGTCGAGATGATGCCCTACCGCATGACCTCGCCCCGGCGTTCCCTCCAGGAAACGACGGATCGAGGCCGCACGCCACCCCTGTGGGGGAAATTTCTGTGACCTGTACAGGAGATATTCGGACCCGACGTTTGCTCTTGCCCCGCAAAAAGTAAAGTCGCGTCAGGAACAGGTCACCTTCAAGCGTAGGTGTCGACCTCAGGCAAATTGTCGCCCTTGTGCTGCGCGGCGATCAGCTCGTGATGGCGGATCACCTCGCTGACGATGAACTGCCGGAACTGCTCCGCGAACTCGGGGTCCAGGCCGGACTCCTCGGCGATGCCCGTGAGCCGCGCGATCTGCTCCTGCTCACGCGCCGGGTCCGCCGGCGGCAGCCCGCCGACCGCCTTGAGCTCGCCGACCCGCCGCGTCACCCGGAACCGTTCGGCCAGCAGGTAGACCAGCGCGGCGTCGATGTTGTCGATGCTCCCGCGGAGCCGGATGATCTCGGACGGCACCGGAGCGCTGGTCGGTTCGTTGTCAGACACATGTAGAGGCTAACCGGCGAAGGCGGTGGCGGGCGAAGCCTGTTCCGACCTGAGACGGCGATCCGCTACAGTCTGCCGAGCAGGCCACGCAACTTGGTGAAGACCCGATACCGGGCCTTCGCCACTTCAAGACTTCAACGGAGAGCAGCACATGACACTTGCCACGTCGCCGGCATTGGTGGAGGTGCCGGCGGGCACCAGCATCAACACGATCCTCGCGGACCGCGTGGCCCGCTCCGGAGACGAGGCGCTCATCGAGCGGCGCGACACCCCAGACGGCCCGTGGATCAAGGTGTCGGCGAGCCAGTTCGAGGACGAGGTGCTCGCCGTCGCCCGTGGCCTGGTGGCGCGCGGCATCGAGGTCGGCGACAGGGTAGCCATCATGTCCCGCACCCGGTACGAGTGGACGCTGCTCGACTTCGCCATCTGGGCGGCCGGTGCCGTCCCCGTGCCGGTCTACGAGACCTCCTCGGCCGAGCAGGTGCAGTGGATCCTGTCCGACGCCGGCGTCCGGCTCATCGTGGTCGAGTCCGCCGCGCACGCCGCGACCGTCCAGCAGGTGCGGCCCAGCCTGCCCGGGCTCGAGGACATCCTGCTGATCGACGACGGCGCCGTGCTCGACCTGCGCAAGGCCGGCACCAACCTGTCCGCCGGCATCGTCGCCGAGCGGCGCGACGCCGTCCGGCGCGACGACCTGGCGACCGTCATCTACACCTCGGGCTCGACCGGGCGGCCCAAGGGCGTCGAGCTCACGCACGGCAACTTCGCGCACCTGACCCTGAACGCCGCCGAGGGCATCCCGGAGCTGCTCAAGGCCGAGAACGCGCGCACCCTGCTGTTCCTGCCGCTGGCCCACGTGTTCGCGCGGTTCGTCGAGGTGGCGACCATCGCCGGCCAGGCCGTGCTGGGCCACGCGCCCGACATCAAGAACCTGGTGGGCGACCTCGGCTCGTTCCGCCCGACCTACCTGCTGGCCGTGCCGCGCGTGTTCGAGAAGGTCTACAACAGCGCGGAGCAGAAGGCGTCGTCGGGCCTCAAGGCGAAGATCTTCGCCTGGTCCGTCCGGGTCGCCGAGGACTACTCGCGGGCCATGGACGTGCCCGCGGGCCCCGGCGGGGCGCTCAAGGTGAAGCACGCGATCGCCGACCGCCTCGTGTTCAGCAAGCTCAAGGCGACCATGGGCGGGCAGCTCAGCTGGGCCGTCTCCGGCGGCGCGCCGCTGGGCGAGCGCCTGGGCCACTTCTTCCGGGGCGCGTGCGTCACCATCCTGGAGGGCTACGGGCTCACGGAGACCACGGCCCCGACGTCGGTCAACCTGCCGGGCAAGATCGTCATGGGCTCGGTGGGCCCGGCGTTCTTCGGCACGGACGTCGCCATCGCCGACGACGGCGAGGTGCTGCTGCGCGGGCCGCACATCTTCCGCGGCTACCGCAACCAGCCCGGCCTGACGGCGGAGGCGCTGGTCGACGGCTGGTTCCGTACCGGCGACCTCGGCCGCCTGGACGAGCACGGCCACCTGCACATCACCGGCCGCAAGAAGGAGATCATCGTGACCGCGGGCGGCAAGAACGTCGCCCCGGCGGTGCTCGAGGACCGCATGCGGGCGCACCCGATCGTGAGCCAGGTCGTGGTGGTCGGTGACCAGCGCCCGTTCATCGGCGCCCTCGTCACGCTCGACGCCGAGATGCTGCCCGGCTGGTGCGCCGCGAACGGCCTGCCCAAGCTGTCCGTGGCCGAGGCACGCGTGCACCCCAGGGTGCTGGCCGAGCTCGACAAGGTGGTCGCCCAGGCCAACGAGGCGGTCTCCAAGGCCGAGTCGATCCGCAAGATCACGGTGCTCGATCTCGACTTCACCGAGGCCAACGGGTACCTCACGCCGTCCATCAAGGTGAAGCGCGGCAAGGTGCTCACCGACTTCGCGGGCGTCATCGACAGCCTGTACGGCGCCCCGGTGGCCGGCGCCCCGGTGGCCCGCACCCACTGAGGTCCAGACGCACGAGAACGGGGCCGGAGCGCTGATCAGCGCTCCGGCCCCGTTCTTCGTGCGTCGAGGGAGCTACGCGCTCTTCTCGCGCGGCTGACGGCCCCGCACGGGGTTCTTGCGCGGCACGACGGTCGGGTTCAC
Source organism: Promicromonospora kroppenstedtii (assembly GCF_044389675.1). NCBI lineage: Bacteria > Bacillati > Actinomycetota > Actinomycetes > Micrococcales > Promicromonosporaceae > Promicromonospora > Promicromonospora kroppenstedtii. The sequence goes on along the minus strand of NZ_JBIRYI010000001.1, from coordinate 393,726 downwards.
GTTGTCGAGCACCACGGAGCGGGTGATGACCACGCGCTCGACGTCGTCGCGGCTCGGCACGTCGAACATGACCTGCTGGAGCACCTCTTCGAGGATGGCCCGCAGGCCGCGTGCCCCGGTGCCACGGAGCAGGGCCTGCTCGGCGATGGCCTCGACGGCCTCCTCGTCGAACTCCAGCTCCACGCCGTCGATCTCGAACATGCGCTTGTACTGCTTGACCAGCGCGTTCTTTGGCTCCGTCAGGATCCGGACCAGCGCATCGCGGTCGAGGGAGGAGACGGAGGCGATGACGGGCAGGCGGCCGATGAACTCGGGGATCAGGCCGTACTTCTGCAGGTCCTCGGGGCGTACCTCGGCGAAGAGGTCCTCGTCCCGGGCGATGGACTCCATGGGTGCGCTGAACCCGATGCCGCGCTTGCGGGACCGGGCGGCCACGATGTCGTCCAGGCCGGCGAAGGCGCCGGCCACGATGAACAGCACGTTCGTGGTGTCGATCTGGATGAACTCCTGGTGCGGGTGTTTGCGCCCGCCCTGCGGCGGCACCGACGCGGTGGTGCCCTCGATGATCTTCAGGAGTGCTTGCTGGACGCCCTCGCCGGAGACGTCGCGCGTGATCGACGGGTTCTCGGCCTTGCGGGCCACCTTGTCGACCTCGTCGATGTAGATGATGCCCGTCTCGGCCTTCTTGACGTCGTAGTCCGCGGCCTGGATGAGCTTGAGCAGGATGTTCTCGACGTCCTCGCCCACGTAGCCGGCCTCGGTCAGCGCGGTCGCGTCGGCGATGGCGAACGGCACGTTGAGCATCTTCGCGAGCGTCTGCGCCAGGTAGGTCTTGCCCGTGCCGGTGGGGCCGATCAGCAGGATGTTCGACTTGGCGATCTCGACCGGGTCCTGGTCGTCCGGGTTGATCGAGCGCCCGGCCTCGCCGGCCTGGATGCGCTTGTAGTGGTTGTAGACGGCAACGGCCAGGGCGCGCTTGGCGGGATCCTGGCCGATGATGTACTGCTCGAGGAAGTCGAAGATCTCACGCGGCTTGGGCAGCTCCGTCAGACCGAGCTCCGCCGCCTCACCGAGCTCTTCCTCGATGATCTCGTTGCACAGCTCGATGCACTCGTCGCAGATGTAGACGCCGGGTCCGGCAATCAGCTTCTTCACCTGCTTCTGCGACTTGCCACAGAAGTTGCACTTCAGCAGTTCCGCGCCGTCACCGATTCGCGCCACTACCTGTCTCCTCGCCTTGTGCACCCTCGCGGAGTACTGCACGGGCCGGCTGGCCCAGCAGATCCGCGACGTCGAGCGGTCTCAGATCCATTCCACACCACCGGTGGCCTGTTGTCAGCCGGGCGGCCCGGCGGGTCGCCCGACCGATTTTCACCAGATCATGACAATTTTGTCAGATTCTGCGCGGCGTGTCCCACAATGCCCGACGCCGGGGCCGATCGTCCACCGCTATTGGTGGCACGGCCCCGGCGCCGGGAGGCTGCGGTCCCTGACGACCCGACCAAGGGTCAGTTCGTCACGACCTGGACGGGCTTGCGCGACTGGAGCACCTCGTCGACCAGGCCGTACTCCTTGGCCTGAGCGGCGGTGAGGATCTTGTCGCGCTCGATGTCGTCGCGCACCTGCTCCTGCGTCTTGCCGCTGTGCGTCGCGAGCGTCAGCTCGAGCCACTCACGCATGCGGATCAGCTCGTTCGCGTGGATCTCGATGTCCGAGGCCTGCGCGTAGCCGCCACCCTCCATCGCGGGCTGGTGGATCAGCACACGCGAGTTCGGCAGCGCGAGACGCTTGCCCGGCTGGCCCGCGGCCAGCAGGACCGCGGCGGCCGACGCCGCCTGACCCAGGCACACCGTCTGGATCTGCGGCTTGATGAACTGCATGGTGTCGTACAGCGCCGTCATGGCCGTGAACGAGCCACCCGGCGAGTTGATGTACATCATCACGTCGCGGTCCGGGTCCTGGGTCTCCAGGACCAGGAGCTGGGCCATGACGTCGTCCGCGGACGCGTCGTCGACCTGGACGCCCAGGAAGATGATGCGGTCCTCGAACAGCTTGGTGTACGGGTCCTGGCGCTTGAAACCGTACGCGGTGCGCTCCTCGAACTGCGGGAGCACGTAGCGTGCGGACGGCATGGCGCCGGCGGTGGCAAAAGGCATCCCCGCACCCGAACGGGCGCCGGCAAGGCGCTCTGCGGCTGCGACGAACTGGGCTTCAGGACTCACGGTGATCTCCTCTTGAAAAAGCTCTTGATGCGTTTCCGGGCGCTCAGCTGTGCATGCCGCCGCCGCCGGCCAGCGCGGCGGTCTCGACGACGTGGTCGACGAAGCCGTACTCCAGCGCCTCGGAGGCCGTGAACCAGTTGTCGCGGTCGTTGTCCTTGATGATCGTCTCGAGCGACTGGCCGGTCTGCTCGGCGGTCAGCTCGGCGAGCACCTTCTTCATGTGCATGATGAGCTGCGCGCCGATCCGCACGTCGGTCGCGGTGCCGCCGATGCCGCCGGACGGCTGGTGCATCAGCACGCGGGCGTGAGGCGTGATGTACCGCTTGCCCTTCGTGCCGGAGGACAGCAGGAACTGCCCCATGGAGGCCGCCATGCCCATCGCGACCGTCGCCACGTCCGGCTTGATGAACTGCATGGTGTCGTAGATCGCCATACCGGCCGTGATGGAGCCGCCGGGCGAGTTGATGTACAGCCAGATGTCCTTGTCGGGGTCCTCGGCCGCGAGAAGCATCATCTGCGCGCTGATCGCGTTCGCGTTCTCGTCGCGCACCTCCGACCCCAGCCAGATGATGCGCTCCTTGAGCAGCCGGTTGTAGATGGAGTCGTTGAGCCCGAATCCAGCACCCTCCGCCCGTGCTACCGGCCCGGCATCCATCCGCAGCAGATCGTTCACGTCCATCTCCTCGGTTCTGACTCTCGTCTGTGGACCACGTCCTAAGACGTCGTGTCGCTCGACCCTAACGTGCCTCATGCCGCCAGAACTTCCGATTCGGCGGCCGTTTCGCCTACAGCGCACCGGTGCTGCCCACGGCGAAGTCGGACCGAACGCCGACGGCGGTCCGCACCCTCGCGCGAAGGGTGCGGACCGCCGTCCGACGTCCTGCTCCGGCCCGTCCGGGCCAGGGGTGCGTCAGGCCTTGGCGGGCTCCGACGTCTCGGCCTCGGTGCCCTCGGGCCCCTCGGCGTCAGCGGCCTCCTGGGCCTGCGCCACGGCGTCGCTCAGCGCGGCCTGGGCCTCGTCGGCCTCGTCCGAGCCGATGAACTCGCTCAGGTCCACGACGTTGCCGTCGGAGTCCTTGACCTCGATCTGGCGCAGCGCGACCGCGAGGGCCTTGGAACGCGCGACCTCGCCGACCATGGCCGGGATCTGACCGCCCTGCTCGAGGGTCTTGATGAACTCGCTCGGCTCCATGCCGTACTGCTGCGAGGCGCTCACCAGGTACTCGACGAGCTCGCCCTGGCTGACCTGAACCTTGAGCTTCTCGGCGAGGGTGTCGAGGAGGATCTGGTTCTTGATGGCCTTGGTGGCGTCCTCGGTGACCTCGGCGCGGTGCGCGTCGTCCTCGAGGCGGCTCTCGGACTCGAGGTGACGGTGCACCTCGGCCTCGACCACGCCGGACGGCACGGGGACCTCGACGGTCTCCAGCAGCTTCTCCATGAGGGCGTCACGCGCGGTGACGGCCTGGTTGGAGGTCTTGATGCCGGCGACCTGGGTCTTCAGGTCGTCCTTGAGCTCCTCCAGCGTGTCGAACTCCGAGGCGAGCTGGGCGAAGTCGTCGTCCACCTCGGGCAGGTCGCGCTGCTTGACGGAGGTCGCCGTGACGGTGACGTCGGCGTCCTGACCCTCGTGGTCGCCACCGGCCAGCGGCGCCTTGAAGGTGGTGGTCTCGTCGGCGGACAGGCCGGTCAGGGCCTCGTCCAGCCCCTCGAGCATGTTGCCCGAACCGATCTGGTACGAGACGCCCGACACGGAGTCGACCTCCTCGTCACCGATGACGGCCTTCAGGTCGATGACGACGTAGTCGCCCTCGACGGCGGGACGGTCGACGCCCACGAGGGTGCCGAAGCGCTCGCGCAGGGCGTCCAGCCGCTCGGTGACGTCCTCGTCGGTCACCTCGGTGGAGTCGACGGTCAGCTCGACGTCGGAGAGCTCGGGGAGCTCGATCTCGGGGCGGACCTCGACCTCGGCGGTGAACTTCAGCTGGCCCTCGCCGGCCTTCGCCGGGACCTCGGTCACGTCGACCTCGGGCTGGGCGAGCGGGCGCAGGTCGGTCTCGCCGAGCGCGTCACGGTAGAACCCGGAGAGCCCGTCGTTCACGGCGTGCTCGATCACGGCGCCCCAGCCGACCCGCTGCTCGATGATGCGCGGAGGAACCTTGCCCTTGCGGAACCCGGGGACGTTCACCTGCTCGGCGATGTGCTCGTAGGCGTGATCGATGCTCGGCTTGAGCTCGTCGTAGTCCACCTCGACGGTCAGCTTGACCTTGGTGGGCTCCAAGGTCTCGACGGCGCTCTTCACTTCGATGGTCTCCAGAATGTCGGGGGTGCGCGCACGCCGGCGTACTGCGTCCCGGGTGGCGCGGGGATGCTCTGCTCTGTTGCTCAGCTGCTCACTGACAGCGCGTACGACAGGCGCACGGGCAACCCGTCAATAGTACGCCTGGACGCCACAGGCGCCGAATGCAGGCGGGTGGCCTGCGGCACAGCGGGCGTGGGCCCGTCAGCGCCCCATCCCGGCGGTGAGACCCGCGACGATCTGGCGCGTCGCGACCAGGAACAGCACCACGAGCGGCAGTGTCGCGATCACGAGGCCCGCGAACAGGGTGGACCAGGAGGTCTGGTACTCGCCGAAGAAGGTCGTCAGGCCCACCGGCAGCGTGTATCGCGCCGGGTCGCGCACGAGGATCAGCGGGTAGAAGAAGTCGTTCCAGATGGGCACGAAGCGGAACACCACCACCGTCGCGACGGCAGGCCGCACCAGCGGCAGCAGCACCGACCAGAAGGTGCGCAGCGGGCCCGCGCCGTCGATCCGGGCGGCGTCCTCCAGGTCGACCGGGAGCTGGCGCAGGAACGTGGCCAGGACGAACACCGAGAACGGGATCGAGACGGCGGAGTAGACCAGGATCAGCCCAGTCCGGGTGGACGCGAGCCCGATGGTGTCGAGCAGGTAGAAGATCGGCACGATCATGAGGAACACGGGCATCATCAGGCCCGAGACGAAGACCTGCTCGATCACCGTCATGAGCCGCGACCGGGACCGCGCCAGCGCGTAGGCCGCCAGCAACGACACCGCCGTCGACAGCAGGACGGACAGGGTGGTGACCAGCACCGAGTTGAGGAAGTAGGTCGAGAACGACGCCTCGACCCACGCCTCCCGGTAGGCGTCCAGCGACGGGCTGTGCGGCAGGCCGAGCGGCTCCACCACCAGCTCCTGGTCGGTACGGAACGAGTTCCACACCATGATCAGCAGCGGCAGCAGCGCGACGGCGGCGTAGCCCCACAGCAGGGTGCTGACCGCCGCGCGCCTCACGTCAGCCTCCGCTCGACGCGGCGGAACCACTGCGTGAACAGCACCGAGATGCCGACGATCACGACGAACAGCACGATCGCCACGGCCGACGAGATGCCGATCGCGTTGGACGCGCCGGAGTGGAACGCGGTCCGGTAGAACAGGAGCGACATGACATCCGTGGCGCCGGCCGGGCTGCCGCTGGAGCCGCCCAGGGCGTACGGGATCGGGAACGCCTCCATGGAGAAGATGAACGTCAGCACGCTCACCGTGCCGATCACCGGCATCAGCAGCGGCAGCGTGACGTGCCAGAACCGCTGACGGGAGCTCGCGCCGTCGAGCATCGCCGCCTCCTCGATCGCCGGGTCGAGCGCGCCGAGGGCGGCGCCGTAGACCAGCAGGGGGAAACCGACCCACTGCCACGCGGTCACGAGCACCACCACCCACAGGGCGGTGTCGGGGTCGCCCAGCCAGGGCTGGGCCACGGCATCGAGCCCGACGGCGCGCAGCGCGGCGTTGACCGGGCCGAACAGCGGCGAGAGCAGCAGCGACCAGAGGTAGCCCACGACCAGCGGCGAGACCAGGTACGGCATCGTGTACAGCACCTGGAACAGCCTGCGCAGGCGGCCGCGGTGATGCAGCGCGTAGGCCAGCAGCAGGCCCACCGAGTTCTGCACCACCATCGCCCCGGCGAACAGGAGCGCGTTGTGCCCGAACGCCCGCGGGAGCTGCGTGGCGTACGGCTCGGTGGTGAACAGCGCGACGAAGTTGGCCGGCCCCACGAACGCGTCCTGCGCGGTGCCGCGCCAGGAGAACAGCGAGTAGGTCAGCGCCGTCGCCATCGGGTAGAGCACGAACACCGCGAACAGCACGGCCGCGGGCAGCAGGAAGAGCAGCGCGACCGGCGTGGGCAGGGCCGCGGTACGACGGCGGCTCACTCGCCCGGCGTCCACCAGGCCGACAGGCCGTCCTGGATCACGGCCGCGGCGCCGGCGGCGTCGGTGTCACCGAGGAAGAGCTTCTGCCCGGCCTCGCCCATCAGGTCGGTGCCGACCGGGTCGCCGTAGCGGTAGTCCACGAGCAGCAGGTACGGGGCGGGGTTCTCCTGGTACAGGTCCCACATCTCCTGCTGCAGCGGGTCGGAGAACTCGACGCCGGGGATCGGCGAGAACTGCTTGAGCTCGTCGGCCACGAGCTGCCCGAACTCGGGCGTGGCCAGCCAGTTCAGCAGCGTCTCGGCCTCCTCGGGGTGCTCGGTCGTGGCCGACAGACCCCAGCTCCCGTCCGCATACCCGGCGCTGACCGGGTGGTCCAGGGCCGAGCCCGGTGGCGGGGGCACCTGGAAGACGCCGAGGTCCAGGTCGGGGTTGGCGTCCTGGAAGAACGCGAGCTCGTACGAGCCGCCGGCGAACATCGCGGCCTGCTCCGAGGTGAACAGCACCTGCGCGTCCGTGTACGGCACGCCGGTGACGTCGTCGGGCATGTACTGCTGCAGGTCCTTCAGCGTCTGGATCGAGTCGACGTAGGCCGGGTCGGTGAAGTCGGTCGCGCCGTCGCGCAGGGCCTGCTGGAAGTCGGCGCCGCCGTACTGGGCGGCGGTCAGGGCGTCGTGCACCGTCGGTACGAACCAGCCGTCGCGCGCGCCGACGGCGAGCGGCGTCACGTCGTGGTCCAGAAGCGTGTCGTTCAGGGCGATGAAGTCGTCCCAGGTCTCGGGCTCCTCGAGGCCGTGCTCCTCGAAGATCGCGGTGTTGTAGTACACCTGGATGGTCTGGCTGGCCAGCGGCACGCCGTAGACGGCGCCGTCCTCCCGGCCCCGCGAGCCGTCCAGCGTGGCGTCGTCGAAGTCCGCGAGCGCCGAGACGACGTCCTCCAGGGGCTGCAGGTTGCCGCCCTCCACCAGCGGCTGGAGCAGGCCGTAGGACCGCACCTGCGCGATGTCGGGGCCGTCCGAGCCGGTCAGGCCGGTGCGCAGGATCTGGTCGTACTCGGTGTTGAGGTGGGCCTGGAAGTTCACGGTGATGCAGGGGTTGGCCTGCTCGAACACGTCGAAGATCTGCTCGTAGGTCTTGACGTCCTCGGTGCGCCAGGACCACACGTCCAGGGCGACGGCGTCGCCGTCGCACCCCTCCCCCGCCGCCTCCCCCGGCTCGGGGCTGTCCGCGGACGGCGCGCAGGCGCCGAGGGTCAGCGCCACGAGCGCTGCGGAGGCTGTGGCGAGGGTCTTTCTGCGGCTCATGCGGCGGACGCTGCCGGTCGCAGGGCGAGGTGTCAAGCATTTCGACCGAATCGATACGTCGTGTCGGGTTCGGCTACCTGGCGCGGGTCGCGTGCCGCGCGATGCGCCGGGCGTCGGCCGCCATCTCGCGGAACATCCCGCTGATCGGGTTGGTGAAACCCGTGAAGTAGAGGCCGGGCGCGGCCGGGCGGCCGTTGGTCACGAGGGGCTTTCCGCGCTCGCCGAGCACCCCGAGGTGGCCGAGGACGGGTTCGAGCGCGCGCCGGTATCCGGTAGCGGCGAGCACGATGTCAGGGGTCAGCCGGGCACCGTCGGCCAGGACCACCTCGGCGCCGTCGAACCGGTCGATGGCACGCACCACGCGCACGGTGCCGGCCTGGACGGCGGCGACGATGCCGATGTCCTGCAGGGGCACGGAGCCCTGGGCGACGCGGGTCGCGATCCCCACGTCCGGGATCGGCAGCCCGAGGTCGGTCAGGTCGGGGACGCTGGCCTTGCGGACGGCCACGCCGACGGCGTCGACGAGGGCGTCCGGCAGGTGGCGCACCAGCACGCCGGTGTACTGCGCGGCCCACGGACCCTGGTTGCGGGGCACGATGTGCGGCGGCGTGCGGACGGCGAGGTGGACGCTCGCGGCGCCGTTCTCGGCGAGGTCCTGCGCGATCTCGGCGCCCGTGTTGCCCACGCCCGCGACCAGCACGTGCCTGCCCGCGTACGGGGCCGGGTTGCGGTAACGGCTCGCGTGCGTGACCTCGCCGGGGAACGCGTCCTGGCCCGGCCAGTCCGGCAGGTGCGGGGTGTGGTTGTAGCCGGTCGCGACGACGACGACGTCCGCGGTGCGGGTGCCGTCGGTGGTGGTGAGCGTCCAGCGGCGGACGGCGTCGACGTCGGGCGCGGACCGGTCGAGCCGGGTGACCTCGACGCCGCGCTCCACGCGCAGGCCGTGGTGGGCGGCGTACGTCTCGAGGTAGCGGACGACGTCGTCGCGGGCGACCCAGCGGCCGTACTTCCGCGGGATCGCGAGGCCGGGCAGCCTGGAGAGCCCGCGTGTGGTGTGCAGGTGGAGGCGGTCGTAGTGGTGGCGCCAGGCGTTGGCGACGTGCTGCGACTTCTCGAGCACGGTGACGTCGGCGCCCCTGGCCTGGAGGGTGGCTGCGGCGGAGAGGCCTGCGGGTCCGGCGCCGATGACGGACACGGTGAGAACCATGGAGGGAGCGTAGTGCTCCGTACCCCTCACGATGCCTCGGCCTGGGGGTGAGAACGGCCGCTCAGTCCAGGGGCGGGCCCGAGAGGAGCTTGTGCTCGCGGAACGCCAGGGTGTCCGACGAGGTCTCGACGATCACCGCGAGCAGGTCCGTGGTCGCCGTCGTCCGGTGGATCTCGCCGGGCTCCCAGACCGCGGCCTGACCCGGCTCGATATCCCAGCGCTCGTCGGCGTCGCCGTCCGTGCCCTGGGACGTGACGACACCCTCGCCGGCCAGGACCGCGAAGACCTGGAGCGACGTGGCCGGGTGCTCGCCCAGCACGCCGCCGGTGACGATCCTTGCGACGTGCACGGTGGTGCGCTCGGCGTCGAGCACCTGCGGCAGGAAGTCCATGTCGACGCCGTCGCTGCCGAACCGCGAGATCTCCCGGGCGGGGAGCTGGATGATGCGCACCGGACAATCTTCGCGCAGGTCCAGGAGGTTCGTCATGCGCGGGGAGAGGGTGCCGGGTGACCTGAAGATCGTTCACCTCAGGCACGTCTGATCCGGCTCAGCCGAAGAGTGCAGCAGAGCCGAATCAGACGATGCTGAGCCGAACGTTATTCAGGCCACCAGGCACCTACTCGCTGAGGGTGCTTTACCTGGCGGCGGCGCCACGAAGGCACCACCACCACGAAGGGCGGCTGACGCCCCCTAGAAGTCGTCCGGCGTGCGGATCTGGTCGCGGATCCAGCCGCCGGCCTCCTTGAGCCGGTCGGTGCCGTACGAGCCGCTGCCGCAGGTGCCCTCGGTGAAGACCGCGCCCGAGCGGTGGTCGTCGGAGAAGTTCCAGTTGGTCCAGCTGATCTTCTTCTGCGCCGCGAGGTCGAGGTAGCGCTGCGCCATGGCGAAGTCGTTGGCGCCCTCGCCGGCGTAGTCCTGGGTGCCGAACTCCGTGATGAACATCGGGATGCGGTCCGCGGCGCGGGACAGCGCGTCCAGGTACTCCTGGCCGTGCGACGCGGCGTAGAAGTGGAACGTGTACATGACGTTGGAGGCGTTGACCGGGTTGTTCACGACCTCGGACTCGCTCGCCCCGTCGGACACGCCCAGCGAGGACCAGGCGCGCGTGCCGAGCAGGATGACGGCGTCCGGGTCCTTCGCCCGGACCACCGGGACGATCTGCTCGTGGTAGCTCTTGATGGTCTGCCACGACACCCCGTTGGGCTCGTTCGCGACCTCGTAGATGATGTTGTTCCTGCCGTTGTTCCGCTCAGCGACGGCCGTGAAGAACGTCTTGGCGCGCTCGAGGTTGAAGTTGGGATCGCCCGGGTCGAGCATGTGCCAGTCGACGATGGCGTACAGGCCGCGCTCGCTGAGCATGTCGATGTACTGGTTGACCAGGGCGGTGAACCGCGCCGGGTCGGTCTCGTAGCCGTCCTCCTGCACGTACGTCGAGATCCGCATGACGTCGGCGTTCCAGTCGTACGCGAGGGTGTCGAGCGACGTGTCGTCCACGCACTGCGAGTACCACTGGGTGCCGTGCGTGCTCATGCCGCGCAGCTGAACCTGCTTGCCCTGCTCGTTGCACAGGCGGACGCCGCAGACGCTGAGCTGCCCGTTCGCCTCCACGGGGGTGACGGCCTGCGGGGAGACGGCCTGCGGGGCGGCGGCCTGGGCGTCGTCCGGCACGGCCGCGGGCGCCTCGTGCGTGGCGATCGTCGTGGTCGAGAGGGTGGGCGCGACGGCCGCCCCTGTGGACAGCAACGCGGCCGTGGCGACGGCGACGATGATCGGTACGCGGCGGAGAACCATGATGTGACCACCTCTGATCGGTCCGGAGCAGTCCCACGGACGCTAGCAAGGTGACCGAGCGGGTGATATCCGGGATTCCCACACCGCGTCTACGGGGCGGGAGGGTCACGGATGGCGTTCTTTGGCCTACGGTGAGCCCCGACCGCATGACTCGCTCACCCCAGGAGAGACCATGAGCACGTCCGTGGAGCTGACCCGGTTCCGGGTGCTGCCCGAGAGGATCGACGCGATGCTGGCGTCGCGGCCGGCGATGATCGCCGACTTCGAGGCCGACCGCACCGGCTTCCTCGGGGCGCGCCTCGTGCAGCTGCCGGATGACGAGTGGCTCGACATCGTGGAGTGGGCCTCGTCGGAGGACTTCGCGGCGTCCCGCCAGAAGGGCGCCAACCTGCCGGGCATCGCCGCGTTCTTCGCGACGATCAGCTCCCTGGTGACCGCCGAGGAGGGCACGCTCGCCGAGCTCGGGTGACTCCGTGATGACATAGTGTCGGGCCGTCCCCTCCGGACCATCACGATCCGGTTGTCGCACCCGAGGTGGGCCCATGACTGTTCCCCTGACCCTGCGCGCGCCCGCGCGACCCGCCGACCGGCCGCAGGCCCCGGACCCCACGGTCCTGGCCGCGGCCCTCGACCGGCTGGAGGAGCACGACGGCGGCGCACCGGGCAGGGACGACGCCGAGCTGCTGCTGCACGCCCGCGGCGCCGACCTGGACCGGCTCCTGGCGGTGGCCGGCGCCGTGCGCGACCAGGGCCTGCGCGAGGCCGGGCGGCCCGGCGTCATCACGTACTCCCGCAAGGTGTTCGTGCCGCTGACGCACCTGTGCCAGGACCGCTGCCACTACTGCATCTTCGTGCAGACGCCGGGCAAGCTCGCCAAGGCCGGCATCTCGCCGTACATGTCAGCCGAGGAGGTGCTGGAGGTGGCCCGGCAGGGCGCCGCCCTGGGCTGCAAGGAGGCGCTGCTCACCCTCGGCGACCGGCCGGAGAACCGCTGGCCCGTGGCCCGGCAGTGGCTCGACGACCACGGCTACGCCTCGACGCTCGACTACGTGGGCCACATGGCGCAGCTGATCCTCGACGAGACGGGGCTGCTCCCCCACCTCAACCCGGGCGTCATGTCGTGGGCGGAGCTGCAGCGGCTCAAGCCGGTGGGCCCGTCGATGGGCATGATGCTGGAGACCACCTCCGAGCGGCTGTGGACCGAGAAGGGCGAGGCGCACTTCGGCTCCCCCGACAAGGACCCGGCCCTGCGGCTGCGCGTGATCGACGACGCCGGCCGCTCCCGCATCCCCTTCACCACCGGCGTGCTGCTGGGCATCGGCGAGAACTACGCCGAGCGCGTGGACTCGGTCCTCGCGCTGCGCGACGCGCACGCCCGGCACGGTCACGTGCAGGAGGTGATCGTGCAGAACTTCCGCGCCAAGTCGGCCACCGCGATGATGGGCGCCGCCGACCTGGAGACGCAGGAGTACGCGGCCGCCGTCGCCGTCACGCGGGTGCTGCTCGGCCCGGGGATGCGCGTGCAGGCCCCGCCGAACCTGACCGACACCGGCGAGCTGCAGCTCCTGGTACGGGCCGGCATCGACGACTGGGGCGGTGTCAGCCCGCTCACCCCCGACCACGTGAACCCCGAGCGACCCTGGCCGCACATCGAGGACCTGGCCCGGCTCACCGCCGAGGGCGGGTACACGCTGCGCGAGCGGCTGACCGCGCACCCGCACTACCTGCGCGAGGCGCGCGCCGGGGCGGAGTGGCTGGACGACCGGCTGCGCGACCGGGTCCTTGACCTCGCCGACGACTACGGCCTGGCCCGGCACGACGCCCTGCTGGGCGAGTTCCCCTCGTCTCTCTCGACCACCGGCGGGCGGCGGCTCGCCCGGTTGCTGGGCGACGTCCAGGCCGACCCTGGCGGCGCGGACGACGCCGCCTGGGTCGAGCTGCTCGGGGCGGACGGCGCGGACCTCGAGGACCTCGCCGCGCTGGCCGACGAGGTGCGCCGCGAGCGGGTCGGCGACGCGGTGACGTACGCCGTGAACCGGAACATCGACGCGTCGCTGGGCCTGCCGCCCGAACGGGTCGCCGAGCTGGCCGCCGAGGCGGTCGCGCTGGGCGCCACGGAGGTGTGCGCGCAGGGGCTGCCGCCCGCCGGGCAGGGTGCCGACGCCTACCTCGACCTCGCCCGCGCCGTGAAGCGGGGTGGGCCCGGCCTGCACCTGCACGCGTTCCGGCCCGCCGAGCTCGCCGACGGCGCCGCGCGCGCGGGCCTGCCCCTGGCCGACTGGCTGGAGCGGCTGCGCGAGGCCGGCGTCGACACGGTGCCCGGCACGGGCGCACGGATTCTCGACGACCAGATCCGGGGCCTGCTCACGGGCGGCACCGACATCCCGGCGGAACGCTGGACCGAGCTCGTCACCGCGGCGCACACCGCGGGCCTGCGCTCGACGGCGACGATCGTGTACGGCCACGTCGAGTCGGCCCGTGACCAGGTGCGACACCTGCGCGCCCTGGCCCGGGTCCAGGACGCGACCGGCGGGTTCACCGAGCTGATCCCCATGCCGTGGCTCCCGTCGGAGTCGCCGGTGCCGGTGCCCGGCGCGCGCACGGCGACCCTGCGCGAGAGCCGCGCCCTGCACGCGGTGGCACGGCTCCTGCTGGCCGGCCGGATCGACCACGTGCAGGCGGCGTGGACCAAGCTCGGCATGCGCGGGGCGCAGCGGGTGCTCGCGGGCGGCGCCGACGACCTGGGCGGCGTGCTGCTCGACGGCGTCCTCGACCCGGACGCCGGCCCCGAGCAGGGCCGCGAGCTCACGGTCGCGGACGTGACCCGGCTGGCCGCCGAGCTCGGCCGCCCGGTGCGCCAGCGCACCACCACGTACGAGCAGGTGGGGTGACGGCGGCGCTCGACGTCGCCGTCGTCGGCGCGGGGCTGGCCGGGGTGGGGCTCGGCGTGCGCCTGCGGCGCGCGGGGCGCACCGGCTTCACCGTCCTGGAGCGGGCCGACGACGTGGGCGGCACCTGGCGCGACAACGTCTACCCGGGCGTCGCGTGCGACATCCCCAGCGCCCTGTACTCCTATTCCTTCCTGCCGCAGCCGCGGTGGTCGCGGGTGTTCGCGCCGGGCGCGGAGATCCACCGGTACGTGCGCGACGTCGCGCGGTCCGAGGGCCTCGCGCCGCACCTGCGCCTCGGCACCGACCTCACGTCGGCCCGCTGGGACGACGACGCCTCCGCGTGGCGCCTGACGACGTCGCGCGGACCGCTTACCGCACGGGTGCTGGCCACCGCCGTCGGCCGGCTCAGCGAGCCGCGCGTGCCCGAGATCCCGGGGCTCGGCACGTTCCCGGGCCGGGTGTTCCACTCGGCCCGGTGGGACCGTTCCTCCCTGGCCGGGCTGCGCGTCGCCGTGGTCGGCACCGGGGCGAGCGCCGTCCAGCTCGTGCCGGAGGTGGCGCGGGAGGCCGCGTCCGTCGTCGTGCTGCAGCGCACGCCACCGTGGGTGCTGCCCCGCGGCGACCGCGCGTACGCGCCCGGTGAGGAGCCGCCGGACCGTGCGACGCTGGCCGAGGAGGCCGAGCGGCTGTTCGACGCCCGGATGGCGGGGACGCGTGCGGAGGCCGAGCTGCGCTCCCGGGCCGAGGAACACCTGCGCGCACAGGTGCCCGACCCGGCGCTGCGCGCGCTGGTCACACCCGACTACGCGGTGGGCTGCAAGCGCGCGCTGTTCAGCGACGACTGGTACCCGGCCCTCCGACAGCCGCACGTGACGCTGGAGCCGAGCGCGCCGGCCGCGGTCGAGGGCTCGACGGTGGTCGCGGCGTCGGACGCGCGGTACGAGGTGGACGTGCTGGTGCTGGCCACGGGGTTCGAGACCACGCGGCCGCCGTTCGCGCACCTGGTCACGGGCCGCGACGGGCGCACGCTCGACGAGCACTGGTCGAGCGGCATGACGAGCCACGCCTCCACCGTGGTGCACGGGTTCCCGAACCTGTTCGTGCTGGACGGCCCCAACGCGGGGCTCGGCCACCACTCGGCACTGGAGGTGATCGAGACGCAGATCGGCTACGTGCTGGGCGCGCTCGACCACCTGGACGCGACGGGCGGGCCGCTGGAGGTCTCGGCCGAAGCCGAGGCCGCCTACACCGAGGAGGTCGACCGGCGCGCGGCGGAGACGGTGTGGCTGCGCGGCGGCTGCCGGAGCTGGTACGTGGACGAGCGCTCGGGCCGGCTGACCCTCCTGTGGCCGGGCCGGGCCACGGAGTTCCGCGAGCGCTTCGGCACCTTCGACCCGGCGCCGTACGCCGGGGCTGTTGCCGGGGCCGGGTCGAGAATCCGGGCGGTCGGCAGAATGTCAGGTGATCGGTAGCTCGGGCTGCCGACCATCTGACATTCTGCCGACCACCCGGATCCCCCGGCCCACTATCAGCCCGGGACCAGGCCGTTCTGGTAGGCCCAGACCACCGTCTGGAGCCGGTCGCGCGTGCCGACCTTGGCCATGGCGCGGCCGAGGTGCGACTTCACCGTGCTCGTCTCGACGACCAGCTCCTGCGCGATCTCGGCGTTGGACAGCCCGCGGGCGAGCTGCCGCACGATCTCGGCCTCGCGGGCCGTGAGCTGGGCCGCGGCGGCGGCCTCGTCGGCGGCCGACCGGGGCGGCGCCGTGCGCCGCGCGAACTCGGTGATGACCCGGTGGGTCACCGCCTGGTCGATGAGGCCGTGCCCGTCGGCGAGGCGGCGGACGGCGTCGATCAGGTCCTCGGGCTCGCAGTCCTTGAGGATGAAGCCGCTCGCGCCCGCCTCCAGCGCGCCGAACACGTACTCGTCCAGGTCGAACGTGGTCACCACGAGCACGGCCGGCGGCGTCGGCTCTCCCTCGGCCGGACGGCGCACGATCTCCCGTGTCGCGGCGAGCCCGTCGCCGCCGGGCATGCGCACGTCCATGCAGACGACGTCGGGGTGGTGCCGCCGCGCGAGCTCGACCGCCGTCGGGCCGTCGCCTGCCTCGGCGACCACCTCGATGTCCTCGGCCTGCTCCAGCAGGAACCGGAAGCCGGCCCGGACCACCGCCTGGTCGTCCACCAGCATGACCCTGATCATTCCTGTCCCCTGTCTCCGGGCGCCGCGGCCGAGGCCGCCGGCGCCGTGGTCGTGACCTCATGGTGCAGCGGGAGCGCCAGGCGCACCCGCCAGCCGCCCGACGGCGTGGCGCCGGTACTGAGCGTGGCGCCCACCAGGTGCGCGCGCTCCCCCATGCCGATCAGCCCCATGCCCCGCCGCTCCGAGCCGCGCGCGGTCCCGCGCCCCGCCGCCTGCTCGTTGGTGACCTCCAGCGCCACCTCCCGCTCCTCGAAGCGCACGGCGATGCCGACCGGGGCGCCAGGCGCGTGCTGGCGCGCGTTGGACAGCGCCTCCTGGGCCACGCGGTAGAACGCCGCGTCGGCGATGGGGGCCAGCGGCCGCGGCCGGCCCGTCCGGACCAGGTCGACGGTGTCGCCCAGGGCGCGCGCCGTCCGGACCAGGTCGTCGAGGGCGCCGAGCCCGGGCGGCGGCGCGTCGTGGGCGTCCTCGCCCGGCCCGCCGGAGCCCGGGCGCTCCCGGAGCACGCCGACGATGAGCCGCAGGCTGTCGAGCGTCTCCTTGCCCTGCGCGCGGATCCAGGCGGTGCCCTTCTTCGCGGCCTCCGGGTCGCTGTCGATCTGCCGCTCGACGGCCGCCGCCTGCACGACCAGCCCCGAGAGGTGGTGCGCGGCGACGTCGTGCAGCTCGCGGGCCATGCGTGACCGCTCGGCGAAGATCGCCGCCTGGGTGGTGGCCTCCTGCGTGCGCACCACCTCGGCGGCCCGCAGCCGGACCAGCTCGGTGTAGTTGCGGCGGGTGGCCACCGTGGTGCCGACCAGGGCGCTGACCATGTAGGTGAGCAGACCCGAGACCAGGTGGTTGAGCACCGGCATCAGCAGGTCGTTCCCGGTGACCAGGGCGGTGGCCGCGGCGGCGAGCGCCGCGACCGGGGCGGCCGCGGCCGTCACCGCGAGCGCCCGCCGGACCGGCAGCAGGGTGCCGACCGTGTAGCCCGCGATCATCTGCGGGACGCCGCCGACGGACAGGTCCTCGGGCGAGACGGCGGTGATGACCACCTGGCAGGCCACCACGAGGGCGAGGCACAGGACGGGTCGGACCCGGCGCAGGACGAGCGGTACAGCCTGGGCGCACGCGGCGGCGATCAGCACCACCCCCTGCACCGGTCCGACCGTGAGGCCCTCCACGCCCAGCACGAACTCGAACAGCCCGAGCAGCAGGGTGCCCGTCACGACCAGGATCACCGCCGCCAGGAGGGCGTCGCGGGCGACCGGACCGGTCAGCCCGAGCCGGTTCAGCAGCGCGTCGAGCCGGCGGGGACGAGCCGGGGCGATCATGTCGTCGAGCGTCGTGGGGCCGTCCGTGGCGGGCACCCTGCCTGTCGTGGGCATGGCTCAGTACGATACCGACGGCGCGAGCAGGCGGAGGTCGACGGCGTACCAGGCCGCCGCGGCCAGCGCGAGCACCACGAGCACGGTGCCGAGCACGCGGCGCCAGCCGTGCCGGTGCCGGACGGCGCCCACAACCTGGAGCACGGCGGGGATGATGCCGAGCGCACCGAGTGCCTGGACCACCTGGAGCTGGCGCAGGGACGCCTCGGGGACTTCCTGCAGGCTCATGACGGTCTGCACGGTGATCGCCCACCCGACGAGGGCGAGCACGGTGGCGATCGCCGCGATCTTGGTCAGGATGCGGGTGACGCGCCCGGTGCCCTGCGGCAGGGACTCGTGGCGGACGCGTCGCCGGATCGCGCCGACCGGCCAGGCGACGGCGGCCACGAGCAGGATCAGCGCGGAGACGCCGAGCACGGGGAGCACCACGCCCGGGGCGCGCTCCGGCGCGCCGGGCAGCAGGGTGAAGGCCCCCTCGTAGACGATGGCCTCGACCTGGCCGTCGGCCACGCGCATGGCGAGGGTGCGCTGGCCGTCGACCTCGCGCCACACCCAGGGCTCGACCTCCTCGTACAGGGCGGGCGTGACGGCGCCCGGGCCGGGCGTGATGAGCAGCCGGCCGTCGGCCCGTGCGGTGAGCTGGGTCGGGCTGAGCACGTCGAGGGCTGCGAGGAAGTTGCTCCGCACGCCGCGCGAGGAGACGTAGGAGCCCTCGGCGAGGGCGGCGTGCTCGCGGGCGGTGTCCTGGTCGACGGTCGTTCCGGGGGCGGGGGTGACCGCGGCGTCGTCGGCCGGGAAGTAGCGGTCGGTGAAACCCTGGAGCACGGCCTCCCGCAGGGGCACGGTGGCGTAGCCGCCGGTGCCCGAGCTGTTCAGCGAGATGAAGATGCCCGTGCGCTCCTCGGGGTAGAGCTGCAGGTGGGAGTGGAAGAACTGGGTGTCGCCGCCGTGGCCGATGATGCGGTGGCCGTTGCGGCTCTCGTCGAAGAACCCGAGCGTCATGCGGGGCGCCGCGGCGAGGTCGCCGAGCGTGCTCTCGTCGAGCGCGGGCGAGTGCATCTGGTCGAGCGTCGCGGGCTCCAGGAGCGGCCCAGCGCCCGGCTCACCGAGCTGGGCCAGCATGAAGCGCGCCATGTCGGGCGCGGACGCCGTGAGCGAGCCGGCCGGCGGGGTGCCGACGATCTCGAACTGCCCGGGGGCGACGTCGGACGAGGTGTAGCCCTGCGACATCCGGTCGGTCAGGTCGCCGGGCAGGGGCTGCACGAACGTGGACGACGTCATCCCGGCGGGCTCGAAGATGTTGCGCTCGACGTACTCCTCGAACGGGACGCCGCTCACCCGCTCCACGACGTACCCGGCCAGGGCGTTGCCGTAGTTGGAGTAGGCGGGGACGGTGCCGGGCTCGTAGACCTGCTCGGGCGGGTCCTGCGCCAGCGCGTCACGGAGCACGACCGGCTGGTCGCCGAACCCGATGAGTCCCCCGACCCGCTCCTCGAAGCCGGCGGTGTGGGTGAGCAGGGTGCGCAGCGTGATCGGTTCGTCGAACCGGCGCGGCACGTCGAAGTCGAGGTACTCCGCCACGTCGGTGTCGA
This sequence comes from Promicromonospora kroppenstedtii, assembly GCF_044389675.1. Taxonomy (NCBI): domain Bacteria; kingdom Bacillati; phylum Actinomycetota; class Actinomycetes; order Micrococcales; family Promicromonosporaceae; genus Promicromonospora; species Promicromonospora kroppenstedtii. The sequence continues at coordinate 374,921 of NZ_JBIRYI010000001.1, read as the reverse complement.
GGTCGAGGTCGCCGCTCTCGACGAGCTGCAGCACCGCGGTCGCGGTGAACAGCTTGGAGACGGAGCCGGGGCGGAACAGGGTCGTCTCGGCGTCGACGGGCACCGCGTCGCCGCCCGTGGTGCCCGTGTCGGCGTGGCCGTAGCCGCGCGTCGTGAGGATCTCGCCGTCGTGCACCACCGTGACGACGCCGCCCGCGATGCCGGCGCTCTCCAGCGCGGCCGGCAGCAGGCCGTCGAGCCAGGCGTCGACGTCGGACGCCACCAGGTCGTGCTCGCCGGCCGGGGCGCTGACCGGCGGGGCGGGCGTCGGCGGTTCAGCGGCGGTGGCGGCTGTGGCGGCGGCGGGCGCGCCGGCGAGGACGAGCGCCGTCAGCACGCCGAGGGCCGCGAGGGCGCGGCGGGCGCGGCGCGGTGGGGCGCCGTCGGGCCGCTCGGTGGGTGTGTGGTCGTGGGTCGAGAACATCGTCGCGCTCCTCGCGCTCGGCAGGTGTTCGGGCTGGTCCGGGGGTGTTTTTCCGGACGTGACCAGCCTGTCCGGCCGCACGGTCGAGCACATCGCCCGCAGGCAGGCACTCCGTCTACGACCTTTGGCGGAGGCTGCTGGGGGCGCCTTGCGACTTCTGGGGCGAAACTCACCCCCACGTGGATAGGCTCTGCGCCGTGATCACCTCGGAGATGGTGTCGATCCTGTCGGTGGGGCTGCCCGCGCTCGGTGCCGTGGTGTCGGCGTTCGCGGCGTTCCTGGGCGTGGTGCCCGGCACGGACCGCAAGCTGCACCGGCTCGTGACCATCCACCGGGACATGCCGGCGGGCGAGGGCAGGGACGCCCTGGAGGACTCGATCAACGAGCTCGCGGTCCGCGCCGCCCGCCGCGCGGTCGGCGGCCGCACCACCGCCAAGCAGCGGCCGCGCCGCAGGCTGGACGCGGGCAAGGTGATCGGCGCGATCATGATCGTGGTGGTCGGCGGTGGCATCGCCTGGGTCTTCTGGTGGCTCGGGTCGCTGATCCCCCTGCCGTTCCTGCAGTGGGTGCTGTGGGTCATCGCGATCCTGGTGACCCTCTTCACCACGTTCGTCGTGACGCTCGACAACGTGTTCAAGGACGAGAACGGCGACAGGACGGACCGGTCCGCTAAGGGCACGACGAAGGACAAGGACGCGAAAGAGCCGGCACCGGAGGACGCTCCGGTACCGGCTCCCGCCGACGGGGTCTGAGCCCCGGGGCCATCAGTGCGCCGAGTAGCCGCCGTCGACCAGGTGGTAGCTGCCCGAGATGAAGGACGCCTCGTCGCTCAGCAGGAACAGCGTGAGCGCTGCGACCTCCTTGTCCGTGCCGAGCCGCTTGGTGGCGTGCTCGTTCTCCAGCGCGGCCAGCGCTTCCGGGCTGAGCGAGGCCCGCACGAGCGGGGTGTCGATGAAGCCGGGGCCCACGGCGTTGGTGCGCACACCCTGCTCGGTGTACTCCAGTGCGGCCACCTTCGTCAGGCCCACCAGCGCGTGCTTGCTCGCCACGTACGCGGCGTTCTCCGCGATGCCGACCGAGCCGAGCACGGAAGCCATGTTGACGATCGCGCCGCCGCCGGCCTCGACCATGGCGGGCAGCTGGAAGCGCAGGCCGTAGAAGACGCCGTCGAGGTCGACCGCGCGCACGCGGTCCCAGGCGGCGACGTCGTACTCGCCGATCTTGGCGGGCGGCGCGCCGATGCCCGCGTTGTTCACGGCGAGGTGGAGCGCGCCGTACCGGCCGACGGCGAAGTCCACCGCGGCCTTCGAGTCCTCGGCCTTCGCCGTGTTCTGCGCGAACGCCGCCGCCGTGCCGCCGGCCGCGACGATCTGGTCCACCACGGACTGCGCGGACTCCAGCTTGATGTCGGTCACGACCACGGAGGCCCCCTCGGCGGCGAGCTCGCGGGAGATCTCCGCGCCGATGCCGCTGCCGCCTCCCGTGACGATCGCTACCTTGCCCTGGAACCGGTCCCTCGTCATCGTGCTCTCCTCGCTCTGGTCCGGACGGCACCTGCCGTCTCCTTCAGTCCTATCCCATGGTTGCCCCGGGCGACTACATGCATCGTCATGATGTGAGGAGACAGACAGCCCCGCTCAGCACACCACGGCGCGCGCCGGCGTGCCCGGGGGTGGCCGCCGTCCGCCGTCCGCCCCGGAACGGCGTGAGCCAGGCCACACGGCCCCCCGGTCACAACTTCCGCCCCCGTCGAGTCAATCCTTCGTTCGGCACCCCCGCCTGGAAGGAAACGTCATGACCTCAGCACTCGACACCCTCCGCCGTGACTTCGGCGGCGACATCATCGAGCCGGGCGCGGCCGACTACGAGTCGGTGGCCCGCTCGCGGCTCGTGGTCGGCAGTCCGGCCTACGTCCTGCGCCCCAAGTCCGTGGCCGACGTGCAGGCGGCCGTCCGCTTCGCGGCCGGCTCCGGGCTCGCGCTCTCGGTCCGCGGCGGCGGCCACAGCTTCCCCGGCTTCAGCACCAACGACGGCGGCATCGTCGTCGACCTGAGTCCGCTCGCGACCGTGGAGGTCGTCGACACCGAGCGGCACCTCGTGCGGATCGGTGGCGGCGCCCACTGGGGCGACGTCGCGGAGGCTCTGGCGCCGCACGGCCTGGCGATCTCGTCGGGCGACACCAAGAGCGTCGGCGTCGGCGGGCTCACGCTGAGCGGCGGTATCGGCTGGAAGGTCCGCAAGCACGGCCTGGCCCTCGACAACCTGGTGGCCGCCCAGGTGGTGACCGCGGACGGCGCGGTCGTGACCGCGAGCGCCGACGAACACCCGGACCTGTTCTGGGCGATCCGGGGCGGCGGTGGCAACTTCGGCGTCGTGACGTCGTTCGAGTTCGCGGCGCACCGGACCACGCGTGTCTTCTTCGGCAAGGTGTCGTTCCCCGCGAGGGAGGCCGCCACGGTGCTCCAGGGCTGGGCGGACTACCTGCGCACGGCCCCGGAGGAGGTCACGTCCATCGCCAACCTCGCCAACCCGCAGGCGGGCGGGCCGGAGGCCCCGGTGGAGGTGCACGTGGCGTTCGACGGCGACGACCCCGACGCCGCCGCGGCGGCGCTCGACCCGATCCGCCGGCTGGGGACGGTCGTCGCGGACGACGTCGCGCTGATGGACTACGCGGACGTCCTGGTGGAGGGCGGCACGCCGCCGCCCGGCATCCACGTGATCGCGCACGACGGCCTCGTGGACCACGAGTCGGTCCGGGAGACCCTGCGGATCCTGGCCGAGGTCGGCACGTCGGCAGGGGCGCCGTCGATCTCGATCCGGAGCCTCGGGGGCGCCACGGCCCGGGTGCCCAGCGACGCCACCGCCTACGCCCACCGGGAGGCGGAGCTCATGGTCACGACGTTCACCGGAGGCCCGGCGCCGGTGATCGAGGCCGCCCGGCCGGTGCTCGACGGACTGTGGGGCCGGCTCGCTCCGCACCTCAGCGGTGCGTACGCGAACTTCCTCACGACGGCCGATGAGACCGACGTCACAGCCGTCTACCCGAAGTCGACCTACGAGCGGCTCGCGCGGGTCAAGGAGCAGTACGACCCGAGCAATCTCTTCGCCCGCAACCACAATGTGCGACCTGGACGGATGTCCTAGTCGGGACCTTCGGCCCGGTGGGCGCCGCCCGGACTCCGGGCGGCGCCCACCGTTTAGCGCAGGTCGGACATTACGGTCAATAGATCCATCGCCTGTCCGAGTCGTCCGTAACGCGATCGTGACTTTCGGGCCGAGGTTCGTTACCGTCGGTCCGGCTCGCGGGGAATTCCGTGGGCACTCGAGGTGGACGCCGAGCCCTGTCACCACCGCGAGATCTGCTCTGAACAGATGACAGGGACGGGGGAACCAAGTACGTGGGCACCGCGAGGTGCCCTTGGGGTGAAGCCGCAACCAGCACGACGCGGCCGGGTCATTCTCCGATCCGAATCCGACAGCTCACCTCGTAGGCGCCGGGAGAAATGCTGTGAGTACACGCACGCCCGGGCGCCATCGTGCTGCCCACCCGCCCATCACCCCGCTGACCCCGTTCTCGCGTGCCGCAGCGCGCGGAATCTCCGCGACCGCCCGCCGTGGCGCGGTCGTCGCAGCCGGATCGGGACTCCTCGTCTCGCTGCTCGCCGCCCCGGCCCACGCCGCACCGGCGGACGAGCCCCAGGCCACCACCGCCGAGCTCAAGGCCGTCAAGGACGCGGTGCGCGACGCCGCCCAGGAGTCGACCACCGCGGACGTGGCCACCGCCGCGCTGACAACAGCCAAGGTGGACACCGCCCCGGCCGTCAAGGTCGCCTCCGACAGCGAGTTCACGCTGGAGACCGGCACCATCAAGGTGACGCCGGCCCCCGAGCCGGAGCCCGAGCCCGAGCCGGAGCCCGTCGTCGAGGCGGAGCCCGCCAAGGCCGAGACGACGGCGGCCCCCGCCGCCGAGAAGACCGAGAAGAAGGCCGCAGCGCCGGCCGCCTCCTCCGGGTCCAAGATCGTCGACATCGCCAGGCAGTACATCGGCGTCCCCTACGTCTGGGCCGGTTCGACGCCCGCCGGGTTCGACTGCTCGGGCTTCACGTCCTACGTCTACGCCCAGATCGGCATCACCCTGCCGCACTCCTCGGCCGAGCAGCGCTACGCCGGCACCGAGGTCTCGGCCGCCGACGCACAGCCGGGCGACATCATCTGGTCTCCGGGCCACGTCGCGATCTACGCCGGCAACGGCATGCAGATCGAGGCCCCGGTTCCCGGCCAGACCGTCCGGGAGTCCAAGATCTGGCAGGACAGCCCGGTCTACCTCCGGATCAGCTGACGCCGCAGGTCGGCCCCGCCCGACCCCGGCTCCTCACGTGAAGGGCCCGCACCGTCTCGGTGCGGGCCCTTCGCGTGTCCCCCCACGGCCCCACCCTCGCCCTCACGGGGCACCGGGTGGCAGGATCGCCACCATGAGCTCACCCACGAGCGTCGAGACCAATGCACTGAACACCATCGACGAGGCCGAGCGGCGCGGGTCGCCACGCAACCTGTTCTGGCCCTGGTTCGGCGCCAACGTCTCCGTGCTGGGACTCGGGTACGGCTCCTACCTGCTCGGGTTCGCCGTGTCGTTCTGGCAGGCCGTGGTCGTGGGCGTCGTCGGCATCGTGGTGTCCTTCCTCTTCTGCGGGTTCATCTCGCTGGCGGGCAAGCGCGGCTCGGCGCCCACCATGGTGCTGTCCCGGGCCGCGTTCGGCGTGCGGGGCAACAAGCTGCCCTCGCTGCTGTCGTGGATCCTCACGGTCGGCTGGGAGACGGTGCTCGTCGCCCTGGCCACCCTGGCGACGTCCACGGTGCTCGGCACGCTCGGCTGGGGCGGCGGCACGGTCACCAAGGTCGTGGCCCTGATCGTCGTGGCCGGGATCGTGGTGGTCGCCGGCGTCTTCGGGTTCGACCTCGTGATGCGGCTCCAGGTGGTCATCACGGTGCTGACCGCCGTGCTCACCGTCGTCTACATCATCCTGGTGGCCGACCACATCGACTGGGCGGCTGTCGCCGCGATCCCCGCGGGCGGCAGCCCGCAGGTGATCGGCGGCCTCGTGTTCATGATGACCGGCTTCGGGCTCGGCTGGGTCAACATGGCCGCCGACTACTCGCGCTACCTGCCGCGCTCCGCCTCCGGCCCCGGCATCGTCGGCTGGACCACGCTCGGCGCCTCGCTGGCCCCCGTCGTCCTGCTCGTGTTCGGCCTGCTGCTGGCCGGCTCCGACCCCGTGCTGAACGAGGCGATCGGCGCCGACCCGATCGGCGCCCTGTCCACGCTGCTGCCCACCTGGTTCCTCATCCCGTTCGCGGTGGTGGCGCTGGCCGGGCTGATCGGCGGAGCCGCCCTCGACATCTACTCCTCCGGCCTCGCCCTGCTGTCCCTCGGCCTGCCCGCCCCGCGCTGGGTCGCGGCCGCGATCGACGGCGCGCTCATGGTCGTGGGCGCGATCTACGTGGTGTTCGTCGCCGACTCGTTCATCGGTCCCTTCCAGGGCTTTCTCATCACTCTCGGCGTCCCCGTCGCCGCCTGGTGCGGCGTGCTGCTCGCCGACATCCTGCTGCGCCGCCGCGACTACGCCGACGCCGACCTCTACGAGCCCGCCGGCCGGTACGGGTCCGTGAACTGGCCCGCCGTGCTGCTCGTCGTGGTCGGCACCGCCATCGGCTGGGGGCTGGTGACCAACACCTACGCACCCTGGCTGGCCTGGCAGGGCTACCTGCTGGGGCCCTTCGGCGGGGTGGAGGGGAACTGGGCGTTCGCCAACCTCGGCGTGCTGGTCGCCCTGGCTCTCGGCTTCGTCGGGACGCTCCTGCTGAGCGCCCGCGCGGTGCGGCGGCAGGAGGAGCGGTGAACGGGGGCTCTGGTGCTCCCGGGGCGCCGGTCGGGGCGGGCGGCGTCGGGCCGGATGCCGCCCTGGTCGCGATCGACATGCAGGACGTGTTCGCCGTCCCGCCCAGCCCCTGGGCCTCCCCCGACTACCCGCGCGCCCTGGCCGGGACCCGGCGCCTGCTGCCCGCGTTCGCGGGCCGCACCGTCCTGACCCGCTACGTCGCCCCCGCCGTGCCCGACGGCGCCTGGCGCGCCTACTTCGACCAGTGGCCCTTTGCGCTCGTGCCGCAGGACGACCCGCTGTACGAGATCACCGACCTGGCCGACGTCGTCGCCGGCGGCGCGCCCGTCGTCACCCGCACCACGTTCGGCAAGTGGGGCCCCGAGCTCGCAGCCGCCACGCGCGACGCCGGCACGCTGGTGCTGGCGGGCGTGGCCACCGACTGCTGCGTCATCTCGACGGCGCTCGCCGCCGCCGACGCCGGCCGCCGCGTGCTCGTCGTCGCCGACGCCTGCGCGGGCTCGACGCCGGAGAACCACGAGCGCGCCCTGGAGATCATGCGGCTGTACGCGCCGCTGATCGAGGTGACGACGGCCGACGAGGTGCTGTCGGCCACCACGAACTGACCATGCACCTGCTGCCAGGACCACGGCCGCCCTGGCAGCAACCGCATGGTCGTCCACCACGAAGGAGACAGCTGTGACCCTGAGCAAGATCCGTGCCCGGTGGGAGCGCCACGACGAGCGGTTCGCCCCGGTCCGCGGCGACACGTTCGCCGACGTCCTCTACGACGAGGGCAGCTGGCTCGAGGGCCCGGCGTACTCGCCGGCGTGGCGCACCCTGCTGTTCAGCGACATCCCGAACGACCGGGTGCTCGCGTGGGACGAGGCCACGGGCGGCGTCGGCGTCTGGCGGAGCCCGGGCGGCTACGCCAACGGCCGCACCGTCGACCGCGCGGGCCGCATGCTGCAGTGCGAGCACGGCAGCCGGTCGGTCACCCGCACCGAGCCGGACGGCTCCGTCACCACGCTGGCCGACCGCTGGGAGGGCAAGCGCCTGAACAGCCCGAACGACCTCGTCGAGCACAGCGGCGGGAGCGTGTGGTTCACCGACCCGACCTACGGGATCCAGAGCGACTACGAGGGGTTCGCCGCCGTCCCCGAGATCGGCGGCACCCACGTCTACCGCCGCGACCTCGACGGCTCGGTCACGCGGGTCACCGACGACTTCGCCGGTCCCAACGGCCTCGCCTTCTCCGCCGACGAGCGCACCCTCTACGTCGCCGACAGCGAGCGCAAGCACCTGCGCCGCTTCGACGTCGGCCCGGACCTGGCGTTGTCTGGTGGCGAGGTGCTCGCCACGTGCGACGCCGGCACCTTCGACGGCGTCCGGGTCGACGACGGCGGGCGCATCTGGGCCGCCGCGCACGACGGCCTGCACTGCCTCGACCCGGACGGCACCCTGCTGGGCAAGCTGCTGCTGCCCGAGGTCTGCTCCAACCTGACGTTCGGCGGGGCCAAGGGCAACGTGCTGTTCGTGACGGCGACCAACCTGCTGCTCTCGATCCGGGTCACGGTGCGGGGCGTGCGCTGAGGCGCTGCTGGCCCTGCTGCGCTGACCTGGGTCCAGCAGGCTCAGAGCGACCGTAACCTCTGCCCTGGCGGTCGCCTGGAGCCTGCTGAACCTCCGCCAGCCGCTCGGGCACAAAACGGGCGCCGACTTCAGTACCGTTGCGCCGGGAGGTGGTCCGGAGATGCTGAACGCCGAGTTCGCACGTGACCTCGTGTTCACCGCAGTGCTGTTCGGCCTGGTCACCTTCATGTGGGCGGGCTGGGCACAGGAGCGGCCGCCGGCCGGCGTCGTCTGGCGGGTAGTTCTCGGGGTGCTCAGCGCAGGCGGTCTGGCGCTGCTCGGCCTCGGACTCCCGCCCCTGATCCGCAGCTGGGACGGCCCGACGGCGCTGGTCTCCGGGAGCACCGCGCTGATCGTCTACATCGTGGTGTTCTGGCTCGAGGTCGCGGTGATCGCCGGGCTCGCGATCTTCTACGCGCGCACCGGGCGGCAGCATCTCCTCGCGCCGACCGTGCTCATCGTGGTGGGCACTCACTTCGCGCCGCTGTCGTTCGTGTTCGAGCAGCCGATCATGCTGCTCGCGGCCGTGCTGATCACCGCGGCGGGCGTCCTGAGCCTGTTCCTGCCGCGGCAGGCCGCCGCGCCGAGCTTCTGGTGCGGCATCCTGGCCGCCCCGGTTTTCCTGGTGCTGGGCACGGTGTCGCTGGTCGCGGGGCAGGGGGCGCTCGCCGGGTGACGGGCGCCGTCCGAGCCGCTCAGCCCTCCGGGGTGACCGCCGTCGGGGTGCCGCCCGTGATGCGGACCAGCTCGGCGAACGTCGTCGGGAAGACGGTCTTGGCGTGGCCCGCCGCCGCCCACACCTTGTCGTGCGCGGCGAGGGCCGTGTCCACGTAGGTCGGCACCGGCGCCGGGTGTCCCACCGGCGCGACACCGCCGATGACCTGGCCTGTCGCCTCCCTGACCTGCTCCTTCGACGCCCGGGTGATCGTCGCGCCGACTTGCTCCCCCAGCCAGGCCGTGTCCACGCGGTGCGCGCCCGAGGTGAGCACCAGCGTCGGCGTCCCGTCGAACAGGAACACGAGCGAGTTGGCGATCTGCCCCACGCCGATCCCGAGGGACTCCGCGGCCAGCGCGGCGGTCGTGGCGGCGTCGTCCAGCCAGCGGACCTGGCCGGTCGCGCCGGCCTCGGCGAGCGCGGCGGTGACCTTCTCGACGGCGGGGTGGATCGGGGACGGAACCTGGTTCGACATGCGAAGGATCCTAGGCACCCGGCCGACGCTCGCCCACTCATTTGGCCTGGCGGCGGAAGTGCGCTTCTACCCAGTCATTAGGCCCGAAACCGGGTGGATTTCGGGCCCTAATGACTGGGTAGAAGCGCACATCGGTACAACGCCGACGACGACGCCGGCGCCGGCGGTCAGCCCTCGAACTCCACCTCGGGGTAGGCCGCCGACGGACCGTCCAGGAGCGGGGCGTACCGGCCGCGCAGGTGGCGGTCCAGGAACGCGCCGACGTACGCGGTCGTGATCTCGACGCCCCGCTCCCCGCCGACCGTGCCAGGCCCGCCGGGCAGCGGCACCCCGAGCTGGTCGAGGAACATCAACTGATCGGTGAACGACCCGTGGTTCGCCGTCGGGACCTGGAGCCACTGGCCCGCGTCCAGCCGCGCGAAGTTGTCCGGCCAGTCCGTCCCGTCGCTCGCGCCCGGCTCGTGGGAGGCGCTGCCGAACATGAGGAACGGCCGGTCCAGACCTGCCTCGGGGAAGTCCACCTGGAACGTCCCGTCCATGTTCACCCCGGCGTCCACCCGTGGGTCCTCCGTGACCGCGAGGGCGGCGGCCGCCCCACCGATCGAGTGTCCGACGACGGCGACGTGCCGCGCGTCGATCACCGGCGCGTGCCGCCAGAGCGGACCACTGGTGAGCTCGTCCAGCACGAAGCTGATGTCCGCCGAGCGCCCTCGTACCACCTGGGCCCCGAGCTCCGCGGTCTTCTCGCGCTCGCAGAGCAGGCACCCGGCGACCCGGCCGTCCGGGAACTCGACCACTCGCGCCTCGTACGTGTGGTCGACGCCGGCCACGACGTACCCGCGGGAGGCGAGGTCCTCGGCGAGCGCGGTGAGTGACTCGCGGCTGAGCCCCGCACCCGGCGAGAGCACGACGAGCGGTCGCCGCCCGGGCAGCGCGGGGGCCCGGTCACGGGCGTGCGTCTCGACCGTCGTCAGGACTCCCGGTGACACCGGCAGGCCCGCGCTCTCGATGATCGCCGCGGACACCGCCTCCGTCGTGTACGGCGCGATGTCACCACGCGGTACCGCCGGGTACCAGAGCGACACCATCAGCTCGCGGCGCGCCTGCGGCACCCACGGGTCCGCACGGCCCTCGTCGACCAGGTGGACCGGCGTCACCCCGACGGGGAACCGGCCGGTCGGCTCGGGCAGGGCGAGTGCAGGTTCGGTCGGGTCGGACGGCGCATGGGCCGACGACGTGGCCGACGCCGCCCCCGTGAGCGCGATCGCGCTGGGGGCCACCAGCGCGGTGCACGCCACGAGGGCCGTGGCGGCAAAAGCGGATCTGACCAGGCGTTTAGGTGTCTGCATGCCCAGATTCTTTGCACGCCGTGCGGATCAGGTCGAGTGTTCCGCGCGGCTTCCAGGGACAAGCCCGGGAAGCCCCTGAATGGCCCACGCCGAAAAGCCGGGGTTGTCCTCTACGGGATGAAAAACGGCGGAATCGCGGGCGCATGCACTCCTTCGCGTGCGATGCATTTCATCCTCCGCGATGCCCGATACCGAGGGCCCGTTACGTATGCTGGGCCCAACAAGATCGGGGCGGAATCGCCTTTCGCATGCCATTTCCGACAACAGTCGCGTGTCGTCCGAACGGCACATCCAACCCGCATCTCGCTGAGCGCAGTAGTCCCCCGGCTGCGCTTCCCAGGCATCGTCACGGGTGGAAAAACGCTGCGCTGAGGGGGTGGGTCGACGTGAGCGGTGAGGACGTCCAGGTCGACGACTGGGTGGTGCACCGCCCCAACGTCGTACGCTCCGTCGCGGCACGCGTACCCGGCATCGACGCCGAGGAAGCCACCAGCCGCGCCCTGGAGAAGATGGTCCGCATCGTCTCCACCGGCGGCACCATCGACGACCCCGCCCCCTACTGGCGACGCGCCGCGGTCAACGAAGCCATCTCCATGACCCGCGAAGCCGGCCGCACCCACCCCGTCGAGGACGACACCCTCGACGGCCTGACCCCACCCATGGCCGGAGCAGAGCTCGACGCCGAACGACAAGCCGACGTCTCCATGCTCCGCACCGCCCTGTCCGACCTCGCCGACGACGACCGCAAGATCCTCCTGGACCGGCACGTGCACGACATGGCCGTGACCGACATCGCCACCGGCCTCGGCGTGCGCCCCCACGCCGTGACCATGCGACTACGCCGCGCCGAAGAACGCCTCGCCGGAGCGTTCGCCGCCGCCCACGCCCAGAACGTCAACGAACCCGAGTGCCGCACCACCCGCGCCGCCATGCACGACTACCTCAAAGGACGCCTCCTGCCCCGCCGGCAGCGACGCCTGGAGGTCCACATGGACGGCTGCGGCGAATGCACCCGCGCGTTCATCGACGTGCGCGAGGTCTCCTGGATGCTCCGCGACCTCGGACAACACCTCATCGCCGGCGGACTGCTCACCAGCGCCGCCGGCGCCGCGAGCGCGGGCGCCGCAAGTGCGGGCGCTGCGGGTGCGGGCGCGGGCGCGGGCGGGTCGGTCGGCACCACCAGGCCGCGGTCGTTCGGCACCAAGCACGCCGCCGTGGCCGCTGGTGTGCTGGCCGCGCTCGTGATCGGCGCCGGCGCGGCTGCCCTGATCGCCGGCCTGCCCGCCAGTATGTCCATCCAGGCCATCGGGGAACCGCCGCCCACGGGAGCCTCGGACGCTCCCGCGACGAACCCACCCCGCGATCCGGCGCCCCCGCAGGCCTCGGCCGAGCCCGCCGGCCCCCCGAGCACGCCACGGCCGGCCGAAGAGAAGTCGCACCCGCCCCCGGCGGCCGAGCTCGTCACGGCACCGGTGGCGGCCGTCGAGCCGGCGGCCGTCGCGAAGCCGCACGAGCGCCCGAAGCCCGAGTCCCCCGCCGAGCCCCCGAGGACGACGCCCGCTCCGGAGAAGCCCAAGCCGGCCGAGCCTGAGCCGGCAGAGCCTGGAGCGCCGCCCGCCAAGCCGAACCCTGGAAAGCCTGAGACCCCGCCGACGCCCGACTCGCCAGGCAAGGGCCAGATGGGTGGCCCGCCCGGGAACCCCGGCAACGAACACGGCAAGGGTCCGGGCAAGGACAACAACCAGGGCCCAGGCCACGGCCACGGCAATGGCCACGGCCACGGCAATGGCCACGGCAATGGGAACGGCAAGGGCCCGGGCCACGGCGCCGGAAACAGCAAGGGCCCCGGCTCGGGATCCGACAAGGGCAAGGGCCACGGGAACGGTAAGGGCCAAAGCTCCGGCAAGGGTCACGGTCCCGGCGCGGACCACGACAGGGCCAAGGAACCGGGCCACGGCAAGGGACCGGGCCACGGCAAGGGCCCAGGGTCCCCTCGCCGCTGACCGAGACCGACGCCACCTGCCGAGCCCTAATGCTGGCCGCCGGTCGGCAGTTTGCACGACAGAGTCGGCAGTTTGCATCGAGATCGGCTCTGGCCTGAGCCGACTTCAGTGCCAACTGCCGAACCTGCGGCACACCCCGCCGCCCGCGCAGCACCACGCACTCGGCGCCTCCCTGACAGCACAGTCAGAAGTAGGCACAGCACGGTCCGAGTCGACCGCCCGGCAGGCGGCACCCAGGTCCGGCAGCTGGCCCCAGGTTCGGCAGCTGGCGCGCAGGTTCGGCAACTGGCCCCCAAGTCCGGCAGTTGGCCCCCAGCCTCGACAGTTGGTACTCAGGTTCGGCAGTTTGCACGACAGAGTCGGCAGTTGGCATCGAGATCGGCTCAGCCCTGAGCCGATCTCGATGCCAACTGCCGAACCAGCTGCGGCACCCGCGGCACCGCCCACCCCTACTCCCCCGCCCCACCCCACGGCACGAAGTCCAGCGCGCCCGTCCGCACCTGCTCCAGCGCCAGCGTCGACGCGCCCACGATCACCGCGTCCGCCCCGAACGACGACGCCACGAGCTCTGGCGCCGGCGGGTGCACCATCCCCTCCAGCACGACGGCGGTCCGCCGCAGCAGGTCCCCGACGACGGGCGCCACCCCGCCCGCCACGACGATCCGGTCCACGTCGAGCATGCCGTCGATGACCGCGCACACCCGGGCGAGACGGTCGGCCAGCCGGTCCACCACGGCGACGGCGCCGGTGTCGCCGTCGGCGGCCGCCGCGAACACCGCGGGCGCGTCGATCGCGTCCGCGGGGAGGGTGGCCAGCGCACTGTCGGCGGGCAGGTCGCCGGACTCCCGAGCCTCGCGGCCCCAGGTGCGGGCGAGATAGCCGATGCCGTGCGGGCTGCCGACGCCGACCACGTAGTCGAGCAGCCGCATCTCACCGGCACCCCCGTAGCTGCCGCGCACCAGGGCGCCGTCCACCACGATGCCGGCGCCGAACCGCTCCCCGGACAGCAGCGCCGCGAACGACCGGGCGTCGCGCCCGGCCCCGAGCGCGCGCTCGGCGTGCGCGGCGAGGTTGGCGTCGTTCTCGACGGTCGTGTGCCAGCCGCGCTCCCGGAAGTGCGCGGCGAAGCCCGGGTTCATGCGCGCCCAGAACTTGTTCTGCCCCGGCGGCGAGGCGCCGTCGACGTCGGTCTGTGCCGGCACGCCGACGGCGACCGCCAGCACCCGCGCCGGATCGACGCCGCCCGAGGCGAGCGCCTCCTCGATCGTCGTGTCGGTGAGGGCGAGCCGGTCGGCCGCGTTGTCGTGCTCCGGGTCGATCGGACGCTCCTGCCGCCCCACCTCGGCGCCGCGCAGGTCGCAGACCGTGGCAAGCACGCGGTGCTGGCCGGCGTCGACCCCGACCACGTATCCGGCATCGGCCCTCAGCCGGTAGAGACGGGCGGGCCGGCCCTTGCCGGCCGCCTCGGGCACGCGCTCGACCTCGCGCATCCAGCCGAGCTCGATCAGCTCGGCGCACCGGCTGATCACGGTGGAGCGCGTGAGCCCGATGGCCTCCATCGCCTCGGTGGCGGTGAAGACGTCGTGGTCCCAGGCGAACTCGAGCACGCCCACGGTGTTGATGCGTCTCAGGAGTCCGGACGACGACCCGCTCTGGGGTGCTCGACTCACGCTTGACCTTTCGTGCTCGACGTTGGAGGCTCTCACCAGGGCATTAAATCTAATGCTCGCATAAAATGGCCGGCAGCCCCCAGCATGCCCGACGAGCAAAGGATCCAGCACGTGACCAGCACCCTCAACGAGCAGCAGCTCCTCGTCGACGACCCCACCTGGTGGCGGCAGGCCACCGTCTACCAGATCTACCCGCGCAGCTTCGCCGACGCGAACGGCGACGGGATCGGCGACCTGCGCGGCATCATCTCGCGCGTGCCGTACCTGCAGAGGCTCGGCGTCGACGCCGTCTGGCTCAGCCCCTTCTACCCGTCGGCCCTGGCCGACGGCGGGTACGACGTCGCCGACTACCGCGACGTGGACCCACGCATCGGCACGCTGGACGAGTTCGACCAGATGGTCGAGGCGCTGCACGGCGCCGGCATCCGCGTGATCGTCGACATCGTGCCCAACCACTCCTCCGACCTGCACGTCTGGTTCCAGCAGGCACTCGCCGCGGCGCCCGGGAGCCCTGAGCGGCAGCGGTACATCTTCCGCGACGGCCTGGGCCCCGACGGCTCGCAGCCGCCGGCCGACTGGACCAGCATCTTCGGCGGGCCGTCCTGGACGCGTGTGCCCGACGGGCAGTGGTACCTGCACCTGTTCGCCAAGGAGCAGCCGGACTTCAACTGGGACAACCCCGAGGTCCGCGACGACTTCCACCAGACCCTGCGGTTCTGGTCGGACCGAGGCGTGGACGGGTTCCGCATCGACGTGGCGCACGGCCTGACCAAGGACCTCGCAAAGAACCTGCCGTCGCAGGCCGAGCTGGACGCCATCACCGAGCCCGGCGCGCACCCCCTGTGGGACCGCGACGAGGTGCACGAGATCTACGCGGGCTGGCGCAAGGTCTTCGACGAGTACACGCCCCCGCGCATCGCCGTGGCCGAGGCCTGGGTCGACACGCCTCGCCGGCCCCGCTACGCGAGCGCCGACGGCCTGGGGCAGGCGTTCAACTTCGACCTGCTGGAGGCCGACTTCGACGCGGCCCAGTTCACGAAGATCATCGCCGACAACCTGGCACTGTCCGCGGCGTCCGGCTCGTCGACGACGTGGGTGTTCTCCAACCACGACGTCGTACGGCACGCCACTCGCTACGCCCTGCCACCGCGTAACGGCAAGCCGGGCAAGCAGGGCCAGGCCTGGCTGCTGTCGGGCGGCACCGAGCCCGTGGCCGACGTCGAGCTCGGCCTGCGCCGGGCACGGGCCGCGACGCTGCTCATGCTGGGCCTGCCGGGCAGCGCGTACCTGTACCAGGGCGAGGAGCTGGGCCTGCCCGAGGTCGCCGACATCCCCGCGGAGCAGCACCAGGACCCGGCGTTCTTCCGCAATCCGGGTGTGGACCCGGGCCGCGACGGCTGCCGCGTGCCACTGCCGTGGACGCGCGGGGGCGAGTCCTTCGGCTTCGGCCCGGCCGGTGCCCACCTGCCGCAGCCCGCGGGCTACGGCGAGCTGTCGGCCGAGGCGCAGGACGGCGTCGCGGGCTCGACGCTGGAGCTGTACCGGTCGGCGCTCGCGCTGCGGCACGAGCTGCAGTCGGACGAGACGCTGGAGTGGGTGGAGGCGCCCGACGACGTCGTGCACTTCGTGCGGCCGGGCGGCTGGCACGTGGTGACGAACTTCGGTGCGGAGCCGACGGCGCTGCCCGCCGGCGAGGTGCTGGTCACGAGCGAGCCTCTGACCGACGGCCTGCTGCCGGGCGCGACGACGGCGTGGGTCCGCACGAGGTAACCCCGCGCGGCGCCACACGACCATGCGGTTGCTGCCAGGACGAGCACCGTCCTGGCAGCAACCGCATGGTCGTCCTCAGGACCCGGGCTGACCTCAGGACCCGGGCTGATCAGGACCCGAGCGTCGCGCCCCAGGGCCGCGCCGGGTCGTGCACCGCCACGGCCAGGGTCGTGTCCGACTGGCCGTAGTACGCGAGCCAGCGCCCCTGGAACTGCACCAGCCCCTCCACGAACGTAACGTTGGACACGAGGCCGTTGCGGTCCTCGAACGTCTGCGGCTTGAGCCACGGCTCCTGGAGCCGGGCGAGCACCTTGGTCGGGTTGTCGGGGTCGATCGCGATCTGGCCGCACCGGTAGTCGACTTCGACGCTGCCGTCGGGGTTGATGACGCGGGTCGCACCGTTCGTGAGCATGACGAGCAGCCCGTTCTCGGTCAGCACCGGCGACGTCCCGATCTCGACGAGGTCGGCGTCGAAGGACCCCGGCGTCGGCGAGTACATGGGCTCGGTGTCCGGCGTGCCGGGCGTCCAGTGGATCAGGTCGTCACTGGTGGCCCAGTAGATGGCGCCCTCGCCGAAGTACATCCACCACTTGCCCTGCATCCGCACCGGGACGATGGCGCCGGCCTTGGACCAGTTGAAGCCGCGCGGGTCGACGGTCGCGAACGTGTCGAACGACTCGAACATCGGCCCGTGCTTGGTCCAGTCGTGCAGGTCGGTCGACGTCGCCAGGCACAGCTGGGCGCTGTGCCGGTCCCAGCCGGTGTAGGTGAGGTAGAACGTGCCGTCGATGTACGCGATGCGCGGGTCCTCGCACCCGTAGCGCTCGTAGTCCTCGGACGGCGACAGGATGGGCTCGGCCTCGCGCTCGAAGTGGAGGCCGTCGCTGCTCCGGGCCAGCCCGATGTGGGACACGATGTCCTCGGCGTGCGCGCGGTAGAGGAGCACCACCTCTTCGTCGACCACCAGGGCGGCCGGGTTGTAGAGGTTGGCCGACTCCCAGGTGCCGCCGCGGGGGCGCAGGATCGGGTTGTGCTCGTAGGGGACGAACGGTCCGAGCGGGAACGTTGCGTGGGTGAACATGCTGGTGACGTCCATAGGTGGGTCAGCCCTTCACGGCGGAGCCGATGTTGGATGCGGTGAAGTACCGCTGGAACAGGCAGAAGAGGATGACGACGGGGAACGCGAGCGTGGTGGCGCCCGCGAGGATCGCGCCGTTCGGGTTGGCGGTGGACTGGGCCACGTTGGAGATGTAGTTCGCCAGCGACACCGCGAGCGGCTGGAGCGTGGCGTCCTTGGTGATGAGGAAGGGCCAGAGGAACTCGTTCCACGGCCCGATGAACGTGACCAGAACGACCGTGGTCAGAGCTGGCTTGACCAGCGGCACCGCGATCGAGAACACGATGCGCAGCTCGCTCGCGCCATCAATCCGCGCCGCCTCGAACATCTCCTGCGGCAGCGCCCGGAAGAACTGCGTGAAGATGAAGACGGCGGTCGTGTTGATCGCGAAGGGCAGGATCATCCCGAGGTACGTGTCGCCGAGACCGAAGCCCCGGGTGATCTGCACGTACAGCGGGATCATCAGCAGCTGGAACGGCACCATCTGGACCAGCAGCATGAGCACCCACGTGGCGCCCCGCCCGCGGAAGTCGAGCCGCGCCATCGCGTAGCCGGCCAGCAGGCCGAACGTCACCGTGCCCAGCAGCACGCCGGCGGTGAAGATCAGCGAGTTGCCGAGCGAGCCCAGCAGGTCGATGCGCGAGTCGATCGCCCCGAAGTTGCCGAGCGTCCAGCCGGACGTCGGCAGGAGCCGGTCCGGGGTGTTGGTCGGGCTCTCCTGGAAGGCGCCGACCACCATGAAATAGAAGGGAAAGGCGAACACCGCCGCCGCCAGCGTGAGCAGCAGGTAGCGCAGCCAGGTCCCGCGTTGTCGTCGCATGTCAGCGCTCCCTGTTGATGCGGTTGGCGGCCAGCGAGAGGACGCCGACGACGATGACCAGCAGCATGCCGATCGCCGCGGCGGTGTCCGGGTTCTGCTGCTGGATGCCGCGCTGGTAGATCAGCAGCACCGGCGTCACGGAGGCGCCGTCGGGGCCGCCGCCGTTGGTCAGCAGGTAGGGCTCGGTGAACAGGTTGGCGCCGGTGATGATCGCGAGCACGAGCACCAGCACCGTGGTGCCCCGCACGCCCGGCACCGTGACGTTGCGGAACCGCTGCCAGGCGTTCGCGCCGTCCGTCTCGGCCGACTCGTGCAGCTCCCGCGGCACGCTCTGCAGCGCCGCGAGATACAGCAGGATGTAGAAGCCGAGCTGCTTCCAGGTCACGAAGAGCGCGATGCTCGGCATCGCCAGCGACGAGTTGACCAGCCAGGACGGGTTCGGCGCGAGCGGCCCGAGGACCTCGTTGACGAGCCCACCCGACGAGAACAGCAGCATCCACACGCCCACCAGCGACACGCTCGCCGTCAGGTAGGGCACGTAGAACGCGATGCGGTACCCCGCCGCCCACCGGATGCCGCCGTCGAGAGCCGTGGCCAGCACGAGCGACAGCACCACGGTGAGCGGCACGTTGATGACCAGGAACACCCCGATGTTCCGGAACGACTCCAGCACCTGGGGGTCGGTGAGCACGGCGGCGAAGTTGTCGAACCCGACGAACGGCTTGGGCACGTCGACACCGGGCGCGGTGAAGAAGTAGTCGTGGAACGCGATCCAGACGGCGAACCCGAGCGGGTAGGCGAAGATCGTGACGACGAAGACGAGGTAGGGCAGCGCGAACAGCGAGCCGATCGGCTGCCGCCCCCACCATCTGCGCCGGGTGGTGCGCAGGTCACCTGTTGCCGTGCTCACCGGATCAGCCCTGGACCAGCCCGGTCACCGTCTCGGCGGCGCCGCTCAGGAACTCGTCCACGCTGGTCTTGCCGAAGATCACGGCCGACGAGTACGCGTCACGGAAGGCCTGCCACACCTCGACGGAGTTCGGGATGCTCGGCACGTCGCCCGTGCGCTCGGCCTGGTCGGCGAACACCTCGTACGACGGGTTCTCGGCGAAGTAGTCCGCGTACGTCGTGGCCAGGTCGGTGCGCAGCGGCATCTGCCCGGTCGCCTCCAGGAGCTTGCCGTCGCTCTCCTCGCTGGTCGAGAACTTGAGGAACTCCCAGGCGGTGGCCTGGTTCTCGCACGCGGTGAACATCGAGACGTTCTTCGAGTCGGCGAACGTCACCGGCTCCGCCTCGCCGTCCGACGTCGGCACCGGCATGAAGCCGACGTCGACGCTCTCGGCGTAGGACGCGATGGCCCACGGGCCCGCGAGCTGCATCGCGGTGGTGCCGGCCGACATCGCGTCGTCGGTCGACGCCTCCTGGGGCGCGAGGCCCTCGGCGTAGATCGTCGCCCAGAAGTCGGCGACGGCCTTGCCGTTCTCGTCGTCGAACGTCGCGGCCTGGTCCTCGACCAGGGGCGTGCCACCCGACTCCGCCAGGTACAGCGGGTAGAAGTCGAACCAGGGCTGGAAGAACTCGTTGGTCGGCGAGGGCCAGATGGCGCTCTCCGCGGCCCCGGACTCCACGATCTTGCGGCTGCCGGCCAGGAAGTCGTCGTAGGTGGCCATGTCCGGGTTCTCCGGGTCGAGGCCCGCCTTCTCGAAGACGGTCTTGTTGTACATGACCATCACGGGGTTCGACTTCCACGGCAGCTGGTAGTAGCCGTCGTCGGTCAGGTAGGTCTGCGCGCCGTCGCCGACGCGCTCCTCGACGTAGCTCGCGCCGTCCTCGAACTGGGACAGGTTCACGAGCCCGCCCTGGCGGACCCAGCCGGGCACCGCGGCGCTCGAGATGTTGTAGACCAGGCAGGGTGCCGTGCCCGCGGTGATCGCGGCGGTGATCGCCTCCTCGGACGACGACCCGGCCGGGATCTCCTGCGCGGTCACCTGCTCGTCGGGGTGCTCGGCGTTCCAGGCGTCGACGACGTCCTGGCCCCAGCCGACCTCCTGCTCGTTGTTGGACAGCCAGACGGTGACGGGGCCGGTGCCGGACGGGCTCTCGCCGCCGTCGCCTCCGTCGCCGCCTGACGAGCAGGCCGCGGTCAGGGCCACCGCGGTGAGCAGTGCGGCGGTGCCGGCAAGACGGGGGTGCTTCATGAGAACTCCTCCTCGAGTTCGGTGTGGGGTGCCTCGGGTGCGGCACCAGCGGTGCTGGCGCGCAGGCGAAGCTCGTTGCAGTCGACCGTGACGGACTCGGGCGGCTCGCCGGCGAGGTCGGCCAGCAGCCGCTCGGCGGCCACCCGGCCTCTCCGGAACGGGTCGGTGAAGACGCTGGTCAGGGCCGGGCTCAGGTGAGCCGAGAGGTGGTCGTCGTCGAAGCCGGCCACGGCGAGGTCGTCGGGGACCACCAGCCCCCGGCTCCGGGCGTAGGAAAAGCCGGCGATGGCCATCGTGTCGTTCGAGTAGAGGATCGCGGTGGGCCGGTCGGGCAGGTCGAGCAGCTCCGCGGTCAGCGCGCGGCCGCTCCCGGCGGTGAAGTCCCCCTCGCGCAGCAGCTCCTTGCTGCCGACGCTGCGGACGTACGCCCCCGCGCGGGCGTGCGAGTGCACGTAGTCGAGCGGGCCCGACACGTGGGCGATCCGGGTGTGCCCCTGCTCGCGCAGGCGGGCGACCAGGTCCCGGACGGGCGTGGCGTCGTCGGTGCGGACGCTGGAGAACGGGCTCTCGGCGTCGTACGCACCGAGCAGCACCGCGGGCAGCCGGATCTGCCGGAGGTACGCGACCCGCCAGTCGACACGGTGGAGGTCGAGGACGATCACGCCGTCCGCTCGCCCGCTCGCCATCGCCCGGTAGGCGCGCTCCTCCGCCGTCCGGCTGCTCGCGACCTGCAGCACCAGGGCGATCTCGTGCTCGGCGAGCACGGCCTCGACCCCCGAGATGAAGGCCGGGAAGAAGGCGTCGGACGCCAGGATCGTGGGGTCGCGGGACAGCACGACGCCCACCGCATCGGTACGCCGCGCGGCCAGCGCGCGCGCCCGGGAGCTCGGGACCCAGTCCAGCCGCTGCGCGGCGGCGAAGACGCGGGCCTTGGTGGTCGCGGAGATCGGCCGTTTGCCGCTGTACGCATGGGACACGGTCGCCTTGGTGACACCCGCGGCGCGGGCGACGTCGTCGATCGTCGGCCTGTCCATCGCACTCCTCCGTGGTCGGGGCCGACAACGTAAAACCGGTTTGACGATCGGGTCAACCGGTTTGATGATCCGGTCGCGAAGGCCCACGTAGGCGGGCTCGGGCCCCGCCAGGCCTGGCACGGCGGCCACGAGGATGACCATGCACCTGCTGCCAGGACGACGCCCGGTCTGGCAGCAACGACATGGTCGGTAAGGAGGTGGCGGCCCGGCCGACAAGACCGCCCCGGCTCAGCCCGCGACCGGGGCCCGGTCCTCCTCGGCGGCGTCGAGCAGGCGGACGGCGAGGTCGGCCCGCGACGTGCAGTCCAGCTTCCGCAGGGCATTGCGGACATGGCTCTCGACCGTCCGCGGCGAGAGGAACAGGTCGGCGGCGATCTGCCGGTTGGTCCGCCCCCGCGCGGCCAGCAGCGCGACCTCGCGCTCGCGGCCGGACAGCCCCAGCCCGTTGGAGCGCCGTCCGCCGCGCCACGGATACGGGACCGGGAGCCCGAGCCGGCGCAGCGTGCGCGTCACGCGGGCGACGTCGTTGCTCGCGGCCCGCGCGCCGTAGCCGCGCAGGGCATCCTCCAGGAGCGCGGCGCCCTCGGCGTCGCCGTCCTCGGCCAGCCACTCCCCCAGGCGCTCCACCGCCCGGGACTCCTCCTGACGCAGCCCGGCCTCGACCACGACCGCGCGTGCCTCCCGCAGCAGCCCGACGGCGCCCGCGTGGTCGCCGTCGGCGCGCGCCACCACCGCCCGGCACGTCAGCAGGGCGGCCCGGGCCGACGGCGCGTCGACGGCGCCGAGCCCGGCGGCGAGCTCCTCGACGTGCACCCGGGCCTGCGCCGTGCGGCCCTGGGCGACGAGCGCGTCGACCAGGCACAGCATCGGCTCGGCAGCCCACACCCAGTTGCCCTTGACCCGCGCGGCGGCCACGGCGAGATCGGCCTGGTGGGCGCTGCCCTCGACGTCGTCGAGCGTGAGGAGCAGGCGGGCCAGCGCGCTGCGACCGGCGAGCAGCGGCCAGACGGCGCCCACGCGGACGGCGTCCTCGACCAGGTCGGTGAAGTGCGCGGCGGCCTCGGAGGCTCCCCCGGACGCGGCGAGCATCACACCGTGCAGCAGTCGGTCGTCCAGCGAGGCGGCGTCGAACCCGGGGCGCCGGACCACGAGCTCGTGCGCGCGGCCGGCCAGGTCGCCCCAGCGGCCCGCTGCGCAGTCGACGGCGGCGGCCACCAGCTCGATCACGTCGTTGACCCGCAGGTACTCGGCCGCCGCCACCACACGCCGGCCCTCCGCGAGCAGCCGCTCGGCGCGGCGCACGTGCCCCACGTGCAGCGCGGCCTGGGCCCAGTTCACGCAGGCTCGGGCGTGCTCGCGGGGGTGGGCGGGCAGCGCGGCGTCGCCGAGCAGCGCCTCGACGAGCGGCCAGCCCTCCGGGTCGCCCTGCTCGATCAGCAGGGAGGCGCGCGCGATCCGCACGGCCAGCCCGACCTCGACGGCGCCGCTGCGGCGGGCGGCGTCCTGGGCCTCCTCGCCACGCCGGGCGTGCACGGCCATGGGTCGGTCGGTCACGGTCTCGGGGGCGGCGAGGATCGCCAGCGCCCGGGCGAGCAGGTCAGGGTTGTCGGCCAGGTCCGGCAGCGCCCGCTCGATCTCGCGGTAGCCGGCGTCGGCCAGGCCCTGCTGCCGGAACAGGCGACCCAGGGCGAACCGGAGCTCACCGCGCACGTCGCCGGGCAGCAGCTCGCCGGCCAGGAGCTGCTGCAGCAGCGGCACGGCCTCCTCGTGGGCGAGCCCGTCGACGGCCGCCCGGCCGAGCTTCACGGCCAGGCGCAGCCGCTGCTCGGTCGGCAGCCCGACCTCCATGGCCTGCACCAGGAGGCGCGCCGCGTGGGCGTCGTCGCCGTGCGAGACGGCCAGGTCGGCGGCGTCCTCCGCGTACCGCACGAACCGGGTCACGTCCCCCGCACGGTGGTAGTGATGCGCGAGCCGCGCGACCGGGCGCGGGCCGTCGCGGTCCTCGATGGCGCGGGCCACGGTGCGGTGCAGCAGCCGGCGGGTGGGCGTGGGCAGCGCGTCGTAGACGATCTGCTCGGCCAGCACGTGCCGGAACCGCACCTGCCCGTCCTGCTCGTGCAGCAGCCCCGCGGTGATCGCGTCGACCAGGGCCTCCACGACCTTGGCGGGCGGCAGGCCGGTGACCTCCGCGATGAGGTCGACGTCGACGGGGTGGTCCAGCACGGAGGCGACGCCCAGCACCTCACGGGTGCCCTCGGCGACGCCGTCCAGGCGGCCGAGCACCACGTCGCGCAGGGCAGTGGGCACCGCGAGGTCGGTCAGCACGTCGTCCTGCTGCGCGGCGTCGTCGGGCAGCGGGGTCTCGTGCAGGGCGCCGAGCACCTCCTCGGCGACGAACGGGATGCCGCCCGTGCGCTCGTGGAGCGTGGCGGCGAACCCGGCGGAGACCTCGGTGCCGAGGATGCGCCCGGCCAGCTCCCCGACGCCGGCCGGGTCGAGCGGGCTGAGCGTGAGCGCCAGCGGCGGCCCGGACGCGGCGCGCGCGAAGGACTCACGGACCGGCAGCGGGCTGCCTCCGCTGCGCAGGGTCAGCACGATGCACAGCCCCGCGGGCTGGTGCGCGGCCAGGAAGGTGAGGAAGTCGAAGGTGCTGCTCTCGGCCCAGTGCACGTCCTCCAGCACGAGCACCGCGGGGCCCATGCGGTCGAGCAGCTCGGCGGTGGCCCGGAACACCCGGTGGCGCGCGGCGCGCTGGTCGGCGAGCTCCGGGGGCGGCGGCGGGAGCCGGTCGCCCAGCTCGGGCACGAGCGGCGCGAGCGCGCCCACGATCGGGTTGTAGTCGCCGGGTCGCACGAGGTCGGCATGGTGGGACAGGACGTCGAGCACCGGCGCGAGCGGCAGGGGCTCCTGCAGCTGCTCGCAGTGGCCGATCAGCACGGGCATCCCCGCGAGCGCCGGGTCGGTGGCGAGCTCGCGCACGAGGCGGCTCTTGCCGACGCCCGCCTCGCCGTCGATGACGACCAGGGACGGCGTGTCCCGGACCTTGTGGACCAGGGACTCCAGCTCGCTCGTGCGGCCCACCAGGACGGGTGAAACTCGGGGTCGAGCCGGTGGCGCAGTCGCGTGGTCGAGACTCAACGGCTGCTCCCTCCGTGTGGTACCCGGGGACCGTGGTGCCCGTCGTGAGGCAAAAGTCAGTGTATGGCACTGATGTTTCCGGCAATCGACGCAATTACCTTCACTGATCAGCCGCGGATGCGCCGTGGCTGACCTGAAGGAGGGCACATGGACCGACGGTCCGACGAACGCCGGCTGTCACGCGGGCATGTGCGCCGTGCGGCAGCGGTGACGCTCGCGCTCGCGCTCACGGCGACGGCGACGAGCACCGCGGCGGGGGCACCGCCCGAGGCCACGGCGAAGAAGAACTACATCGTGCAGATGGCGCTGCAGCCCGTCGCCACGTACACGGGCGGGGTGGCCGGCCTGGCCGCCACCAAGCCGGCGGAGGGCGAGAAGGTCGACCCGGCTGCGCCCGAGGTCGTCGAGTACGCCGAGCACCTGCGCGGCAAGCACCGTACCGCGCTGCGGAGCGTGGGCGCCAAGGACCCGCTCTACCAGTACGTGTACTCGTTCGATGGGTTCGCGACGTCGCTGACGGCGGCACAGGCGGCCGAGCTGCGCGCCGAACCGGGCGTCCTGGCGGTCACCGAGGACGTCCTGGTGCACACGACCACGGCCGACACCACTGCCACCACTGCCACCGCTGACGACAAGGACGGCGACGGCGAGGAGGGCATCACCGTCTGGGGCGAGCCCACGACCGCCGCCGCCTCCGCCGACGACGCGCCGGCCCTGTTCAAGGGCCCGGCCGGCCACGGCAAGCCGGCCGCCGCGGGCGAGGACGTCGTCATCGGCGTCATCGACTCCGGCATCTGGCCGGACAGCGCCAGCTTCTCCGACCGGGACAAGCGCGGCCGCCCGGCCTATCAGCGCCTGCGCGGGTTCGACGGCGAGTGCGACGACGCCGGGACGGTCGGCGACGACTCGTGGGACGACGACTCGTGCAACCTCAAGCTCGTCGCGGCCCGGCACTTCAACGACGCCTGGGGCGGCGACGCCGGCATCGCCGAGCAGATGCCGTGGGAGTTCCAGTCCGCGCGTGACTACAACGGGCACGGCACGCACACCGCGTCGACCGCGGGCGGCAACAAGGACGTCGCCGTCACCGGTCCGCTCAACAAGTTCAGCTCGACGGTGAGCGGCGTCGCGCCGCGCGCCCGGATCGCCGCCTACAAGGCGCTGTGGTCCGCCGAGGACGGTTCGACGGCGAGCGGGTACCCCTCCGACATCGTCGCGGCCGTGGACCAGGCCGTCGCGGACGGCGTGGACGTCATCAACTTCTCGGTCTCGGGCACCCTGACCGACTTCCTGGACCCGACGGAGCTCGCGTTCCTGGCCGCCGCGCAGGCGGGCGTGTTCGTGTCCGCCTCGGCGGGCAACAGCGGCCCGACGGCCGGCACGGTGGCGCACCCGAGCCCGTGGATCACCACGGTGGCCGCGGCCACGCACTCCACCTCGGCCCGTTCGACCGCGACGCTCGGTGACGGCACGAAGGTCTCCGGCACGTCCCTGGCCGCCGAGGTCGTGGGCCCGGTGCCGTTCGTCTACGGGCGCGACGTCGCCGCGGCCGGGGCCACGGTCTCGAACGCCGGCATGTGCTTCACGACGGCCGACAACAACGGCAAGCCAGCGCTCGACCCCGCCAAGGTGGCGGGCAAGATCGTGCTCTGCGACCGCGGCGAGAACGCCCGCGTGAACAAGGGCGCGGCGGTTGCCGAGGCCGGCGGCGTCGGCATGGTCCTGGTGAACACCCTGGAGGGCGACACCCTCAACACGGACGTCCAGGCCGTCCCGTCGGTGCACGTCGCCGCGACCGACCGCGACGCGCTGCTCGCCTACGCCAGGACGTCGGGCGCCACGGCCACCATCGCCGCGGCCTCGGTCGACACCTCGACGCCCGCTCCGTACACGGCGGCGTTCTCCTCGCGGGGCCCGTCGCCCGCGGGCAACGGCAACATCCTCAAGCCGGACGTCACCGCGCCCGGCCAGGACATCCTCGCCGCCGTCGCACCGCCCGGGCAGCAGGGCCTGGACTTCAACCTGATGAGTGGCACCAGCATGTCCGCGCCGTACGTGGCGGGCCTGGCGGCGACGCTGGTCGAGAAGAACCCGCGCTGGTCGCCCATGGCGGTCAAGTCCGCGCTGATGACCACGGGCTCGGACGTCCTAGACGCCGACCCCGAGGCCGCGGCCACGCTCTACCAGCAGGGCGGCGGGCACGTGACGGCGGCCGCCTCCACGGACCCCGGCCTGGTGTACGACAGCGACGTCGAGGACTGGTTCGCCTTCCTCTGCGGTGCCACCGACGGCGTGCAGCAGACCACCTGCGACGCGCTGGAGGAGGACGGGCACAGCCTCGCGCCGAGCGACCTGAACACCCCGTCGATCGCGATCGGGCGGGCCGCCGACGGGCAGCAGGTCACCCGCACGGTGACCAACGTGGGCAAGAAGCGCGCCACCTACACCGCGCAGGTCACGGGCCTGGACGGGCTCGGGGTGCAGGTCAGCCCGCGCAAGCTCACGCTGTCGCCGGGCAGGTCGGCGTCGTTCACCGTCACGTTCACGCGCGGCGAGGCCGAGCTGAACGCACGGCTCGCCGGCCACCTCACGTGGTCGGACGGTCGCGGCGGGCACACGGTCCGCTCGCCCATCGTGCTGCGCATGGGTGCCGAGGCCTGGACCGCCCGGTTCAACGGCGGCGAGAACGGCCTGGGCGCCAACGACGACAACGGCAACGAGACGCTGCTGTCGCCCGACGGCAAGGTCGTCTACACCGCGGGTCAGACGTCTCCGGCGAGCTGGGGCGGGTTCCAGAACTCCCCGGTGACCGCGGCCTACGACGCGGAGACGGGCCGGCCCCTGTGGTCGGACGTGTACGGCGGCCCCACCGGGGTGGGCGGTGACCAGACCGGCTTCGGCATCAGCCCGGACGGCAGCACGCTGTTCGTACTGGCCGCGGGCGGCGGCTACGGCAACGAGTCCGACTACGTCACCATCGCCTACGACGCCGCCACCGGCGAGCGCCGGTGGGTCTCGGTGTACGACGCCGAGGGGCTGTCCGACTCGGGCGAGGCCCTGGCCGTGAGCCCGGACGGCTCGGCCGTCTACGTCACGGGCATGTCGCTCCTCGACGACCAGGGTGCCGCCGACTACGGCACCGTCGCGTACGACGCCGCCACGGGCGAGGAGCTGTGGCGTTCCCTGTACGACGGCCCGGTGGGCGAGACGGACGCCGCCCGCGCCATCGCGGCGTCGCCGGACGGGTCGGCCGTGGTGGTCACGGGCCAGAGCCGTGGCGAGGGCGAGAGCCTCGTCGACTGGGGCACCGTCGCGTTCGACGCGGCCACGGGCGAGCAGCTCTGGGACGCGACCTACGACGGCCCGGACGACAAGGGCGGCTCGGGCGGCGCGGTGGCGATCACGCCGGACGGCACCGTCGTGGTGACCGGCGACAACCAGAGCACCGCGAACTCCACCGACTGGGTCACCATCGGCTACTCGCTGGCCACCGGCGAGGCGCTGTGGACCGAGCGGCTCGACGGCGGCATCGGCGACACCGACGTGCCCCGCACGGTCGTGGTGAGCCCCGACGGCGGGTCGGTCGTCATCACGGGCAACTCGTGGGGCGAGGGCACCGGCAGCGACTACCTCACGGCCGTCTACGACGCCGCGACGGGCGAGAAGCGCTGGTCGGCCCGGTACGACGGGTCGGGGCACGGGCTGGACGTCGCGTACACCGCGGCGTTCTCCCCGAGCGGTGACCACGTGGTGGTGACGGGGCAGAGCAAGGGGGCGGACACCGAGGAGGACTTCGCGACCGTCGCCTACGACACCGCCTCGGGCGAGCAGGTCTGGTCGGGGCTGTACGACGCCGGCGAGTCCGGCGACGTGGCCAACGCCGTCGCCGTCACGGAGGGTCCGGGCACCCAGACCCGGATCGTGGTCACGGGCCAGAGCAACATCAAGCTCGACGAGATGACGAGCGACGCCGACATGGCGACGCTGTCCTACCTGGTCGAGCTGGGCTGAGGCAGCACCCCTGCGGTCGAGCTCCGTCCGCTGGTCCGGGTTACGTGACCTGGGAAAATACTCGGAACGGACTTCTCCGACGGACGGATTCGGGGGCGTCCCCTTCGAGGGCGGGGTTTCTTCGCTTTGAGTCGCGTCAAAGCGAAGAAACCCGGGCCTCGAAGCGAAGGCGCCTGAGCGGAGGCGCGGGCGCCGGGGTTCACCCGGTGCCCGCGCAGCCCTCAGGAGATCCGGCGTCGTTCGGCGAACGCCACGATCTGGGGGACGGCGCGCTCGACGAACACCTCGAAGTCGCGCGGCTCGGTGTACAGGTGCGCAGACAGGCGCAGGTAGCCGACGCCACCGATGCTCGTGAAGGCCGCCTCCACACCGGCCAGGTCGAGCAGGCGCATACGCAGCTCGTCGGCGTCCGTCCGGTCCCGCCCGAGCCCGTCCGGCAGCCGGAGCAGACGCATCGACACCACGGGCATGCCGACGTCGGTGGCCACCGGGGCGTCCACGTAGGGCTGCAGGGCCGCGCCGATGACGGCGACGCCGTGGTCGGCGAGCGCCGCCATCGTCGTGCGGGCCCGGTCCCAGCCGTGCTCCCGCTCGACGAACTCGATCGCGCGGGGCGAGGCGATGTAGCTGGTGGCGTCCAGCGTCCCCTGCGAGTCGAACCGCGCCGGGTACGGCTCCTCGGCGCCCCACGAGTCGATGAGCGGCCACAGGTCGTCCCGGTCGGCCGCCCGTGTGACGAGCAGTGCCGAGCCGCGGGGCGCGCAGGGCCACTTGTGCAGGTTGCCGAACCACCAGTCGCCGCCCGCGACGGCCGCCGCGTCGGCCACGAGGCCCGGGGCATGCGCACCGTCGATCAGCACGCGGGCGCCGTGCTCGTGGGCGAGCTCCGTGATCCGCGCGGTGGGCAGCAGGCGGGCGGTGGGCGACGTGATCTGGTCGACGACGACGAGCCGCACGGCGTCGGTGAGCTCGGCCCGGAACCGCTCGACGACTTCGTCGGCGCTCGCCGCGAGCGGGATCGTGACCGCGCGTACCCGGGCGCCGAAGCGGCGGGCGAGGCGCTGGGCCCCCATGGTGATGGCGCCGTACCCATGGTCGGTGACGAGGATCTCGTCGCCGGGTGCGAGGCGGAGGGAGTTGAACACGACGGTCGCCGCCGCCGAGGCGTTGGGCACGAACGCCGCGTCCTCCGCCCGGGCGCCGACGAAGGGCGCGACCTCGTGCCGGGCGGCGGCGACGAGCTCGTGGACCCGGGGGAACCAGGCGACGGGGCGCAGGTCGGCCTGGCGGCGCAGCTCGTCCTGGTAGCGCACCACCTCGGTGGGCACCGCCCCGAACGAGCCGTGGTTGAGGTGCACGACCGCGTCGTCGAGCGGCCAGGCCGCGCGCGCCGGTCCCCCGGAGGCGAGACGCACGGGCGCCGGTGCCGGTGCGGTGTGTAGCTGGTGGTCCATCGACGCCTCTCGGTAGTTGTCGGACAACCTTGGCAGTGCGACGCGCCCGGCACCAAAGCCTCGGCGGGTCTCGTGCTACTTTTTGCTAGCCCGTCTACCTTCAAGCGTGGGAAGTAATATCTGAGAGGGGAACGCACGTGGTTCCTGAACCCGAGCCGATCGACCCGTCCGGCCCGTCGATGCTGGACCCCCGCGTCCTGGACCCGCGACAGGAGATCGTGCAACGGTCCGGCCTCGACGAGCAGGAGGTCGACCAGGTCGTCCGCGTGCTGCAGGGGCTGCGCGACTGGCGCGAGGCGGAGCGCCGGATGAGCGAGGCGTCGCGACGCTACATGAAGCTGGGCGAGACCGACATGCGCACGCTGCGGTTCGTCATCGCGGCGCAGTACCGGGGCGAGACCGCCACGCCGGGCGCCATCGCCGCGCACCTGGGCATCACGTCGGCGTCGACCACCAAGATGCTCGACCGGCTGGCGGACGCGGGGCACATCCGCCGGCTCCCCCATCCCACCGACCGGCGCAGCCTGGCGGTCGAGGTGACGGAGGAGACCCGGCAGATCGCGCTGAAGAGCGTGGGCCGCGACCACGCCCACCGGTTCGAGGCCGCGGCGCGGCTGAACCCGGAGGAGCGCGAGGTGGTCATGCGGTTCCTCGGCGAGCTCACCGCCACCGAGAACCCCGGGGACCTCAAGGCCCCCGGGGAGTGACGGTCAGGTCGACGGCCCCTGCACCAGGACCGGTTCGACGAACCGCTCCCCGCCGGTGGGCGCGGGCTCGATGACGTTGTCGGCGGCAACCCGGCCGACGCCCATGAGGTCGAGGTCGATCGTGGTCAGGCGGCGCAGCTTCTGGTCGATCACGACCTCCTCCCAGTTGTCGACACCGACGACGGCGACGTCGTCCGGCGCGCGGCGGCCCTGGGCCTCCAGGGCGTCGAGCATGCCGAACCCGATGTGGTCGTTCCCGCAGAAGACGGCGTCGTACGGCACGCCGCCCTCGTCGAGGAGGCCCACGGCCTGCTCGCCCCACTCGCGGCGCCAGGACCCGTGCAGGATCGTGACGGGCTCCAGCCCGGCCTCCTGGAGCGCGCGCCGGAAGCCTGCCGCGCGCCGGCGCACGGCGAGGTCGTCCTCCCCGGCGGTCACGTGCGCGATGCGGGTGCGGCCACGCTCCAGCAGGTGCCGCGCCGCGAGATACCCGGCCTGCTCGTTGTCGGGCAGGAACACGTAGTCGCCGGGACTGTCGGTCGCGGCGAAGGCGTAGGTCACCGGCACCTCGAACTGGTGCGTGATCGACGGCGTCACGCGCGCGTAGCCCGAGCCGACCACGAGCAGCCCGTCGATGCGCCGGTCCTGGAGGGTCCGGATGCTCTCCGTCATCTCGCGGTGGGCGTCTATGCGGCCGTCGAACACGAGCGCGGCGCGCTCCCGGCTCCCGAGCCGCAGGACGGCGCCCATGACGACCGGCCGGGAGAACGTCGCCGTCGCGCGGTGGGTCAGCAGCCCGACGGTGCGGCTGCGCCCGGACGCGAACGACTGGGCGAGCGCGTTGGGCCGGAAGTCGAGCCGCTCGGCCGCCTCCAGCACGCGCGCCTTGGTCGCGGGTGAGACCACCGGGCTGTCGTTGAGGGCCTTGGAGGCGGTCGCCTTGGAGACGCCGGCCACCGCGGCGACGTCGCTCAGGCGCACGGCGCGTTGTGTCGCCATCCGAGGATCCTATCCAGCCGTCGCCGCGCCGAGCGGCAGGTCCCGGACGGTGACGGGCCCACCGCTGACCAGCGACGCGTTGCCCGCCACGCCGACGGCGAGCGCCCGGACGCCGTCGAGCCATGACGCGGCGCGGCCGAGGTCGTCGTGGCCGGCGCCGAAGAACAGGTCGCGGAGCAGCGCGTCGTCCGCGCCGCCGTGCCCGCCCGAGGCCTGGGGCACCGCGATCTCGCGCGCGGTGCCGAAGTGCGACTGGACCAGCAGCCGCTCCCCCGTCGGCCGCAGGTCGTCGCCGCCTGCGGCGTCGGCCTGCGCCGACGGGTCGACGGGCCGGCCGGCGTGCGACTCGACGGCGCCACGCTCGACCACCGCGAGCTCCGCACGCCCCGCGGTGCCGTTGATCGCGACGGTGTACCCCTCCCAGGGCGCGTGGGCGTTCAGCGCGTAGGTCATGGTGGCGCCGCGCGCGTAGTCGACGATCACCGACAGGTTGTCCTCGATGTCGATCCCGGCGGAGAAGACGTCCTGGTCCCGCAGGTACCCGTCGTACGACTCCTGCTCGTGGTACAGGCCGCGCAGCAGCTCGTGGTCGCGCAGGTCGAGCGCGAACGGGTCGAGGTGGGCGCCGTCGTGGGTGCCCCGAGCCGGGCGCGGGCCGAGCCCGCGCCGGGCGGCGTTGGCGTCACCGTAGAAGCGCAGCCCGCCGCTGGCGTAGACGCGCGTGGGAAGGTCGGCGAGCCACCAGTTGACCAGGTCGAAGTGGTGGGACGACTTGTGCACGAGCAGCCCGCCCGAGTTTTCCTTGACCCGGTGCCAGCGACGGAAGTAGTCGGCGCCGTGCGACGTGTCCAGCAGCCACTCGAAGTGCACGGACGTGACCTCGCCGATGTCGCCCCGTGCGACGACCTCCTTCAGCGCGGCGTTGCGGGGCGAGTACCGGTAGTTGAAGGTCGTCACGACGTCGCGCCCGGTGGCCTCGACGGCCTCCGCGATACGCCGCACGCCCTCGGCGTCGGTGGTCAGGGGCTTCTCGACCACGACGTCGGCCCCGCCGTGCAGGGCGGCCACCACGAGGTCGGCGTGCGCGTGGTCGGGGGCGGTGACGATCACCCGTTCGATGCCCGCGTCCGCGACGTAGGCGGTGATCGCGCCCAGGTCGATGCGCTCCGGCGCCGGGTACCCGGCCGCGGCCAGCCGCCGCTCGTTCCAGTCGAGCCGTCCGGGGTTGGTGTCGCCCCAGGCCACGAGCTCGGCCTCCGCGGCGTAGGGACCCGTGAGCGCGTCGAGGTAGAGCTGGGCGCGCCCGCCCGTGCCGAGCAGGGCGTACCGCGCGCGGCGGCTGGTCGTGCGTGTCATGGCTGTGTCCTCCGGATTCGTGCGAGCAGGTAGGTCAACGGACCGGCACAACCGGTACGAAGAGCGCGGCGTTCTTGCTCGGCCCGATGCCGCTGCCCCACTCCAGGAACCCCTGGCGGGCGCCGCCGTCGTTGTCGTTGGCCAGCAGGGAGAACGAGAACGCGCCGTCCTTCGGGTCCACGCCGAGCTCGGCCCAGGGCACCACCACGTCGTAGGTCGTGGTGCCGGCCGTGCGCACGACCTTGGCCCTGACCGTGCCGACGGTCCCGGCGGGCGCCGTGTACCGGTAGACGGACGCCGTCGCGCCGGGATGGATACCGAGCTCGACGCGGGAGGCCGGATCCTGCCCGGGCAGGCCGCGCGCGACCGCGAGCTGCACCGAGTCCCCCTCCCAGAGCCGGTCGACCGCCGCGGACGGGCGGTGGTCCTCGTCGCGCAGCGCCGCCCGGACCCGCAGGCCGCGGTCGCTCCAGGACAGCGCGAAGGTGCCGCCCAGGTCGTCCGCGTCGGGCGTGCCGCCGCTGAGCGCGACATAGGTGCCGCGGGCCCGCCAGTCCACGACGGCCGGGCGGCGCGGCTCCTTGACCACCGGGGCCAGCGCCGTCGTGCCGGTCAGGCGCCGGGACTCCCCCGCCGCCGTCAGCGAGACCGCGAACCTCGTGGGCTGCCACGGGGTGAGCCCCGCTCCGTCGATCGCCGACGTCGTGGTCTGCCCCGTACCCACCGAGAACGCGGGGACGGTGCCGGACGCCGCGCCGACGGTCCAGCCGACGTCGGCCACGTCCACGGCCTCGCCGCCCGGCAGGTTCCGGGCGCCGAGCGCGAGCCCGACGTCGCCGCGCCGGTCCGCGACCGGGCCGAACGAGAGCACCGGGTTCTGCACGACCTCGGCGGTGTCGCCGACGTACGCGACCACGGCGTCGCCGCTGCGCACGGTGTAGGCGACGGGTCGCTCCCCCGCCTCGCGCATCGGCTCCAGGCCGAGCACGCCCTGGACCTCGGCGCCGGTACCGGTCAGGACGAGCCCGCCCCCGACGGGGCCGACGACGCTCACCTCGCCGGCCACGCCCAGGGCCGCTCGATCCACGGTCACGGGGACCGAGGCGCCACCACCGAGCGGGATCTGGTCGGGCGTGGCGACCTGCGCCGCCGCGTCGGCGACGACCGCCGGGGTGCCGACCGCACCGGTCACGTAGACGGGATCGCCCCCGACCGTGAGCTCGACGGTCGCGTCCGGCAGGGCGCGCCAGGACCGCCCGTCGCCCCGGACCAGCCGCGAGGACGGCCCGGTCCCCACGGCCACGGTCACCGGGTCGCCCGTCGCCCACACCATGCGGACGACGCCGCCGGCCGCGTCCTCGAAGTCGGCCACCACCGCGCCGTCGAGGCGCCGGAGCTCGGTCAGCGTGCGCCCCGCCGTCTGCCGGTTGTAGACCGCGAGCGCCGGGTACGCGGGCTTGGGCGTGAGCGCGGTGCCGCCGCCCGTGGGCAGCCGGCTGATGCCGAAGTTGTGCTCGGGCTCGGCACGGTTCGCGCCGGAGTCGATGAGCTCGTAGTAGACGGTGCGCTCGACGCCCGCGGCCCGCAGCAGCGCCGCGGACCGCACCACGTAGGCGGCCTGCTGCTGCTCGGTCGTGCCGCCGGTCGTCGTCGGCCAGCCGTGCTCGCTCAGCCAGATGGGAATGTCGGAGCCGGGCGCGTACTCGTCGATCAGACCCCGCAGGGTGGCCACGCCCGCCTCGGTGCGGCCCTCGGGCGAGCCGGGGAAGTCGTAGGTGTGATAGCTGACGGCGTCCAGGTGGTCCAGGCCGCCGAGGGCGAACAGGTCCTCCATGAAGTCCCACCGCGCGCCCGCGCTGACCGGACCGACGACGCGGGCGCCGGGGGCGGCCTCGTGGATCGCGGCGGCAGCCGGTTCGAGCAGCTCGAGGTAGCAGGCGGCCGTCATGCCGCAGGCGCCGGTGTTAAACGTGTGGTTGAACTCGTTGTAGACCTCGTAGTCGACGCCGGAGCCGTAGTGCTCGGCGGCCGCCGCCGCGTAACGGGCGTAGGCGGCGATCCCCTCGGGCGACGACGGCGTCTTGCCGCCGTCGTACCAGCGGCTGAAGTAGGCGAGGATGACGATCGGGCGCTCGCCGCGGGCCTTGGCGGCCGCGATCTGGGCGTCGAACAGCGCGGGGAACTCGTACACCCCGGGCGACGTCTCGATGGTGTCCCAGGACGGGCCCTCGCGGACGGTCCCGGCGCCGAGCGGCCCCATGAGCGAGTCGATCTGGTCCACCGAGTAGCGGTTCACGTGGGCGGCGACGCCGACGTGGGCATTCGGTCCCGACGGGCCCGGCTGGTCGACGACGGCCAGGGTGCCGGTGCGCGTCAGGGGCTCCGGTGCCGTGATGGAGATGGTGAGGCCGTAGTAGCCGGCGGGCAGCGCGGACAGGTCGATCGAGGCCGCACCCGCGGTGGCGGCCGCCGTCCCCGTGTCGAGGCGCTGCCCGGAGGAGGCGCGCAGCTCCCACGTGACGCCGTCGGCCACGGTCTTGATGCCGACATGGGCGTCGCCCGTCTCGTAGACGAGGGCGGTGTCGGCGAACGCGAGCGTGCCGGGCGGCGGCTCGTGCTCCTCGAACGACGGGTTGACCACGAGGTTCTCGTCGTCGCCCGCCACGGACATGCGGGCGTCGTCGAACCAGACGGTGCCGGTGCCGCGTACGAGGAACCGCATGACGAAGGTCATGCTGCCCGCGGGCTGCGTATAGCTCCACTCCAGGTGGGTCCAGCCGCTCGTCCCGGCGGGCAGCTCCACGCGCTGGGCGTGGTCGCCGCTGAGCACCACGTAGGCGGCGTCGGATGCGGAGAGGTCCTGGGTGCGGACCCACACGCTCATGTCGTAGGTGACGCCGCCGTTGGCGCGGATGTTCTGCCGCAGGTCCACGTACGAGGCCGAGTACGGGGAGTCGAAGTCGACGCGGGCGGCGGCAGCGCCGTCCTGCGCCCCGGCCGTGTCCGCGGTGACCACGAACTCGGGGCTGCCCGAGACCGTGGTGGTCCATCCCGGGAAGGAGTCGGAGGCGGCGAGGTCGGCACGCGCGGGCGGCGGGGCCACCAGCATCAGGCCCGCGAGCAGTCCGACGAGCAGAGTGGTCGAGGTGAGCAGGGCGAGGACGGCGCGCAAGGGCCGTCTCGAGGCGACACGCATCAGGTTCTCCCTCTGGCTGACCGTCATCGGTCAGCCCTTGACGGCGCCGGCCTGGCCGGCGCTCCGCAGGAACTGGCGCTGGAACACGAGGAACAGCACGACCGGGATGACCACCGAGATGAACATCCCCGCCATGAGCAGGTTGGTCGGGGCGGTGTCGGCCACGCGGTAGAGGCCGACCGACAGCGGCTGGAGGTCCGGCGACGGCAGCACGAGCAGCGGCCAGAGGAACTCCTTCCACGAGGCGACGATCGTCAGCAGCGAGACGACGCCGATCACCGGGCGCGACATCGGCAGGACGATCGACCAGAACACGCGGAACACGCCCGCTCCGTCGATCCGCGCGGCCTCGAACACGTCCCGCGGCAGGCCGTCGAAGAAGCGCGCGACGAGCAGCACGTTGAACGCGCTGGCCGCGGACGGCAGCCAGACCGCCCAGAACGTGTTGACGAGGTTGACTCCGATCAGCGGCACGTCGAGCACCGTGACGTAGAGCGAGATCAGCGACACGACGCCGGGGATGAACAGGGTCGCCAGCACGGCCCCGTTCACGAGCCGGGCGTACCGGGGCCGCAGCACGGCGATGCCGTAGCCGCCGGTGAGCGCGACCAGCAGCCCGAAGAACCAGCAGCCGGCCGCGACCCAGACGGTGTTGAGCAGGTACTGCCCGACGTGGATCTGCGACCACGCGTCGGGGAGGTTCTGCCACTGCACACCGCTGGGCCACCACGCGAACGGCTCGCGCAGGATGTCCTGGCTGGTAGAGAGGGCGGCCTTGAACAGCCACAGGAGCGGGCCCAGGGCGACGATGCACAGCGCGGCGACCAGCAGCACCGTGAGCACGCGCATCGTGATGCGCACCGACCGGCGGGAGCGGTCGAGCGTCGAGACGTTGGAGCGCTCGTCGGAGTCGACGGTGGTCAGGGCGGTCATGACTCGCTCCACTTCCGGGTGAGCCGCAGGTAGACGGCGGACAGGAGGCCCAGGCCGACCGCGAGCAGCAGGCTGAGCGCCGTGGCCTTGCCGAAGTCGCCCGACAGGAAGGCGTAGTTGTACACGAGCATCAGCAGGGTCACGGTCCGGTTCTCCGGACCGCCGCCGGTCATCACGAACGGCTCCGTGAAGACCTGCATGGTGCCGATGAGCTGCAGCAGGAGCATCAGGAGAATGACGCCGCGCAGCTGCGGCAGTGTGACGTGCCACGTGCGCTGCAGGATCGACGCGCCGTCGACCTCTGCGGCGTCGTACAGCTCGGTGCGGATCGACATGAGCGCGGCGAGGTAGATGATCGTCGCCGTGCCCGCCGACGCCCACGTGGACTGGATCACGATGCTCGGGAT
Organism: Promicromonospora kroppenstedtii; assembly: GCF_044389675.1. Lineage (NCBI taxonomy): Bacteria > Bacillati > Actinomycetota > Actinomycetes > Micrococcales > Promicromonosporaceae > Promicromonospora > Promicromonospora kroppenstedtii. Next base: position 337,598 of record NZ_JBIRYI010000001.1, on the reverse strand, counting down.
GGCGAGCGCCGGCTCCTGGAGCCAGCCGACGGGCTCGATCCCCAGCGCGATGAGCGCGCTGTTGAACAGGCCCGTGCCCGAGGGCTCGTAGAACTGCTTCCACAGCAGCACGCTGACCACCGGCGGGATGATCACGGGCAGGTAGGCGAGCACACTCGTGATCTGCCGGGTGCGCCGCAGCTCCGCCATGACCACCGCCATGAGGATGGGCAGCGGGAACCCGATGACCAGCGCGAGCACCGCGAACCAGGCCGTGTTGCCGAGCGCCGTCCACAGGAGCGGGTCGGCGAGCACCCGCTCGAAGTTGCTCAGCCCCACCCAGGTGGGCTCGGTGATCAGGTCCGTGCGCTGGAACGCGAGGATCAGGCTCTTCGCGATCGGCCACCAGGCGAAGTAGCCGAACGTGAGCAGCAGCGGGAGGAACATCACGAGCGTGCCGACCCCGCCGCCGCGCACCCACGACAGCAGCGCTGCGGCCGGCGAGCCGGGCCGGCGTCCGGTGCGGCGCCGAGGGGCCGCGTCGCGCGGCGGTGTGGGCGGGGCGACCGCGGCGGGCGGGGCGGTGACGGTCACGATGTTCTCCCTCATCCGGCGTCGACGAGGTCCTGCACCTGCGCCTGCGCGGCCTGGAGCAGCTCGGCGGGGTCGGCGTCCTCGCGCGTGAGCACGGCCTGCGCCACCGGGTCGAGGGCGGCGTACAGCTCCTGCGCCTTGACCGCGGGCTCGGGCACGATGGTCGCGTCGGGCAGGCTGTCGATGTAGGCCTGGTAGTTCTCCCGCGGCACGTTGACCTGCGGCTCGATCCAGCCGAGGAAGGTCTCGTACTGCTCCTCGGAGACGACGGGTACCTCCGGCAGGCCCACGGGCAGGTCGTCGGCCACCTGCGACTCGGCCCAGGTGGTCGCGGCCTCCTCGTCGACGTAGCGGTCGAGGAAGTAGTACTTGGTCCACTCGAGCGCCGCGCAGAGCTGGTCCGGCGTCGCCTTGGGGCTGAACCACTGGATGTTGCCACCACCCAGGACGCCGAGGGCGTCGTCGCCCACCGGGAAGGGCGCCAGCCCGAAGTCCTCGGCCGGCATGCCGCGCGAGATCACGACGCTGTTGTAGAGGTTCGCGCCGTTGAGGCTCTGGCCCACGTAGCCCGCCGCGAGGTCGTCCCGGACGGTGTTGTTGTCGTGCAGAAAGTTGTCGCCCGCGGCGTCCTGCCCCCAGCGCACGTCGTGGAGGAACTCCAGGCTCTCCCGCATGCCCGGGGTGTCCAGCGTGACCGTGGTGGTGTCGCCGTCCTGCTCCTGGACGAGGCTGCCGTTGGAGTACGCCATCGAGGTCAGGAGCCAGCCGCCCACGTTGCCGGTGGTGGGGATGATGAAGCCCGTCTCCCCCGTCTTCTCGGAGATCGTCGCTGCGGCGGCCAGCACCTCGTCCCACGTGGCCGGCGGCGCGTCCGGGTCCAGGCCGGCCTGCTCGAACAGCGCCCGGTCGTAGACCAGGCCCATGGTGTAGGCGGCCCGGACGACGCCGAAGGTGTGCCCGTCCGCGTTCTGCGTGACGCCCGTGACCTGCGGGTTGAGCTGGCTCAGCACCTCGTCGCCCTCGACGTAGGTGGTGATGTCGGCGGCCTGCCCGCGCGCGATCAGGGCCTGGATGTCCGTGAAGGGCACCTGCAGGGTGGTCGGCAGGGTGCCGCCGACCAGCAGCGCCGAGAACGTCGAGACGTCGTACTTGGTCTCCTCGTCCTCGATCGTGATGTTCGGGTGCAGCTCCTCGAACGCGGCGATCGCGTTCTCCCACGCCTCCAGCGTGGCCGCCTGGTCCGACGTCGGCCGCTCGCCCACCGTGATCGTCACGTCGGCCTCGGGGTCGCAGGCCGCTCCGGCCTGCGCCTCCGTACCCGGGGCCGCCCCGTCCGAGCAGCCGGTCACGATGACTCCGACGAGCGCGAGGCTCGAGACCACACCGCCGACGCGGCTCCAACGACGCTGTCGCATCCTCTACTCCTTCGTAGATCCCGGCCCTTCGATAAAACCGGTTTCACGAAGAGTGCCCGCCGCAGCGCGGGGCTGTCAACCCCCGATCTCGCGCCGGGCCGTCCAACGCTCGCGTACCAGCCACGCCTCGCACGCCCGGGTCCACCCGAGCCACGACTCGTCGAGGCCGACGCCGTGCCCACCCACGGGGTACAGGTGCAGCTCGTGCAGCACGCCCGCGGCGGTCAGCGCGGACGAGAGCAGGAGCGAGTGCTCGGCCGGCACCTTGTGGTCGTCGAAGGAGTGGAAGACGAAGAAGGGCGGCGCGGCGGTCGTCACGAGGGTGTTCAGCGAGAGCGCCGCGCGCCTGGCGGGGGTGTCGTCCTGACCCAGGAGGACGTCGGCGGAGTCGCGGTGCACATGGTTCTGCAGGGTCACGACGGGGTAGCCGAGGACGACGCCGTCGACCCGCGAGTCCTGGCCGGCCGGGGCCAGCGCTGCCAGGCCGGCGGCGTGGCCGCCCGCGGAGAAGCCGACGAGCAGTACCCGCTCGACGCCACGTTCCCGGAGCTCGGCGATCCGGCTGGAGACGGCGTCGTGGGCCGCCGGGTGGGGCTGCCCAACGGGGTAGCGCAGCACGTCGGCGGGCAGCCCGAGGCCCCGGAGCCACTCGGCCACCGGCTCCGCCTCGTGCGGGGCGTGCCTCCGGTAGCCACCGCCGGGCAGCACGAGCGCGTGATCCGTCATCGACCATCCTTGAAACCGGTTTTGAGAGGAGGGTCAGCGTGGCATGCGGCGGCTCTGGCGGGCAAGTCGCCGGACACTCGTTGTGCGCCGGGGCGCCGGGGTGGGACTGTTCGGCAATGATGACGGCCGACACGCCCCGGAGGGGTTTCTGGCACCAGGTGGGGCGACCGTTCCGAGCGATCGGACGCGGCCTGGGCCGGGTGCTGGAGGTCCTGGACCTCCTCAGCGCGATCCTCTGGATCGGCCGGGGTGTCGTCTGGGTCGTTCGCGGCATCGGACGGGCGTTCTCCGACTCGTTCTGAGCGGCCGCATCGCTGCTGCGACGTCGGAGACGACGATGCCCACCAGCGCCAATGTGTATCGGTGCTGGTGGGCGGTGGTCGGGGTGACAGGATTCGAACCTGCGACCCTCTGCTCCCAAAGCAGATGCGCTACCAAGCTGCGCTACACCCCGTGGGTCCGCCGTCGCCAGGTATCCGGACTGCGCCGGACCCCGTGGGCAGGACCAGCCGAGTGTATCCGATCGACGCCCGCGACTGCCGGATGTTTCCGGCCCGCAAGCAGCCAAGTAATCCTTTGAACTCTCCGCACCGCGCCTGCCATCGTCGAGTCACGGACTGTTGCGTATCGGAGGGGATCGGCATGCTGTGGCGGCGGACGACGGCGCTCGCCCTGCCGCTCGCGCTCGCCCTCGGCGGCTGCTCCGCAAGCGGCACGGGCCCGCCCCGGGAGGACCAGCAGCGCTCGATCGTGGTCGAGAGCTTTCCGGCGGCCCCGCCCGGGCTGCCGGCCGAGGGGGTCACCAATGCGACGGTCGACGCCACGGTGCGGCCCGCCCGCCTCGCCGTGACCGCGTGGGGCACGCCCGGATGCATGCCCTACCCGGTGTCGGTCGCCTGGCTCGACCGCTGGACCATCGAGGTCTCGACGGCGCCCGGCCCCGACTCCGGTTGCTCGACCGAGTACCTGGCCGTGAGCCAGGTCGTCGTCGTCCCGGTGGACCACCCCGCCGACGAGGTGCGGACCGTCCGGGTGGACGGCGCCGAGGTGGCGTTCGCGTTCCGTGAACCCTAGCCCGACGCTCCGCCGACGACCAGGCGGGATCGGCCCGGGAGCCACCTCACCTTCGAGGCCTAAGTTTCTCGCCTTTCGACGGCCACAAAGACAAGAAACTTAGGCTTCGAAGGGGAGGAGCCAGTCGGGTCTAGCCGTCGCCCAGCGTCGACGCCCGGACCACCAGCCGCGGCGCCAGGCGCTCGACGCCGCGGGCCGGGTCGCCCTCGATCGCCGCGATCAGCAGCTCGGCGGCGCGCTGACCCAGCCGTTCGAGCTGCATGTCCACCGTGGTCAGCGGCGGGCGGCTGGCCAGCGACATCACGTCCCAGTCGTCGTAGCCGGTCACCGCGACGTCGTCGGGCACTCGCAGTCCTCGCTCGCGGAGCCGGTCGCATCCCCCGCGAGCGAGCTGGTCGGACGCGAAGACGATCGCGTCCACGGGCAGGTCGCGCCCCGCGGAGCCCGATCCCGACCCAGAGCCGGAGCCGGAGCCCGATCCCGAGCCGCCGGCCAGGATCTGGTCCACCGCGCGCCGCCCCCACTGCTCCGACCAGTCGCCGTACAGCGGCTCCCCGACCACGGCCAGGTCGCGCGCGGCGAGCTCCGTCGCGAGCGTCTCGTACCGCACCAGGGACGCGGCCTGCTCCGCGCGTCCGCCCACGTACGCGATCCGACGTCGGCCCAGGCCCACCAGGTGCTCGACGAGCAGCCGCATGCCGAGGGCGTCGTCGGGCACCACGGAGGCGTCTGCGGGGTCGGACGACGGCGCGAACGCGTAGACCACCGGCATCGGCACCTTGATGGGCTCGCGCGGCTCGGTGGTGCGGCCGGTGACGATGATCCCGTCGACCCGCCGGGCCACCAGCGCGCGCACGTGGTGCTGCTCGCGCACCGGGTCGTGCCGGGCCGTGGCCAGGAGGGCCGAGAGCTCGCCGCCCACCAGCGCGTTCTCCGCGCCGAGCACCACGGGCAGCGAGAACCGGCCGGCGGAGTCGGTGCTCAGCAGGCCCACGGTGAAGCTGCGCCGGGCCGACAGGGAGCGCGCGCTGGCGTCAGGCACGAAGCCCAGCCGGTCGGCCGCCTCCCGGACCCGAGCGCGGGTGCTCTCCCGCAGCGAGCCGGTGTCGTTGAGCGCCTTGGACACCGTGCTCGGCGACACGCCCGCGAGCGCCGCGACGTCCGTGATCCGTACGACCGCTCCCCGGTCCATCCGCACCGCCCCTTCTCGACCTGGTTTCCTTCCGCGTTTTCCGTCGAACCTGCGCGACAGCAACGGGACGCCGCGTCATCGTACCTCCCGGCCCAGATCAGCGCCCAGTTCCTGGCGAATTTCGCCCAGACCTTTGACGCTGGTCACGCCGGTCCCTACGATCAGGAAATCGGATTCCTAGTTTCCGTCCGGAGGAGAGCATCGATGACGACGACGCCCAGCGGTACGACGCGCGGACCGGCCGAACCCACGAGCGACGCCCGGGTGCTGCTGCGGCCGCTTGCCCCCGGGTACGTCACGGTGGACGCCGGGCTGTGGCGCCGCACCGCCGACGTCAACCGGTCCGCCGCGATCCCGGGCGGGCTGGAGCAGCTCGCCAAGGCCGGCAACCTGCGCAACCTGGAGATCGCCGCGGGGATGGCCGACGGCGAGGCGATCGGCCCGATCTTCGCGGACTCCGACGTGCACAAGTGGCTGGAGGCTGCCGCCTGGGAGTACGCCCGGGAGCCCGACGAGCAGCTCCTTGCCGACCAGCTCCACGTCACGAGCCTGCTCGCGGCCGCCCAGGCCGACGACGGCTACCTGGACTCGGTGCCCGCGCTGCGGAACGTGCCGCGCTACAGCGACCTGCCGTGGAGCCATGAGCTCTACTGCGCCGGGCACCTGTTCCAGGCCGCGGTCGCGCAGGTGCGCGGCACCGGCCGCACCGAGCTGCTCGACGTCGCGATCAAGCTGGCCGACCACCTCGTCACCACGTTCGGCGACGGTCCCGGCCAGCTCCGCGAGGTCGACGGCCACCCCGTGATCGAGATGGCCCTGGTCGAGCTGTTCCGCGAGACCGGCACCCAGGCCTACCTGGACCTGGCGAGCTGGTTCGTCGAGGCGCGCGGCACCGGCATCATCGAGGCGCACGGCAAGCAGCCCACCTACTTCTCGGACCGGGTCAAGGTCCGCGAGGCCACCACCGTCGAGGGCCACGCCGTGCGGGCGGTGTACCTGGGCGCCGGCGCGGCCGACGTCGCCATCGAGACGGGCGACGCCGAGCTGCTCGCGGCGCTCGACACCCAGTACCGCGCGATGGAGCGCGGCAAGCAGTACCTCACCGGCGGCCTCGGGGCACGCTGGGAGGGCGAGGCGTTCGGCGACCCGTACGAGCTGCCGACCGACCGCGGGTACGCCGAGACCTGCGCCGCGATCGGCGGCGTGCAGTGGGCGTGGCGCATGCTGCTCGCCACGGGCGAGGCCCGGTACGCCGACCAGATCGAGCGCATGCTGCTCAACGGTTTCCTCGCCGGGGTGTCGCTGAGCGGCACCGAGTACTTCTACGTCAACCCGCTGCAGCTCCGCAGCGACGCGCACGCCGAGGAGGACCGCAGCCCGGCGCACGGCCGCCGCGGCTGGTTCGACTGCGCGTGCTGCCCACCCAACATCATGCGCACGGTCTCCAGCTTCACCGGCTACGTGGCCACGGCGGACGGGCCGAGCCTGCAGCTGCACCAGTACGCGCCCGGCACGGTCACCGCCCCGCTCGACGGCGGCACGCTGCGCCTGCGTGTCGAGACCGCCTACCCCGACGAGGGCAGCATCGCGCTGCACGTCGAGGAGGGACCGGACGCCGAGACGACGCTCGCCCTGCGCGTGCCCGCCTGGGCCGACGGCGCCACGCTCGACGGCGCCCCGGTCCCCGCCGGTACGTACACCAAGGTCACGCGCCGCTTCGCCGCGGGCGACGTCGTCCGGCTCGACCTGCCGATGACGCCGCGCCTCACCACGGCCGACCCCCGGGTCGACGCGGTGCGCGGCAGCGTCGCGATCGAGCGCGGGCCGCTGGTGTACGCGCTCGAGCAGCCGGACCAGGAGGCCGGCGCCGTGGTCGACGACCTGCGGATCGACGCCTCGGGCGCGCTGTCCGACGAGTTCCGCGGCGACCTGCTGGGCGGGGTCACGGTGGTCCGGGCGCACGGCGCCGTCGTCCCCGGGCCGGATGCCGGGGCGACGACGCCGTACGGGCCGGCCACGACGCCGTCGGCCGACCCGGTGCGGGACGTGACGCTGACCGCGATCCCCTACTACGCGTGGGCCAACCGTGGCCCGCAGCCGATGCGGGTCTGGGTCCCGACCCGCTGACCGCACGCTCCCAGGGGGCCGGTCCCGGCCCCCTGGGGAAGCACGACCCCAGCACGTCTCACCCTGCGTAACGACGCGTAAGGAAGGAGAGCGATGGAGCTCACCAGACGCCAGCTGCTCACCCTCGCCGGCTCGGCGACGGCGGCTGCCGCACTCGCCGGCTGCGGCGGCACGCTGCGGCCGGCGAACGTCGAGGCCGCGGGCTTCGGCGAGAACGCGACGGGCACCCTGAACCTGTGGTGCCGGTCCGACACCGTCAACGGCACCCAGGCCGTCGTCGACGCGTTCCACCGGGCCCAGGACCGCATCCGCGTGCAGGTCACGCCCATCCAGAACGGGCAGTACGTGACCAAGCTCGCCACCGCGATCCGCGGCGGGCGGGTGCCCGACGTGATCGACATCGACGACATCTACTCGACGCTGTTCGCCTACCGCGGCGCGTTCACGGACCTGACGCCGCTCATCGAGGACCTGGGCATCGGCGACGCGCTGAGCCCCGGTCACCTGGCCCTGAGCACCAAGGACGGCCGGAACTACGGGCTGCCGTTCATCGGCGACTTCTCGGTGCTGTTCTGCAACACCGAGCTGTTCGACCGCGCGGGCCTCGACGTCGACGAGCACACGAAGGACTTCGACGGCATCCTCGCGGCGGCCCGCGCCATCAGCGCCCTGGAGGACGACGTCTACGGCTGGTCGTTCCCCGGCAACGCCTCGGGCGCGCTGGGCTTCACGGTCCAGCCGCACGTCTGGGCCACCGACCGCGACCTCATCGCGGGCGACGTCGGCAGCCAGCGCGGCGACGTCGTCGGCAACGAGGCGCTGCGCCGCACGCTCGACCTCGAACGGACGCTGTGGGCGGAGCAGCTCGTGCCCCCGGGCAGCTTCTCGGACGACGCCTCGCGCTGGTCCGCCGACTACACCGCCGGCCGGCTGGGCATGTTCCCCGCGGGCTTCGGCGTCGTCGTCCCCAACGCGGACTCGGCGCTCCTGGAGCACACGAAGGTCGTGCTGCTCCCCGGGCCCGACGGCGGCCGGGCGTTCTTCGACGGCGGGGACAACCTCTGCATGCTCAACGGCGCGCGGAACCCGTCGGCGGCGTGGGAGTTCATGAAGTTCGCCGTCGCCGTCGAGCAGCAGGCGCGGATGCCGGAGGGCTTCTACTCCCCCGTCCGCTCCGACGTCCGCACGCCCGAGTTCGCGGAGAGGTACCCGCTCGTGCTGCCTCCGCTGGAGGCGCTCGACCGCGGGTACGCGCCCACCACGCTCGCCTACAACCTCATCTACAACCAGCAGGACGGACCGTGGCTGCGCATGTTCCGCGCGGCCGTCTTCGACGGGGAGGTCGATGCCGCCATGCAGGAGGCCCAGACCACGTACGACCGCATCCTGAGGCAGGCGCAGGCATGAGCGCCCCGACAACGACGGCGACGTCCGCCCCGCAGGCGTTGCGCCGCCGCAGGTACGGGACCCTCACGCACCCGAGCCGCACGGGGCTCGCGCTGGTGACACCGGCGGTCGCGCTGGTGGTCGTGTTCGTGTTCGTGCCGCTGGTCGTGGCGGTGTACATCTCGCTGACCAACTTCCCGCTGATCGGGCCGTACCGGTTCATCGGGCTCGACAACTACGCCTCGGTGCTCACGGACCCGACGTTCTGGACCGCGCTGGGCTACACGCTGCTCTACACGGCGATCGTCACGCTGCCGATCCTGCTGCTCGGGTACGGCCTGGCCGTGCTGGTGCGGTCCAACCGGCGGGGCGCCACACTCCTGCGCACCATCTTCTTCGTCCCGTTCGTCATCGGGCTGACGACGCTCAGCTTCCTCATGCTGCTGGAGGCGCAGCCGAACAGCGGCCTGGTCAACGTGGCGCTCAAGGCGCTGGGCATCACCGACGGGACGACGGCGTGGCTCGTCGACGGGCCGCTCGCCACGGGCCTGCTGTGCGTCATGGTGGTCTGGGGCGTGTCGGGGCTGACGATGGTGCTGCTCATGTCCGGGATGCAGGGCATCCCGCGCGAGGTCTACGAGTCGGCGGAGATCGACGGCGCCTCGTGGTGGCAGCGGGAGCTGCGGATCACGGTGCCGATGCTGCGCCGGACCATCGCGATGACCGTGATCCTGTCGGTCATCGGGTCGTTCCTCGCGTTCACGCAGTTCTACATCCTGACCCAGGGCGGTCCCGGGTCGGAGACCACGACGATCGTCATGGCCATCTACCGGCGGGCGTTCGTCCAGCTCCAGCTCGGTGCGGCGACGGCGATGTCGCTCGTGCTGGTCGTCATCACCGGTCTGGTCACCGCGGCCCAGTTCTGGCTGCTGCGGGAGAGGAGCTGACATGGCTACGGTCACTGCGCCGGCTGGCGCGCGTGTGGTGCGGCGTCCCACCGTGGTGCCGGCGTCGCCGTCCGGGCCCGAGCGGGACACCCGGGTCAAGCGGACGCTCTACGTGGTGGGCGGGACCCTGGCCGCGCTGGTGTTCCTGGTGCCGCTGGTGGTCGCGTTCGTGCGGGCCGGGCAGCCGGGCGACGTCATCGTGGCGGCCCCCGACGGCCGGTTCTTCGAGCTGTCGTGGGTCAACTTCCAAGCCGTGATCGACCAGCCGGAGGTGTGGCGCGGCATCCTCAACTCGGCGATCGTCTCGGTGTCGACGGCGGTGCTCACCGCGGTGCTCGCGACGCTGGCCGGGTACGGCTTCGCGCGGTTCCCGTTCCGGGGGCGCACGGTGCTGTTCGGGCTGGTGCTGGTCACGCTGATGATCCCGTTCCAGGCGATCCTGACGCCGCTCTACCTGCAGATGAACGTCATGGGGCTCACGGACAGCCTGTTCGGCCTGGTGCTCTTCTACACGACGGTGAACCTGCCGTTCGGCATCTTCGTCATGCGCAACACGTTCGCCGCGGTGCCGGCGGAGCTCGAGGACTCGGCGCACGTTGACGGGGCGGGCACGATCCGGATTCTGGTGTCGGTGCTGCGGCCGCTCGTGGTGCCGGGGACCGCGACCGCCGCCCTGTACGCGTTCCTGGCGTCGTGGACGGAGTTCCTCGGGGCGCTGACGTTCCTGACCGACTCCAGCCTCTACACGCTGCCGGTGTCGCTGGTGAACCTGCAGCAGGGGGCGTACGGGCAGGTCAACTTCGGGCTGCTGGCGGCGGGGTCGGTCATCGCGATGATCCCGTGCGTCATCCTGTACGTGGCGCTCCAGCGGTACTACGTGGCAGGGCTGGCGTCGGGGTCGGTGAAGGGGTGAGGTGTTCTGGGGTGCGTGGTGCTTTGCGCCGCGCGCCCCAGAGCACTCCGGCGATGACGAGTGCCGCCCCGGTCGCCGTCCACACCCCGATCTGCTCGCCGAGCAGCACGGCCGACGTGCTCAGGCCGACCACGGGAACCAGCATGGAGAACGGGGCGACGACGCCCGCGGGGTGCCGGGCCATGAGCCAGGTCCAGACGCCGGAGCCGGCCAGGGTGCCGATCAGGACCGTGTAGGCGAGGCCGAGGAGCGCTGGGCCCATGGCCGGTCCGGGGACGAACGAGCCGGCGATGGCGTCGGGCCCCTCGATGACCAGCGACAACGCCAGCATCGGGATCGGCGGCACCACGGACATCCACAGGGTCAGGTGCAGCGGGTTCGGCGCCTTGGCGCGGGCGCTGGAGACGTTGCCGATCGCCCAGCCGAAGCCGCCGGCCAGGACCAGGAGGAACGGACCGAACGCCGCGGCCTGCGCCTGGGACCAGCCGACGACGGCAAGCCCGAGGGTCGCGACAGAGAGGCCCACGACCTGCCGGGCGGACACGCGCTCGCGGAACACCGTGGCGCCGAGCAGCACCGTGAACGGCGCCGACGACTGGAGCACCAGCGACGCGAGGCCCGTCGGCATCCCGGCCGCCATGCCCCAGTAGAGGAACAGGAACTGCAGGGTGCCGAACCCGATGCCGTAGCCGAGCAGCCACCGCACCGGCACCCTCGGACGCGGCACGAGCAGGATCGTAGGGACGGCGATGACCGCGAACCGCAGCGCCGCGAGCAGGAACGGCGGGAACTGTTCCAGCGAGGCGTGGATAGCGATGAAGTTGAGCCCCCACATGACCGCGACGGACACGGCGAGCAGGCGGTGCGAGATCGGCATGTGCTGAGCGTCGTCCGATCTGAGTTGAAGGACAAGCGAAATGTTCTACGGCTCCTTGTAGGCTGCCTACATGAACGACCTCTCGCGCCTGGACCCGCGCCACCTCGACCTGCTGCGCGAGTTCGCCGACCGTGGGTCCGTGACGGCCGTGGCCAGGGCGACGCACCGGACGCCGTCGGCGGTGTCGCAGCAGCTGCGCACCGCCCAGCGGGAGCTGCGCGGCATCCCGCTCGTCGAGCCGCACGGCCGGGGCCTGCGGCTCACCGAGGCGGGCCGCCTCCTGGCCGACGGCGGACGGGAGGTCTCCCGGACGGTCGCCCAGGTGCAGGCGCGGTGGGACGAGTTCATGGGCTCGGCGTCGGGCACGGTGCGGGTGGCGACGCTGCCGAGCGCGGCGACGGTGCTGCTACCGGGCGTGCTGGAGCGGCTCGCCTCGACGGGGGTGACGCTGGAGTGCACCGATATGGATATCGCGGAGTCCGAGTACTCGGAGATGGTCGCCGACCACGACATCGTGATCGGGCACAGCTTCACCGGGCCGGTGCCGACGGGCGCCGGGCACCTGGTCACGGCGGCCCTGCTGCGGGAGCCGCTGGACATCGCTCTGCGCGCGGGGCATCCGCTTGCCGCGAAGACGCGGGTCACGGCGCGAGACCTGGTGGCCTACGAGTGGTACGGGGTGCCGCTCGGGTACCCGTTCGACGGGCTGCGCATCGCGGTCGAGACGACGGCGGGGCAGCCCGTGCGGGTGGCGCAGCGGCTGCGCGACAACCGGCTGATCGAGGCTCTGGTGGCATCGAGCGATCGTGTGGGGGTGCTGCCCCGGTACTCGACGGCGCCGGGTGATCGGCTGGTTCTGCGGCCGGTGCACGGCATGGATGCTGCGCGGTGGATCGTGGCGATCCTGCGGCCGGATCATGCGGAGCGGTTGGCGGTGCGGACGGCGCTGGAGGCGTTCCGGGCGGTGGGGCAAGAGGTGGTGGGCTGACGTCGTGGGATGCTGCGTGAATGTCAGCTCAAGAGGTCATGGAACGGCTCGCGGAGGTCATTGACGGGCACCGGTGGGACGACCTGCCGAGCCTGCTGGATCCGGCCTTCACCTGCCGTTACGTGCACACCGGCGAGACCTACGGCGCCGACGCGTGGGTGCGGCTCAACGCGGAGTACCCGGGCTTCCAGAACCTGCGTCTCGAGGACTGCGTGGCGGACGGCGACCGCGCCGCAGGCCGTGCGCATGTCACGGGGATGTCCGACGGCGAGCTGGAGCACTTCGAGGTGGCGACGTTCATCACCGTGCGGGACGGGCTCATCGTGGAGATGACGGAGGTGTGGACCGACGTCGGCCAGGAGGCGCCGGAGGGAACGCGGCCTTCTTGAGGCGGCCGGCGGTCCGGTGGTGCGAGCGGTTCGCGGCGGCGCGGGCAGGGCGCCACGCGGACGGAGCCGCTGACAGGGCGCGAGGTTTGCTAAGGTAACGCCCGCACCGTGCTTCGAGCGCGGGCTTGCGGGCGTAGCTCAATGGTAGAGCCTTAGTCTTCCAAACTAATTACGCGGGTTCGATTCCCGTCGCCCGCTCAGAGTGCGGAAGCCCAGGTCAGAGAGTGTTTCTGACCTGGGCTTCGTGCATTCTGGAGGGCTGGAAGCGGCGCCGAGTGGCCCTAAATAGCCCTTCGGGACTGGGCCAGGACCCGGAGCCACAACGCCCGCGCTTCATCTGCCTCGCTCGGCCGGCCGGCAAGAACCACGATCCAGACCAGGCCGAGCGCTTTGGTCTACCGCCGACGCGTCCTCAGAAGAGTTCAGCTGCAGGACGCACTTAGAGCGTCAAGCGCACTTTCCATCCCTCAGCGTTCGGCACGACGACACCTGCTACGTCGGCCCAGCCCGGGCGTCCTGCTTCCCGCCACTGCTCGATCCACCCAGTCAGCACTCGTGTTGCATCGGAATCCCCCGAGGTGACCAGTTCGCCGTCCGTGAGGAATGCGGCGCCGTCTTCATTGGCCATACCGATGCTGGTGAAGCGATCAGAGAGCCCGGCGGTAGCCAGCTCGTCCGGAACGGTCTCATACAACCAAGCCCTGAAGTCGTCGAGTTCTTCCGCCGCCACAAGCGGCGTGTTCGACACGTCAGGCCCGGTCCTGAGCCGGTCCAGTACCAGGCCGAGCGCCCCGGGGACCTTCCGTTGCGCCAGGCTACTGATCCACCACGGTTCGGCATCATCAGGGACGTGGGATGCCGTGACATAGCGAAGCGGCAGTCCAAATACGGTAACGGGTTCGGGATGCATCTCGATATACCCACCAGGTCGCACTGCGACAACTCGCGGATGCCCGGCGGTCACTGTGACGGCAACGATCGCGTGCGCAGTCGCAAGTTCTGCGACCTTGACCGGTGCCACGATGACGGCGTCCCGGGCAACCTGGTCGATCCAAGCAGACGGGATCACGTGCGGGGTCGCCCAGGCCACGACACGGTCGTAAGGCGCTCCACCCGAGTCGCCCGCATAACCATCGCCGTTGCTCACAGTCACGTTCGTGACGCCGGTCGCTTCCAGGCGAGCCTGCGCCCGGGGCACCAGGTCGGCGAACACCTCGACCGATCTCACGAGTCCACTCGGGCCGACAAGGCTGGCGAGCAGCGCGGACGTGTAACCGGATCCGGTGCCGATCTCCAGGACGCGGTGTCCGGGCCGGACATCGAGGTCTTCGAGCATCTTCTGGATCGAAGCGACGCTGGAAGACTGAGGGAGTGTGGAGCCGTCCGGCTCAGTGACGAAGTGGTCGTAGTCGACAGCGGCGACCGCGTTGGCAACGGCGGTGGTCATGGGTGGCTCCTTCGAGTACGGGCGGGATCGTCATGGTGCGCAGAAAAGAAGGCGTGGTCGCGGGTTCGTCGACCGGAACGCCGTCGGCCTCGACCCACGCATGGAACGTGTACGGGTGGACCTGCACGCCGTGGCACCACACCACGGCTCGCCCGCGTAGGGCGGCCAGCCACGTCGTCGTCAGTGAGATCTCGAGACAGGCAGCACGACCTGGCCACCAGGTCGCCGCGCGGCGAACGGTCCGCACCAACGCGTGGGCCTGATCCACCGTAGCCAGGTCATGCGCACGACCGTTGAAGCACCTCGTTGCCGCGAGTAAGACCCGAAGAGGCAAGAGCCTCAGGAAGGCGATCACCAGCACGAGGGCGATGAATGCCAGCACAGTCTTCGATCCGGACATCCGCCCGACCTGGGGGGCCGCCATCGTCACGCTCATGCTCCTGCCTCCTGGATGAGGCGGCCGCCGAGCAGAGTAGTGCGCAGATGTTCGGTCCAGGTCGCGGCCTGCGTGTCATCCTGTCGCGCGATGCGCTCGACGATGTCCGGTATCGGTCCGCCTGGCCCCTCCACGAGCGTGCAGAGCAATGCAGCAGCGGTGGGGTTCAGGGCATAGACGCGGTCACGGGCAACGTCGATCAGTACGCTGCCGCCGTCAGGCGTCGGTGTGGACGTGACCTGGTCGGCCAGCCGATAGCGGAGCGCCATCTGCCGCCTCCTCTCGGGTGATCCAGGAAATGCGAGAACGAACCTCTTCGGAGCGGAGCCAGACCTCGGTGGCGATCAGGTCGTTGATGCCGGCCAGGCGGACATCGGCACCGCAGATCGCCCGATCGAGCACCGTGGCCGCGTGCTGGTGTTCGACCAGCCCGGAGGCGACCAGACGCGAGCTTGTGAAGAGGGCACGCAGGTCGCCGGCGTTGCGAGACAGGCCCGCGTAGTGGAGCGCGGTGTAGTCGCCCTTGGTGGACCGGTCCAGAACCAATGCAGGAACGTGCTGGCTCAGGGCCGCCCGCAGCAGAGGCTTGGCGATGAATGCACTAGTGCGTTCGCACACGGGTACTGAGAGACATGCGCGCACCACCCGGTCAGTCACGAAGGGAGCCACCTGACGCAGGCCATGCGCCTGAGCTATCTCCAGATCGATGCGGTGGTCCCTCCCAAACGTCAGGACCGCGTTGCCGGCGATGCGATCCCCGATTGGTCCCTCGTCTCCGGCGCGGTCGTCAGGCAGAGGCACACATTCAGCGGCCGCACGGCGGCCCTCGGTGGTAAGCCAGGCTGCGTCGGGTGCTCCGAACCACCGCAGCCGGCCTGCCGCTCCTTGGTGCGACGAGCGACCGGTACGAAGCTCACGGACGAGCCTTCTCCGTGCGGACCGCTCCGACGTCCTGGCCAGGCGTGCGGCCGCGACGACGATCGGAAGCGCTGCACTCGTGCGCAGCTGTGCCCAAGCACGCGCTTCGCGGACGAGGCGCGGTACGTCACAGACGAGATCCGCAAGATAGGCCGGCGACCCGGACAGGACGGCGTCACCGCCGTCGCCTGTCAGGTGAACAGAAGAACCGAGGTCCATCAATTGTTGCTGCCACCAGCGGGTGCGGGCATACAGGACGGCATCGGACCACGGCTCGTCGGTATACGGGACCCGGTCAAGGTCCGTGTAGGGAAGGACGGTTTTGGGGATCCGACGCACCTCATGCCGAAGCATCGGCTGCGTTGCGGCAATCCGCGTGGCATGAGCCAGGTCTTCATTTCCCACCTGTGCCGCATCAAGGGTGAGCCCGATCAGGGGCACCGCTCGTGCGGCTAGTGCTGCGACCGAGCTTGAGTCCAGGCCACCGGAAAGGTCCGAGGTGACAAGCCCGGTCAACGGGGCACCGACCTCGGCACGCAGCGCCTCGTAGAGCCGATTGCCACCGGCAGCAAGACTCAGCGCAGCGTTCCTCGGTGGCCGGCCCATGGTCGTCGGTGCGTGGCTGGGCCGTAGGACGAGCATCCTGGTGGGCGGCACGACTGCCACTCGTTCGTGTGCCGATCGTGTCGAGAGCGGAATGACATCCGGGCACGAGAGTCGTAGCCCCAGCCATCCCTGATCGACTCCGGTTCCCAGCAGATCGGCCAAGACGTAGGACGAAGACGCGAAGTGTGCGGCACCGTCATGAACCGCGTGGAACACGAGACGGGTTCCGGCGACGTCACCGGTGACGATGGTCCGCCGGGCATCCGCCCAGACGACGTGGCTGTTCCCGCCCCGGTCGATCAACGGTTCGACCTCCAGTCGGCTGGCGAACCGACGTGCCTGGCGAGCCAGCTCTGTGTGGCCACACGTGACCTCGCCCAGAACGACGCACCACCAATCCGGACCATTGAGGACGTGCACCTGGTCATCCGGCCAGGCACCTAGTAGCCACACCGCTACATACCGTGACCGCAGCATGCGACTGCCCGCAGGACGGGGCGGGAGGTCCGCCCCCGTCGTAATCGATCCACCGAAGCTACGCATCGGATCAGGCCTCCCGTCTCGTCGCTGCAGGTCGGTCAGTAGTAGTACTTCTTCATGTCGGCGGTGTCGTTCTTGCCCTGACCCAGCGTCAGTCGCGTAAGGGTGCCCAGCTCGGTCACCACCGGCGGCTCGACCGCCACGGTGTTGTGATCGGCGAGAACATCCGAGGACTTGGTCTCCATCGCATACTCCTTCTCGTGAGGTGTCCGAACGGCCATGGAGCTGGCCGCGGGCAGACGACGGTTTCGGACCGTCGCTTGCCTGGTGGACCCATCAAATCCGAGCAGGAATGCTCAACCCATCGCAGCGATGACGCAGTGCTGTAGCAGAGTTGTGGCATCCAGCCTCTGACCAGCGCCGATACGGGTGACCCTGGGAGGCTGACGGCACCGTCCGCGGAGCACAGGGCCGTCTTTCCGACGGCGAGCCAGGTCAGACCGCCAGCAGGGTCACTCGTCGTGGGATCCGTCCCCGTCGGGCGCGGACTCTGAGCTCACGGGAGAAGGTGCGCATTGGGTTCGCGCGCAGCGCCGGCCAGCTCGGCCAGCTCAAGGACCTCACGGCCAGCGGCACGCAGCGTCTCGGCACCGACGCAGTCGACGAACAGGTCAGGCTCGCGCCAGGCGAACACGACCCGCGGGATGCCGGCCCGCAGGATGTGCTGGGTGCAGGTGACGGGGCGTGACGCACGTGTGCTGCACGGTTCGAGGGAGGTGTAGATCGTGGCAGTGGCAAGCAGGCCGCGGTCCGCCTCGCCGACATCAGCAAGTGCGGCTTCTTCGGCGTGCTCATGAAGATCGCCCCGCCGCGACCATCCCGTACCCAGAACCGTGCCGTCATCGGCCACGACCATCGCTCCGACCGAGAACGCCGTCTCGGACGGAGGGCACCGCCAGGCCAGTCCGATGGCCTGCTCAAGAAGAGCCCTGTCTCGGGACTCGCGGAACTCGCTCATCGCCGCGGAATATAGCGCAGCAGCACGCAGTCACCAATGGCACGCGTCTCGACCAGGGCCATCCGGTGCTTGCTGTCCTGCGGGAAGCCGCTGGGATTGACGAAGCGCGGCGCACTCTCGTCGCCGACGAAGAACGGCGCGAACACCACATGCAGCTCGTCCACGAGCCCTGCGGACAGGAACATTGTGTGAATCGTTCCGCCGCCTTCGACCATCAGCCGTTCCACGCCACGCGCGGCCAGATCGGTCAGAACACCGGCCGGGTCGACACTGTCCCCAAGCTCCACGACCGAGGCGGCCGGTCCCATCCGATCGGACAGTGCCGGCGCAGCGGCCGCCGTGGTGTACACGATCTTGTCGATGTCACCGGTCGCAAAGAACTTCGCCTCGGGGTCGATGTCTCCGCTGGCCGTGACAGTCACCTTCACGGGAGTCTCCGGCCTCCCGTCGGCAAGCCGCTTCGCCCGGCGCTCCTCCGAGCGGACCATCAGTCGAGGATTGTCAGCCCGGATCGTACTGGCCCCCACGAGGATCGCGTCGACATCGGCCCGCACGCTGTCGACCCGGTCGAAATCCTCGTCGTTGGACAGCAGCAGCCGCTCGGGCGTCGCGTCGTCGATGTACCCGTCGAGGCTCGCCGCCACAGAAAGCACGACATACGGTCGGCTGGTCATTCTCAGGCCCTCACCTTCATCGAGACGATGCGCTCAACGAGCATTCCGTACTGCGCCGAGTTCTCACAGGCCCCGATCTCGTCGAGAACGGAACCCGCAAGGCCACCATGATGACGTGGATCAGCTCGCATCTGTTCATAGCAGCGGCTCGCGGTGCCGCCCGTGCGAGGGAACGGCACGATCGTCCTGCCAGCCTGCCGTGCGAGCGTCACCTCCGCGGCAGTCCCCGCTCCGCCACCGATCACGAGGAACAGATCCGCGCCACGGACCACGTTCTCGTGCTCGAACAGCGCCGCGGTCATGGTGAAACCGGACGGTCGGAACTGGTCCGCCACATACGTCATGACTTCGATACCAACGCCGATCGGTCCATGGTTGACGTCAAGGTTCTCCGACACGACGAGCCGGGCAAGCTCAGCGACCGTCGCATCGATCAGTCCTGCGTCGCTGCCCGCGACCCGGCTGCCGCAGATCGCGATACGTAACCTCGACTGCTTGCGCCCAACGGTGTCGGCACGCTCGTCGACATTGCGGATCATCACATCCAGATCGTCCACCGACACCTGAAGGACGGTGGCGAGGCGCGGTCGGAACCACGCCAAGGGCTGGGTCTCGCCAGACTCCCAGCGAGCGACCGTGGTGCGCTCGATTCCCAGCCGCTCCGCGAGCGCCTCCTGGCTCAGCCCCAATGCCCGACGTCGGCTTGCCAGCCGGTCACGTCGCCGCTTCATCCCCGCACCCCTGTCCACATATCCCCCGGAGCGCACAACGCGGCACCCGAGGGGCAACGATGCCGCGCCCGCACCGCGAGCGCCAGCAACCGGGCCGAGACGCCTCGAAGGAACGTCGAGCCTCCCGCCCGCCCGCACCGATGCGGGGAAGCGGCACGCGCCACCAGACGCCAGTGACGACCCCCTGTGGGACCGTGTCGACATGAGCCCAGCACGGCACCGCACCCCCGCCCGCGGTCCGCAGACCGCCGGCGCGGCGCAGGCGACCACACCTCGCGCGCGCCGCCTGGTACGCGCTGCGCTCGTCGGTGTCGCGACCGGAGCTGCCGTCGTCGTCATCGCGCTGCTCGTGCGTGAACAGTGGCCGCCGCTCGTCCAGCTCGACGAGCTCGCCGTGACGGAGGGCGCTGCGTTCGCCGCCCAGCATCCCGGGCTGCTGCGCGCACTCATCACATGGCAGTGGGCCTTCCTCGCAGTCCACCTGCTCGTGCCCGTCGGAGCGATCTGCCTCGTCTACTGGTGGCGCACCGGCAGCACCACGCGCACCTGGTGGGCACTCACGACGATCCTCACGGCCTGGGGCCTGTCCAACCTGCTGAAGGAGCTCGTGCGCCGCGCGCGGCCGGTGCTGGACCAGCCGGTGGAGAGCGCGGGCGGCTTCTCGTTCCCGTCGGGGCACGCCGCGAACACGGCGGCGATGACGACGGCGCTGGTGGTGCTCGTGTGGCCGTCGCTCAGGTCGCGGGCCATGCGGGCCGCCGCGGTGGCGGGGGCGGTGGTGCTCACGGTCGCGACGGGGGTCGACCGGGTCATGCTCGGCGTCCACTACCCCTCCGACGTGGTGGCCGGTCTCCTCTTCGGCGTCGGTCTCGTGCTGGCGTCGTACCTCGCCTACCAGCACTGGTCGGCGCCGCGCCGCGAGCCGGGTACGTCCGCCTGATGCTCGACCTCGATCGGTGGACCGACGACACCTCGACGCCCGACGGGCGCGAGGTGCGCCGCGACCTCGGCCTGCGGGTCGGCGTCCCGGCAGCGGTGTGGTGGGTGCTCGTCGTGGGAATCGGGTTCCTCCTGACCGGCCCCCTGGCGGGGCTCAGAGAGCGGGAGAACGCGGTCAACGAATGGTTCGTCGCGCAGCGCACGGGGACCCTCGACCTCCTCACGGAGGTCTGGGGCGTGCTGGGGACGACCGAGACGATCATCGGGATCTGTCTCGTCGTGGTCGGCGTCGTCTGGTGGCGCACCAGGCAGTGGTGGTACGCGGTGGTCCCGGCGATCGCGGTCGCCGTCCAGGCGGCGGTCTTCATGCTGGCGGCGCTCGTCGTGAGCGCCGAACGCCCCGAGGTGGAACAGCTCGACGCGGCACCGCCGACCTCGAGCTTCCCGAGCGGCCACTCCGGCGCCTCGGTGGCGCTCTACGTCTCGCTCGCGCTCATGGCCCAGAGGATCCGATATGCGTGGCTGCGCGTCAGCGTGACCGTCGTGCTGCTGGCACTCCCCCTGCTCGTCATCTACTCCCGGTTGTACCGAGGGATGCACTATCCGAGCGATGTCGCCGTGGGGGTCCTCAACGGCCTCGTCTGCGTGGTGCTCGGGTGGTACTGGCTGCGCCGGACGCCTTGACACACTCCCCCACCTCCCAACACCATGGTCGGACTGGGAGCGCTTCCACAATCTTCCAGTTCTGTGCACGTCCCATGCAGCACCGCGACGAACACGCAACGACGCGTTCGCAGAGACCCTGGGAGATCCCTCATGAAACGACCCCGCCGGCTCCTGGCCGCGCTCACCGCGTGCGCGCTCGGCACCGCCCTGTTCGGCGGCACCGCCCTGCTCGGCAGCGGCGGCGCCAGCCAAGCCTGGGCGGCCAACGACGTCCTCGGCCCCGGGACCACGCTCTACACCAACCCGCAGAGCTCCACGAAGGAGGCAGCGCACGCCCTGCGCGGCCAGGCGAGGCGGGACGCGCTGCTGCTCAGCAAGATCCCCAGCTCCACGTGGTTCACGGACGGCAGCCCCGCCGAGGTGGAACGGGACGTCCACAAGCTGGTGAAGCGCACCGGCACCAAGGTCCCCGTGCTGGTCGCGTACAACATCCCGTTCCGTGACTGCGCGCTCTACTCGGCCGGCGGCGCCCGCGACGTCGCGGAGTACAAGGCGTGGATCGACGGCTTCGCCGCCGGCATCGGCCGGGAGGAGGTCGCCGTCGTCCTCGAGCCCGACGGGCTCGGCGTCATCCCCTGGTACACGACGCTGGACGGGCAGCTCGAGAACTGCCGGCCGCCGGAGTACGACCCCGAGACCACGGGCAGGGACGCCGCGGCGGAGCGGTTCGAGATGCTCAACTACGCCGTCGACCGCCTGCAGGAGCTGCCGAACGCCGTCGTGTACCTCGACGGCACGAACACGTCCTGGCTGAACGTGGGCGAGGCCGCCGACCGGCTCGTCAAGGCCGGGGTCGAGCGCGCGGACGGATTCTTCCTGAACGTGTCCAACTACGAGTTCACCGAGAACAGCGTGGCCTACGGCACCTGGATCTCCCAGTGCATCGCCTACGTCACGGAGGTCTCGTCCGGCGACTACGCGAACTGCGGCAACCAGTACTGGAGCGGCGGCCCCGCGAACGACTGGACCGGCGTGACCTTGTCCAACCAGGGAGTCTGGAGCCCGACGGCGGCCGACCCGGCGCTGAACACCGCGGGCATCGACTCGCGCTACGAGGCGGCGCTGGGCGACGTCGAGCCCACCACGCACTTCGTCGTCGACACGAGCCGCAACGGCCGGGGCGCCTGGGCCGCGCCCGCGGGCGTCTATCCCGACGCCGAGACGTGGTGCAACCCGCCCGACCGTGGACTCGGCCTGCGGCCCACGACCGACACCGGCAACGAGCTCGTCGACGCCCTGCTGTGGATCAAGATCCCCGGCGAGTCCGACGGCGAGTGCTTCCGCGGCCTCGGCGGGCCGGAGGACCCCGAGCGCGGCATGGTCGACCCGGCCGCGGGCCAGTGGTTCCCCGAGCAGGCACGGGAGCTCATCGAGCTCGCCCAGCCGCCGATCGGCGTCCACCACTGACGGCCTTCACCCGCCCAGCCCGGCACCACCTACCAGCCAGGCACCACCCACCACGAGTACCAACGGAGGTACGCATGCGATCGACGACGACGCAGCCCCGCTCCACCGCCCGACGTCGGCGCCGGCTCCTGGGCCTGGCCCCGGCGCTGGCCCTCGGCCTGCTGCTCGGGCTCTCGGCGACACCCGGTCTGACGCCCCCGGCCGCCGCGGTGGGCGGCAGCTTCACCGACAACCTCGACTCGTACAACACCGGCCGCTGGAACAAGGCCGACGGCTGGAGCAACGGCGGCATGTTCAACGCCGGCTGGCGGGCCGACCACGTCTGGCACAGCGGCGGCGTCATGGGTCTGAACCTGAACAACACGCCGTGCCCGAGCGGCTGCTCGGGCAAGCCGTACGCCTCCGGGGAGTACCGCAGCAACGAGCTGTACTCCTACGGGCGCTTCGAGGTCCGCATGAAGGCGGCGTCCGGGTCGGGGATCGTCACCTCGTTCTTCACCTACACCGGGCCGAGCGACGGCCAGCCGTGGGACGAGATCGACGTGGAGATCCTCGGCAAGAACACGTGGCAGATGCAGACCAACTACTTCACCAACGGCGTCGGCGGGCACGAGTCGGTCATCAACCTCGGCTTCGACGCCGCGGCCGGGTACCACGACTACGCCATCGAGTGGTGGAACGGCGGCACGATCAACTGGTTCGTCGACGGCCGCCTCGTCCACCAGGAGAACGGCTCGCGCGGCCCGCTTCCCACGCGTCCGCAGCGCATCATGATGAACCTGTGGCCGGGGACCGGCGTCGACAGCTGGCTCGGGCCGTTCAACTACACCGGCCAGCGGACGGCGACCTACGACTGGGTCAAGTACACCCAGTACTGACCTCGCCCGGCGCGGGTCAGGCTCCGCCCGGTGCCGACCCCCGCACGACCAGGCGGGTCGGCAGGATGACCGGGGTCGGCGACTCACCACTGATCAGGCGCACCAGCATCGTGGCCATCTCCTGACCGAGGCCACGGATCGGCTGGCTGACGGTGGTAAGCGCCGGCTCCGTGTGCTGCGCGATCTCCAGGTCGTCGAAGCCGACCACCGCGACGTCGTCGGGCACGCGGCGGCCCTGCGCCCTGAGGGTGCGGACGGCCCCGGCCGCCATGTTGTCCGAGGCGGCGAAGACGCCGTCGATGTCGGGGTGGACGGCGAGCAGCCGCTCCATCGCCCGGGCACCGCCCTCGAAGCTGAAGTCGGCGTGCTCGACCAGGTCCGAGCCACGCCCCGCCACCGCCAGGGCGTCGACGAACCCGTCGTACCGGGCGACCGACGCCTGAAGGTCCATCGGGCCGGTGATCGTGGCGATGCGGGTGCGCCCGGATCCGAGCAGGTGCTCGGCGGCGAGGCGGGCGCCGCCTCGGTTGTCGACGTCGACGTACCACCGGGCCTCGCCGTGCAGCGGCCGGCCGCCGACCACGACCGGCAGCCCGGTCGCCGCCACGAGCCGGTTCAGCGGGTCGTCCGCGCGCAGGGCCATGAGCATCAGCCCGTCGGAGCGCCGCGAGCGCAGCAGCCGTTCGAGCCGGGCCTGACCCCGCTCCGACGACACCAGCATGAGCGTCAGGTCCAGATCCGACCGGTCCAGCGCTCCCGCCACGCCGACGAGCACCTGGGAGAAGAACGGGTCGCCGAACAGCGCCGGGTCGTCGTCGGACACGGCCAGGACCACCGAGCTGCCCGTGCTCGTCGCCAGGGCGCGAGCCGTCGCGTTCGGGACGTAGCCGAGCTCGGTCGCCGCGCGGGCCACGGCCTCCCGCTTGGCGGGGCTGACGTTGCGGGCGTTGTTCATGGCGCGGGACGCCACCGAGCGCGACACCCCGGCCCGCAGCGCGACCTCGTCGAGGGTAGGCACCTTGAACACACTGTCGGGCAGTTGTCCGGGCGAGGTCTCGCGACGGTCCACCGGACCGGCCGTCGTGGAGTCAGGCATGCGGCTCAGCCTAGTGCGGGCCCCCGCGGCGCCCGCGACCGACGATCATCACGCTCACCACGCCGTCGGCACCAGCACCTGCCGCAGCTCCTCGAACCCGTAGGACCAGCGCCGACAGCGACCGTGCGCCCAGGCCGCACCGTCCGGGTGGCGTTGGCCCCGGCAACCGCAGGACTTTGGTCCCTGGACCGGCGGCGGTGACGTCGATCACGCTGGTTCGGTGCTCACCACGGTGAGAGCCAGACCGCCGATCGACAGGACCAACGCATGAACCGCACGTGGAAGATGGCAGTCGCCCCGGTCGCGCCGACCGGTCACGACTACGCGGTCCGCAGGATCCTCGAGGAGCTGGCGCGCGCGAGGTCG
The DNA here is from genome assembly GCF_044389675.1 of Promicromonospora kroppenstedtii. Taxonomy (NCBI): domain Bacteria; kingdom Bacillati; phylum Actinomycetota; class Actinomycetes; order Micrococcales; family Promicromonosporaceae; genus Promicromonospora; species Promicromonospora kroppenstedtii. The sequence continues at coordinate 313,269 of NZ_JBIRYI010000001.1, read as the reverse complement.
CTGGCCGACGAGCTGGCCGACCGGCTGCGGCAGACCGCCGCGCCGTCGCCGCCGCGGCTGCCCTGACGGATCCACTGCCTCGACCGCTTCCGAGTCGGATCGAGGCCCGGGCCGCCACAGTGGAGAGCGGGAGGATCCCATGACCGACTCGCCGGCTGTCGAGGCACGCGGCCTCGTCAAGCACTTCACCAGCCGCAAGTCCGTCACCAAGGCCGTCGACGGTATCGACCTGTCGATCGGCGAGGGCAGCGTCTTCGGCCTGCTCGGCCCCAACGGGGCCGGCAAGACCACGGTCGTCCGCATGCTCGCCACCCTGCTGCGGCCCGACGCCGGGACCGCCAGCGTCCTGGGCCACGACGTGGTGCACGACGCCGACGCCGTCCGCTCCGCCGTCGGCCTCACCGGGCAGTACGCGTCCGTGGACGAGGACCTGACCGGCACGGAGAACCTCATCATGCTCGCCCGCCTCTACGGCTTCGCGCCCGCCGCGGCCCGCCGCCGGGTCCAGGGCCTGCTGGAGGCGTTCGACCTGGCCGATGCCGGATCGCGCCAGGTCAAGACCTACTCCGGCGGCATGCACCGGCGCATCGACCTCGCCGCCTCGCTCGTGCTCGCCCCGCGCGTGCTGTTCCTGGACGAGCCGACCACAGGTCTGGATCCACGCAGCCGCAACCAGGTGTGGGACATCGTCCGTGTGCTGGTGGACGACGGCGCCACCGTGCTGCTCACGACGCAGTACCTCGACGAGGCCGACCAGCTGGCCGACCGCATCGCCGTCGTCGACCACGGTCGGACCATCGCCGAGGGGACATCCAGCGACCTCAAGCGGTCGGTCGGCGAGGGGGCCGTGCACCTGCGCGTCGCCGAGGTGACCGACCGCACCCGGGCCGCCGAGATCACCGAGCGTGTGCTCGGCACCGAGGTCACCTACGACTCCGACCCGCACGCCATCGCGGCCCGCGTCCCGGACGACGGCACGGACGCCGTCCCCCGCCTGCTCCCCGCCCTGACCGAGGCCGGGATCAGCGTGCCGGAGTTCACGCTCGGCCAGCCGAGCCTCGACGAGGTCTTCCTCGCCCTCACCGGCCAGCCCCTGCCAGACGACGAGGAGCCGGCCCCGGAGCGCGACACCCGATCCCGCGAGACCACCGAGGTGCCGCGATGACCGCCACGACCCTGCGTGACGCCGTCGCCCTGACCGACCGGCCCACCCGGCCGTCGGCCCTGTCGACCACGCTGACGTTCGGCTGGCGCGCGCTGCTGAAGATCAAGCACGTGCCAGAGCAGCTCTTCGACGTGCTGGTCTCCCCCGTCATCTTCACGCTGATGTTCACGTACCTGTTCGGCGGGGCGCTGGCCGGCTCCACGCAGGCGTACGTGCAGTTCCTGCTGCCGGGGATCCTGGTGCAGACCATCCTGTTCGTGACCATCTACACCGGCTACACGCTCAACAACGACATCTCCAAGGGCGTCTTCGACCGGTTCCGCTCGCTGCCGATCTGGCGGCCGTCGCCGGTGGTCGGCGCCCTCCTGGGCGACACCGTGCGCTACACGATCGCCTCGGTGATCACGATCGCGCTGGGCCTCCTGCTGGGATTCCGGCCCGAGGGCGGGCCGGCGGGCGTGGTACTCGGCGTGCTGCTCCTGCTGGTGTTCGCCTTCGCGCTGAGCTGGACGTTCATCATCCTGGGGCTGCTGGTGCGCTCGCCGAACGCCGTCATGGGCATCTCGATGCTGGTGCTCATGCCGCTGACGTTCGCCTCGAACGTGTTCGTCGACCCGGCCACCATGCCGTCCGGGCTGCGCGCGTTCGTCGAGGTGAACCCCGTGACCCACCTGGTCACCGCAGAGCGCAGCCTGATGGCGGGCAGCCCGGACACCTCCGCGATCCTCTGGGTGCTGGTCGCGTCCGTCGTCCTGACGGCGGTGCTGGGGCCGATCGCGATGCGGATCTACCGGACCAAGACCTGAGCCCTGGCCCGGGTCCCGGAACCGGGTCGCGCCTACGATCGAGGTCATGGACTCTGCGACCGTGCACCGGATCCTCGTCACGGGTTCCGCCGACGGGCTGGGCCGCCTCGCTGCCGACGCGCTCCTGACCGAGGGGCACGAGGTGGTGGTGCACGCGCGCAACCCGGACCGGGCGGAGGCGCTGCGGCCGCTGGTCGACCGCGGCGCTCATCTCGTGGTGGCCGACCTCGGCGAGCGAGACGCCGTCCACGACCTCGCCGCCCGCCTGGCCGACGACGCCCAGCTGGACGCGGTGATCCACAACGCCGGGGTGTGGAGCGGCCGGGCGGTCATGCCGGTCAACATCGTGGCCCCGTACCTGCTCACGGCCCTGCTGCCCGGCCCGCGCCGGCTCGTGTACCTGAGCAGCGGCTCGCACTACAGCGGTCGCCCGGTGCTCGACGGCGTCGACTGGCAGGGGCGGAAGCCGGGCTCGTACGGCGACAGCAAGCTGTACGTCACGGCCCTGGCGGCCGCCGTCGCGCGCCTGCGTCCGGGGGTGCTGAGCAACGCCGTCGACCCCGGGTGGGTGCCCACGCGCATGGGCGGGGCGGGCGCCCCGGACGATCTGGAGCTGGGCCACCGCACGCAGGAGTGGCTGGCGACGAGTGCCGATCCGGAGGCGCTGACGACCGGCGGGTACTGGTATCACCGGGAGCGGCAGGAGCCGCATGCCGCGGCGCTGGACCTGGGGTTCCAGAACCGGCTGCTGGAGGCGCTGGAGAGGGAGACCGGGGTCGCGGTCGAGTGAGAAGAGGTTCGGTGCAGACAGGATGTGGCGTCCGACGACGGACACGTCCGTCGCCCTGAGCCGGCTGTGCTCGCTCGGTGCCTCCGTGTGGGGAGCGCCGCTCCCCCACGCCGAGCCGTTCCTCGTCGAGTGGGACGGCGGCGGGTGGAACTGTCCCGCCTGGCCGGCGTAACCACACTTCTGGGCCCAGAGGCCCACCTTCGGGCGAAGGACTGGCGTTCACCCACATTTCACCCGTTAGGGTGTCCGACGTTGCCAGTCCGTGACCGCGCTCACAGGTCGCCTCCGGTGCGCGTGTCCGAACAACCACACCCAGGAGCTACGCATGAGCTTTGCCGATTCCATCGGCACCGTGAACGAGCTGATCTGGTCGATCCCATTGATCGCCCTGTGTCTTCTCGCCGGTCTGTACTTCTCCCTCCGCACCGGCTTCCTCCAGGTGCGGCACATCCCTGACATGATCGCCCAGCTCAAGAAGGGCGAGAAATCGGAGGACGGCACGTCCTCCTTCCAGTCCCTGATGATGTCGCTCGCCGGCCGCGTGGGCGTGGGGAACATCGCCGGCGTCGCGACGGCGATCGCCTTCGGCGGTCCCGGGGCCGTCTTCTGGATGTGGACGTCCGCCTTCCTGGGCGCCGCAACGTCGTTCATCGAGTGCACGCTCGGCCAGATCTACAAGGAGAAGGACCCGGACACCGGTGAGTACCGCGGTGGCCCGGCCTACTACTTCGAGAAGGCCTACAAGCACAAGGCCCGTGGCCTCTCGCTGGCCTACGGGATCCTCTTCGCGGTCGTCACCATCCTCGCGATGAGCTTCTTCCTCCCGGGTGTGCAGGCCAACGGCATGGCGTCGGCGATCGACACCGCGTGGGGTGTCCCCACCTGGGTGACCGCCATCGGCCTGGTGATCCTGCTGGGCTTCATCGTCATCGGTGGCGTCAAGCGCATCGCGAACTTCGCGGTGGTCGTCGTCCCCGTGATGGCCCTGCTCTACATCCTCATCGCGGTCATCGTCTTCTTCGTCAACTTCACCGAGATCCCGCAGGTGTTCGGGCTGATCTTCGGCAGCGCCTTCGGCGTCCAGCCGGTGTTCGGGGCGATCATCGGCCTCGCGATCAAGTGGGGTGTACAGCGCGGCATCTACTCCAACGAGGCGGGTCAGGGCACCGGTCCGCACGCGGCAGCGGCCGCCGAGGTCTCGCACCCGGCCAAGCAGGGCTTCGCACAGTCCTTCGCGGTGTACGTGGACACCCTCCTCGTCTGCTCCGCCACGGCGTTCACCATCATCTCGACGGGCATGTACAACACCTTCGCGGGCGAGGTCTGGCCGAGCGACGTGATCCAGGAGGGTGGCGGCGGGCTGAGCCCCGACGTCGAGCCCGGACCGGGCTTCGTGCAGCAGGGTCTCGACTCGGTGTTCCCGGGTGCCGGCCCCACGTTCATCGCCGTCGTCGTCTCGTTCTTCGTGTTCACCACGATCGTGGCGTACTACTACATGGCCGAGACCAACCTGAACTACCTGACCCGCAAGATGACCAACCGGCTGGCGGCGCGTGCCATGCAGCGTGCGCTGCAGGCCCTGGTGCTGGTCTCGGTGGCCTACGGGGCGGTGACCACCGCAGGGGCGGCCTGGGGTCTCGGCGACATCGGCGTCGGCTCGATGGCCTGGCTGAACATCGTCGGCATCCTGTTCCTCCAGGGTCCTGCGCTGAAGGCGCTGAAGGACTACCGGGAGCAGAAGAAGCGGGGGCTGGACCCGCAGTTCGACCCGCGGCGGCTCGGCATCGAGAACGCGACGTTCTGGGAGGACCGCGCCGACGGCCGGCTCCGGAGCGGAGCCGTCGGGGAGCCGACGGCAACGCAGCTCGACCGCGACTGACGCGAGTGGCCCAGGCCAGAGAACGCTCTGGCCTGGGCCGATCAGACCCGGTCGCTGAACTTCCCCAGCGCCCCCAGGTCGACTCCGTCGATCTCCGCGGCGGTGGACCGCGCGAGCCCCACCAGCTCCGCCATCGGCACCACGGCCCGGCTGGTGGCGGCGAGGTTCTCGTGCGCCTCCTTGGACCAGAGCGGCGGGTAGAAGTTCAGGCCGCTGTCGCCGCTCAGGTCGCGGGCCTCGGCCTCCCAGCCGTCCCACCGCAGCCCGCTGGTGAACTCCGCCAGGCCGCCGTCGAGCACCCACATGAGCCAGGCGGCGTAGCCGGCCCCGAGCCCCTCCCACTGGAGAGTGTCCGGCGCGAGGTAGATCATCTCGCCAGGATTGCCGGGACGCCCGACGGCGGCGGGGTCGGCCCCGTTGAGCACGAAGGTCCCGCCGAGCACGTCGTGGGCCACGACGAGCCCTGGCGCCGCGGACCAGTCGGCGACAGGCGCGGGCGGGAAATCGTTCATCGCGGCCAGACCGGGCAGCCGGGCGCCTGGTTCCTGACCGAAGACGTCCGGCGCCGGGCTCCCGTACACGCGTAGCCAGCCGTGGTCGACCAGCAGTCCACCGGTGTGCACCACGACGGCACCGAGAAAGGACTTCGTCGTGACCTGGAGCTGCTCGAGCGTGCGCCGGCTGGTCGCGTCCTCGGGCGCGAGGATCTCGACGGGGACCGAGGCCTCGGCCACGAGCCGCCGCAGCTCCGGCCAGGCGGGTTCCTGCGTGGCGGTCAGGTTCTCGAACAGTCGCACCGCTCGATCGTAGTCGCGCGACGGGTACCGCAGCGGGAGCGGGTTGACCCTCGACCCGCTCGACCCTCCAGGGTCCAGCCATGCCCACTCCGCTCCCCCGCACCTGGCTCGTCTTTCTCGCCGCGAGCACCCTCAGCCAGCTCGGCGACGCCGTCCTCTGGTTCGCCCTCGGCTGGGCCGCGGCGTCGCACGGCGGCCAGGTGGCCGCGCTCGTCCTGACGGCGTCCGGCCTGCCCCGGCTGCTCCTGGTGCTCGTGGGCGGCTCCGTCGCGGACCGCGTCGGCGCCCGGCGCCTGCTCCTGTGCACCGAGGCCGTCATGGTCGCGGTCTGCCTCGCGCTGGCGTTCGGCCTGGACGATGCCGGGCCGGCGCCGTGGCTCCTTGCCACCGCAGGCCTGGCCTCCGGCGTTGTGTCGGCGTTCTCCCTGCCCGCCCTCGGTTCGATGCCCCGCCGCCTGGTCGACGACGCCGCGCTCCCCCGGGCGATGGCCCTGCGCCAAGGCCTGGGCCAAGCCGTACTGCTCGCCGGCGCACCGCTCGGCGGCATCCTGGTCGCCACGGTGGGTCTGCCCACGATCGCGGTGGCCGACGCCGTCTGCTTCGCCGCCGTGCTCGTCGTCGTAGCCGTGCTCCGGCCCCGGCGCGAGGTCGTCGCCGGCACGGAACGGTTCTGGCGGTCCCTGTCCGACGGCGCCCGCGTGGTCGCCCGGACCCGCGGCCTGGCGGGGGCGCTCGTGCTGACCGGCACCGTGGCCGCCGTCGTGCTGCCGGTGTCGGCGTTGCTCGTGCCCCTGCTCGGACGGGAGTCCGGATGGAGCGCGGGCACGACCGGGCTCGTGGTCGCCGCGCAGGCGGCGGGATCGATCGGCGTCGCGCTCGTCGTGGCCCGGACCGGGACGGCGGGCGCGACCTGGCGGGCCGTGGCCCTGGGGCTGGCCGTGGCGGCGACAGGCGTGGCGCTTGTCGCCGCCTCGGGCGAGGGCGCACCGGCCCTGACCGCCGGCGCGGCCGCCGTCGTCGGGGTGGGGACGGGTGTCGCCGTCGCGCACCTGGCGCCGTTCGTGCTGGGCAGCGCGCCACGCACCCACCTGGCACGCGTCCAGGCGTGGACGGCACTGGCGCAGCTCGCACCGGTCGTGGTGTCCAACAACCTGCTCGGAGCCCTGGCCGAGCAAGCCTCCCCGGGCGCCGCCCTGTGCTGCTGCGCCGTCACGCTCGGGGTGTGCGCGCTAGCGGCCACCCGGCTCCGGGCGGCGACGCCGTCGTGACCGGACTGGACCCTCGACCGGGTCGAGGGTCGATGCTGTACCCGTGCACCACGTCACGCTGCTGACCGTCGGCGCGTTCGCGCGCGCCTCGGGCCTGCCCGTCAGCGCCCTGCGCTACTACGACGCCGCGGGCCTGCTCCGGCCCGCGCACGTGGACCCGGCCACGGGCTACCGCCGGTACGCGCCGGACCAGGTCGAACGGGCCCGGCTCGTCGCCCGGATGCGCCGGACCGGCATGCCGGTGTCCGACATCGGCCGCGTCATCACCGCCGACCCGGTCACCGCACGCCGGGTGGTCGACGCCCATCAGCGCCGGCTGGAGGCCGAGCTCGGGGCGGCGACCGCCCAGCTCGCCGAGGCGCGCGAGCTCCTGGGGGTGACGACCAGCCTCACGGTCGACGCCGTCGCGCTGCGTTCAGCGCTCGGGTCCGTGCGGCACGCCGTCGGCGAGCAGGCCGACTGGCCGGCGCTGCACGGCGTGCTGTTCGACGTCGGCGACGCCGCCCTCCGGCTGGTCGCGACCGACCGTCACCGGCTGGCCGTCTCCGCCCTTCCCGCGGCGGGCGTGGACGGCCCGCCGGTGCGCGTCATCGTGCCGGTCGCCGTCGTGGACGCCTTCCTCGACCGCCCGGAGACGGGGCAGGTCGGCGTGTCCCTGACCGCGGACCGCGTCACGCTGGGCGGCCTGGACGGGACGTCGATCGACGCGCTCTACCCCGACTACGAGGCGGTCCTCGCCGCGCACGGATTCCGGGGCGTCGAGGAGAAGGTGGGCACCTCCGTCACCGCGCCTGATCTCCTGTACCGGGTCGAAACCGCGAACGGGGCGGACGCCGGGCGGCGCGACCTGGTCCTGCTCGGCCTCGACCCCGCCGAGCTCCACATCGGCGACGCGCGCGGCACCGTGGCGTTCGACCGGCAGTACCTCGCCGACGCCGTCCGCTCGTTCGGCGACGCCGACCTGCTGCTGACGGCGGGCGAGCGCGACACCCTCCGCCTGGCAGCGGCGCACGGCCCGGACGCCGTCGTCCTCCTCATGCCGGTGCGGCTCGCCGCCTGAACCGGCACGCCGACTTCCCGTGGAACAAGGACCAGAGGTGACGCCGCCGGTCACGGCGCGGGCCGCCCGAGGACCTACCGGTCGATGCCGCCCGGTCCGGCGCCGTCGTCGGCCACCGGGTTCGCGGGCCGCCCCCGCCGTCCGACGACGTAGCCCGCCACCGCGCCGAGGGCGAGGGCGCCCGCCCCGGCGAACAGCGCAGGCCACGCCGACGACGGCGCGATGAACGGTGTGTACGTCGTCGCCGACAACGGCGCGTACGCGAACCAGCCGCCGGCGAACGGACGGGTGGCGACCCAGACAGCGACTCCGATCAGCGCGACCCCAACGAGGCCGAGGGCGGCGAGGACGAGGTTGGCGGTGCGCGCCGGGCGGGGCGACGGGGACGGGGCTGCGGTCATGCCGCCCATCGTCCCCGTGCGCCTGACCCAGGGCAACCGACTTCACGCGTTCTCTCGCGTCGGCCTCACACGCCCGACGTCGCCGACGGCGCCCCCTTCAGCTCGTGCAGCCTCGAACCGTCGGTGCTGATGTTCGCCGTCGCGGTGGCGATCGCCCCCACCAGGCAGATCACGGCGGAGTAGACGACAACGGGCCAGATCGCCCCACCGACCGCCGCGACCAGCGCCGTGCAGATGAACGGCGCGAGCCCGCCACCCAGCGTGTTGGAGATCTGGTAGCCGATGTTCACGCCGGTCGTGCGGGCCTCCGGGTCGAACATCTCGGCCAGCATGGTCTGCAGCGTGGCCTGCATGGCCACGCCGGGGATGACGAAGCCCAGGATCATGCCCACCCAGATCAGGATCAGGTTGCTCGTGCCGAACAGCAGGAACGTGGGCCACACCAGGAGCGCGAAGCCGACGCAGCCCGCGATGTAGACCTTGCGGCGGCCGACCCGGTCGGACAGCAACCCGTACGCGGGCGCGACGAAGACCTGCAGCAGGCCGACGATCATGGTCCCGGCGAACCCCTGCCAGGCCGGGATGTGCTGCTGGTTGACCATGTACGCGATCCCGAACGTGAGCACCACGTATCCGGCGATGCTCTGCGGGAGGCCGATGAGGATGCCCATGATCGCGTTCCTCGGGTGCCGGAAGACCTCGGCGATCGGGTGGGGCCGCACGCCGGCGTCCTGCTGGGCCTTCTTGGTGTCCTTGAACTCGTCGGACTCCTCGAGCTTGCTGCGGAGCACGATCGCGACGATGGCGAGCACCAGGCCCAGCACGAACGGGATGCGCCAGCCCCACGTCATGAACCAGGTCTCCGGCCCGAGCCCCAGGCCTGCCATCAGGCCGGCGGAGGCGACGTTGGCGATGCCGGCGCCGCTGATCAGGAACGCCCCGTACAGGCCGCGCCGGCCCACGGGCGCGTGCTCGACGACGAGCGTGGCCGCGCCGCCCATCTCGCCGCCCACGAAGAAGCCCTGGCACATGCGGAAGAAGATCAGCAGCAGCGGGGCGGCGATGCCGATCGAGGACTCCGCGGGGATCAGGCCGATGCCCGCCGTCGCGATGCCCATGCCGACCACGGTGATCAGCAGCGTCATCTTGCGGCCGACACGGTCGCCGATGGGCCCGAACACCAGGCCGCCCACCGGCCGCAGGAAGAAGCCGACGGCGAACGTCGCGAACGACGAGAGCTGTGCGACGACCGGGTCCTCGCCGGTGAAGAACACGGCCGGGAAGATCGCGGCCGACGCCAGCCCGTACAGGTAGTAGTCGTAGTACTCCATCAGCGTGCCGATCGCGCCGCCCGCGATGGTGCGCTTCTGCTTGCCGGTCAGCGGCTCCGGCGTCGACGTGCCAGCCACGGGTACCTCCGGGTCGTCGGGTGAAAAATGATGTGTGCATCTTGCCGACCCGTCGCCCCGACGTCTATGCCCCGAATGTTCCGTTCATTTGGGAGCGCGCCGGCCCTGGCGCCCCTATGGTCGTGAGCATGGGTAGAACCGACCGCGCCAGCCTGCTCGTCCACGTCGACCGGGCCGAGGTGTTCGCCGCGCTGACCGACCCCGATGCCCTGGTCGAGTGGCTGCCGCCCGCAGGGATGCACGGCCGGTTCGAGAACTTCGACATGCGCGAGGGCGGCTCCTACCGCCTGGTGCTGACCTACGACGACGCCACCGATTTCCCGGGCAAGACCTCCGCCGACTCGGACGTGTCCGAGGTGCGGGTCTCGCGGCTCGTCCCGGACGAGCAGATCGCGACGGACGTCGACTTCGCCTCCGACGACCCGGCCTTCCAGGGCACGATGCGGATGGAGTGGAACCTGCGCACGGTCGACGAGGGCACCGACGTCGAGATCGTTGCGCGCGACGTGCCCTACGGCATCCGCGCCCGCGACCACGCCGAGGGCATGACGTCGTCGCTGACGAACCTCGCCACCTACCTCGAGCCGTGACCCGATGAGTCTGCCGCTCCCGGCGGGTCCACCCCTCGTCGGAGAAAACGGAACCGCCGGGAGCACACCATGGGCATCATCCAGATCGAGCTGTTCGCGACCCTCGACCTCCTCGCGCAGGCGCCGGGCGGCCCCGAGGAGGACCCGGAGAACTTCCCGTTCGGCGGCTGGCAGGCCCCGCTGATCGACGCCGTCGTCGGGGACCAGATCGACGCCGCCTACGAGGGCACCGACGCCCTGCTGCTGGGCCGGCGCACCTACGACATCTTCGCCGGGTACTGGCCGCAGCAGGAGGGCGTGCCCGGCCTCGAGATCGCCACGCTGTTCAACCGCGTCCCCAAGTACGTGGCCTCGCGCGGCACGCCCGACCTGTCCTGGGCCGGGTCCACGCAGCTCGGCCCGGACCTGCCGGCCGCCGTCCGCGAGATCCGGGACCGGCACGAGAACATCAAGGTCGTGGGCAGCCTGAACCTGGTGCAGACGCTGCTGCGCGAGAAGCTCTTCGACCGCCTCGACCTGTGGGTGCACCCCATCATGCTCGGCGTCGGCAAGAAGGTGTTCGACGGCGGCGCGGTTCCCTCCAACCTGTCGCTGCTCGAACCGCCGGTCGCCAGCCCGGCCGGCACCGTGCACCTGCTCTACGGCCTCGACGAGGGCGTGCCGGCCACGGGCGACATGGACGAGGTGGACCGGACCTGATCCGTGGGCGTGGCGGCTGGCGGCTGCTGGCGCCGGACGTAGGGTTCGTCGGCGCAAGAGCGCTCATGCGCCGACGAACCCTACGTTCGCCGGCCGGTCCCGCGAGCGCACCCACCCGCACCGAGCGCCGGCCGCCGTCTGCTGATGAACCTCATCAGGGCCATGGCCCCCGCGCCGCCCGTGCGATAGCCTCCTGACGGAACACCCGTGACAGCGCTGTCAGCCTGGAGGCACCGATGCCCACCCACCGTCCGCGGCTCCATGCAGGGACGCGACCGTTCCGCAGAGCGATTGCCGGGCTCGCCGTCGCCTGCCTCGCGCTGCCGATCACGGTCGCCGTCGTCACGCCGGCGCAGGCCACGGGCACCGACGCACGCAACGGGCCCGCGAGCACCCAGCCCGGCGCGTACGGCGCCCCCGACCAGACCGCCGCGAACTACTACGCGGCGCTCCTGCGGCACACCCGCTGGGTCGAGACCGTCTGGGACGAGTCGGCCGGCGTCTACCAGGCCAAGGACATGAACTTCGCGGTGGTCCTGGGCAACGCGGTGCTGCTCACGCACGGCGAGTACGACGCGGAGCTCGCCGGCGTCCCCGAGGACACGCTGCGCGAGCACACCCTGGCGACCATCGAGCACTTCGCCGCGAGCAACCGTCTCGTCGACCCCGAGGGCACCTGGGGCCGCCAGCTCTTCTGGGACTCGACCTTCCAGTCGTACTTCCTGGCCGCGGGCACGCTGCTCTGGGACGAGCTCGACGCGCGGACCCAGGCCAACCTCACGACCATCGCCACCGGCCAGTCCCGGTACACGGCCGACCTCGACTTCACCGACGACCCGATGTCGGGCAGCTGGACCACCGAGTGGCCCGAGGGCAAGTACCGCGGCGACACCGCGCAGGAGGAGGTCGGCGTCTACACGCAGGCCCTCGCCCCCGGGCTCGCCTGGGCGCCCGACGACGCCGACGCCGGCCGCTGGGCCGAGCAGCTCGCCGACTGGGGCCGCAACGCCGCGGGTCAGCCGACGGCGGACCGCAACAACCCGGCCGTCGTCGCGGGCAAGCCCGTCTCGTCGAACACGATGCACAACATCCACGACACGTACATCGTGGAGAACCACGAGTCGTTCGGGCCGCACTACCAGTCCGACTCGTGGCGCTCGGGCGCCCGCAACGCGATCCACTTCCTGCTGCGTGACGAGCCGCTGCCCGAGATCCTGACGCGGCAGCCCAACTCGGCCGAACTGTGGGAGTCCATCAAGCTGGTCATGTCCGACCAGGGCGAGCCCTTCATGCCCATGGTCCGGGACCGCGAGTTCCTGTACGGGCGCGACGTGATCCCGATGGCGTTCCTCGCGCAGGTGCTGCGCGACCCCGACGCTGCCCGCGCCGAGGTCAACCTCGCCGCAGCCCTGGCGGACTACCAGGCCTACCCGCCCGTGAACCGGCTGACCAAGTTCTCCGGCGAGCCCAAGTACGAGCCCGAGGCCCGCGCCGAGATCGCCATCTCCTACCTGCTGCACGTGGAGGCCGCCGAGTCGGCCGAGGGCCCCGTGGTGCCGACGCCGCAGGACGCGTTCTTCGAGCGGCTGTCCGGCGTGCGCGACTTCGGCGAGGTGCCCGGCCTGACCGTGCAGCAGACGCCGGACACGTGGGCCGGCGCCGTCAGCCGCAAGGGCTTCGTCAAGTTCCCCTGGGTGCCCGGGCACGACTCGTGGCTGTTCTACGCCTCGGGCTCGTCCACCTACCTCTACCCCGACTCCGGCGCGACGGTGAGCGACCGCAACGTGACCACCTACACGCAGCCGCGCGACGGTTTCGAGGGCACGTCGTCGGTGTTCCGGATCGGCGACGGGTACGCGGGTCAGGTCACGCTGCCGACCGGCGCCGCGGTCTACGCGTCGTCGGGCGCGGGGCCGGACGACGCGAGCCTGTCCGTGCGCAACCTCGCCATGGGCGGCTACGCCGGGCTGGACGGGTCGCGCACCTACACGACGGCGGAGGGCAGCACCACCGTCGCCGAACCGGAGCCGGACCCGGCCGACGTGAACGTGGCGCGCCTCGACACGCTCGACCTCGTGCCGCCGGACGCGACCGAGCCCGCCGCAGTGACCACACGGTACGTGCGCATGCAGGGCGTGCAGGGCCACCCGCAGTACGGCTACTCGCTCTTCCACCTGCGTGCCTTCGACCCCGCCGGCGACGACGTCGCGGCCGGGCGCCCGGCGACGGCGTCCAGCGCCGACACGGGCCGGCCCGCGAGCGCCGTGACGGACGGCAGCGCGACGACCCGCTGGGCGGTCTCGCGCGCCGACCGGACGCGCCCCGACTCGTGGGTGCAGGTGGACCTGGGCGCGCCCACGGACGTGTCCCGGGTGCAGCTCGGGTGGGAGTCGGCGGCGGGCGAGCGGTACCGGGTGCAGACGTCGGTCGACGGCGTGACCTGGCACGACGCGGCGTCGTTCGACGCCTCGGAGCCGCTGCTGTCGAGTGGCGGGTCCTGGTTGAACGTGGAGGGTTCAGCCGGGTTCGTGGTGCGCGGCGGCGACGCGCCGATCACGGTCTCGCGGGCCGACGCCACGCGACACGTGGTGCGGCTGGCGGACGGCGCGGCCGGCCCGCGCCTGGTCGAGATGGTGCCGGGTGACGCCGCGGCGACGTCGGCCCAGGCGGAGCGGGCAGTGCCGACAGCGGACGCCGCGGGCATCCAGGTCAGCCTGGTCGACGGTTACCTGGTGGCGTTCAACCTGACGGCCGACGACGTGTCGACGACGGTCACGGTGCCGCACGCGAGCGGGGGCGCGGTGCCGGTGTTCGCGGGCGAGCAGAGGATCGGCGCGGACTCGTCCGCCCTGGAGGTGACGGTCCCGGCGGGTGACGCCGTGGTGCTGGCGCCGCGGGCGACCGTGGCGGGCTCGCGCGGGACGACGCCGGAGGGCGTCACGGTCACCGCCGACGACGCCCGCACGTTCACGGTGACGGGCCGGGGTGCCGTGACGGTGCGGCACGCCGAGACCGGGGCGACCCGACCGGCCGCCGCGACGCCGCGCGGCACGACGGTGCGGTTCCCGGCCGGGACGCCGTTCCCCGTGGCCGACCTCGCGCTGAGCACGCTCACGTTCCCGGCGTCGGTGCTGCCCGAGGGCATGACGTCGCCGTCGGCCGCCGTGGACGGCGACCGGGACACGGCGTGGACGCCGGGGCCGAACGGGCGGATGGTGACCGACCTGGGCACGCCCCGGGAGATCGGCACCGTGGCGACGGACTGGACGCGGGGGCGGGCGCCGTCGGCGGTGGTCTCGGTGAGCGACGACGGGCTCACGTTCACCGACGTGGGGCCGGTGCGCCGCGACGGCGTCGTCGAGGTGAACCGCACGGCCCGCTACGTGGCGCTGACCACGACGTGGCGCCCGGGCGACGCCGGCCTCACTGCGCTCAAGGTGCTGAACGAATCTCAGAAGTAGTCCTTGACCTTGACCCGAGGTCAACCTGGGGCTCGTCGCCGCGGAGTCAGTCGAACGTAGGGTCCGTCGGCGCATGAGCCGTCTTGCGCCGACGAACCCTACGTTCGACTGCCCCGGCCTCACGGCCCTGCCGCGTCAGCCGGAGTGCCCGGACCGGCCCCGGCGGGCGGCCGCCACGATCACGACCACCCCGACCAGGGCGAGCACCGGACCGACGATCGCCCACAGGGTCACGCCCGTCATCGGGCTGCCGGCGAGGTAGCCGAGTCCCTGCACGGTGAACACGGAGCCCATCAGCACGAGGACGACGCCGAGCACGACCAGGCCTGACTTCATGGTTCCCTCCGGAGGGCCGCTGCCGGTGTCAGTACTTGTGGGTGCCCAGGGTGGTCGACGAGATCATCGCGTCGTCGGCGTAGCAGTAGCCCCAGCCCTCACCCGGCTCGACGGACCGCATGAGCGGGTGGCCGGAACCCTTGTAGTGCGCGGTGGCATGCTTGGCCGGGGAGGAGTCGCAGCAGCCCACCTGCCCGCACACCAGGCAGCTGCGCAGGTGCACCCAGGTGCCGCCGACGGCGAGGCACTCGGGACAGCCCTCCCGGTTCTCGGGCTCGAGGACCGCGACCTGGTCCAGGTGCGTGCACTCTTCGGTCATGGTCTCGATCCTCACGTCGCTCCAGCAGATCTGCACAGAGTCTAGGCCGCGGACGGCGGCTCGTGCGGGCCCGGTCCGGTGCTCTCGCGGGCGGTGATCGCGTGGGGCACCACCACGTGCTCGGCCGGGGCGTCCGGCTCGGCGATACGCCGCATCACGAGCCGCACCGCCTCCGCGGCCAGAAGGGGCAGGTCAGGGGTCACCGTGGTCAGGGAGGGCACGGAGAACTGCCCGTCCTCGATACCGTCGAAGCCGGCGACGGCCACGTCCTGCGGCACCCGCAGCCCGTGCTCGTGCAGCGCGCGCAGCGCACCCAGCGCCATCAGGTCGTTGAAGCAGAACACCGCATCGACCTCGACGCCGCGGGCGAGCAGCTGCGTGACGGCGTCCGCCCCGCTGGCCCGGTGGTAGTCGGTGCACTCGACCACGAGGTCCGGGTCGGCGGGCACGCCGGCCTCGGCGAGCGCGGCCAGGTAGCCCTCGCCGCGCAGCCGCCCCGTGCCCGCGCCGCTCTGCAGGCCGATCCCCGCGATCCGACGTCGGCCCAGGTCCAGGAGGTGCCGGGTGACGTCGCGGGCAGCCGCCACGTTGTCCACGCCCACGTGGTCCACGCCCGCCGGCTCCCCGTACTCCCCCAGCAGCACCAGCGGCGTGCCGTCGCGGCGCTCCACGACCTCCGCGACCGGCGTGACCAGCGGGCTGAAGAAGACGCCGTCGACCAGGTGGCTCGGCAGGCCGTCGAGCACCGCACGCTCCCCGGCCAGGTCGCCCGACGTCTCCTCGATGAGCACCGACTGCCCCACGGCCCGGGCCGCCGCGGCCAGCTCCGAGGCCAGCCCCGCGAAGTAGGGCGAGGTGAGCTCCGGCAACGCGATCGCCAGGAACCCCGCCCGCCCGTGCCGCAGGCTCCGGGCCGACGTGTTGGGCCGGTAGCGCAGCTCGGCGATGGCCGACTCGACGCGCTCGCGGGTCTCGGGCCGCACGTTCGGGTGCCCGTTGATCACGTTCGACACGGTCTTGAACGAGACCCCGGCGCGTTCCGCGACGTGGCGCAGCGTGACCCTCACCGGCCCAGGCTAGACCACCCCTTGCCGACGGCAGGTTATCCGTTGTAACTTCACGCGTGGTTATCCGTTGTAAAGGAGCGACGGCCACGTCACCGAGGACGTGGCGCGCAGCCGCCCGAAGGGACTCGTGACCATGGAGATCCGGCTCGTAGCCGCCCTCGCCACCGCCGCGCTGGTCGTCAGCGCCGTGGCCCTGCCCGGCACGGGACAGGCCGCGCCCCCGCCGTCCGGCACGACGTACACCAACCCGATCACCGACCCGTTCTCGGACACCTACGCCGACCCCGCGGTGATCCGCGGCAAGGACGGCTGGTGGTACCTGTACGCGACGAGCGACCCGCTGGTGACCGGCGGCCCGTTCGGCAACATGCACGTGGCGAAGTCCCGCGACCTGGCGAGCTGGGAGTATGTGGGCACCATCTTCGACGACGAGAACAAGCCGGCCTGGGCCGCGGACGCCTCCTACTTCTGGGCGCCCGACATCCGGTACGTCGACGGTCAGTACGTCATGTACTACACGGTCACCGACACGGCGGCGAACCCCGACGCCTGGGACTACACGATCGGCGTGGCCACGGCGCCCACCCCGACCGGTCCGTGGACCGACTCCGGAGGCCCGGTCCTGGACCCCCGCCCCGCGCCCGGCGGCGGCTACCTCAACACGATCGACCCGGCCCTCTTCGCCGACGACGACGGCTCGCGCTACCTGTACTTCGGCGGCTTCAACGGCGGCATCTGGGTCACGGAGCTCGACGAGACCGGCACCCGCGCCGTCGGCGAGCCCACCCGCGTGACCGTCGCGGACCGCTACGAGGGCGCCTTCGTGGTCAAGCGCGACGGCTGGTACTACCTCATGGGGTCGTCGGCCAACTGCTGCTCCGGACCGGTGACCGGGTACAGCGTGTACACGGGCCGGTCGCGCTCGCCGCTAGGGCCGTTCACGGACCACGAGGGCGTGGGCCTGAACGAGTCCCGCGTGGGCGGCACGCTCGTCGTCGCGCAGAACGGCAACAAGTGGATCGGTGTGGGGCACCACGCGGTGTTCTCCGACGTGTCCGGGCAGGACTGGATGCTCTACCACGGCATCGACCGCGACGACGCATGGCTGAACGAGCCCGGCGGCGTGAACCGCCGGCCCACCCTGCTGGACCGGCTCGACTGGATCGACGGCTGGCCCGTGGTCAACGCGGGGGCGGGCCCGAGCGAGGGCGCGCAGACCGCGCCCGTCGCGGCGAGCGAGCTGGGCATCATGAGCGCCGACCCGGCCTCCGGGCATGCGCTGCGCCGGATCACGGGCACGCTGACCCGGGGCACGGACGATTCCGGCGACGCCGGGTCGATCGCGCGGCTGGTCCCGGACCGGCGGCACGCCGCCGTCGTGCAGACGTCGCCCGCGCCGCGCGACGTGCGGGTCGAGACGGACGTGCGGCTGCCCGACGCCGAGGGCTCGTTCACGGTGCGGTTCGGCGGTGCCGGCCCGGCCGCGGTGTCGGTGCGGCTGGACGCCCGGGAGCGCGAGCTCGTCGTCGGGCAGGGGCGCCATCAGGTGCGGACGGCGCTGCCGGCGAACGCCGACCTGACCTCCTGGCACGTGCTGAGCGTCGAGGCGCGCGACGGCGTGGTCGCCGCGCGGCTGTCGTCGAGCGGGCTGGGTGACGTGGACGCCGAGGTGCGGTTCGAGCCGCGGACGCCGCTGCCCCGCAAGGCGCCGGTGCGTCTCGTGGCCGATGGCGCCGAGGCGGAGCTCGACAACCTGACCGTCGTCGCGGCGCACGATCCCGTGACCGCGCGTGTGGCCGAGCCGGAGCCCGGTGCGGTGACGTTCGCCGAGGAGTTCGACGGCGACCTGGACGCCGGCTGGCGCTGGCAGCACGGTCCGGCCGCCGTCGACGTCGCCGACGGTGCGCTGACCTGGCCGCTGACCGGCCACGACCTGGTCGGTACCCGGAACGACGCGCCCGTGCTGCTGCGCGACGCGCCCGCGGGCGACTACGTGCTGGAGGCCACCGTGCGCCTGCCGCTGGGCGAGGACACGGTGCGCAACTTCCAGCAGGCGGGCCTCATGGTGCACGCGGGCGACGACGACTTCCTGCGGCTCGGCTCGGTGGCGATCGGCCGGACGCGACAGGTCGAGTTCGGCAAGGAGCTCACGGCCGACGGCGCCGTGCGGTTCGGCGGCTTCGTCTCCGGCCCGGTGGCCGACACCATGCACCTGCGGCTGTTCCACACGACGGACCCGGCAACCGGCGAGCACCGGTACCGGTCGGCGACGTCGCGCGACGGCGAGCACTGGCGCTTCGGGGCCACGTGGACGCTCCCGGCCGACACCGACCCGGCGATCGGGATCTACGCGGGCGGCGGCGCGGCACCGGCGGTGAGCGCGGTGTTCGAGGACGTGCTGGTCCGCGAGCTGGGCTAGGCCCGGGCGCATCCCCGGGGCGCCCCTCCCCCTCCCCTTTGAGGCCTAAGTTTCTTCGCTTTGAGGCCGCTCAAAGCGAAGAAACTTAGGCCTCAAAGGGGGTTGGTCCATTGGCGGGGCCGGGCGTCGCCGTCAAGGACCAGCTCGCCAGGAGGCTCAGCGCCCGCTGGGACGGCGAGCCAGGCTCGGCCGAGTAGACGTACAGCGTCGTGTCGGGGTCGCCGGGCAGGGCGAGGGTCTCGTACTCGACGGTGAGGTCGCCGACGACGGGGTGCCGCAGCCGCTTGGACCCGTACGTGCGCTGGTAGACGCGGTGCTCGGCCCACCAGTCGCCGAACTCTCCGCTGGCCTCGCGCAGGTCCGCGATCAGCGCGGACGTGGCACGGTCCGCGGGGTCGTTCCCGGCCTCCAGCCGCAGGTTCTCGACGGCGGCCCGGGCCTGCTCCTCCCAGTCGACGAACAACGACCGCGCGCCGTCGTCGAGGAACATCCAGCGCGCGTAGTTGCGGCGCGGCGCCGGGAACCGCTCGAAGTCGGTGAACAGGGCCCGGCCCATGCGGTTCTGGGCGAGCACGTCGGCGCGGCGGCCCAGCACCAGCACGGGAACGTCGCCGAGCGCGTCGAGAAGCTGGTACAGCCCGGGGCGGACCCGCTGGACCGGACGGGTGCGCGGCCGCGCCGTCGTCGAGCCGAGCCCGATGAGGTCGGCCAGGTGGGCGCGTCCCGCCTGGTCCAGCCCGAGCGCCCGCCCGATGGCGTCCACGACCGACGGGGACGGCACGATGCGCCGGCCCTGCTCCAGACGGGCGTAGTAGTCGGTCGAGACACCGGCCAGGAACGCGACCTCCTCGCGGCGCAGGCCGGGCACGCGACGGACGCGGCTGTCGGCGGGCAGGCCGGCGCGCGACGCGTCGCCCTGGCTCCGGGTGCGACGCAGGAAGTCCGCCAGCTCCGTGTTCCTCTCGGCCATGGCTCCATTCTGGGCGCGCCGCTCTGCGCGGCGCACCCGTCAGGGTGGACCTCCGCGTCCTATGCGGCAGCGACCCAGGACGCAGGGGGCCGGGTATGGCGCTCGCAGGCCCTGTTCCGGGCGGAAGTCTTGACGGGTCGGCACGCCCGCCGACCCGACCTCCCGAGGAGACCACCATGTCCTACCCCGCCGACCGCCCCGCCACCTGGTTCGTCACCGGCGCCTCCCGAGGGCTCGGCCTCGAGCTCGTCAGGCAGCTCCTGGAGCGCGGCGAGAACGTCGCCGCGACCACCCGGTCCGTCGATCGCCTCATGGGCGCGCTCGACGACGTCGACACCTCCCGGCTGCTCGCCCTCACCGTCGACCTGGCCGACCAGGCGCAGGTGAACCGGGCCGTCGCCGCCGCGACGGACCGCTTCGGCACCGTTGACGTCGTCGTGAACAACGCCGGGTACGGCTACCTGGCGGCCGTCGAGGAGGTCTCGGACGCCGACGCCCGCGCGATGTTCGACGTGCAGGTCTTCGGCGTCTGGAACGTGCTGCGCGCGGTGCTGCCGGGTTTCCGGGCCCACCGCTCCGGGCACGTCATCAACGTGTCCTCGATCCTCGGCCTGCTCTCGTTCCCCGGCTGGAGCCTGTACGCGGCGGGCAAGTTCGCGCTGGAGGCGATCACGGAGTCGCTGGCCGCCGAGGTGGCGGACCACGGCATCCGTGTGAACCTCGTCGAGCCCGGCTACATGCGCACCGACTTCCTGCGGCCCGTGTCGCTCGGCCTGCCGTCGGACACGACCGAGGCATACCCGGCCGTCCGCGAGATGGTCGAGCAGCACCTCGGGATGCCCGGCACGCAGCTCGGCGACCCCGCGAGGGCGGCCGCCGCGATCATCGCCGTCGCGACGTCCGGCGAGGCACCGCTGCACCAGCTGCTCGGCTCGGACTCGCTGGGGCTGGCCGCCGGCCGCCTGCAGAGCCTGGCCGACGACGTCGAGACGTCCCGCCCGCTCGCGACAACGACGGACATCGCCGCGACGCCGCCGGCCTGAGGCGTCGCGCGCCGGGCGCCTGGACCCCTGACCGCCCGTCCCCTTTGAGGCCTAAGTTTCTTCGCTTTGCGGCTCCGCAAAGCGAAGAAACTTAGGCCTCAAAGGGGTCAGGGCCCACCGGACTGGCGGCTAGTGCTCGACCGGCGTCGAGTACGCGCCCGCGGCGATGTCCTCGACCAGCGTCGGGCCGGTCGGGGTCCAGCCGAGCAGCTCCCGCGTCACGGTGCTCGTCGCGGCCCCCTCCATGCCGAAGAAGCCGCCGATCCAGCCGAAGTGCGCCGCGACGTCGTCGGGCGCGATCGAGGCGACCGGGAGGCCGAGCGCCGCGCCGATCGCCTCGGCGATCTCGCGGCTCGTGACCCCCTCCTCGGCGACGGCGTGCAGCCGGGCGCCCGCCGGGGCCTTGGCGAGGCCGAGGGCCACGAGCCGCGCGGCGTCGGAGCGGTGCACGGCGGCCCAGCGGTTGGTGCCGTCGCCGGGGTAGCCGGAGACACCGTGCCGGCGGGCCGCGTCGGCGATCACGGAGATGAAGCCGTGGTCCCCCGCGCCGTGCACCGTGGGCGAGAAGCGCAGGCTCACCGCACGGACGTCGCGCTCGACGTACCCCAGCGCCAGGTTCTCGGCGCCGCCGCGCGGCGAGTCGGGGCCGTAGGACGACGAGGTGTCCGCCTCGGTGGCGGGCCTGCCCTGCGCCAGCGCGGCGGTACCCGCCGCGAACAGGAGCGGACGCCCGGAGCCGGCGAGCGCGTCGGCGAACGTCTGCACGGCGGCCCGCTCGGCGGCGTTGGACGCGGCCGGGTTCGCGAAGTCGTGCTTGTTGGCCAGGTGGACCACCGCCTCGGCGGCGTCGGCGCCCCGGCGGAGACCGTCGAGGTCGTCCAGGTCGCCGCGCTGCACCCGCACCCCCTTGGCCTCCAGCGCGGCCGCGGACGCGTCGGACCGGGCGAGCCCGGTGACGGCGTGGCCGTCCGCGAGCAGCTCGTCCACGGCCGCCGACCCGATCCAGCCGGATGCTCCGGTCACGAATACCTGCATGGTGAACCTCCAGTGATGTCAGTGACTGCTGTCAGTCACAGACATCACCATACGCGCGACGTCAGCCGCTGTCATCACATAGACTGGACGCATGGTCAGATGGCAGCCGGGCACGAGCGGACGGCTCCAGGCCGCCGCGCTGGAGCTCTTCGCGAGCAACGGCTACGAGCAGACGACGGCCGCGGAGATCGCGCAGTCCGTCGGCCTGACCGAACGCACCTTCTTCCGGCACTTCAGCGACAAGCGCGAGGTGCTGTTCCACGGGCAGGAGCTGATGGTCGACGCGTTCCTCGCCGGGCTGGTGGCCGCGCCGGGCGAGGCCACGCCGATGGAGCTCGTCGCCGCCGCGCTGGAGTCGGCGGCGGAGCTGTTCCCCGACGAGCGACGGGGCCACTCCCGGCTGCGGCAGAGCGTCATCGAGCAGAATCCCGCGCTGCAGGAGCGGGAGCGGCACAAGATGTCGGTGCTCGCCGCGACTCTCGGCGACGCCCTGCGCGGACGAGGCATCCCCGAGCCTGCGGCCACCCTCGCCGCCGAGTCGGCGACCACGGTGTTCGGCGTCTCCTTCACGCAGTGGATCGGCGCGGGCGAGCAGCGATCGATGGTCGAGATCGAGCGGACGGTGCTCGCCGAGCTGCGGAACCTGACCGCCGCCCGCCCTGCCGCGAAGGCCTGAACCCGTCATTCCCAGCGGAACAGCAGCCCGGCCGTGACGCTGCCGACCACGACCGTCACACCCAGGCCGACCAGGTGCGCCGCCTCGACGGGCGCCCCGACCCAGGCCGCCGCGAGCGCCTGGACCGCCGCGCCGAAGGGCAGCCGTTCGCCCAGCTCGGCGAGCGGCTCGGGCAGGCTGCCGGGGCCGCCGAACATGCCGCCGAGGGCGCCGAGCGCGAAGAAGCCGACGAGCCCGATCGCGACTGCCGAGTTGGGCGTCGGCGCGACGGCGGCCACGATCATGCCGACGGCGTACATGGCCGCCATCGCGAGGACGTAGACCCCGATCGCGGTTCCGAGGTTCGCGGGCGGGCTCGCGCCGAAGCCGAGGAAGGCCACGGTGAGGGCGAGCGCTAGCCCGAGCAGAGTCTGGAGCACGCTCACGATCACCTGGGCGACGAGCACCATCGCGGGTGACGCCGGTGTGACGGCGAGCCGGCGCAGGATGCCGGAGCGCCGGTAGTACGCGAGGAAGCTCGGCATGTTGATGACGCCGATGGTGGCGATGACCATGGTGAGCACCAGCGGCAGCACGTACGCCTCCAGCGCGGAGAACCCGGCGACCACCTCCTGGTCGCCTGCGGCCTGGGCGCTCGTCACGAGGATCAGGAGCGGCAGGCCGAGGGGCACGACGAGGCCCGCGGTGTCGCGCGCGACCATCTTGGTCTCGCAGACCACGAGGGTGAGCCAGGCACGCGGACCCGGCCGGTGTGCGGTGACGTGAGTGGCGGTGGTGCTCATCCGGCTGCCTCCAGCTGCTTTCCGGTCAGGGCGACGAACGCGTCGTCGAGGGTGTCCGCGCCCGCTCGAGCGGTCAGCTCGCCCGGCGTGCCGACGGCGACCAGGTGCCCGCCGTCGAGCAGCGCGACCCGGTCGCAGAGCCGTTCGACCTCCTCCATCGCGTGGCTGACCAGCACGACGGTCACGCCCTCGGCGCGCAGGTGCTCGACCGTGGTCCACATGCGGCGCCGGGCGAGCGGGTCGAGCCCGGTCGTGAGCTCGTCGAGGATCACGACCCGCGGCCGGCCCACCATCGCGAGCGCGATGGAGACCCGCTGCTGCTGGCCGCCGGACAGCTTCTCGAACCGCACGCGCCGCTGCTCCTCCAGGCCCACGAGGTCGAGGAGCTCGGCGGCCGGGCGCGGGTCGGGATAAAAGCTGCGGTACAGGTCCAGGAGCTCGGCGACCGTCAGCGCGCCGTGCAGGTACGCCTGCTGGAGCTGCACGCCCAGCACCTGCCGCAGCCTGGCCCGGTCCCGCCGCGGGTCCAGGCCGAGCAGGCGGACGCTCCCCCGGTCCGGCCGGCGCAGCCCCGCGATCATCTCGACGGTCGTGGTCTTGCCCGCGCCGTTGGTGCCCAGGATGCCGAGGACCTCCCCCACCTCGACCCGCAGGCTCAGCCGGTCGACGGCGACCGTGGCGCCGTACCGCTTGACGAGGCCCTCGGCCTCGATGGCGAGCGGCCGCCCGCTCCCGTTCGTGTCGCTGCTCATGCCTGACGACGCTAGGCGCGCCGCCCCGCACCGCGCCCGTGCCGCTGGTCAGGGATGTGAACCATGACTTTCGGCACGGGCCCGTCCCGACCCGCGCCCGTAGGGTGGCTGGCATGCGGCTCGGGACGGAGGGGTGGTCAGGTCTCGCGATGCTCGTGGTCGCGCTGGTCCTGGCCGGGCCGGTGCTGTTCGGGTACGCGGACGCCTCGATCCCGCGCGGCTGGTGGATCGCCCTGTTCGTGCTCCTGATGGTCAACCTCCTGGGCTCCCTCGTGCGGGAGCGCGCCGACCTGGTTCGGCACGCGATGTTCGCCACCGCCGTTGTCTCGTCCTGGGCGGTGGTGCTCACCGCGCCCCAGGTCGGGCTCATGCCCGTGCTGCTCGTCGTCATCGCGAGCGTCAGCGTCTACGTGGCGCCGCTCCGGGTGGGCTTCGTCGTCGTCGGCCTGAACACGCTGGTGCTGGTGGCGCTCGCGACGCAGCGGGACAACGGGCTCGCCGACGCCCTGATCGGTGTCGGTTTCTACGTGCTCATCCAGGTGGCGACGCTGCTGAGCTCGATGACGCTCATCCGGGAGCAGCGGCTGCGCCGCGAGCTGAGCCAGGCGCACGTGGATCTCCGCGCGGCGTCGGCCCTGTTGACGGAGTCGGCGCGGACGGCGGAGCGGCTGCGGATCTCGCGCGACCTGCACGACCTGATCGGCCACCAGCTCACCGTGCTCACCCTGGAGCTGGAGGCCGCCCGGCACCGCGACGGCGAGCAGGCGCGCGATCACGTCGAGCGCGCCAACCGGGTGGCCCGCGACCTTCTCGCGGACGTGCGCTCGACGGTGGGCGAGCTGCGGACGGCGTCGTCGGACCTGACCGAGGCGTTCCGGGAGGTGGTGCGCGACCTGCCCGACCTGGACGTCTCGATCGACGTGGGTTCGGGCGTACAGGTGGACGAGGAGCAGGCGGCCGCGCTGGTGCGCGGCGTGCAGGAGATCGTGACGAACACCCTGCGGCACGCCGACGCGCGGGCGCTGCGGATCGAGGTGGCCGCGGGCCCGGACGGTGTCGTGCTGACGACGCGGGACGACGGGCGCG
This sequence comes from Promicromonospora kroppenstedtii, assembly GCF_044389675.1. Taxonomy (NCBI): domain Bacteria; kingdom Bacillati; phylum Actinomycetota; class Actinomycetes; order Micrococcales; family Promicromonosporaceae; genus Promicromonospora; species Promicromonospora kroppenstedtii. The sequence goes on along the minus strand of NZ_JBIRYI010000001.1, from coordinate 288,459 downwards.
GGTTCCGCGAGCTGGTGCCCGGCAACGGGCTGCGGGGGCTCGCCGAACGGTTCGAGGCGCTCGGCGGCGGCGTCGAGTTCGACGGCGGAGACGGCTTCCGGGTCACGGCGCGGGTGCCGACGTGACGCGGGTGGTGATCGTCGACGACCAGACGCTGGTGCGGCACGGCATCCGGGCGCTGCTAGAGATCGCCGACGTCGAGGTCGTGGGCGAGGCCGACGACGGCGCCGCCGCGCTGGAGGTGGTCGCCGACGTCGCGCCCGACGTGATCCTGCTGGACCTGCGCATGCCCCGGTACGACGGCCTGTGGACCCTGGACCGGCTGCGCGAGCAGGGCAGCGACGTGCCGGTGCTGGTGCTCACCACGTTCGACGACGACACCCTGGTGCTCGACGCCCTGCGGGCCGGGGCACGTGGGTACCTGCTCAAGGACGTCACGGTCGAGCAGCTCACCCGCGCCGTGCACGCGCTGGCCGGGGGCGGGACGCTCGTCGCGCCGTCGGTCACGGACCGCATGCTGCGGGCGCTGCGGGCCGTGCCGACGGCGAACGACGCCGACACGCTCGCGGTCCAGCAGCTCACGGACCGCGAGCTGGAGGTGCTGCGGCTGATGGCCGAGGGCTACACCAACCGCGAGATCTCCGGCGCGCTGTGCCTGGTCGAGGGCACGGTGAAGAACCACGTCTCGGCCATCCTGCTCAAGCTCGCGGCCCGGGACCGGACCAACGCGGTGCTGCGGGCGCTCCGGCTCGGCGTGCTGGGCTGACCCCTACCCCTTGAGGCCGCCCGCGAGCAGGTCCGCGCGCCAGAACCGCTGGAGCAGCAGCACCATGGCGATCAGCGGGATGACCGAGACGGCGGAACCGGTGATCACGAGCGGGTAGAGGTCCGAGTCCCCGGCGCCCTTCGACAGGAACGTGTACAGCCCGAGCGTGATCGGGTACAGGCGCTGGTCGCTGAGCATGATGAACGGCAGCAGGAAGTTGTTCCAGATGCCCACGAACTGCAGCAGGAACACCGTGACCAGGCCCTGGGCCATCATCGGCAGCACGATCGTGGTGAAGATCCGTGCCTCGCCCGCGCCGTCGAGCCGGGCCGCCTCCAGCGTGTCGGTCGGGACGGCCGACTGCGCGAACACCCGGCACAGGAAGATCCCGAACGGGTTGATGATCGACGGCAGCAGCACCGACCACATCGTCCCGGCCAGCCCGAGCTGCGCGAGCAGCAGGTACTGCGGGATCGCCAGCACGATGCCCGGCACCAGGACGCCCGCGAGGATCGCGGCGAACAGCGTGTCGCTCCCCCGGAACCGGAACTTGGCCAGCGCGTAGCCCGCCATCGCGGAGACGATCGTCGAGGCGACCGCGCCGACGCCCGCGTACACGAGGCTGTTGGCACCCCACTGCCAGAACACGCCGCCGCCGTAGGTGGCCAGAGCGGCAAGGTTGTCGGCGAGGCCGGAGCCGGGCAGGAACGAGAAGCTGGTGAACAGCTCGCGAGGCGACTTGGAGGCCGCGACCACCACCCAGGCCACGGGGACCAGGCAGTAGACGGCGCCCGCGAGCAGGACGATCGTCGCGGCCGGGGCGAAGCGTGGGCGGCGCCGGGTCGTGATGCCGGGAGCGCCGGCCGCCGTCGGACGCCGGGTCGCGGTGCTGGTGCTCATGAGGCGTCTCCGAACGTTCGGCGCTGGAAGAAGCGCAGGATGACCAGCGAGACGACGAGGGTGCCGACCGCCAGGAGCACGGACGCCGCGGCGGCGCCGCCCAGGTTGTCGTTGCCGAACGCCTCCTGGTAGATCGCCATGAGCGGCACCCAGGTGGACGAGATGGTGCTCGTCAGCGGGCGCAGCGTGGCGGGCTCGCTGTAGAGCTGCACGGTGCCGATCACCGAGAACAGGCCGGTCAGCACGAGCGCCGGCGCCACCAGCGGGATCTTGATGCGCCACGCGATGGTCCGCTCGTCGGCGCCGTCGATCCGCGCCGCCTCGTAGATCTCCTGCGGGATGGCCCGCAGGGAGGTGTAGATGATGATCATGTTGAAGCCGACGCCGGACCACAGCGCGATGTTCGCGAGCGCGAAGTACAGGGTCGGGTAGCCGAAGAAGTCGACGTTGCCACCGCCGAGCTCGCGGGCGACGTAGCTGACCGGGCTGGTGCTGGGCAGGTAGAGGAACCCCCACAGCAGGCTCGCGATCACACCGGGCACGGCGTACGGCAGGAAGATCGCCGTCCGCGAGAAGCTCGTCAGCCGCGCCCGTGGCGTGTCGAGCAGGAGCGCGAAGAGCAGGGCCAGGCCGAGCACGCTGGGCACGGCGATCGCGCCGTAGACCAGCGACCGGCCGAACCCCGCGAGCAGCTCGGGGTCGGTCAGGGCGGTGACGTAGTTCTCCAGCCCCACGAACCCCTCGGTGCGCCGCCCGAAGGCGCCCGCACCCTCGATGCGGAGCCCGCGGAAGCTGAGGTACAGCGCGTATCCGATGGGCACGAGCAGGAAGCACACGAACAGGACGATCGCCGGGGCCGCGAACAGCCAGGGGGTCAGCTCACGGCCCCGGCGCCCGCGCCTGCGGGCAGGTGCGACGGCGGTCATGGGTTCTCGACGGTGTACCCGGACTTCTCCAGGTCCGCGACCACTGCCGTCTGGGTGGTGCCGTAGACGTCCCGGAAGGACGTGCCGCCGAGCGCCGCCTCGTTCAGGGCGTCGCCGAAGGCGTTGGTGGCGACGTTGACGTTCGGCCCCCACACGACCGGGATGGTCGTGTCGTCGATGATCTGGTCGGCCACCTCGTAGAAGTCCTTCTGCTGCGGCATGAGCCGAGGCGGGTCGTTCGAGAGCGTCGCCTCCCGGCCCGCGTTGCCGCCCGGGTACAGGTCGAGCGTGAGCAGCAGCTTGGAGCCCTCGTCGGACGCGCCGAGCCAGGCGGCGAACTTCGCGGCCTCCTCGGCGTGCTCGGACTTCTCGGGCACGAGGTAGGTGGACCCGCCCAGGAACGGCACGGACGCGTCGCCGGGCGTCCACTGCGGCAGCGGGATCGAGGCCCACTTGCCGGCGGTGTCGGGTGCCACCGAGTAGATGACGCTCGGCGCCCAGGCCGCGGCCGCCCAGCTCAGGATCTTGCCGTCGTTGACCTTGGCGTTCCACTCCGGCGTGAGCAGCGGCTCGACCGTCAGGAGGTCGCGCTCGACGAGGTCCTGCCAGTAGTCGGCGGTCTCCAGCGAGGCGTCGGAGTCGATGCCGACCGACCAGGCGTCGCCGTCGGTGCCCCACCACTGCGCGCCGGCCTGCGCGGCCTGCGCCGCGAAGAACTCGACCTGGGTGGCCGAGAAGCTGGCGAGGTACACGTCGGGGTCGGCCGCGTGGATCTTCTCGGCCGCCTCCGCGTAGTCGGCCCACGTGGCCGGCGGCTCGACCCCGTACTTCTCGAACAGGTCGGTGCGGTAGGTGAGCATCATCGGGCCGATGTCCTGCGGCACGCCGTAGACCTGGTCGCCGAGCGTGCTCAGCGCCCAGATGTTGTCGGCCACGGCGTCGCGGTTCGGGGCGACGTCCTCGGTGATGTCGCGGACCACGCCCGCGGTCACCAGCGACGGCAGTGCGCGGTACTCGACCTGCACCACGTCGGGCGCCTCGTCGGCACGGTCGGCCGCCAGCAGCTTGGACGACGTCTCGGGCGTGCCGCCCACCTCGGAGAGCTTGATCGTGACGCCCGGGTTCTCCTTCTCGTACTGCTCGACGATCGCCTGGGCGGCCGGGTCGGCCTCCTTCAGCGACCAGGTCCAGAACTCCAGGGTGACCGGGCCGTCGTCGGACGCCGGCTCACCGGCGCAGCCGGCCAGCGCGAGGCCCACCGCGACCAGTGCGGCACCGGCGCCGAGGGCGCGGCGGGCGCGCCGGGGTTCACTGCTGTGTGTGCGCATTGCACATCTCCTTCGATGTGATCCGGCCGGACCCGGCGGCTCGTTGCGGGGGTCCTCGGGAAGTGCCCCTATGCTGATGGCAACGTTGCCATTTCGTCAAGCGCGACCCCTCGCGCAAAGGAGCGCACATGCGTCTGGTCCCCAATCCCGTGCTGCCCGGCTGCCACCCCGACCCCTCGGTGTGCCGCGTCGGCGAGGACTACTTCATGGTGACCTCGACCTTCGCCTACCACCCCGGGATCCCGGTGCACCACAGCCGTGACCTGGTCACCTGGCGCCTGGTCGGGCACGTGCTGACCGGCGCGAGCTGGCTCCCGCTGGACGGCAGCCAGGTGGCGGACGGCGTCTGGGCGCCCACGATCCGCCACCACGACGGGGTGTTCTACGTGGTGTTCACGGTCGCCCGCGACCGGCAGGGCGCCGCCACGTACCTGACCACGGCGTCCGACCCGGCCGGGCCGTGGCAGGTCCCGGTCCCGCTGGAGGCCGACGGGATCGACCCGTCGCTGTTCTTCGACCACGACGGCCGCGCCTGGTTCACCGCCGCGCGCGACGCGACGGCGCAGGGCGCCACCGGGCCCGGGGAGATCTGGCTGCGGGAGCTCGACCTGGCCACGCTGGAGCTGACCGGACCGGAACGCGTGCTCTGGCACGGCGCGGTCGGAGGCGCGTGGGTCGAGGCGCCGCACATCTACGAGCGCGCCGGCCGCTACCACCTCGTGGGCGCGGAGGGCGGTACCGAGCGCAACCACGCGGTCACCAGCGCGACCGCCGACCACGTGACCGGCCCCTACCGGACCGACCCGCGCAGCCCGCTGCTCACGCACCGCCACCTCGGCGCCCGCGAGCCCGTGCAGAACGTGGGCCACGCCGACCTCGTCGAGACCCCCGACGGCGAGGCCTGGGCGCTGGTGCTCGGCGTCCGTCCGGTCGCACAGCACCACACGCTGGGCCGCGAGGTGCTGCTCGTCCCCGTGGAGTGGGACGAGCACGGACCGGTCCTCGCGCCCGGTACCGGACGCGTCCAGGGCGTCCGGCCCGGGCTGCCCGTCACGACGGACCGCCCGGCGGACTGGCTGTCGCTGCGGGGCCCGGTCGCCGCGGACGTCGCCGCCGACGGCGTGGGCGACGCGGTCACGCTGCACCCGAGGCCCGTCCCGCTGACGGCACGCGAGGTGCCCGCGTTCCTCGCCCGGCGCCAGGACATGCACGCCTTCGAGCTGGACGCGGTGGTGGACACCGCCCTGATCGGGGCGCACGACGCCGGGGTGGTCGCCTTCCAGGACGAGGCCACGTTCCTCGCGGCGCGGGTGCGCCGGGGCGACGACGGGTGCGTGGTCCGGGTGGCGGGCCGCCTCAACGGCGAGCCGGTCACCGGACCGGAGGTGCCGGTCGCCGGGGACGTCACGCTGCGGGTCCGGTCGGACGGCGAGTCCTACGAGTTCACGTGCGGGTCCGGTTCGCGCGAGCACGTGCTGGGTGCCTTTCCGCACACCGTGCTGAGCACCGAGACGGCGGGCGGCTTCACCGGCGTGCTGCTCGGGTTCGTCAACGAGGCGCCCGCGGGCGCCGGCCCCCTGACGTTCCGCGGCGTGCGGTACGGCGTGCCGGAGGCCGCCTCAGACGGCGCGGGTGCTGGCGCGCACCACGAGTGACGGCGGCAGCAGGTGGTGGCGGGCGTCGCCGCCGCCGATCAGGTCGAGGAGCACCTCGATCGAGAGGCGGCCCAGGGTGACGAAGTCCTGCCGCACGGTCGTCAGGGCGGGCACGAGGTAGTCGGCGCCGGCCATGTCGTCGAAGCCGACGAGCGACACGTCGCCGGGTACGGACAGGCCGCGGGCGGCCAGGGCGGAGAGCACGCCGAGCGCCATCTGGTCGTTCCCGCTGAAGATCGCCGTCGGCAGCCGGCCGGCGTCGATCAGCTCGGTGGTCAGGGCATAGCCGCTGCGCGCGTGGAAGTCGCCGTGCAGCAGGCGGGGCTCCTCGATGCCGGCGCGGCGGAGCTCGGCCTTCCAGCCCTCGACACGCGCGCGGGCGTCGAAGGTCTCCATGCGGCCGCTCAGGTGGACGATGTCGCGGTGGCCGAGGTCGAGCAGGTGGCGGGTGGCGAGGCGGGCGCCCTCCTCCTGGTCGAGCTCGACCGACCCGATCGCCGGGTTGGCGACGTTGCCGGACATGACGACGGAGATCGGCACGCGGGTCACCGTCCGGTCGAGCGCCTCCAGGGCGACGGGCCGGTCCGCGATGACCGCCACGCCGGCGGCGCCCTGCCCCACGAGCCGGCCGAGGCACTGCTCGAGCTGCTCGTGGGTGCCGCCCTGCCAGCTCGCGAGACTGACCCAGTGGCCGGCCTCCTTCGCGGCCTGCTCGATGCCGAGGAGCACGCGCGGCAGCTCGAACAGCTCGGACCCGGCCAGGACGACACCGAGCATCGTGGACCGGCCGCTCTTGAGCATGCGGGCGCTGTCGTTGCGCCGGTAGCCGAGCTCCTCGATGACGCGCAGCACGCGCTCGCGGGTCTCGGGCCGCACGGTGGGCTCGTCGTTCACGACCCGGCTCACCGTGATGTGGGCGACGCCTGCGGCTCGCGCGACGTCGACCATGGTCGGCGGCCGCCTGCCCTGCGCCATCAGGCCGGCCCAGCGGCTGGTGCGAGCGTGGCGGCCAGCACCTGCCAGCCGTCCTGCCCACGCACCCAGAGGCGCGTGTAGGTCAGCCGCGCGGCGACCACGGCGCCGCCCTGGACCGCTTCCACGGCGGCAACCAGCCTGGTCGCCCCGCTCGGACCGTCCTCCTGGACGTCGAGCGACTCCTCGTCCAGGCGGGTGATCCGGAGCGCGCCCGAGCGGTAGCCCTCCAGGTCGTCCTCCTTGGAGAACACCGACCCGTCGGGGCCGGCGCCGACGCACCGAGGATGCAGCAGTGCGTCCAGTGCGCTGACGTCACCGGAACGCTGGGCGGCCTGGAGCGCGTGCTCCGCGGCGAGAAGACTCATCGGACGAGTCTACGCAGCGGCATCGGTGCTGGTCAGCGCTAACGCGCCTCCTGGTACGGGACGACCACACGCTTGATGATCAGCAGGCCTGCCGCCGCGACGGGCACGGCCACGAGGGCGCCGAGGATCCCGCCGAGCGCCGCGCCGGCGAGGGCCGCGACGATGACCAGGACGCCAGGCATCGACACCGCGCGGCTCATCACGCGCGGCGACAGGACGTAGGCCTCGACCTGCATGTACACCAGGAGGCACGCGGCGACGACGATCGCCGCGACCGGGCTCACGGTGAGCGTCGCGAGCGTGACCAGGATGGACCCGATGACCGTTCCGACGACGGGGATGAGCGCCGCGACGAACGCAATGACGGCCAGCAGGATGGGGGCGGGGCTGCCCGCGAACAGCGTGAGCACCAGCGTGAACGTGGCGTTGATGGTCGCCAGGACGAGCTGGCCGGAGACGTACCGGCCAACGGAGTCCAGCACCTCGCCGAGGAGCGACCCGGTCATGGCACGCCGGGAGCGGGGCACGAGCCGCAGGACGGCGGAGATCATGGTCGGCAGCGTGAGCGCGAAATAGATCGTCAGGGCCGTGACGATGATGACGGCGGTGACGCCGTTGACCAGCCCCGTGCCGACCTGCAGCACGCCGCCGGCGATCGCCGAGAGCTGTCGGGGGTCGCTGAGCAGGTCGGTCAACGAGGACAGCAGCCCGTTCAGGTCGAGGGCACCGAGGTTGCTGGTGGCCCACTCGTACCAGGCCTGCTCGGGCAGCGTGCGCAGCAGCTCGACGAGCTGGGCGCCGAAGCTGCTGACCTGCGGCACGGCGATCGGCAGCACCGCGACGACGAGGAGCGCGATCACCGCGGCCGACCCGACCACCATCACGGTCGCCGCGACCCACCGCGGCAGGCCCCGGTCGGTCAGGGCCTCGGTCCCGGGCTCCAGGGCCAGCGCCAGGAACAGGGCCAGCCCGACGTACACGAGCACGGTCGCCACCGCGGAGAGCGCGCCCAGTACCGCGAGGCCCGCACCGACCCCGAGGGTGGCGAGCATCGCGTAGCCGAACGGGTTCGCGGGCAGGCCCACCACGGTGTCCCGGCCCGCACGGCTGCCGGCGACCCGCGTCGACCGCGCGGTCGCCGTCGGGCGGAAGCTCGTGTCGAGGTTCCGAGCCCTGGGCAGGCGTGGCGAGGTGCCGGGGCGGTGCTGCAGGCGGGCCATGACGCTCCAAATCGGTCCCGGGTGTCCGCGGTGAACACCTGGCGGGTCCCAGCCTCCCGGAAACCGGCCCGGTTGTCGCCGTCTCGCGTGAGGGGGTCTGCCCGGGCCTCCCACCTCGGGGGCGGACCGGCATCTCATGGAGGACGACAGAGCACCGAGCCCGCGCCGCACCCTGGCGCGGGCGGATCGAGCAAGGAGATACCCACCCATGCGTGGAGTCGTGATGCACGCCCCCGGCGACGTCCGGGTCGAGGAACGAGCGGACGCCCGGATCATCGAGCCGACCGACGCCGTGATCCGCTTGACGGCGGCCTGCATCTGCGGGTCGGACCTGTGGCCGTACCGCGGGATCGAGAAGCTGGCCGGGCCCACCCCGATGGGGCACGAGTACGTCGGCGTCGTCGAGCAGGTCGGCGACCAGGTGCGGAACGTGCAGGTCGGCGACTTCGTCGTCGGCTCGTTCGTCGCCTCGGACAACACCTGCGAGATCTGCCAGGCGGGCTACCAGTCCCGCTGCGTGCACAACGTCATGATGGGCTCGGAGGGCACGCAGGCCGAGCTGGCCCGCGTCCCGCTGGCCGACGGCACCCTGGTGCCGACGCCGGGCTCGCCGCCGGCTGACCTGGTCCCGTCGCTGCTGGCCGCGTCCGACGTGCTGGGCACCGGCTGGTTCGCGGCCGTGGCCGCCGAGGCAGGGCCCGGCAGGACGATCGCGGTGGTCGGCGACGGCGCCGTCGGCCTGTCCGCCGTCCTGGCCGCCCGCCAGCTCGGCGCCGAACGCGTCATCGTGTTCAGCCGCCACCCCGAGCGGCAGGCCCTGGCCCGCGAGTTCGGGGCCACGGACGTCGTCGAGGAGCGCGGCGACGCGGGTGCCGCGCGGGTCAGGGAGCTCACCCGCGGGTACGGCGCCCACGGCGTCGTCGAGGCGGTGGGCACCGAGGAGTCGATGTGGCAGGCCATCCGCTCGGCGCGGCCCGGCGGGTACGTCGGCTACGTGGGCGTGACGCACGGCGTGCAGCTCGACGGCCTGGACCTGTTCTTCACCGGCGTGCACCTGCACGGCGGCCCGGCCCCGGTGCGCCGGTTCCTGCCCGAGCTGATCCAGCTCATCTGGGACCGGAAGATCGACCCGGGCAAGGTCTTCGACCTCACCCTCCCGCTGGAGGACGCCGCCGAGGGTTACCGCGCGATGGACGAGCGCCGCGCCACCAAGGTGCTGCTCACCCCCTGACCGGGTGCCGCGCGCGGGCTGGGGGGGGTTCCGACGGAACCTCCCGCCCGCGCGGGCGCGTACCTATCGTGGAAGCCATGAGCACCAAGGACGAGGTCCGCGACTTCCTGGTCTCCCGCCGCGCGAACGTGACGCCGCAGCAGGCCGGCATCCCGAGCTTCGGGGAGCGCCGGGTGCCCGGCCTGCGCCGCGAGGAGGTCGCGCTGCTCGCCGGGGTCAGCCTCGACTACTACACCCGGCTGGAGCGCGGGAACATCCGCGGCGCGTCCGAGAGCGTGCTGGAGGCGATCGCCCGCGCGCTGCGGCTCAACGACGCCGAGCGCGAGTACCTGTTCGACCTGGCCCGGACCGCGCCGGCGGGGGTCGCCGCCCGCACGCGCCGGCCGGCCCCGCAGGCGGTGCGCACGTCGGTGCAGCGAGTGCTGGACCACATGACGGTGCCGGCGGTGGTGCACAACGCGACGCAGGACATCGTCGCCGCGAACCTGATGGGCCGTGCCCTGTACGCACCGCACTTCGACACCGAGGGCACACCCAACATGGCGCGGTTCATCTTCCTGGACGGCCGCGCCCAGGACTACTACGTGGACTGGCCCCTGGCCCGCCGGACCGCGGCCGCGATGATGCGGCTGGAGGCCGGGCGCGACCCGCTCAACGCGGACCTCACCGCACTGGTCGGGGAGCTCTCCACGCGCAGCCCGCAGTTCCGCGCCGACTGGGCCGGGCACGACGTCCACGAGCACCGCACCGGGGTCAAGTCGTTCCGCCACCCCGAGGTCGGCGTGATCGAGGTGGCGTTCGACGTGTTCGAGATGCCCGGCGAGGCCGGGCTGCAGATCGTCACCTACAGCGCGCCCCCGGGCACCGACTCCGCGGACCGGTTCGCGCTGCTCGCGAGCTGGGCGGCGACGCGGGAGGCGGCGGAGGACGGCGCCGCCGGGGCGGACGGCGTCGGGCCGGACGCCGCCCGCCCGGCTGTCAGCCGAGCAGCGGGCGGGTCTGCGTGAACAGGCCGCTGTAGGCGTTCAGCGCCGGCTGCCCGCCGAGGTGGGCATAGAGCACGTTGCTGGTCGCAGGGATGTCGCCGCTGGTCACGAGGTCGATCAGGCCCGCCATCGACTTGCCCTCGTAGACGGGGTCGATGATGACGCCCTCCAGCTCGCCCGTGAGCCGGATCGCGTCGAGCGTCGACTCCACCGGGATCCCGTACAGGTCGCCGGCCCAGCCGGGCAGCACCGTGATCTCGTCGTCCCGCAGGGGGCGGCCGACGCCGATCAGCTCCGCGGTGGCGCGCGCGATCCGGGCGACCTGGTCGCGGGTCTCGTCGAGCTTGGCGCTGGCGTCGACGCCGATCACGCGGCGGCGCGGGCCGCCGGCCTCCTCCAGCGCGGCGAACCCGGCGATCATGCCCGCCTGGGTGGAGCCGGTGACCGCGCAGACGACGATCGTGTCGAAGAAGACGCCGAGCTCGCGTTCCTGCTCCTCGACCTCGTAGGCCCACCGCGCGAAGCCGAGGCCGCCGAGCCGGTGGTCGGACGCGCCCGCCGGGATGGCGTACGGCGTGCCGCCGCGCTCCTTGACGTCCTCGATCGCGTGGGCCCAGGAGTCCTTGAAGCCGATGCCGAAGCCGGCCGGGTCGAGCCGCACTTCGGCGCCCATGATGCGGCTGAGCATGATGTTGCCGACCCGGTCGGCCACGGAGTCGGGCCAGTCGACCCAGTTCTCCTGCACCAGCACCGCCTTGAGGCCGAGCGACGCCGCGACCGCCGCGACCTGGCGCGTGTGGTTGGACTGGTACCCGCCGATCGACACCAGCGTGTCGGCGCCCTGCGCGAGCGCCTCGGGGACGAAGTACTCCAGCTTGCGGGTCTTGTTGCCGCCATAGGCGAGGCCGGCGTTGCAGTCCTCGCGCTTGGCCCAGATCTGAGCGCCGCCGAGGTGGGCGGTGAGCCGCGGCAGCGGGTGGACCGGGCTGGGCCCGAAGGTCAGCGGGTGGCGGGGGAAGTCGGACAGGGCCATGGTTACTCCTCGGTCGCGGGGGCGGTGTCGGTGTGGGTGTCGGCGTCGGTGCCGGGGTCGGCGTCGGGGTCGGGGTCGGCGTCGGCGTCGGCGTCGGCGGGCAGGGTGGCCCAGGTGTCGAAGGCGACCGCCGCCGCCCCTTCGGCGTCCCCGGCGGCACACAGCCGGATCAGCTCCTCGTGCCGGGCGAACGACGCGCGCCCGCCGAGCGAGGCGAACCGCAGCCGTTCCGCGCGCCGCAGCACCGGCGTGAACTGGTCGAGCACGGCGGACAGCGCCCGGTTGGCCGCGATCCGCACCGGCACGCCGTGCAGGACGTCGTCGGCCCGGAGCGCCGCCTCGACGTCGCCGCTCTCGATCGCCGCGCGGAACTCGCGCTCGGCCGCCCGCATGGCCGCGAGGTCGTCCTCGGTGAGGCCCGGGACCGCCTCCCGGACGGCGACCTGGTGCATCGCGGCGACGACGTCGCGGGCGCCGCGCACGTCGCGCAGGTCCAGCGAGCTCACCGTCGTCGAGCTGCCGGGCCGGGCGACGACGAGCCCGGCCTCGGCCAGGCGCAGCAGTGCCTCGCGCACGGGCGTGCGACTGACGCCGAGCCAGGCGGCGAGCTCGAGGTCACGCAGCTGCTCCCCCGGCGCCAGGCTGCCGTCGACGATCGCGTCGCGCAGCCGGCCGTAGACGTCGTCGCGCAGGAGCCGGCGATCGATCGCGGGCACGCTCCTTGGAATGGGCATGCAATATATTAGATGCAGCGCACCGTGCCCTGGCAAGGTCGGCAGTCCGCCTCGGGCGCGGCAGTTTGCACCGCAGACTCGGCAGTTGGCATCGAGATCGGTCCAGGCCTCTACCGATCTCGATGCCAACTGCCGAACACTGCGGCGTTCCTCGGGCAACTGCCGAACGCTGCGGCTTGGATGCCCGTGATCAGGTCGGTCGTGAAGTACAGGGCGCCCGACGCTCGGGCGGTGTGCTGACAGCTGGGCGGCGCACTGGCAGCCGAGCGGCCTGCTGGCAAACGAGCGGCGCTACGCGCTTGGCACACTATTCCAGCGTCGTGGTATCGGCAGTCCGCCTCGGGCACGGCAGTTTGCACCGCAGACTCGGCAGTTGGCATCGAGATCGGTCCAGGCCTCTACCGATCTCAATGCCAACTGCCGAACGCTGCGGCGTTCCTCAGCCAACTGCCGAACACTGCGACGCACCCCAGCCCAACTGCCGAACACTGCGGCGCGCCTCAGCCAACTGCCGAACACTGCCCGCGCTGCCCGCGCCCCTCAGCGCAGCGCCCGCGACCTGTGCCGGAGCGCCCTACCGGGCCGCGCGCCGGTCCGCACGCCCTCCTCGATCACCGGCACACCGCCCACCAGGACCCACGGGATCCCGTCGGCGGTCAGGCGCGGCTCGTCCGGCGTCGCCCGGTCGGCGACGGTCGCCGGGTCGAAGACCACGACGTCGGCCACGTACCCCTCGGCGATGCGCCCACGATCGTGCAGCCCGAGCCGCGCGGCGGGCCGCGTCGAGAGGTGCACGATCATCTCGGCGAGCGACAGCACCCCCTCCTCGCGCACGTACCGGGCGAGGTACCGCGGGAACGTGCCCGTACCGCGCGGGTGCGGCTTGGCGCCCACCAGGATCCCGTCGCTGCCGCCCGTGTGCCGGGGGTGCCGCATGATCTCGCGGACGTTCTGCTCGTCGCCGACGTGCTGCAGGATGCTCGTGCCGAGCCGGTCGGCGAGCAGCAGGTCGAAGAACACGTCGACCGGCGCGTGCCCCTCGTCCAGCGCGATCCGCGCCACGGTGCGGCCCACCCGGTGGCCGAGCGTGGCGTCGCGCACGCCCGCGATCTCGATCGTGTCCCAGTCCACCGGCACGCCGTGGCAGCCGTCGCTGCCGACCACCTCGACCTCGTGCGCGATCCACGCCCGTTCCCCCGGGTCGCGCAGCCGGGCGAGCGTCTGCTCCGGGCCACCCACGGCGGCGCGGCTGGGCAGCAGCGCCGACAGCGTGGTGGACCCCGGCAGGTACGGATACGAGTCGAGAGTCACGTCGACGCCGGAGGCGATCGCCCGGTCCACCAGTGCGAGCAGCTCCCCGGCACGCCCCCGGTTCTCGGGGAAGTTCATGGTCGCGTGCGTCAGGTGCAGCGCGCACCGGGCACGCTCCGCCACCTCGACCATCTCGGCGTACGCCCCGATCGCGCCGGCCCCGTAGGACCGCTGGTGCGGCCCGTAGAAGCCGCCGTGCCGCGCCACCACCTCGGCCAGCGCGACCAGCTCGTCGGTGTCGGCGAACATCCCGGGCACGTAGGTGAGCCCGGACGACATGCCGAACGCGCCCTCCCGCAGGCCCTGGTCCACCTGGGCCCGCATCTCCGTGATCTCCGCCGACGTCGCCCGCCGGTCGCCGGTGCCCACCACGTTCATCCGCACGGTGCCCTGCGGCACCAGGTAGGCGACGTTCGTCGCGGTGCCGCGCCGGTCCACCTCGGCCAGGTACTCCCCGACGGTGCGCCACGCGAGGTCGACGCCGTCCGGGATGCCGTTCCAGCCCGCGATCTGCTCGCGGACCAGCGCCATGGTCTCGTCCGTGACGGGCGCGTACGAGATCCCGTCCTGCCCCACCACCTCGGTGGTCACGCCCTGCGTGGCCTTGGCGAGGTGGGCTCCGTCCGCCAGGACGGCCAGGTCGGAGTGGGCGTGCATGTCGACGAAGCCCGGCGCCACGGCCAGCCCGTCGGCCTCGACGACCCGCGCCCCCGGTGCGTCGATCCGCCCGCCGACGCCCGCGATACGCCCGGCGCGTACGAGCACGTCACCGACGAACGGCTCGGTGCCGCTGCCGTCGACGACGAGCCCGCCGCGCAGCAGCAGGTCCGAGTCAGACCGCGTCGACACGGACCAGCTCCCGGATGCCGCGGGCCTGCAGTGCCGCTGGGTCCGCGGCGGCGGCGCTGGTCACGACGGCGACCTCCACGCCGTCCTCGCGCAGCGCGTGCCAGCGCTCGAAGACGGCCCCGCCGGGCCCGAGGGACGCCCGCGACAACGGCAGGTCGTCCGCGTCGACGTCGACCACCACGGCCACCGGCCGGCCCGAAGAAGCAGACCGGGCCCCGGCGCGCCGCGCCTCCGCGACCACCTCGGCGAACCGCCGGCCGAGCGGCTTGACGTTGTTCTCGGTGTCGAGCAGGCCCAGCGAGTACTCGAGATCCTTGTAGTCACCGAGGTCACGGGTCACGTCGTGCGAGCACCACCAGGTGACGGCGTAGAGGCCGTCCGTGGTCAGCGCCGCCTCGATGGTGCGCGCGCAGAACTCGGGCATCTCCGCCTCGGCGAGGTTCATCGAGGGCGCCCCGACCTCCTGCAGCCAGACCTGCCGGCGAGGGTCGGTGGCGAACGCCTTGGACAGCTCGATCATCCACTCGGCGTGCCGCACCGACTGCGGCGACAGCGCGCCGTAGGTCGCGGCGGTGCCGTTGAAGATCCAGGAGTGCACCGTGGTCATGTCGCCCTGACGGGCGGCGTGCACCGGCACGAACGGGTGCTCGTCCCGGTACCAGAGGTGATCGTTCTCGCTGTGCGTCACCACGTGCCGGGGGTCGCGGTCGCGCGGGGCGCCGAGCAGCGAGGTGAGCCAGTGCGTCACCTCGTCACGCTTGGCGGGCATCGCGGCCGGGTTGGGCCGCTGGAACTGGTTGAGCTCGTTGCCGAGCGTGAGCCCCAGGAAGTTCGGCTTGTCGCGGACGGCGTCGTAGACCGCCGAGACGAGCGCCGCCTGCGCGTCGATCGCCGGCCGGTCGGTGAACATGTTGCCGTCGTGCCAGTTCACGAGCCACGCCGGGACGAAGTCGAAGCCGGACATGTGGCCCTGGATCACGTCCACCGAGATGTCCAGGCCGTGCTCGGCGGCGATGTCGGCCACGAGCGCGATGTCGTCCAGCGCCCGCTGCCGGATCAGGGTGCGGTTGGGCTGCAGCACCGGCCAGAGCGGGAAGACCCGGACGTGGTCGACGCCGAGCGCCGCGATCGCCTCGAAGTCGGCGCGCACGACCGCGGGGTCGATCGCCATCCACTGGAACATCCAGTCCTTCGACGGGGTGTAGTTGACGCCGAAACGCGGGGTGGTGGTCAAGGGTCTGCCTCTCAGGTGACTCAGGATTCCCGGGCGCAAGCAGCCCGGGCGGGGTAACTCAGGCGTGGGCGCCGGGGGCGGCGGACGTCGACTCGCGCACCATGAGCCGGCGCCCGCCGACCGTCTGCGAGGTCACGGCCTCACCGCGCACCAGCCGCTCCAGCAGGGCGACGGCGGTGCGGGCGCTCTCCTCGACGGGCGCGTCGAGCGCGGTCAGCCGCGGGCGCACCAGCGTGGAGACCCAGGAGTCCTCCCAGGCGACCACGGAGAGCTGGCCGGGCACGCTCACCCCGAGCTCGGGGGCGTGCGCGACGATCTCGGCGGCGATCACCTCGCTGTCGACGATGATCGCCGTGACGTCGCCGACCCGGGCCAGCAGGTCGGCCACGGGGTCGGCCGCCTCGGCGTCCCAGATCGCGTAGGACGGCTCGACGCCGTGGTCGGCCGCGGCCGCCGCGAACCGGCGGTCGCGGGCGCGCGTGTGGGCCAGGCCGGGCGCGTCGTTGATGCGCGCGACACGGCGGTGGCCGAGCTCGCCCAGGTGGCCCAGCACGTCCGCGAACGCGGCGTCGTCGCGCACCGTGACGGCGGGGACCGCGGCGTCGACGGGCGCGCCGAGCACCACGGCGGGGGCGCCGAGCTGACCGACGAGGTCGAGGCGCGGGTCGTCCGTGCGGGCGTCGACCAGCAGGAACGCGTCGACGCGCTGCTCGGCCCACCAGTCGCGGTAGACGCGTGCCTCGTCGTCCGCCCCCACGAGGGTGAGCGAGAGCGACCAGCCGATGTCGGCCAGGGGCTGGGTGAGCCCGGCGACCAGACGCATGAAGAAGGGGTCGCGACCGAAGGTGTCGCTCGCGCGGGCGATCACCAGCCCGAGGCTGCGGCCGCCCTGGCCCGACACCTTGCGGCTGGCGTAGTTGGGGCGCCAGTTGAGCTCGTCGGCGGCCTGCCGGATGCGCTCGGCCGTGGCGGCCGAGACGTTGGGCCGCCCGTTGAAGACGTGGGACACCGCGGACGGCGACACGCCGGCACGGCGGGCCACCGCGGCGATCGTTGCTCGTTTCGGGGGTGTTTCGGTCACGTGCCAGACCCTACGGGGGTTGACCCTCGAAAGTAAAGCGGTATACATTCGCGGCCAGCCAGTTTGTGTACCGCTTTACAAGGCCCGGCACGCGGAAGTGCCCCGCCTCTTCGACAGACACACCGAAGTTTCCAGGTCGACCAGCTCCAGGAGGTCCCGTGTCACACGGCATCAGCAGGCGCACTTTGCTGGGCGCAGCCCTCAGCGGCGGGCTCATCACGCCGCTGCTCGCCGGGTGCGGCGCGCTCGTGCCCGCGTCCAGCGGCTCGAACGCCCTGACCGTGCACACCCAGATCAGCGGCGCCGTCGCCGGCGCGCAGGTGTTCTCCGACGTCGTCGCCGCGTACCAGCGCAGCACCGCGCGCAAGGTCGCGCTGCTCAAGAACGGCTCCGACCTGCCCATCGTCTTCGAGACGAGCACCCTGGCGGGCAAGGAGGCGGACGTCGCCATCGTCAACATGATGGGCCGCACCCTGTCCTGGACCCGCCTGGGCGCGACCGTACCGGTGAACGACTACCTCGACGACTGGGGCCTGCGGGACCTGATCATCCCCGAGGCGCTGGCGGAGTGGACCGACGACGAGGGCCGCCTGCGCGCCTTCCCCTTCACCCGCACGAACTGGCCGGTGTCGTTCAACACCGGGCTGCTGGAGGAGGCGGGCGTCGGCGCGATCCCGACGACGTCGGACGAGCTGATCGCCGCCGCGGACGCCCTGCGGTCCAAGGGCATCGGCCCCGTGACCGTGGGCGGCTCCGACTGGAGCGGCCAGAAGATGTTCCTGCAGATCCTCCAGGGCTTCATCACCCAGGACGAGGCACGCACCGTGTTCTCCACGGGAAAGATCTCCGAGAGCCCCGGGGCCGTCGCGGGCGTGGAGCACTTCGTCGAGCTGCGCGACGCCGGCGTCTTCGTCGACAACGTCCAGGGCTACACGTCCGACTCGGAGCTCACGCAGTTCAACACCCGCAAGGCCGCCATCGTGCCGGCCATGTCGTCGGCGCTGGCCCTGGTGCCGAACGAGCGCGCGGCGGAGGTGACCGTCGGCGGCTGGCCCATGCCGTCCAGCGGCGGCGTGCTGGAACGCCCGAGCGTCATCAAGAGCTTCAACGGCCATGGCATCTGGATCAGCGAGAACGGCCTCAAGAAGCTCGACCTGATCAAGCCGTTCGTGCAGAACCTGTACACGCCCGAGGTCACCGACGAGTTCATCCTCGGGTCCGGGCGCGACATGAGCCGCGTCACCGACACCGTCAGCAAGGACTTCCCGCTGGTCGCCCAGGGCTCGCGCCTGACCGACGACGACGTGACGCCCGTGATGCTGCCCGACCTGCTCATCCCCGACGCCGTGTTCGAACCGATGATCCAGGCGACCGCGCTCGCCTACGGGTCCGCCCCGGCCGACCGCATCATCGACGCCTTCGAGAAGTCATACCAGGCGGTCTGACCGCTCGAGCTGGGAAAGGACCCACCCATGACCGCCCTGATCGACGCCGGCCGCCCCAACGCCGTCGGCGACGGCACGACCGCCGCCCCCCGCACCCGCCGCCGCGGGACCCTCCGCGACCGGTTCCCCGGTCTCGCCCTGCCCGCACTGATCTGGTACGCGGTGTTCATGATCGGCCCCGTGGTCGCGATGTTCGTCATCGCGTTCCTCTCGTGGCCGGGCATGCTCACGACGCCCACCCCGGCGGGCCTCGACAACTTCGCCCGCGTCTTCTCCGACGAGACGTTCTGGACGGCGACCGCGAACTCCGCGATCCAGATCGTCGTGGGCCTGCCGATCACGATCGGCCTCGCGTTCCTCCTCGCGTTCTACGTGGTGCAGAAGCCGCGGGGCCACCGCGTGCTGCGGTACCTGCTGTTCATCCCCGCGCTCATCTCCGCGCCCGCCACGGCGATGGTCTTCTACGCGATGCTCAACCCGGACGGCCTGGTCAACGGGTTCCTGCGGCCGCTCGGCCTGCAGGGCAACGAGTGGCTCGCCGACCCGACCACGGCGCTCGGCGCCATCATCGCCGTCGAGCTGTGGAGCGGCATCGGCTACTCCGCGGTGCTCATCGCGTCGCGGCTCGACGGCGTCGAGACCGAGATCGTGCAGGCCGCCCGCCTGGACGGCGCGAACGACTGGCGGCTGGCGTGGCGCATGTACTGGCCCATCGCACGAGACTTCATCGGCGTCGTCGCGATGCTCCAGTTCCTGTCCATGCTGTTCAACTCGGCGCAGACCGTGCTGCTGCTCACGCAGGGCGGCCCCGAGAACGCGACCACGACGCTCGCGTACCTCATCTACCGCAAGGCGTTCGTCGAGACCGACCTGGGCTACAGCCAGGCCGTCGGCGTCGTCCTCTTCGTGATCGGGCTGCTCGGGATGTGGGCGATCCGCCGCACGCTCCGCGCCACCCACTGATCCCCGCCCGATCTGCCTCCCGAACCTGCCCTGGAGACCCTCATGGCTCAGCGCGCCGCAGTCGCCCGTCGACTCCCCCTGCGCGACCGCATCGGCTCGATCACGAGCGGCACGCTCGCGTGGATCTACGCCGCACTGCTGGTCATCCCCTTCTACTACTTCATCGTTTCCTCCTTCAAGACGAACGAGGAGATCTTCGAGTCCCCGCTGGCGTGGCCGACGACGTTCGACCTCTCCAACTTCACGACGGCGATCCAGCAGGCCGACCTCGGTCTCGCCGTCGCGAACTCCGCGCTCACCACGGTCGCCGCGCTGGTGCTGACCCTGCTGCTCGCGCTGCCGGCGTCGTTCGCGCTGGCGCGGGCTCGCGGCCGCGCCGGCAAGATCGTCGAGAGCGTCTTCGCCCTCGGGTTCCTCATCCCGTCGTTCGCGGCGCTGTTCCCGACGTTCCTGCTGGCCGCCGCGCTCGGCCTGTTCCACACCCGCACGTTCGTGGTGTTCCTGCTGCCGGCGACGGCGCTGCCGCTCTCGATCGTCATCCTCACGTCGTTCATGCGCACCATCCCGCGTGAGCTGGAGGAGGCCGCCTCGATGGACGGCGCGTCCTCGCTCCAGGTGCTGCGGCAGGTCTACCTGCCCATCTGCGTGCCGGGCATCGCGACGGTGCTGCTGCTCAACTTCCTGTCGTTCTGGAACGCGTACCTGTACCCGCTGATCCTGATCGGCCCGGACACCGCGCAGCGCACCATCCAGGTGGCCCTGCCGACCCTCAAGGTCGACGCCGGCACCGACTACGGCGTGCTGATGGCCGGCACCCTGTTCACACTGTTGCCCGTGTACCTCGTCTACACCGTGCTCCAGCGCCAGATGCAGCGCGCGCTGCTGTCGGGGGCGGTCAAGGGATGAGCGACCCGCGCACGAGGGCGGCCACGCTCCCGCTCGCCACCCGCATCGGCCAGGTCAACCAGCGCCTCAAGGGCTGGGAGGCGGTGCGGTGGGTCGACGGCGCTCCTCGCGTCACCGACGTGCTGCGGCGCGAGGTGGACCGCTGGGGCGGGCTCGGGGCGCTGTACGGCGTGCTCCGCGCCGACCCCTGGTCCGCGGTGCGCTGGGACAACGGCATCCCGCCCGAGCGCAGTGCCGAGGCCTACGCCGCGGTGCAGGACCACGTGAACACCCACGGCGACGGCATCCCGGTGCTGTTCGTCGAGGAGGCGCCGCACGGCCTGATGGCGCTCGGCGGCACCACGCTGCCCGTGAACCTCGCGCTCGGCGCCGGCATGGACGCCGACCTGACCGAGGAGCTGGCGGCCGCCGTCGCCGCCGAGGCCCGGGCGCGCGGCACGCACGTCGCGCTCGTCTCAGGGCTCGACGTGCTGCGCGACCCGCGCTGGGGACGTGCCGAGGAGTGCTTCTCGGAGGACCCGGCCCTCGCCGCCCTGCTGGTCGAGGCCACGGTGCGCGGCATGCAGGGCACCGCCTCGCCCGCCGACCCGATCGACGGCGCGCACGTCGCCGTCGTCGCGAAGCACCTCGCCGGGCAGGGCGCCGGGATCGGCGGACGCAACGGCTCGGGTGCGCCCGTCGGCCGCCGCGAGCTGGGCGAGATCCACCTGCGCCCCGCGTACGCCGCCGCCCGCGCGGGCGTCGCCGGATTCATGGCCGCGTACAACGACGTCGACGGCGTGCCGTGCAGCGCCAACGAGGAGCTGCTCACCGGCACCCTGCGCGAGCAGTGGGGCTGGGACGGCGTCGTCATGGCCGACGGCACCGCGATCGACCGGCTCCGTGACAGCTCGCCCGACCCCGCCTTCGCCGCCGCGCTCGCCCTGCGCGCCGGCGTGGACCTCAGCCTCTGGGACGAGGCGTTCACGCACCTGGAGGCCGCGATCGAGCGGGGCCTGGTCGACGAGGCCGTCCTGGACCGCGCCGCCGACCGGGTGCTGGCCCTCAAGCGCCGCCTCGGCCTGTTCGGCGACCAGGTGCCGGGCGTCCCGGTCGAGCGCGACGTCGTCGCCCTCGTCGAGCGGGCCGCGCGCCGGTCCGTCGTGCTGGTGGACGACGGCGGCGTGCTGCCGCTGCGTCCCGGCCAGACCCTCGCCGTCGTCGGGCCGAACGCGGACGACCTGGACGCACAGCTCGGCGACTACACACCGCCGCGCCCAGCCCCCGACCCCGTCGCCTCGACGGTCCGGTCGGCGCTGGCCGCGCGGTTCGGTGCCGACCGGGTGCGGCACGCCCCGGGCAGCCGCCTGCGTGGCCCGCTGGACGACCCGGCCGCGCTCGACGCTGTGCGGGCCGCCGCCGACGGCGCCGACGTGTGCGTGGTGGTGCTCGGCGGGACCAGCCGCCGCACGTACGACGACGAGTTCGCCGACAACGGTGCCGTCGACGGCCCCGCGCTCGACACGACCAACGGCGAGGGCGTGGACCTGTCCTCGGTCGCGCTCCCCCAGGCGCAGCTCGACGTGGTCCGGGCGGCGCGCGCCGGCGGCACGCCCGTCGTCGGCGTCGTGCTGGACGGGCGTCCGCGGGCCCTGACCGAGCTGCGCACGCTGGTCGACGCGCTGCTGGTGGTCCCGTTCCCCGGCCCGACCGGCGGCGAGGCGATCGCGGCCGCGCTCTGCGACGGCACGGCGTCCGGCCGCCTGCCCGCGACCTTCCCGGCCGCGGACGGCGTCATGCCCGTGGCGCACGACGAGCGCATGGAGACGGCGCGCGGCTACGTGGACACGGACGTGCTGCGCAGGCTGCCGCTGGGGACCGCGCACCTGCCCGGGGTCAGCCTGCGCCTGGGCGGCGAGGCGGTCTCCGTCGCGGCGTCCGCGCTGGCCTCTGGTGGCGCGGTACACCTGGCCGTCGAGGTCACGAACGAGGGCCAGGCCGAGGTCTCGCTGCCCGTCCCGGTGTACGGCCGGCGCCACGAACCCGGCGTCCGGCCGCGACGGCGCCAGCTCCTCGCCGTACGGCGGGCCACCGTCGCTCCCGGCGCCACCACGCAGGTCGCCTTCGAGCTCGGCCTGGACGAGCTCGGGTCCTGGGCCACCGGCGCGCCGGAGGCGGCGCCGGTCACGCTCAGCGTGTGGTGCACGCCGGAACCGGACCCGCCCGCCCATGCCCTACCGGTCCGCGTGACCGACCAGAACGGAGCCACCCCATGGGAGCGATGACACGAACCCAGCTCGACCCCGCGATCACGGCGGTCCTGACCGACGCCGCCGAGCGGGTGCGCGCCACCTCCGGCGCGCGCGTGGGTGACATGGTCGAGGCTGCGCTGCTGCGCACCCTGACCGACACCGTGACCATGGGCGACGACGGCACCGCGTTCGTCATCACCGGCGACATCCCGGCCATGTGGATGCGGGACTCCACCACGCAGCTCACGCCGTACCTGCGGTTCCTCGGCTCGTGCCCGCCGCTGGCCGACCTCGTCGCGGCCGTGGTGCGGCGTCAGCTCGCGAGCCTGGACCACGACCCGTACGCGAACGCCTTCAACGACGGTCCGACGGGCGCGCACTACGACCCGGACGACGTCTGCGACGACCCGCACGTCTGGGAGCAGAAGTACGAGATCGACAGCCTGGCCTACCCGGTCACGCTCGCGCACACGCTCTGGCGGACCACGGGCCGCACCGACGTGTTCGACGAGCGCGCCCACCGGGTGCTGACCACGATCGTGGCGCAGCTCCGCACCGAGCAGGACCACGACGCCTCGCCCTACCGGTTCGAGCGGAAGACCGACATCCCGACCGAGACGCTTGCGCGCGGGGGCCGGGGCACCGCCGTCGGGCGCACGGGCATGACGTGGAGCGGGTTCCGCCCGTCGGACGACGCCTGTACGTACGGTTACAACGTGCCGGCCAACCTGTTCGCGGCGCAGGCGCTGCTCGCCGTGGCGGAGATCGCGGCCGAGGCGCTCGACGACGCCGCCCTGGCCGCCGACGCGCGGGCGCTGTCCGGCGAGCTCGTCGCGGGCGTCGGGGCGTTCGGCGTGGTCGAGGCACCGGACGGCGCGCGCGTCTACGCGTGCGAGGTGGACGGGCTCGGCGCCGCGCTCCTGATGGACGACGCCAACACCCCGTCGCTGCTGTCGCTGCCGCTGAACGCGCCGGACGTGCTCGACGCGGAGGTGTGGCGCGCGACGCGCGAACTGGTGCTCAGCCCCGCCAACCCGTACTACGTGACCGGCACGGCGGCGAGCGGCATCGGCAGCCCGCACACCAGGCCGGGCCGGGTCTGGCCGATCGCGCTGGCCGTCGAGGCGCTCACCGGCACCCCGGAGGACCGGGTGCGGATCCTCGACGTGCTCGCCCGGACGGACGGCGGCACCGGCCGCATGCACGAGTCGTTCGACGCCTCCGACCCGGCCGCGTACTCGCGGCCGTGGTTCTCCTGGGCCGACTCGATGTTCTGCGAGGTCGCGCTGGTGGTCGCGGAGGAGTCCGCCGGCTGAGTCAGCACGCCGTCCGGGGCGTGTCCGGCGGGATCAGGCCGAGCTGGCCCGCCTTCGCGAGGGCGCTGGTGCGGCTGGAGGCGTTGAGCTTGCGGTAGACCTTGCGCACCTGGGTGCGCACGGTGTTGACCGAGACGCCGTGGTCAGCGGCGATACGTACAGCGCTGTCACCCGCGGCCAGCCCGGCCAGCACCGCCCGCTCGCGCCGGGTCAGCAGCACGATCGGGCCCGAGGTGGGGTTCCGCACGTCGTCGAGGGTGCGAGTCATCCCCAGGCTCCGGGGATCGGTGCCGGTCCGGCGGCACAGCTCCAGCACCTCGTCCCGCGGGAACAGCGCGAACGGCGCGAGCAGCCCCTGCCGGCCGAGCTCGACGGCGTGCAGGAACCGCGCCCGCGCCTCGTCGGGCTCACCGGAGCGCAGGTGCACCACGGCGATGACGAGCTGGAGCTCCAGGGCGTCGCGCGGGGTCACCCCGGCGTCGCGCATCGCCCGCCCGGCGACCGTCAGCGCGCCGTCGGAGTCGCCGGCCAGCAACCGGACCCGGGCCGCGGCCGGCAGCAGCCGGCCGGCGGCCGTCGCGGCCTCGGCCAGCGCCACCACGCGGTTGCCCTCGCCGGTCGCGGCAAGCAGGTCGGCGTGCGCCCGCAGCAGCACCGGGTGCGCGTCCGGGCCGGGCCGAGCGCCCATCCCGTGCGCGAAGCAGGCCGCGTCGAGGCCCAGCAGCCCGTTCACCGGCTCGTCGAAGGCCACCGAGTACGCCGCCCACGCGGCCGCGAGGAACGGCCAGAGGTCGCCCGGGTCCTCCGCGCTGCCCGCCTGGTCCAGGGCCTGCTCCGCGGCGTACGAGTCGAGCCGGTCGATCGCGAGCAGCGCCCGCGCGATGACGGCGCCCAGCAGCAGGTGGTGCTCCAGCCACTCCGGGACCGGCCCGCACTGCCCGATGCGGTCCAGCCAGCTCTCCGCCATCGCGTGGTGCCCGCGCACCGCCGCCAGCAGCGCGAGGTTCGCGCACGCGGACGCGCCCGCGAAGTGCTGGAACGGCGGCGGGCCGGCCTGCTCGTAGGCGCGGCGCAGGTGGCCGATCGCGACGGCGGGCCGCCCGGCCAGCATCGCCGTCACGCCCCGGTTCAGGGCGATCAGGCCCGGCCGGCCCACCCGGCGCTCGGCGCTCCAGGGCAGCGCCCCGGCGTCGTCGGTCCGGAGCAGGTGCTCCTCGACCCAGGCGCCGATGCCCTCCGCGGTGCGGTACTGGCCACGGGTCCGCGCCGCGTGCATCGCGAGCGCGCCCGCGGCGATCATGTCGCCGGGCCGCGTGAACGAGCGCAGTCGCTTGGACAGGCGCACGCCGTGCAGCTCGAACAGGCGCATCGTGGCGCGCAGGTGCGCGTCGTCGCGTGCCTCGGCGAGCTGGTAGGCCAGCACGCCCGCCATGAGCAGCCGCGGACGGCGGGCCGCCATGGTGGCGGGCAGCCGTTCGAGCAGTCCGAGCAGATCCGGGCCGAACCGGGCGGGCAGCTCGAACCACCACACGTCCGCCAGGTCCTCGAGGGTGTCCAGGTCTCCGGAGGCGATGGCGCTCAGCACACCGTGCTTTCCGTGGTCGTCCGCCCGGCCCTGCGTCTCCGGCTCGAGCGGGACGAGCCACTTCAGGTCGTAAGACAAGTTCGTCGCGTCCCATTTCCACCAGGCCGTCGGGCGCACTTTCGTGGCGGGGAACGCGGCCTGGGGCGCCGGCTCGGCCACCCGGTTCGAGACCGGGCGCAGCGAGGGGGCAACTCCGGCGTTTCCCCTGCTCAGGGCGACACCAGTGCTGGTTCGTGAGGAGTGGAGCATCGCTTCGCATGAGGTATGCGACGGCACTATAAACCGTTCCACAAACCCCTGGAAAGGGCTGTCCGGTCCGGCCTGGTATTGCCCGCCGCAAATCAAACAATTGCCCGGAATATCGCGCTGCTCCGTATCGCACGACATTCGGCCGCCGGTGGTTCCTCACCCCGCCCGCGGGCGGGGCGAGGAACCCGGCGGTCAGCTCACCGTGCGGCGCCGCACGACGAACAGGGTCGCGGCACCGGTCAGGAAGAGCAGCGCGGCGAGGCCGGCCGTCCAGCCGAGGTCGGCGCCGGTCGCGGCCAGCGAGCCGCCCGGGCGGTCCGGCTGTGCCGGGGCCGAGGGCACCGGGTCAACCGGGACGTCGACGGTCGACGGCGGCGAGGTGGGCGGCGGGGTGCCGCCCGGCGGGGTGCCGGTGGCCGTGGCCGTGTTGCTCAGCTCACCGGACTCGAGGTCCGCCTCCGTGACCAGGTAGGTCGCGGTGCAGGTCACCGACGCGCCGGGCGCGAGGCGGGCGGCCTCGGCGGGGCAGTCGACCGGCGAGAGCTCGCCCGACCCGGAGAAGTCCGAGTCGTCGACCGTGATGTCGGTCAGGACCACGTTGCCGGTGTTGGTCACCTCGAAGCTGTAGGTGACCTTCTGGCCCACCTTCGTGATCTTGTCCGTGTCGGAGGTCTTGACCACCTCGATGCCGGGCGCAGGGGTGCTCGGGATCTCGATGGTCGACGGCGGCGACTCCGGCGGCGGGGTGTCCCCCGGCGGCGTGCCCGTGGCCGTCGCGGTGTTGGTCAGCCCGGTCGAGTCGAGGTCGGCCTGCGTGACCTCGTAGGTCGCGGTGCAGGTCACCGACGCGCCGGGCGCGAGGCCGGCGGCCTCCGCGGGGCAGTCGACCGCCGACAGCTCACCCGAGCCGGAGAAGTCCGAGTCGTCCACGGTGACGTCGGTCAGCGTGACGTTGCCGGTGTTGGTCACCTCGAAGCTGTAGGTGACCTCCTGGCCCACCTCGCTGATCTCCTCGGTGTCGGAGGTCTTGACCACTTCGATGCCCGGCGCCGGCGGGGTGGGGACCACCACGGTCGACGGCGGCGACTCCGGCGGCGGGGTGTCCCCCGGCGGCGTGCCCGTGGCCGTCGCGGAGTTCGTCACCTCGCCCGAGTCCACGTCCTCCTGCGTGAGCGTGTAGCTCGCGGTGCAGGTCAGCGAGTCACCCGGCGCCAGGACGACGTCGGCGGGGCAGGTCGCGACCGGGGCCTCGCCCGTGCCCGAGAACTCGGTCTCGTCGACCTCGACGTCGCTCAGGGGCACGTTGCCGGTGTTGGTCACCTCGAAGCTGTAGGTGATCTCCTGGCCCACGGTGAACGTCTCCGGGCCTGACGGCGTCGCGGACTTCACGACCTCGATCGCGGGGTCCGGGGCCTCGGTCGGCGTGGTCGTCTCCGAGGGCGGCGAGCCGATCGGGGTGTCGGTGCCGGGCGGGGTGCCCGTGGCGGTCGCCGAGTTGTCGACGGAGCCCGCCTCGACGTCCTCGTCCGTGACCACGTAGGGCTCGTCGGTGGCGCAGGTGACGCTGTCCCCCGGCTCGACCGACGTCGCCTCGCAGGTGATCGCACCCACCTTGGGGTCGTCGATCGCCAGGTCGTCGATCGCGACGTCGCCGGTGTTGGTCACCTCGAACGTGTAGGCGATGGTGTCGCCGGTGTCCGTGATGCCGTTCTCGTTGACGTCGACCGGCTCACCGGCGGTCTTGACGAGCTCCAGGCTCGGGTCGCCGAACGTCACGGTCGAGGGGTCCGGGTAGTCCAGGCCGATCGCCGAGATGTTGTCGGGGCCGTTGGTGTAGCTGCCCGCCTCGTCCGAGGTCACGTTCACCGAGATGGTGCACGAGGCCATGCCGGCGTCCAGGTTGCCGGTGCCCGAGAGCGACGTGGCGCCGGCCTCGGCGGTCACGTCGCCGGCCGGGCAGTCCGTCCCGACGGCGGCCGGGTCGGCGACGACCAGGCCCTCCGGGAGGGTGTCGGTGAACGACCAGCCGTTCTTGGCGGCCAGGTCGTTCGTGTTCGTGATCGTCAGCGTCAGTGTGGAGACGCCGCCGGTCGCGACCGACGTCGGGCTGAACTCCTTGTCGAGCTGGGGTGTCACGTCGAGCACGCGGATGTTGTCGTAGGCGCCGTCGTTGCCCTGGCCGCTGCCGTTCTCGTTGCGCATCACGATGCCGAACGAGCCGCCGGTCACGAGGTTTGAGCCGTCCGCGGGGAAGCGCCCGCCGATCACGACGCGCGGCGTGCCGTCCTGGGCGGGCGCGTTGTACTGCGCGCCACGCGGGTCGGTGCACGGGTCGATCGCGGCGTTGGACACCGCGATCTCCTCACCCGACCCGTCGACCAGGTAGAAGCGCAGCTCCGGGTGGGTCGAGGTGCAGTTCTGCGCGACGGCGTCGACCGAGAACGTGACGAACCGGCCTGCGGTGGGCAGGGTCAGCGGGTCGGCCGTGCGGAACTGGATCTCGTTCGGCGTGGTGTTGCCCGAGGTGTACGACGACGCCGCCGCATTGCTCGCCGGGTCGGTGCCGTTGATGGTGCCGAGCGTGTAGGGCAGGGACATCAGCGAGTTGTACACGCCGATGCCCCCGGCCTCGCCGCCCTGACCGACGCAGTCGCCGACGACACGCGGGCTGCTGTAGTTGACGATGAACCCGTTGCAGGCCGCGCGGTCCACCCAGAACGGGTCCGCCGCATACGTGGTTCCGTCAGCCCCCGTGTAGTCGGTCAGGAGCACGTTCGAGTCCGCGTCCCGGTTCTCGAAGTCCTCGACGAAGAGGACCGTCGGCTCACCGGGCACCCCAGGGTTGCCGGGGGCGGCGACCGCGCTCGGCGTGACCGCCGTCAGCGAGGTGGTGACCAGGCCCGCCCCGACCAGGCTGAGCGCGGCCAGGAGCGCGGGAACCCGTCCGCGGCGCCTCCTGACCGTTCCGCCCCGGGTGGTCCTCGTCGATGACCTTCGTGCGTGCATCTGCATTTCCCCTCGCTCACGGGCCACAGCGGCCCGTATCCAGTACGGCGAGTTCAATGCCATCCCCTCGGCGGCCGATCACCAGTCGGGGATCAAGAAATCACCAACCGAATCACCAACTCACCGGCGTAATTCACCCGCTCGCCGGCGTCTGACGAGGTGACGAGGGGGTGAGCAGTCCGTTCGCCGGGCACGGCCGGACGGGACCAAGACCGTGGTCGGGCCGCGGGGCCGCCGGAGCGGTCACGAAGCCGGGGCGTCGTGGACCCCACCTCGTACACCCTGCCGACTCGTGATATTTCTTTGACTGCCACGCAGGACTTCTTTACCTGTTGAACGACGAACCACCGCACCGAACCGAGGGAGCGACGCGTGCAGGAGCAGGCGAACGAGCTGGTGTCCCCCGACAACCGCCCCGACCGGCGCAGAGTTCTGCGCACCACGTGGGCGGGCGCGATCGCCACGGTGACGGCGGGAGGCCTGCTCTTCGCGGCGGCGCCGACCGTCCCGGGCACGCACCTCGCCGGGGGCGACCGGGAGCAACCGGCTCGGCACCACGGGCTGGTCGAGGCCGCGTCGGCCGCCGGCACGGTGACCATGCCGCGGCACGTGTCGACGGAGCAGATCACGGCGGTCCTGGCGCGCGCCGACGAGCAGGCCCGGCGCGAGGGTCCGGAGCTCAGCCCGGCGGTCGCCCAGGCCGCCGCCGAGCTCGGCATGCTCTACACCACGTACCTCATGCAGGAGCTCGCGTTCGGCGAGGCGAAGGAGGGCCTGCGCATCGCGGACGCGCCGGCCGCACGAACGTCCAGGGACGACGACGCGGGGACGGCCGCCGTCACCGACGACCTCCAGGCCGTGATCACGGTGTCGAACGAGCCGGGGCCGGCAGCAGAACCCGAGGCGGCCGACGAGGAGGCCCGGGACCTGCCCTCCGGTCGGATCACCTATCACCAGGTGGTGCTGGCGGCGGTGCGGCTGGCGAACCTGCTGGACCCGTCGGCGCCCAGCACGCTGGCCGAGGTGGAGGCCACGGTCGAGGACGAGGGGCCGTCGGCGCGCGGGACCGGCCGGGCGAACGGCGACCTCGGCCGCGCCGGGGACCCGCTGCGCGAGAGCCTGCTCGACGTGGTCTCCGCGTTCGGCACCTCGACGGTCGAGTACGCCAACGGCCGCATCCCGGCCGACGTGCTGTGCCCGCTGGACTTCGCGCCGGGCCACTTGCTGCGCTGCGACGCGGCGGAGCGGCTGACGGCGCTGAGCGTGGAGTTCGAGGAGGAGTTCGGGCGCCCGATCCCGATCACGGACTCGTACCGGTCCTACGTGGAGCAGGTGGCCGTGGCCGGCGCCAAGCCACACCTGGCGGCCGTCCCGGGCACGTCCAACCACGGCTGGGGCCTGGCGGTCGACCTGGGCGCGCCGATCTCGGGCGGCTCGTCCCCCGAGTACGTGTGGCTGCGGGTGCACGGCCCGGACTACGGCTGGGACAACCCCTCGTGGGCGCGCCGGGGCGGCGCCAAGCCGGAGCCGTGGCACTTCGAGTTCTTCGCGGCGGGCTCGGTGCCCAACCGCGCGGTCGACCCGTCCGACGTCGACCGGTGGACCAAGGGCGAGAGGGCCGAGGACGACGGCCCGCGCTACGAGGCCGCGGCCGATACCCGGGCGAAGGACCGCCCGACGGCGGAGGAGACGCGCAAGCCGGTGGCCAAGCCCGCCGACGAGCCACGCAAGCCCGGGACGAAGCAGCCGGCCAAGCCCGGCGCCAAGCCGAAGCCGAGCGAACCGGCACCGAAGCCCACGCCGACGCCGAAGCCCTCGCCGAAGCCTACGGACCCGTCGCCGAAGCCCACGCCGTCGCCGTCGCCGTCGGACCCGGGCACACCCTCGCCGTCGCCGTCGCCGTCGCAGCCGGCACCGAGCCCGACGCCGACCGAGCCGGCACCGAGCCCTGCGCCGACCGAGCCGGAGCCGAGCGAGCCGGCGCCGTCACCCAGCGAGCCCGAGGCTCCGCCGAGCTCGACACCGGAGCCGTCGTCCAGCCCCTCGGCCACGCAGGAGTCCCTGCTGGGGCCGGCCGAGGATCTGGGACTGGCCGACGACCAGGGGTGAGCGACCCTGGTCAGCGGCTGAGCTCGACGAGCGCGAGCAGCGCCAGCCCGTAGGCCTCGGCGGGGTCCGGGTCGGCGAAGACCCGGACCTCGCCGAGGAGCTGGGCCTCCACCTCGAAGCCCTCGTCGGTGCGGCGCAGCGCGTGGAAGGCCGAGCGCAGCAGCGTGCGGAGCTGGTCCTCGCGTGGCAGCCAGAGGGCGTCCTCGATCGCGACCGAGTCCAGCGCCCACTCGGTGGTGCCGTTGAAGCCGAGGATCGTGCCCGTCGGGTACTCGTGCGCCTCGATGGTCATCGTGCTCACGGAAAAGACGTCGCTCTCGAGGTCGGGCGCCTGGACCCGGAACTGGTCGCCGTCGACGGGCGTCCAGACCAGGCCGGCGTCGTGCAGCTTCGTGGCCAGCTCGGTGGAGATCATCGAACCATTCTGACCCCGTCTACGGGGCCAGCGTCCGCAGCACGCAGAACTCGTTGCCCTCGGGGTCGGCCATGACCACCCAGCTCTGGTCCGGTCCCTGGCCGACGTCCGCCCTGGTGGCGCCCAGGCCGAGGAGCCGCGTCACCTCGTCCTCGGTGCTGCCGTCGATCGGGCTGACGTCGAGGTGCAGCCGGTTCTTCACGATCTTGCTCTCCGGCACCCGGACGAACACGACCGTGGGCGCCATCTGCCGGTCCCGGACCTCCTCGACGGTCGGCTCCCAGGAGCCGATCTCGACCTTGCCCTCGCTGCGGTCGATCACGGCGAAGCCCAGGACCTCGCCCCAGAACCCGGCGAGCAGCTCGGGGTCGTGGCAGTCGACGGCGAGCTCGGTGAACCTGCTGGTCATGACTCTCCCTGGTGGTGCGGATCGGTGAAGGCGCCCGCGGTGGCCGCGGCGACGAGCAGGCTACGCGCATCGGGCCGGTCCACACCCAGATCTTGACGTGTTGTAGAGATAGGGCGACCCTCGTAGAGGGCATCCAGCACGCGCCCGAGTCCCGTCCGTTCCAACAGAGGAGAAAGCGATGAGCGACAACTCTCAGCTGCTTCATGTGGCGACGTTCTGCGGCAAGTGCGACTGCGGCTGCCCGGAGCTGTTCGTCGACCCGACCGCAGAACCGCTGAAGCAGATCGTGATCACCGACGACTTCGGCCAGCGCATCCAGATGAGCCACGACCAGCTCGCGGACCTGGTGGAGCAGGCCCGCAGCGGCGCGCTGGACGCGGCGGCGCTCCAGCCGGCCTGACGGTTCAGGTGGTTCCGTCCGGTATTCCGGACGGCGGCAAAGGTGGCTGTCCACTTCCCGGTGGGCGGCCACCTTTGCAGTATGGTCCTGCCAGGAGGGCACTATGTCAGGCAGGACTCGCGCACGTGGACAGCTCGAGGCGGAGGTCATGCGCATCCTCTGGGACCACGAGGACGCGATAGGGGCACGAGCGATCCAGGAGAGGTTCGGGAACGAGCACGTCCCGGCCTACACCACGCTCCTGACGGTGCTCGACCGGCTGGAGAAGAAGGGCGAGGTGGTCCGCATCGCGGCCTCTCCCCGGAAGGTCCGGTTCCGGCCCACCCGGTCCGACGGCGAGCGTGCCGGCGCCGCGATGCTCTCTGTGCTGGAGGGCACGGGCGACCGCGAGGAAGCCCTGCTCCGCTTCGCCGACCACCTGACGGCACGGGACGCCGAGATGCTCCAGCGCGCGCTGCGTCCCAAGCCCAGCCCGGGACGCCGCCGCGCGGGCTGAGCCTTTTGCCCGTCAGCCGACGAGCATCAGCCCGCACGCCGCGGCCATGCCGAGGCCCATCAGCGCGCCTGCGAGCAGGTCCGCCCCGGCGCGACCCGGCGCGTCGCGCTCGCGCCGGTACCGGACCAGGTCGACCAGGAACAGCAGCCCACCGGCCGCGAGCGCCACGACCAGCACCGCCCCGCCGACGAGCGTGAAGGGGTCAGGTGGCGCGGGGGCGGCGGCATGGGCGGAGTGGGCCGCGCCGGCGGCGATCCCGATGCCGCCGGTGTGCCGCACCATCACCGCGAGCATCCACACCATCGCGATCATCATCACGGCGTTCGTCGTCTGGCAGCGGGAGCTCCGGTAACGGCTGGCAACCCGCACGTCCAGCGCGAACCACCCCGCCGCCCCGGCGAAGAACGCCGCCCCCGCGGCGAAGAAGGCGACCTGGGGCAGTGTGGGCAGCCGGCCCCACCAGGGCCAGACCATGGCGACCATCATCAGGTTCATACCGAAGTGGAACAGGTGGCCCGTTCCGGCGAAGAGATGGCGCGCAGTGACGAACCGCCACAGGGAGTACGCGGTCAGCGCGCCGAAGAGGGCCGTCGTGGCCCATTGCGCGGCCGGGTCCGACGTCACTGGCGCCCCCGCGTCCCGAGAAGTTACAGCGACCGGACAGCAGTCGACATTACCACATCATGTAGAGATGTTGGTGGGTTCCCGGGACGGGGGGTGGCTCCAGCCGGGTTCGAGCTCAGGGCGTGGCGCTGACCTCCGTCCGGGCGCTGCGGGCCTGGACGAGCCCCACGATCACGTCCACCAGGACGAACGCCACCAGGGTGTAGCCGACCAGCGGCAGGAACGTGCCGACCGTGATCGCCACGGCGGCGACCGCCGCGAGCCCCCACCACGGCGCGCCCTGGAGCGCGCCGCGCACCGGGGCCGGTCCGCCGATCCCGCGCGGCTCGCGGGTGGGGCGGCGCTTCCACCACATCAGGTAGCCGAGCACCACCATCGAACCGATGCCCAGCGCGAGCACGAACAGCACGAGCTGGTTGGCCAGGCCGAACAGCAGGCCCATGTGCAGGTCGATGCCCCAGGTCGTCAGCTTGGCCATGAGCGGGAACTGCGAGAAGTCGGTTCGGTGCACCACCTGCATGGTGGTCCCGTCGACCGCCACGGCGTCGGCCTCGGTCGGCACGTCGCTCTTGTTCTCCTGCACTGTCCACGCCATGCCCGGCTCGGCCGGCGGCTTGATCTCCACCTCGCCGGTGTTGACGTTGATTCCCTGGGCGATGGCGAGCACGCCGTCGAACGTGGCGGGGTTCGCCACCCCGGTCGGGTCCGCCCCCTCCCCCGACGGCGCGGCGCCGTGCCCGGCGTGCTCGTCGCCCGCGGCGGGCGCGTCACCGCCCAGCCGTGTGTCCAGGGCCGGTGTGGTCCAGCCCATGGCGGTGCGCAGCTCCCCGACGTTGCCACCGCCGTGCTGCGACCAGGTGATGCCGGTGGCCGACAGGAACAGCGCGCCCAGCACCACGAACGCACCCACGGCGGTGTGCCAGGACAGCAGCCTGCGGTACCCGGTGGCCCGCCGCTTCGGTCGGGGGACTCCGGCGGCCCGCCGGGAGGCGCGCAGCCGGTTGATCCACAGGATCAGCCCCGCCACGACGACGATGCCGAGCCAGGACGCCGCCAGCTCGCTGTAGAGCCGGCCGGGGTCGCCGAGGTGCAGGCTGCGGTGCAGGTTGGAGATCCAGGTGCGCAGCGGCAGCGAGCCGCTGGACCCGTACACCGTGAGGTCGCCGCGCACCTCGCCGGTGGCGGGGTCCACGAAGATCGCCCGGGACTCGCTGGGCCCGAGCCCGTCCTCGCCGAACATGACCCGGGTGGTGTCGCCGGGTTCGGGTGCGGGTCGGACGGCGGTGAGCACGGCGCCGTCGTCCACCTGGGTCTGGGCGACCTCGATCTGCTCCGCCAGGCTCAGCGAGGTGGTACCGGCCGGGGCGTGCAGCTCCTGGTCGTAGACCACCTGCTCGACGGTCGGGGCGAGCGCGTAGAGGGCGCCGCTGGTGGCGGCGACCAGGATGAACGGCCCCACGAGCAGGCCGGCGTAGAAGTGCAGCCGCCGCAGCAACGGGCCGAACCACGGCGTCCGGCGGACGGGTGGTGGTGACGGGTCGACCTCGGCGGGTAGCTCGGCGGTCGAACCGGTGAGGGTGTCGGTCATGGAGGGCCTGCTTTCAGGTGAGGAGGGATTCGCCGATGAATCCGCCCTCGCGGCACCCGGGTGGGATGGCGAAGACGGCCGAACCGATGGGGACGGTCCATTCGTTGAGCAGGTCGAGCTGGTCCAGGCGGCGCTGGAGCGGGACGAACTGTCTGTCGACGTCCGCCTGGAAGGACACGAAGATCAGGCCGGCGTCGGAGACCTCGGCCCCGGCGCCGCCGTCGTCGTAGTTGTAGGCCCGCCGGAAGATCCGCTCGTCCGGGTTCTCGCTGCGCGCCCGGCGCAGGTGCGAGAACTCGGGGATCACGGGGAAGCCGATGGCGGTGGTGGCCTCGAAGTCGGGCTCGTCGAACTCGTCCGTGCCGGTCAGGGGCGCGCCGCCGGCCAGGTACCGGCCGACGGACTGCTCCCGGCCGCCGCGGTCGAGCCCGTCCCACTTGTCGAGGTTCATGTGGATGCGGCGCACGACCATGCCGGTGCCGCCCGCGAGCCAGCCGCCGGTGGCCCACACCACACGGTCGAAGTCGGCGGTGCCCGGGGCCGGGTTGGTGGTGCCGTCGACCTGGCCGAACAGGTTCCGCATGGTGGTGCCGGGTGCGACGGTGCCGTGCGCGCGCCGGAACCCCTGCTGGGTCCAGCGCACCGAGGCGAAGCTGCGGGTGTCCTTCAGCAGCATGCGCGAGGCGTGGGCGACGGTCAGCGGGTCGTCGGCCGCGACCTGGAGCAGCAGGTCGCCGTCGCCCAGCCCGGGCTCCAGCCGGTCGATGCCGAACTCCGGGAGCGGGCCCAGCCAGTCCGGCCGGGTGCCGCCCGCCCGCTCGACGAACCGCGGGCCGAACCCGAACGTGACGGTGAGCCGGGCCGGGGACGCCGCCAGCTCCGGCTCGGAGTCCGCGAGCGCCGGGGCGCCCTGGGTGAGCCGGGCGGCGTCGTCGGTGAGGATGCGCATCATCCGGGTCAGGTCGGCGCGGTCGGTGGTGTCGTGCAGGTCGAGCGCGACGAAGAACCCGTGCGCCTGGGCCGGGGTGTCGATGCCGGCCTGGTGCTGCCCGTGGAACGGCACGGTCTGCTCGCCGTGCGGGGGCGCCGGGGGCGCCTCCTGGGCGGCGGCGTTCAGGGCGGTGTCGGCGCCGACGGCCGCAGCCGCGCCGACGCCGGCGACAGCTCCCCCGAGGAGGAACTGCCGCCGGGTCGACCCGGACCGAGGGGCGCGTGCGCCGTGGTCAGGAGCGGTCATAGTTCTCGTTCGCCCCGGAGTAGTCCTTGACGGGTGCCGTGAACTCGAAGGTGGAGTCGTCGGAGAACGTGAGCGTGAACGTGACCTCCTCGCCCGCCTCCAGCGGGTGGGCGAGGTCCATCAGCATGATGTGGCTACCCCCGGGTTCGAGGGCCAGCGTCCGCCCGGCGGGGATGACGAACCCGCCGTCGATCTCCCGCATGATCAGCTCGCCGGTCTCGTTCTCCACGGTCTCGTGGAGCTCGAGCATCGGGGAGGCCTCCGTCGTCGCGGAGACGACGGTGACGTCCTGGGCGCCCCCGTTGGTCAGCCCGCCGAACGCGGCGGACATCCCGGAGTCGGCGGCCTTGACCCAGCTGTCGGTGACGGTCACGGCCTCGGCGGCGGGGGCCGCGGCGGCATCGTCGGCCGCGTCCGCGGCGGTGCAGCCGGCCAGGGCCAGCGCGGCCGACAGGACGAGGGCGAGCCGGGCGGTGTTGCGCTTCGTCGGTGTGAACACAGAAGTACCTCTCACTTCGTTCCCGGCGCGTCAGGGGTGTCCCCGTCGTCGCCGGGGCCGCTCGCATCGCTGCGGCGGCGGAGAAAATGGACCAGCGCGAACAGGGCCGCCGCGACGGCGGCCCCGCCCGCACCGACGAGGACGACCCGCCAGGGCCCCTCGTCCTCCTGTGCGGTCTGGTTCTGCGAGCTGTTCGGAGTACCCGCCTCGGTGGCCGGTTCGTCCGGGGGCGTCTCGGGTTCGGACCCCGCCCCCGGCTCCTCGCCGTCCCCGACGGCGAACGGGACGATCCCCGTGATGGGGTGTCCGTCCGAGGACACGACCCGCCAGCGGATCTCGTAGCCGCCGTCCGGCATGTCCGCGTCCAGGGCGGCCGTCACGGTCGCCCCGTCGATCACGGGCGCGTCGGACACCCAGTCGGTGCCGTCGCCGTCGGTGACGACGACGGCGGCTCCCATGTCCAGGACATCGGCGGAGTACGTCAGGGACACCGTGGCCGGTGCCTCCGCCAGCGTCTGGTCGGACGCCGGATCGCTGGAGACCAGCTTGTCGTGGGCGGACGCGGGGGCCGCGGTCGCGAGCATTGCGACGACGGCCACCACCGTCCCGGCCACGAGGGGACGGGTTCGGGGCATGAAGGGACCTCTCCTCGGACGTCAGGAATCGACGTCGGCACAGCACGGAACAGCCCACGGGCACACGTGTGCGCCGTGGGGCAGAGCTCAGACCGCGTGCGGTGCGGGAGGTCCCCTGCGGAGGAGGGGAGTGATCCGCGGCCCCGGGTGGAGCGGGCGGAAGGTCTCGGCGCGCACCCGGGGGCGGGCGGGCGCTACGAAGGTGAGCGTGTGGGCGGCGACGGCCCAGCCGCGCAGGAGCCAGGCGGCCATGCGGCCGCCGAGCTCGCGCAGGCGCCGCAGCAGCAACTCCCCGCGGTGCAGGACGATCACGGTGACCGCCGCCGCGATGCCGTGCCAGAGCCACATCTGCGGACCGCCGTGCATCAGCTCGGCCTGGAGCGGCGCCCCGGACATCGTGAGCGGGGCCATGTCCCCGTGCGCGCCGTGCGTCCCGGGGTTCGCCGCCTGGAGCGTGCCGGCCGGGGTGCCGAGCTGGAACAGCAGGTGGAACAGGAGCTGGCTGGCCGCGACCGAGACCGACAGGCGCGGCAGCGAGAGCCGGCGGGCGACCAGCGCCGTGCAGACGGGCAGCGAGAGCACCCAGGGCACGAGGACGCCGAGCCAGCTCGGGAGGTCCCCGCCGCCGGCGAGGTGGGAGGCGAGGGCCACGAGGGTCGCCGCCGACGCCGCGAGGACGCCGCGCACTCCGCGCGCGGTCCCCCGTCCGGCGTCGGGTGCGTTCATCGGCCTGTTCCCCCTCGTGACAGTCACAAGACGGACGCCAGGATATGGGTCGCCGCGCGCAAAAGGGAAGTCTGGTACTTGCCTTGCAGAGGCCGCTGCCGTGACTTCGGTCGGTTGCACTGAGCTCGGTCCGACGATGGACCGGTCTCAGTGCAACCGACCGATCTCAGGTCCGCCGCGCGGCACAGGCCTCAGCCAGCCGGCTCCAGGCCCGCCGCCTGGCGGGCCGCACTGACGAACGCGACGCGCACGTTGTCCCAGCCGTCGAGGTAGCCGCCCACCAGGGCGGCGTCGCGCAGCAGCACGAGCTGGCCGGCGCGAGTGACGGCGTCGTCGACCCCGGCGTCGGTCAACACCTGCTCGAGCGCGCCGCGGAACCAGGCGCGGTGCTTGTCGACGGCGCGCCGCACGCCGCTGTCGGCGTCCGGGTACTCGGCGGCGGCGTTGATGAAGGGGCAGCCGCGGGTGTGGTGGCGGGCGACGTCCTCGGCGATGCCCTCGATGAGCAGCCCGACCAGCTCGACCGGGTCGTCGGTGGCGGCGCGGGCGCCGTCGAGCGCGGCGCGGAGGTTCGTGTCCTCGACGCCGAGGTACGCCTCGACCAGGTCCTCCTTGCCGGGGAAGTGCCGGTAGAAGGTGGCGCGCGTGACCCCGGCGGCGGCGACGATGCGGTCGACGCCGACCACGTGGATGCCCTCCGCGTAGAACAGCTCGGACGCGGTGCGCAGCAGTCGCTCGCGTGCTTCCGAGGCGCCGTCGGCGGTCTTGCGGGGGGCGCGGGAGGCGGTGGTCCTGGGTGCCATGCCAGTCAGCATAGAACGATCTTTCTCTTTGCGGCTTGACGGCCACCCGGGGCGGGCGTACCTTCTCGGAATAACAGAGAAAGAACGATCGTTCTTCCTGACGACGACGGACCGGGTCCCCGGCCCACCGAGACCGAGGAGCCCGACATGAACGCCAACGCCGACACCACCACCAGCGCCACCCCCGCCCCCGCCAAGCTGCCGATCGTCCTGGTCCACGGCCTCTGGATGACGCCCTCGAGCTGGGACACCTGGGCCGAGCGGTTCCGCGCCGCGGGCCACGAGGTGCTCGTCCCGGGCTGGCCCGGCATCGACGACCGCAGCGTGCAGGACATCCGCTCGAACCCCGCGGCACTGCGCGGCGTCGGCCTCAAGGAGATCGCCGACCACTACGAGCGCATCATCCGCGCGCTGCCGGTCAAGCCGATCATCATGGGCCACTCGTTCGGCGGCGTCATCACCCAGATGCTGGCCGACCGCGGCCTGGGTGCCGCTTACGTGGGCGTCGCGCCCGCGCAGACCGCCGGGATCAGCGTGCTGCCCCTGTCCACGCTGCGCACGGGCCTGCCGATCCTGTCCAACCCGTTCGGCCGAAACGGCGCCAAGCCGCTCTCGAAGAGGCACTTCCACTTCACCTTCGGCAACGACCTGAACCGCGCCGCGTCGGACGCCCTCTGGGAGAAGTCCGCCATCCCGTCCTACAACAGGGTTCTCTTCGAAGGGGTGGCCTCGACCATGGACGAGAAGAACGGCGTGACGCACGTCGACTACGCCCGCGCGGACCGGGCCCCGCTCCTGGTGATCACCGGCAGCATCGACCACGTGGCCCCGCCGGCCATCGGCAGGGCGATCGTGGCCAAGTACACGGGCTCCGGCAGCCCGTCGGTGGTCGAGTACAAGGAGTACGCGGGCCGCACGCACCGGCTCGTCTCCCAGCCCGGCTGGGAGGAGATCGCCGACCACGCCCTCACCTGGGCCACGTCGCACGCCGCTGTCACGGCATGACGGCGGCGGGCGCGCCGTCCCGTCATGCCGTGACGGCGAGGCGGCGGGCGCGCTGCCCTGTCGGCCGGCGAGGCGGCGGGCACGCTGCCCGCCAGCCGACGAACGCGGGCCTGGTCGCGCTCTGAGTCCTCAGAACGTGGCCACGCCCGCGTTCGCCATGAGCGCTGTTCGTTGCGACGCCGCGCCCGTGCGGCCACCACGGGCAAGCACATTCGGGTCATCGCGGCTGCTTGTCCACAGGCCGAGCGGCCGAGTTCTGCTATTGGCAGAGCGGGCCGATTCGACGAGCGGTGCGTACAGGTGTGCGATAGGTTGATGGCATGGCGCGAACCAGTGATGGAGTACCAGCACGAGCAGGCGGAGAGCCTGCTCTGTCGGTGCTGCCCGGAGACGGGTCCGAACTGCCTGGCGGGGCGGTGCTGCCCGGTGGGGCGGTGCTGCCCGGTCGTGCCGGGACGTCCGGTGCGGCCGCGACTGGCGGGGCCGTCGATGTCGCGGGGGTGCGGGCGGTGCGGCGGGCCCTGGCGGAGATGATCTTGCCCGGTGCCACTGACACTCCCACCGGTGTGCCCGGAGTGGTGCAGGCGCAGTGGGTGGACCTGCTCGGTGAGCTGGAAGCCGTGAAGAACGCGGTCACCGCGACCCAGGCGCGGCTGGCGGTCGCGTTGGACGAGGCGACCCGCGCCGACGAGGCCCGGCAGAGCATCCGGGCCGAGCGGCAAGGGCGGGGTGTGCCCAACCAGGTCGGCGCGGCGTTGCGGGTCGGCCCGCATGCCGGGGCCGGGTTCGTGTCCACCTCCAGGGTCTGGATCACCCAGATGCCCCACACGTTCACCGCCCTGCAGGCCGGGGTCCTCTCGCAGTGGCGGGCCACGCTGTTGGTGCGGGAGACGTCCCACCTGTCCCTGGAACACCGGGCCCTGATCGACGAGGAGATCTGCGGCCCCACCCACCTGACCGAACTCGCGACGATGAGCACCCGACGGCTCGTGGCCCGGATCAAGGAACTCGCCGCCCGACTCGACGTGCACGCGTGCGTGAACCGCAACGCGAAGGCGGTCTCGGAACGCCGGGTGTCGATCCGTCCGGCACCGGACCTGATGGTCTACCTCACGGCCCTGGTGCCGATGGCCCAAGGAGTGCAGGCCTACGCCCAGCTCAAGACAACCGCCGAGGCTGCAAAGGCCACGGGTGACGAGCGTGGGATCGGTCAGATCATGGCCGACACCCTCATCGAACGCGCCACCACCCGTGAACCCGGGCAGGCGAATGATGTGCCGGTCACGATCAACCTGCTGGTCTCCGACGACACGCTCCTCGCCACCGGCAACCAGCCCGCCGTCGTGGTCGAGGGTGCCCCGGCCGGTGCGGGCGTGGTCCCGGCACCGGTCGCCCGCAATCTCGCAGCCCACGCGATCGACACCGACACGGCCTGGTTGCGGAGCATCTACGTCAACCCCCACGGGCGCCTGCTGGCCACGACGTCCACGTCACGGTTCCACCCCCAAGGACTCACCAGCCTGCTACGAGCCCGCGAACAAGGGATCTGCGCCACCGTCTGGTGTGACGCGCCGGTCCGGCACACCGACCACATCACCCCGCACGCCGAGGGCGGCCCGACCAGCCTCGACAACGGGCAGGGCCTGTGTGCCAGGTGCAATCACGCGAAGCAGGCACCGGGCTGGTCGCAGAAGACGACCCAGCACAACGGACTCCACGCCGTCGAGACCATCACCCCGACCGGGCACACCTATGTCTCGGTCGCGCCCACACCACCAGCCCCAGCCAGGACAGGCGCCACCACGCCTAGCCCCGACATGACTACAGCCCCAGGAACAGACCCGTACCCGAACAGGACAGCACCCGCCGACTCGCCGGGAACGGGCCAGACAAGCCGAGACGCCGCCACGACCCCTGACCGCGACACGGTCGTGCCCGGTGAGAAGCGCGCGTCGGCAACCAGCGACGGTCACTCGTCGGCAACCGGTGACAAGCACGCATCGGCGACGAGTGTGCCCGGTCCCGGCCAGGACACGACCCCGACCCCGACCCCGACCCGCAACGTCACCGCCACCCCGCCCTGGACCCCCGCGGTCGGCCTAACCGGCCCCGCGCCCGGCCACACCCCACGCAGCCGCTACTCCATCGGCTGCCACACCACACCCGCCCACAGCCCCATCCCCTACCGACCAAGCCCACCACCCCGCCGACCACGCCCGGCCCAGCAACCACAGCACCGCCCAGCCAACCGAGCACCCGACCGAGCCCGCACCCGCCCACGCCGACCCGACCTCTCCTGGACCCACCCCACCTGACCACCGCCACCGCACCAACCACCTAGGGTTCGTGGGTGCGCATCGAGACCGACGGCCACCCCGCGGACCCCGCCGACCTGTTCAGCACCTACGGCCATTTCACAGCCATGCAGGTGCGCGACGGCGGCGTCCAGGGCCTGAGCAACCACCTGACCCGGCTCGACGCCGCGCACCGCGAGCTGTTCGGCCGTCCGCTGGAAGAAGACCGGGTCCGGGACCTCATCCGGCACGCGCTGGACGGCACGGCCGACGCCGCGGTGCGGGTCACGCTTCGGCACGCCGAGCACGTCGTCGTCTCCGTGGCCGACCCCCGCGACCCGCCGTCCGCGCCCCAGCGGCTGCGCTCGGTCCCCTACCTGCGGCCGTTCCCGCACGTGAAGCACCTGGGCGGGTTCGCCCAGGCCGAGTGGGCCCGCCGCGTAGGCCTTGAGGGATACGACGACGCCCTGCTCACCGCCCCCGACGGCGCCGTCGCGGAGTCGTCGATGGCCAACATCGGCTTCCTGGAGCCCGACGGCGCCGTCGTCTGGCCGGACGCTCCCCAGCTGCACGGCACGGCAATGCGGCTGGTCGAGGCCACGACACCGTCGACCAGTCGAACCGTCCGGCTCGGCGACGTCGGCAGGTTCGCCGGGGCGTTCCTGGTCAACTCCATCGGCGTGGTCGCCGTGGCGTCGATCGACGACGTACCGCTGTCCGACGCCGGGCCCCTGCTGGCCGGACTCGTCGACCGCCTCGCCGCGGTCCCCTGGGACCAGGTCTGAGCCGCGACCCGTCCGGCCGGTCTCAGCCGGCAACCGGGTCCGCGTTGGCCGCCTCGAACGCCTCGCGGGCCTCGGCGATCTGGTCCTGGTGCTCCTCGGTCCAGGTCACCAGCGCCTGGGTCGT
Organism: Promicromonospora kroppenstedtii; assembly: GCF_044389675.1. NCBI lineage: Bacteria > Bacillati > Actinomycetota > Actinomycetes > Micrococcales > Promicromonosporaceae > Promicromonospora > Promicromonospora kroppenstedtii. Next base: position 246,015 of record NZ_JBIRYI010000001.1, on the reverse strand, counting down.
CGCCAGCAGGGTGCGGCCCAGCGCGGTGAGCTCGTACTCCACGCGCGGCGGCACCTCGGGGTAGACCGTGCGCGAGACCAGGCCGTCGCGCTCGAGGTTGCGCAGCGTCACGGTCAGCATCCGCTTGCTGATGCCGTCGATCTCCCGGCCCAGCTCACCGAACCGGAGCTTCTTCTCGTCGAGCAACGCGATGACCAGGAGGGACCACTTGTCGGCGATGCGGTCCAGGATCTGCCGCACCTGGCAGTCCTCGCGGACGTCCCACTGGAACGGGTCGCGGTCCGCCCGGCACTCCGCCAGCTCCGCGGCGGTTACCTCGGGAGAACCCGGTGACGTCGAAGTGCCTTCTTGTGCCATCCGTCGATCGTGCCCAACGATCGTCATGGTTACAAGTGGTAACCATGCGGATCCGAGCGAGGAGATCACTGTGACGGACACGAGTGCGGTCGCACCACCGACCACCGCGACCCGGACGAGCTGGGGAGTGCTCGCCGTCGTCTGCGGCGCGCTCTTCCTGGAGGGCATCGACATCGCGATGCTCAACGTCGCGGTGCCCGCCATCGCCGCGGACATCGGCCTGGCGACCGCCGACGCGCACTGGGTGATCAGCGCCTACGTGCTGGCCTACGGCGGGTTCATGATCCTCGGCGGACGCACGGCCGACCTCGTGGGCCGACGCCGGACCTTCCTGGTCGCCCTCGCGGTGTTCGTCGTCTTCTCCGGCCTGGGCGGTCTGGCCGACGACGCCTGGGTGCTGGTCGTCGCCCGGTTCGTCACCGGCGCCACCGCGGGGTTCATGACGCCGGCGGGCTTCAGCCTGCTGACCACCAGCTATCCCGAGGGTCCGCTCCGCGACCGGGCACTGGCGATCTACGGCGCGATCGGTGCGGGCGGGTTCACGCTCGGCGTCGTCGCGGGCGGTTTCCTGACCGACGCGGGCTGGCGCTGGGTGTTCTTCGCGCCCGTGATCGTGGGGGCCGCGCTCTGGTTCGCGGGCCGCCTCGTCGTCCGGCCGGACCCCGTGACCGACGTGCCGCGCGGTGGGTTCGACGTCGGCGGCGCGGTCACGCTGACATCGGCCATGGTCGCGCTCATCTACGGCGTGGTCGCCCTCGGCGAGGGCGGGCACGTGGTGGCGGGCGTCGCCGCGTTCGCCGCGGCGGCGGTGCTGACCGGAGCCTTCGTACTGATCGAGCGGCGGGCGAAAGACCCGCTGCTGCGGCTGGCCGTGCTGCGCGAGGGACTGCTGCTCCGCGCGAGCCTTGCGGGCATGTTGGTCATCGGCGCGTTCTTCGCGTTCCAGTTCCTGATCACGCTCTACCTGCAGGAGTACCGGGGCTGGTCCCCGGTCGCGACGGGACTGGTCTTCGCCGTCATGGGCGCCGACATGATCATCGCGCCGCTGGTCACCCACCGCCTGGTCCAGCGGTTCGGGAACGTGCCCGTGCTGGTGGCCGGGATCGCCGCGGGCGCGGTCGCGTTCGTCCTGGCCCTGCGGCTCGACGGCGCCTGGGGCTACCTCGACCTGCTGCCCTCGCTGCTGCTCGTCGCGGTGATGTTCGCCCTGGTGTACGGGCCGCTGACCGGCGCGGCCACGGCGGGCCTGGCCGAGGCCGAGCACGGCGTGGCCGGCGGTGTGGTCTACACGGCGTTCCAGTTCGGCGCCGCGCTGGGCGTCACAGCCGCCACGATCGTGCTGGTGGACGGGCACGACTCACCTGCCGGAGCAACCGACTACCAGCGCGCGCTGCTGGTGCCCGCCGTCGCAGCGGTGCTCGCCCTGGCGCTCGGGATCGCCTCCTGGGTGCGCGGTCGCCGCCCCGCCGTCCGCCCCTGACGCCCCACCGCCGGTCGAGCTTGTCGAGACCTGGGCCTCGACAAGCTCGACCGGCGAAGGTCTAGCCGCAGTACTCGTTCAGCTCGAAGTCGTGCACCACCGTCTGTCCCTTGACGATGCGCGCCGACTTCGACTCCGGCGGGTACCCCGTCGCCGAGCTGAGCAGCGTCAGCCGGTTGTTGGACACCCCCATCCAGCGGGCGTAGCCGCCGTCCGGCCCCGTCACCAGCGTGACGTCGTACTCGGAACCGTCGATCACCACGAACGCACCTTCGAGCGGCACCGTCTCGTCGTCACACGTGGCGCCCGTGACCGTGCCGGCGATCTTGCCCCAGCTCGTGGGCGGGGTCACCGAGAGCGACACCTCGACGCGGGGCTCGCTGTACGGCGTGCCACCGTCGGCCACGACCTCCGAGGTGTAGGTGCCCGGCTGGTCCACCCGGCTGCTGTCGAGGTCGACCAGCACCTTGGCCGACTGGCCCGGGGCCAGCGTGAACGCCGGCGGCTGCACGTCGAGCCACGGCACGTCGACCGTGGTCTCGCCGGTCACGTTGAGCACCGTGTGCATGTCGGGGAACCCGAGGTCCGCCACGGTGGCGGGCTCGGGCGTGCCGCAGTCGTCGGAGGCGAGATACGACGGCGCCGTCTCCGGCTCCGCGTTGGAGCCGATGAAGAACTCGTCGGCGCTGACCACCTCGACCACGAGCGTGCCGGACGCGGTGCCGGTGACCGGCACGTCGACCAGCGTGAGCTCCTGGGCGTCCAGCGTCACGTCGGACGAGCCCACGAGCGTCATGTTCTCGTAGACGAAGTCCCCGTCGAGCTCGTACAGGTTGACCGTGACGTTACTGCCCGCCGCGGCCGTCTCGACGCCGAACGACACGTCGGTCACGGCGAGCTCGCCCTGGATGTCGAAGTCCTCCAGGGTGAACGTCCGCAACCACTGCGTCTGGCTGCCGACGCAGGCCACCGAGTTGCCCATGGTGATGTCCTGCGACGAGGAGTGGGTGATCGTGGTCCCGTCCGCGAGGAGCGCCGGCGGGGCCGACGGCGTCGCCGTCCGCCCGGGGTGCTTCCCGTTCCGGGCCAGACCGTCGTCCTTCGCGGCCGCCACGCCCTTGGCGCCCGCCGACGCCGCCGTGGTCACCTCGGTCGTCCGACCGGTCGCACCCTTGATGACGCCGGTGCCCGACGCCGACCCGAGGATCTCGAAGTCGGACGACGCCGGCGCCACCTCGACGTCCGCGGGCGCGGTGCCCTCGTTCGTCACGGTGAACGAGCCGGACCGGGTGCCGCCCAGGCGCACCTCGCGGGAGATCTGCTCCGGCGAGACGGTCAGGAGCGGGGCCGCGAGCTCGACGTCCTGCCGGGTGATCGCGTCGGCGACGACGGTGACCGTCGCCTCGGTGGACTCGTAGTCCTTGGCGGAGTAGCCGACCTGCTGCTCGCCGACCTGCGGGGAGAACAGCGAGTAGAACCCGGCGCCGACCGTCGGGTTCTCGGGGTCGACGGTCGTGGCGCTCTGCTCCCCCGCGGTCACCGTGGCGCCGTTCACGCCGTCACCGGTGTTGAGGTCGTGCACGAACCCGGAGACCAGGCCGCCCTCGATCGGGGTGCAGGCGCCGATCGCGACGTTGTCGACCTGCCACCACAGGGCGTACACGGCGTCGCCGTAGTGGAACCGGACCCGCACGTCGGACTGGTCGGCGGCGGCCGTGATCGGGACGACCGTGTGCCCGAGCGCGTCGGACGTCTGGTGCAGCACGGTCTCCCAGGTCTCCCCGCCGTCGAGGCTGAGGTCGACGTCGGCGAAGTCGCCGATCGCGCCGTACGACTGGTCGAACGTCAGGAGCGGCGCCTCGACGCCGCTCAGGTCGTACGCGGGCGAGGTGAGCGTGGTGTCCTGCGCGCCGTCCTCGCCGTAGGCGTCGCTGTTCACCTCGGCGAACAGGCCCTCGCCGCCCGTCATGTTGCTCGCGCCGAACCGGTCGTCGAACGTCCAGACCTGTTCGGTGCCGGCCAGGTCCTCGACGGTCCAGCCCTCGGGCACGTCGCCCGACTCGAACTCCTCCGTGGCACCCGCCCCGACGAGGTCGTAGCCGGGGGCCGTGCACTCGGAGAGCACGGGGATCGCGGCGTCGGCGGAGACCGGGCCCGTGCCGACCTCGACCGCCTGGGTGAACGCGGCGTAGCCGGTCACGGACGGCTGCACGACGAGCGTGTGCGTGGCCGACTGCGGCAGCTCCAGCGAGTACTCGCCGGTGAACGGGTCGGTCCAGGTGGCGACGCCGCTCGGCGCGCCCTGCACCGTGACCTCGGCGTCGAGCGGCCAGCCGTGGCCGGAACCGTCGGTGACGGTGCCGCTCACGGTCGTGGTCGGCGCGGCCTCCAGCGTGACGTCCACCGTGACCGTCTCGCCCTCGACGACCTCGGCCTGTGCCGTGGCGTCCAGGTACCCGAACGCGGAGACGGCCAGCTCGTGCGTGCCCTCCTCCAGACCCAGGCGGAACGCGCCCTCGGCGTCCGTGGTGTCGGAGCGGTCGCCCGTGGTCACGCGCGCCCCGCCGACGGGCTCGCCGTCGGCGTCGGTCACGGTGCCCGCGACGAAGCCGAAGCCGTCGGTCGGCGCGGCGGCGACGAGCGCCGCGACGTCGAGCTTGCCCTCGCCCCACACGTTGTTGTCGGCGGGGGTGCCGCCGCAGGAGTCGTCGGCCACGTCGACCGAGGTCTGGTCCAGCAGGGCCTGGGTGCCCTCGATGTCGCCGACCAGCACCGGCGCCGCGCTCCACAGGAGCGCGACGGCGCCCGCGAGGTGCGGGGAGGCCATGGACGTGCCGCTGAACTCGGCGTAGTCGCCGCCCGGGACGGACGAGCGGACATTGTCACCGGGGGCGGCCAGGTTCGGCTTCGTCTCGCCGTCGGCGCCCGGGCCACGCGACGAGAACTCGGCGATCTCGCCGGACTCCCCGAACGCGCCGGCCGCGTAGGTGGCCACGTTCGCCCCGGGGGAAGACGTCGACTGGCAGCCGGCCTCGCCCGCGTTGCCCGCGGCCCACGCGCCGAAGATGCCCGCCGCCTCCCAGGCGGCGATCTCCTCGGACATGAAGTCGTCGATGGCGCCCGGCTCCTGCTGCCCCCACGAGTTGTTCACGACGTGCGGCCGCTGGGACGGGTCGGGGTCCGAGCCGTCGGCGCGCGTCGGCGCCAGGATCCACTGGCCCGAGGCCAGCAGGTCGGCGTCGGAGCAGGAGGCGCAGCCGTTGGCCGCGATCCAGTCGGCGCCCGGTGCGACGCCGACCTGGTTGCCCTCACCGTCGTCGCCCACCATGGTGCCCATGACGTGCGTGCCGTGGGCGTCGCCGTCGCACGGCGAGCCGTCGCAGAATCCGCCGGCGTCGAACCAGTTGTAATCGTTGCTCAGACCGTCCGCGCCCAGGTAGCCGCGGTAGTGCTCCAGCAGCGCGGGGTGCTCGACGTCGACGCCGGAGTCGATGTTCGCCACGGTGATGCCCTCGCCGGTGAACCCGAGGTCCCACACGTCGGGGGCGCCGATCGCGTCCAGGCCCCACTCGGTCGCGAGCGGCGCGCGCTCGGTCGCGGCCTTGCGCTCCACCGGCTCGACGGGCTGGGCCGCGAACCGCTCGTGCACCTGCTCGACCTCGCGGTCGGCGGCCACCTGCTCGGCGAGCTCCTGCGTGCCGTCCTGCACGAGGATCGCGTTGCTGATCCAGTAGGACTCGAAGTCCACGCCGGCGGCCTTCAGGTCGGCGACGACGCCGGACTGCGACGCCTTGGCCGTGCGGGTCAGCTCGTCGTAGACGTACTGGCCGCGCTCGTCCCAGTCGGTCATCGCCTTGGCGGGCGCGAGGTCCGGCCGGTCGGCGAACCGGATCCAGAAGTCGGCCGACTCCTTGGTCTCCAGCCGGGTCTGCACGGCGGGCGTGATCTTGTCGGCGGCGCGGTCGGGGACGTCGGCGGCCACGACGGGCGCCGTCCCCGCCGGGACCGGGGTGCTCGCGAGCGCCGGGGTCACGCTCACCGTGGTGGCCAGCAGTGCGCCGACCGCTGCGAGAGCGATCGGCGCGCGTCGTCTGGTTGGCATGCGACTGTGCATCTTGCCTCCGGGGTGCAAGCGCCCTGAGCTGGGCGCAACCACTGGTCCACGTACGTGGGCCACGTGACACTCTGGAGAGAGCGGGCGAAAAGGGCAACGAAAGTGTCCTGCTCACCCGCTGTCCGCCGCCTGGGAACCAGCACCCAGGCGGCAGACGGCTTCCGGGAGGGGTCTCAGCTGTTCCGGGCAGCGTCCAGAATGACCCTGGTGACGGCGCCGGGCTGGCTGATCATCGCGACGTGGGAGCTCTTGAGCTCGACCGTCGTGGAGCCGGCGCGCTTCGCCATGGCCCGTTCGGCCTGGGGCGGGATGATCCGGTCGTTCTTGGCCACGATGTACCAGCTCGGGATGTCCTCCCAGGCGGGCGGGCCGGACGGCGTCCCGAGCGAGCTGAGCGTCGCCGGGCGCTGGGTCGCGGCCATGAACCGCGCCTCGTCGCGCGGCAGGTCCGGGGCGAACAGCCGCGGGAACCAGACGGGGTCGATGTACGCGTCGGCGTCGTTCTCCGGTGCCCCGGGGTAGGGACGCAGCACGAGGTGGTCGATGACCTCGGGCGGCGGGCCACCGCCCAGCGCGTTGGCGTCGGCCACGGTCTCGCCCTCGGCGAGCGCGAAGCCCGCCACGTAGACCAGCGCCTCGACGTCGTCGTCGCCGGTCGCGGCGTTGGTGATGACCGCGCCGCCGTAGGAGTGGCCCACCAGCACGATCGGTCCCTCGATCGTGTCGAGGAACAGGCGCAGGTACTCGCTGTCCGACGTCGGGCCGCGCAGCGGGTTGGAGAAGGCGATGACCGGGTAGCCACGGTCCATGAGGCGCTCGGAGACGCCGGACCAGCCGCTGGAGTCGGCGAACGCGCCGTGGACGAGCACGATGGTGGGCTTGGTGTGATCACCCGGGACCCCGTGGGAACCGTGCGAGCGGGCCGGCGTGGTGGAGCCGGTCACGGACGAGAGAGCGAGCAGTGCCGTGGCGAGCGCGGCGACCAAGGCGGTAGGGCGGGTGAAGCGTCTCCTGGCCATCGGTATGTCTCCTGTCGTGGTACGGACACAAAAGATCATCCGCAGCGGACCGGGTGAATGGACCACGTGAACCACGTAGTCCCTCCGGTACCGACCTACCGTGGGCGGATGGAGACCGCCGCCACCCCTCTGGGGCGCGACGAGGAGCTGCGTCGGCTGGCCACGCTGCTCCGCGGTGCACGCACCGGCCGCGGCGGGTCGCTGCTGGTCCTGGGTGAGCCGGGGATCGGCAAGACCTGCCTGCTGACCGAGGCGACGCGCGTGCCGGGCCTGGCCGCGATCCGCCTGGACGGGTACGAGTCGGAGTCGACCATCCCGTTCGCGGCGGTGCAGCGACTGGTCACGATGCTCCGCGAGCACTGCGCCGGACTGCCGGAGCGGCAGCGGGAGGCGGTGCGCGTCGCGTCGGGCCAGACGGAGGGGCCGCCGCCCGACCGGTTCCTGGTGGGCCTGGGCGTGCTGGGGCTGCTCTCGGCGGCCGCGGACCGCACCCCTGTGGTGTGCGTGGTCGACGACGCGCACCTGATCGACGCCGAGAGCCTGGACGCCCTCGCGTTCGTGGCCCGGAGGCTCGCGGTGGAGCACGTCGCGGTCGTCTTCGCGGCGCGGGACGACGGCGGGTTCGCGGAGCGGATGGGCGGCGTGCCGCAGCTCGCCCTGACCGGGCTGGACCTGGAGGCCGCGGTGCAGCTGCTGAACCGGTCGGCGGCGCAGCCCGTGGCGCCGTCGGCGGCCGCGGCCATCGCCCGGGCGACCGGCGGCAACCCGCTGGCGCTCATCGACCTGGCGGGCGACGTCCTGGTGCACGAGCTGCCCGACCTGGGGCTGGGCGGCGCGCCCGTGCCCGTCGGACGGCACCTGGAGGAGCACTACGTGCGGCAGGTGCGGCGCGCCGACCCCCACGTGCAGGCCTGGGTGCTGCTCGCTGCCACGGACTCCACGGGGAACATCGACCTGCTGGCCGCGGCGGCCGCCGACGTCGGCCTCGATCCGGGCGGCGGCGACCGGGCCGAGCTCGCCGGCCTGGTGGAGCTGCAGCCCGTGGTGCGGTTCCGGCACCCGCTGGTGCGGTCGGCCGTCTACAACGCCGCCCCCGGCCCCGAGCTGCGCCGCATGCACGCGGCGCTCGCGCGGGCGGCCGAGGGGCTCGGCCTGGTCGAGACCGCGGCCTGGCACGCCGCCCGCGCCGTGCTCGGCACAGACCCGGCCGTCGCCGACCGCCTGGCGCACACCGCGGACCTGGCCGCGCGGCGCGGAGGGCTCGCCTCGCGCGCGACGATCCTGACCCGCGCCGCCGAGCTCACGCCGCCCGGGCCGGTCCGCGGGGCGCGGCAGGTCGGGGCGGCCGAGGCGGCGCTGTCCGTCGGGGCCGTCCACCTGACGCAGCGGCTGGTCGACGAGATCGACCTGACCACCGTCGACGTCACCACGAGCGGCCGCGTGATGTCGGTGCGCAGCACGCTGGCCCTGTTCACGGCGGACCCGGACGGCGTGCGCGGCGCCACCGCCGCCCACCTCGGCGCGGCCGACGCGTTCCACGGCCAGGACCCCGAGCGCGAGCAGGTGGCGCTGCTGCGCGCGTTCGAGTCGTGCTGCACCGCCGAGCGGCTCATGCTCGGCGTCACCCGGGAGGACCTGGGGCGGCGACTCGCGGCGGGCGCGGACCTCGCCGAGGGGCCGGCGGCCGACGTCCTGCGCGGTCTGGGCGCCCTGGTGCTCGCCCCGTACCCGCAGGCCGTAGGCCCCGCGCGGGCCGCGTTCGACGCGCTGCTCGCGCTGCCCGACGCCGAGCTGATGCACATGGGCACCACCATCGCGTCGCTCGGCACGTTCCTCTGGGACGACGCCGGCCGCAGCGCCGCGCTGGTCCGCGCGGCCCAGGCGGCGCGCGACTCCGGGGCGCTGCAGGTGCTCGGCACGCTGCTGTGGGTCATGGCCCTGTCCGAGCTCTGGGGCGGGTCGCTGCGCAGGGCCACCAGCTACGACGAGCTGGTGCGCGAGGTACGCCGCGCCATGGGGTACGACGCCGAGAACGTGCCCAACGTCGCCGTGCTGGCCTGGACCGGAGCGCCGCGGCCCACCGTCCAGGCCATCGCGGACGGCGCCGCCGCGACCGGGTTCGGCGGGGTCGAGGGGTCGGCCGTGGCGGCCCTGGCGGTGCGCGACCTCGCCGAGGGTAGCTATCAGGACGCCTACGAGCGGCTGCTGCCACTCGTCGAGGACCCGTTCCTGCACGTCACGCCGCACCAGTACCCGGACTACGTCGAGGCGGCCGCGCGCAGCGGGCACCCGGCCGAGGCGGCGCGGGCGGCCCGGCTGCTGTCGGCCCTCGCGGACGCGAACGCCTCGGCCTGGTGCCGCGGGGTCGCGGAGCGGGCGCTGGCGCTGGCCCTGGCCGACCCCGACGATCCCGAGCCGCACTACCGGGCCTCGATCGAGGCGCTGAGCGGCACGGGCGCGGAGATGGACCGGGCCCGGTCCCACCTGGTCTACGGGGAGTGGCTGCGCCGGGCCCGGCGGCGCCGCGACGCGGCCGAGCAGCTCCGGCTCGCCCTGCAGCAGCTGCACCACAGCGGCGCCGAGCTGTTCGTGGCGCGCACCGTCGCGGAGCTGGCCGCTCTCGGCACCCCGGGCGAGAGCGACGCCCCACCCCGGCGGTTCGGCCTGACGGCGCAGGAGTACACGATCGCGCGCCTGGCCGCGCGCGGGCGCACCAACCCCGAGATCGCGGCGAACCTGTTCATCAGCCCCAGCACCGTCGACTACCACCTGCGCAAGGTCTTCCAGAAGCTCGGCGTGACATCCCGGCGGCAGCTCGCGGACCGGCTGGCCCCGCGGGCCAGGGCGGCGCCCTAGCAACTCCCGGCCCCACGACGGACTGCGTGGTCCGCGCGCGCCCTGGGAGGCCGTGGCCGACCACGCACTGGCGTGGGCGCGGGAGCATGCGGCGACGGCGGACCCGGTGGGCTGAGCCTGCTCCCCGGGGCGCTGCTGCGCCACCCCCTTTGAGGCCTAAGTTTCTTGGCTTTGGAGCCGCCCAAAGCCAAGAAACTTAGGCCTCAAAGGGGAGCCGCTAACGCGGCCCCAGACCCGCGCGTCAGGACGACGGCGTCGGCGCCTCAGCCGGCTCCGGCGACTCCGTCCGTGCGCGTTCGACACCGTTGATCGCCGGCGTCACGCGCCGCCCGACGGCGTGGGCCGTGGCCGCGATACCGGCGCACCCGGCCACCACGACGCCGATGAACGCCCCGGACCAGCCGTGCTCCAGCAGCAGCCCCGCGACCACGGGCCCCGCGATGGTGCCGGCCTGGAACGAGCCCGAGCCGATGGCGTTGTACCGGCCGCGCAGGTGGGCGGGCGCCATGTCGTTGGTCAGGGCGGGGAGCACGGACTGCATGAGGGTCTCCCCCAGGCCGAACACACCGTGGAACGCCAGCACGATGACCACGGCCGCGAGGCCGCCGGGTATCAGGCCGGTGACGCCGAGCAGCAGCCAGGCCGCGGCCCAGACGACGGCCATGAGCGCGAGGACGCGCGTGCGGCGTCGTCCGCTCACGCGGTTCATCACCCAGAACTGCAGTGCCACGATCACCACGGTGTTCACCACGAACGCGAACCCGACCACGCGCGTGGAGACCTCGGCGACCTGCCGGGCGAAGGCCGGAAAGCCGCCCTCCATCTGCCCGTAGCCCACGAACGCCGCCAGCAGGCCGAGCGCCGAGAGCCACAGCACCTCGGGCCGGCGCAGGATCGCGAGGTAGCTCTCGCCGCCGGCCTCGGCGTCGTGCGGCCGGTCCACGCGGCCGTGCAGGTGCCGCAGCGGGCCCAGCAGCACCACGATCGGGAGCAGGAACGTCGCGGCGTTGACCAGGAACGCCATGACGAACGTGCCGGGCCGCCCGACGTCGACCACGAGGCCGCCCACCACGCCGCCCACGCCGACGCCGAGGTTGAGCAGCGCGAAGTTCACGCCGTAGTACCGCTGCCGCAGGTCGCCGTCGACGACCGTGGCCACCAGCGCGTTCACCGACGGCCAGCCGACGCCGAGCTGCACGCCGAACAGCGCGAGCCCGGCGGCCGCGACCAGCGGCGTCGTGGCGAAGGCCAGCACCGAGTAGCCCGCCACGGCGAAGAACAGGCCGGTCAGCATGACGCGGCGGGCGCCGTAGCGGTCGACCAGGGCGCCGGCCGGGCCGGTCACGAGCACGCCGACCACGGCGATCAGACCCATGAGCGTGCCGGACAGGGCGAGCGAGAACCCGCGCACCTCGTGCAGGTAGATGATCGTGAAGGGGAGCGTCAGGCCGCGGCCGAAGAACTGCACCACCACGGTGGACAGCAGCCAGCGGCCGTCCTGCGGCAGGTCCGCCCAGAATCCCAGGGCGCCGGTGCGTGGAGAAGAGGTCACGGGCCGATCCTCGCCCGGGGCCGGGCGGCGCGGAAAGCGGATTTCGGACGGCACCGTGCCGGCGTCGCGAACGTCACACGGGCACGGCCCCCGCCCGCACCCAGCCGCGCGTCGCGGCGTGCCAGCCGAGCTGCACGCGGGTCTCGACGCCGGCCAGGTCCATCAGCGCGCGCACCCGGCGCTGCACGGTGCGCAGCGACGTGCCGAGCTGGTTGGCCACGGCCTGGTCGGTCAGCCCGGCGAGCAGCAGGCCGAGCACGCGGGCGTCGTCGTCGTCCACGTGCTCCACCACGTCGCCGGCCAGGCCCGACGTGCCCACGAGCAGCGGCGTCGAACGGTCCCAGACGTTCTCGAAGAGCGCGAGCAGGGCGTCGAGCAGCGTGCTCTCGCGGACCAGCAGCGCGCCGACGACGTCGCCCGACGACGTGAGCGGCAGCAGCGCGAGCCGGCGGTCGATGAGGATGAGCTTGAGCGGCACCCGCTCGGCGAACCGCACGTCCTCCCCCGCCTCCGTGGCCTCGACCGCCTCGTCGACCGTGACGGCCTGGCTCTCCAGCATGCTGCGCTCGACCACCACGCGGTACTGCACGCCGCGCTCGACGGCCTGGCCCTCGGCGGAGTTCTCCTGGCTGGACGTGACGATCACCGGCGGGCGGACGAACGCGTCGACGCACTCGCGCGCCCCGAGCTGGAGCTGCTCGAACCGGTGCCGCACGGCGTCCTCCCCCCGGATGACGTCGACGACGTCGGTGGGGCCCCGACCCGCCGCGGCCACCCGGTAGACCTCCTCGAGCCGGCTGAGCTCGACCTCGGCGTGCCGCACCTCGTCCTGCCGACGGGCGAGCAGCGCGCCGAGCGCGATCGCGGGCGGCGCGGCGGCGAACCGCCGTTCGTCCCCGGTGAGCCGCGCGGCCAGGCCGTGCTCCTCCAGGCGCCGCAGCAGCCGGTGGGCGTCGCCCAGGGAGGTCCCGAAGGCGGAGAGCGCCGCGGCGAGGTCCGCCACGGTCGCCGAGGGCATGGCGACGAGCTCGCTGTACGCGAGGGTCTCGTCAGGGGTCAGTCCGAGCACGTCGCCGAGCATGGCACTCCTCCGTCACGTCGATGGGTGCCCAACTCTGGCGGAGTCACGACATGCCGTAAAGCCGCCACGATGCGCCTCTTGTGACGTGTCGCGACCGGCTGCGAGTGTCCACCTCCATGAGATCCCCAACCCGGCGCGGGCTCCCGGCCGCCACCCGGGCCGCCGCGGCAGTCGCCGCGACCGCCCTGGTCGCCGCGATGGCCACCACAGCGCACGCGACCCCCAGCAGCTCCGACCTCGCGGCTCCCGGCAGCTCGTCCGGCTCCGGCGGTTCCGCCCCCGACACCCCCGCGCTGGCCGACGGCCGCACAACCGTCACGCTGGTCACCGGCGACGTCGTCGACGTCACCACCTCCGGCGACGGCGCGCTGACCCTCGGCGTCGAGCCGGCCGGAGGCGGCGCCGTCCGCACCCAGCAGGTGGGTGACCACACCTACGTGATCCCGGACGCCGCGCTGCCGTACCTGGCGGCCGGCACCCTGGACCGGCGGCTGTTCGACGTCACGGCGCTGCTGGAGATGCGGTACGACGACGAGACCGTGGCCGCCACGCCGCTCATCCTCGAGCACACCGGCAGCCGGGCACGCTCCGCGGCGACCGAGCTGCCTGGCGCGAAGCGCACGCTGGACCTGCCGAGCATCGACGCGTCCGCCGTGGCCGCGAAGAAGGCCGAGGCGTCGGCGTTCTGGTCGGCCGCGACCACCGGCCCCGCACGCTCAGCGCGGTCGGGTGCCGAGGCCGGCACGTTCGCCGGGGGCGTCGAGAAGATCTGGCTCGACGGCAAGGCCGAGTCCACCCTGGACCACAGCACGGCGCAGGTCGGCGCGCCCGAGGCGTGGGCTGCGGGCTTCGACGGCACGGGCGCCTCGGTGGCGGTGCTCGACACCGGCATCGACGCGACGCACCCCGATGTCGCGGACCAGATCGCGCAGGCCGAGTCGTTCGTGCCCGGCCAGGCGGTCGACGACGACCGGCACGGGCACGGCACGCACGTCGCCTCCACGGTGCTCGGCACGGGTGCCGCGAGCGAGGGCCTGTACAAGGGCGTCGCCCCGGGCGCCGACCTGCTGGTCGGCAAGGTGCTCGACAACGACGGCTACGGCCAGGACTCCTGGATCATCGCGGGCATGGAGTGGGGCGCCGCCCATGCCGACGTCGTCTCCATGAGCCTCGGCGACTCCAGCCTCAACGACGGCACCGACCCCATGGCGCAGGCGCTGAACGCGCTGAGCGAGGAGACGGGCGCCCTCTTCGTCGTCGCGGCGGGCAACAGCTACGCGGAGGGCTCGCTCGGCAGCCCGGGCACGGCGGACGCCGCCCTCACGGTCGGCGCGGTGGACGACGGCGACGTGCGCGCCGACTTCTCCAGCTACGGCCCGCGCGTGGGCGACCACGCGATCAAGCCCGACCTGACGGCGCCCGGCGTCGGCATCGTCGCGGCCCGCTCGCAGCAGTCGGGCGGCGAGGGCTGGTACGCGTCGATGAGCGGCACCTCCATGGCCACCCCGCACGTCGCGGGAGCCGCGGCGATCGTCAAGGGTGCGCACCCGGAGCTGACGGGTGCGCAGCTCAAGGAGGCCCTGGTCTCCTCTGCGGCCGACATCGACGCCCCGGCGTACGAGGTGGGCACGGGCCGCCTGGACGTCCCGGCCGCGCTCGACGGCGTGGACGCGTCCGGCGGCGGGCTGCTCGGCTTCTACGGCTGGCCGCACGACGGCGACGAGCCCGCGAGCGCCGCTGTCACGTTCACCAACTCGACGGACGCCGACGTCACGCTCGCGCTGAGCACCGACGTCACGGGGCCCGACGGCGCGGACAGCGACCTGATGACGCTGTCGGCCTCTGAGGTGGTGGTCCCTGCCGGCGGTACGGCCGACGTCACGGTCACCGCCGACGCCGACGACGCGGCACTGGCCGGCAAGTACAGCGGCGCCGTCGTCGGTACGGACGCCTCGGGCGAGGTGACGGTGCGGACCGCCGTCGCGCTGGTCAAGGAGGAGGAGCGGTACGGCCTCGACATCACCGCGCTGGACCGCTCCGGCAAGCCGGCCGGCGGCTACGTGGACTTCTACCGCTACGGCGACCAGTTCGTCAGCAGCCTGCCGATCGACCCGGCCACGGGCGCGGTGCCGACGCAGCGGCTGGAGCCGGGCGTCTACTCCGCGACCGCGTTCCTCGACGTCGCCGGCTCGAAGGGTGCCGGCTCGACCGGCGTCGCGCTGGTCGGTGACCCGCAGGTCGTCGTGTCCGACGCGGACCAGTCCCTGGTGCTCGACGCCCGGGACGCCGACGAGCTGACGCTGCGGACGCCCCGCGCGAGCGAGGTGAGCTACCGGCGGTTCCAGTTCTTCAACGACTCCGGGATCGGCGGCCTGTACTCGACGTTCGGCGCCACGTATGCGGTGCCGGCCGACGTCGACTCGTTCTACGCGGCGAGGACCGGTCCCGTGGACAGCGCCGACTTCGACTTCGCCGTGCGGTGGCGCGCCACCGAGCCGGCGCTCGACGTGCGGGCCTGGGCTCCCCTGCCCGTCGCGTTCGACCCGGTCTACCAGGTCGGGTCGGCGCGGCTCGACGGCCGGGTCTCGCTGCGGGCCGTCGCGGCCGGCACGGGTACGACCGCCGAGTACGAGCGCGTGCGTGCTGAGGGTCGCGCAGTGCTGGTGACCAGGGACGACGCCGTGTCCGCCGAGGAGCGCGAGGCGGCTGCCCAGGCCGCCGGAGCCGCGCTGCTGGTGGTCGTCAACGACCGGCCGGGCTCGCTGGTCGAGTACGCGACGCAGGGTGACGTGCCCGTCGTCTCGGTGTCGTCCGCCCAGGGCGCCAAGCTCCTCGCGGCAGCTCGCAAGGGCCTGCTCACCCTCACCGGCAAGGCGGTCGAGTTCCCGACGTACCTGTTCGACGTGTCGAAGAGCTGGCCCGGCGAGATCCCCGCCGAGCTGGGGTTGGCGCCGTCGAGCCGGCAGCTCGCGACCGTGGAGAGCAGGTACAACGACACGCAGGAGCGGCTCGCCGTCGACGACCGCGCCGACTGCCGCGACTACCAGTGGCCGCCGTGCCTGAGCGTCATGGTGCTGCAGCCCACGGCGACGGAGCGCACCGACTACGTCTCCACGTACGACGACGTCGAGTGGTACGAGAGCGTGGACCACGAGAGCACCTGGGAGCAGCGGGGCGTGCGCCAGGCGTACGAGCCGCGCAGCACCACGGTGCGTGACTGGTGGGCTCCGGTGACGGCGCCCCGCACGGGCGACGGCTACTGGGGTCCGTGGCACGGCGGCGACTGGTTCGCGGTCAACGTCGCGCCGTCGAGCGGGCCGGCCGGCATCACCGGCGGCTTCCCGTGGGGTGAGACGCCGGTGACCTCGCGCCTCTACCAGGGCGACACCCTGGTGCGGGAGAGCATCGGACAGGCCGTCCAGGCCTCGGTCCCGGCGGTCGAGGGGCCGCAGGAGTACCGGTTCGAGATCGACACCGACGCCGCCGACGACGCCCACCGGTACTCGACGCGCACCCGCACGTCGTGGACCTTCGTGGCCGACCAGGCCGACGACGCCGTACCCGGCGAGAACGGCACGCCGCTCCCGCTGGTGCAGCTCGACTACGACGTCGACACGGCACTGGACGGCACCGTCCGGGCGGGCTCGACCGTGCCGTTCGCGGTGGTCCCGTACACCGTGCCGGGCGCGCCGCGGGCCGGTTCGGTGCAGGGTGCGACGCTGGAGGTCAGCTACGACGGCGGCTCGTCGTGGTCCAAGGTCTCGCTGCGGCGTGACGACGACCGCTGGGAAGCGCGCCTGCGCATCCCGTCCCGTGGCGCCGACCTGGTCTCGCTCCGGGCGACCGCCCGGGACGACGCCGGCAACTCGGTGACCCAGGAGGTCACGTCGGCGTTCGGCGTCGCCGGCCGCTGATCCCTCGCGAGCCGGGCCGGCGATCCTGTCGCCGGCCCGGTCGGGAGAGGAATGAACGGCCCGTCCGCACGTCTGCGGCCGTCCGTGACGTCGTGGGAAAGGTAGTCGCGCGGGGGCATGTTGCTGGGAGTAGACAATGTCCACTCTCCTTCAGCGCTGTCGCTCCATCCCCTTCGAGGCCTAAGTTTCTTCGCTTTGAGGCGACTCAAAGCGAAGAAACTTAGGCTTCGAAGGGGAACGGTCGCCGGGACCATTCCCCGGGGCCGCAGCTCGGCCGACGGCGGACGACGTCCCGCGGTGGTGAGCTCAGTCGCAGCTGTCGCAGACGCCCGTCGCCGGGAGCTGCATGTAGCAGGTGGGGCAGGTCGGCGGCGCCGGCTCCGGCTCCTGCGCGGCCGCCGCCCGCGTCTTGCCGGCGGCGCTCGCCCGCTGCTTGCCGGCCGCCGTCGTCCGCCCCGAGGGGGTCGCCAGCACGAGGCGCTCGTAGCCGCCCTCGTCCTTGCGCATGTCGACGGAGTCCTTGCTGAAGAACGCGGTCACCTCGTGTCCCGTACCGGGCGAGACGGCCACGTAGGTGCGCGTCGACGGGATCCAGATGCGGGACGTGTCGAGCCCGTCGGCAATGGCGCGCATCGCCGGGCGGTTCGCCGCGGGGACCTGGAGCGCCTCGAGGGCGGCGTCGAACGAGTCGAAGTCGTCGCGGCCGGGGTCGCCGTCGAGGGCGATGATGCACGACCTGCAGATCTTGAACTTCTGCCGGTCGAGCTCGGTCGCCGGCTGGAGCGTGGCCAGCCGGTTGGTGGTCAGGTGCTGGCAGTCCTTGCCGTGCAGCACCTTGCCGTAGGGAACTCGGTAGAGCAGCTCGATCGGGATATCCGCCCCTGCTTCCGCAGGGGTAACGATGGACGTGTTCACACTCCAGTATCGCGGCTCCGCGAACCTCCTCCTGCCACGGGTGTCATCTGCGGCGGAGCTCGGCCCGGATGAGGTCGGCGTAGACGTCCACCCTTGTGTACCCGCTGTAGGCGTCCGCGCAGACCGTGCCGTTGCGCGAGAGGATCGGCCCGAACACCCCGGCCAGCCGCCCGTCGATGACCAGCGGGCCGCCGCTGTCGCCACCGCACGCCGCGGGGCCGCCGTCGGGCACGCCGCCGCAGACGTAGAACCGGGGGTCGAGCTGGCGCGGCAGCGCCGGGTGCTCCTGGAACGCGTCGTTGCAGGTGGTGTAGTCGAGCATCGGGATGCGACCCCGCTGCAGCACGGGTGACGGGCCGAGCAGCCCGTCCTCCTCGTAGATGCCCCAGCCGAGGATGGTCGCCTGCCGTCCGGGCGCGTAGCGCCACGCGTCGTCGGCGTCGACCATGCGGAGGGTGCGGTAGGGCATGGGGTGCTCCAGGGTCAGCACCGACAGGTCGCCCCCGCCGACGAACACCGGCTCCCCCGGCTCGGCCGCGGGCGGCGGCACCCGGGGCGCGTTCCACACGGAGACGACGTCGCGGACGGTCCCGTTCCGGCGGTGCAGGTCGGTGCGTCCGCCGATGACCTGGAACTCCTCGGGCGTGAGGTCGGCGATGCAGTGCGCGGCGGTCACCACCTTGGTCGGTGCCACGAGGGTTCCCCCGCAGAACTGGCCCGACGGCGTCGTCTGGTCGCCGACGCGGCTGAGGAACACCATCCACGGGTACTGCCGGGTCGAGGCGTCGTCCCCGCCGACCACCGCCTGGGCAGGCGCGGCGGCGAGGGACACCAGCATCGCGACGGCGACGACGGGAGCGAGCAGGATGGAGGCGAAGCGTGCTCTGGTGGGCGTCATGCATCCGACCGTAGAAAAGGTCGCGGCCCCCTGACATCGGGATTGCCCCTGGTAGCGACCCTGGACGCGCCGCGCAGCGGGGTCAGGCCGGGGTCACGCCCAGCGGTCGCCGCGCCGGCTGGGCTCCTCGACCGGCGCCGCACACCGTGGTGGTCCGCGAGAGCACGACGGTGCCGGCAGGGGGCTGACGGCGGGTGCCGGGGGCCACTCCCCGACGGCCGACCGGTGGTCTGGAGCGTCCCGCGGCATACCCGGCGGGGCCGATCACGAAAAGATCACGCCAGGTGGGTCCCGCACCGCCGGAGGAGGCGCTAGTGTGGGCCCACCTCGGCTCGGCCCACCACGATGCCGCGTGTGCGCTTCAGTTTCCGAACCAGAAAGGTCCCAGCCTTCATGGATCCCAACCTCGAACCGGCCGCACTCCCCCGTGCACGCGGCCGGCACCGGGCGGCGCACCGCCCCCTGGCCGGCGTCGCGCGCGCCGCGGGCGAGCACGTCAGCTCGTTCGCCGGACGCGGTGCGGTGGTCGCGGCGGCCGGCGGCGGCGTGCTGCTGTCGCTCATCGCCACCCCGGCCCAGGCGGCACCTGCGACGACGGCGCTGCAGGGCCAGCCGGTCCAGGGCGCGCTCAACACCGCGGACCTCAATGCGCTGACGGCCCAAGCCCGGGAGTCGGTCTCCGCCTCGCCGATGATCACCGTCGCGGCGGACGCGCAGCTGACGCTGGAGAAGTCGGCCGTGTCCGTGGTCTCCGCGACGGAGAACGCCGAGTACCAGGCGCAGATCGAGGCGGAGGAGGCCGAGCGCGCCGCGAAGGAGCGGGGCGCGTCGGTGGTGTCCATCGCGATGCGGTACCTGGGTGTCCCGTACGTGTGGGGCGGCACCACGCCGTCCGGGTTCGACTGCTCCGGCTTCACGTCCTACGTCTTCGCCCAGGTGGGCATCGATCTGCCGCGCACCTCGTCCCAGCAGCTGTACGCCGGCACGCCGGTGTCGTGGGCCGAGGCTCAGGCGGGCGACCTGATCTGGACCCCGGGACACATCGCGATCTACGCGGGCAACGGCATGCAGATCGAGGCGCCGGTCCCCGGCAAGAGCGTGCGGTACACCAGCATCTGGCAGTCCAACCCGACGTTCCTGCGGGTCGGCTGAACCCAGGTCGCGCCTTCGGGCGGTGTTGCGGAGAGTAGACGATGTCGACTCCACGCAACACCGCCCGAGTCGTTTCGCGACCACCGTGCGACGGCGTGCGAAGACCACCGAGCGAGGTGCCATGGTCAGATCACCCGGACCCGACCGGGTCCGCCGGCACTGGGACCGGCAGGCGGCGGGCTACGACCGCAAGATGAACGGCGCCGAGCGCATGTTCGGCGACACCCGGGACTGGGTGTGCCGGCAGGCCACCGGGCTGGTGCTGGAGGTCGCCGTCGGCACAGGCCTGAACCTGGGCCTCTACCCCGCGCACACCGCCCTGACCGGGATGGACCTCAGCCCGGCCATGATCGACCTGGCCCGCCGGCACGCCGCCGAGCTGGGCCGTGCGGTCGAGCTGCGGGTCGGCGACGCCCAGCGGCTGGAGTTCGACGACGCCTCGTTCGACACCGTGGTCTGCACGTTCGGGCTGTGCGCCGTGCCCGACGACCGTGGCGCCGTCGACGAGATGGTGCGCGTGCTGCGGCCCGGCGGCCTGCTGCTCCTGGCCGACCACGTGGTCAGCACGTCGGCGCCGCTCCGGATGCTCCAGACGGTCGCCGAGGTGTACAGCGTGCGGTTCCAGAGCGAGCACTTCCGCCGTCGTCCGCTGCTGCACGTGGAGGCGGCCGGGCTGACCGTCGAGCGGCACGACCGGTTCAACCGGGGCATCATCGAGCGGCTCGCGGCACGCAAGCCCGTCACGCCGCCGTAAGGCCCGCCAGCGCACGGGCCATCGCGGCGTCGAACTCCTCCGGCGTCAGCGGGAGCCGGGCCTTGATGTCCCGGCTCCACTGGTCGGCCAGCACCTCGGCGGACCCGGCCTCGACCCCGTCGAGCGCGGCGTCCGCCAGGTCTGACGGCGAGATCTTGTCCACCTGCCAGCCCGCGGACATGTCGGTGTCGGCCAGGCCGAGGTGGACCGCGGTCACGAGCGTGCCCTGGTCGGCCAGCTCCAGGCGCACGCCGTTGGTCATGGCCCACGCGGCGGCCTTGGACAGGTGGTAGGCGTTGCCGCCCTTGACCCCGAACCACGACATCGCAGACAGGACGTTCACGACCGCTCCCCCGCCGCGCGCGGCGAGCGCCGGCGCGAGCTCGCGGATCATCATGAGGCCGCCGAGCACGTTGGTCTCCAGCTCGCGCCGTACGACGTCGAGCGAGCCGGTCACCAGGTCGGTCCCGGTCGAGATCCCGGCGTTGTTGACGAGCAGCGAGACGTCGGACGCCGCCCGCGCCGCGGCCCGCACGGAGGCCGGGTCGGTCACGTCGAGGGCGAGCACCTCGACGCCGGGCAGGTCCACGGTCTCGGGGCGCCGGGCGGTGGCGTACACCTTGCGGGCGCCCCGGTCGAGAAGCCGCTGGGCGAAAGCGCGGCCGAGCCCGCGGTTGGCTCCGGTGACGAGGGCGACTGAGTTCTTGATCTCCATGTCGGGTACGCTAAAACCTGACGTTGACGTCAGGGTCAAGTCTCGATCGAGTTCTTGATCGAACCGGATCTCCGGAGCAGTGAGAGGGGGCGCCATGAGCGCCACGACGGCGGACGCCGAGCGGCTGGTCCGCATCGGCGAGGTGGCGCGCGACGCCGGGGTCTCGGTGCGCGCGGTGCGGTACTACGAGCAGCAGGGTCTGCTCACCGCGGAACGCAGCCCGTCCGGCCAGCGGCTCTACCCGCGCGAGGCGGGGTCCCGCGTACGGTTCTTCCAGCAGATGTACGCCGCCGGGCTGTCCAGCCGGAACATCGCGGAGCTGCTGCCGTGCATCGAGTCCGGGCACACCGACGCCGAGCAGCGGGCCATGCTGCACACCGAGCGCGACCGGATCCGCGCCAAGATCGACGACCTCCAGGCGGCCCTGGACCGCCTGGACGAGGTCATCGAGGTGACGGCGAGCCACCCGTAGCCCCGGGCCGCCGCGCTGCCCGCAGCGTGTCCAGGCGTTCGTGGTACTCCTGGCCGTCGATCTGCCCGGACGCGAACCGGTCGGCGAGGATCCGCTCGGCGTCCTCCCGCTCGCCCGGGCCCTCTCGCCGGCCCGGGCCGCGCAGGAGCGCCACCAGGCCCGCGACCACCGCGCCGATGACCACGAGCCAGAAGACGGCCATGAACGCCATCATCAGCAGGCCCCAGCCCCAGCCGAACCCACCCCAGTCCCACATCATCGTCGCGTCCCCTTCCGGGCGACGGCGGTCCGCCGCCTTCACCCTCATCACGCTAGGCGCGACGGACGCGGCCCGTCCCGGGACCTTCGTCCCCGGGCGGCGGGCCTCCGGTCACGGGGCGGCTCGCCCACGAACACGGGGACGAGCGGCGCGTAGACGTTCATGGCTCGACCGTCGCGGGCCGCCGAGTGTTGAACAGCCCTTTGAGCAGCGTGCCCACGAGCGCCCCGAGGATCGCCGGGACGGTGACGGCTGGCCCAGCGGTCACGCACAACAGCAGGGCCAGGACGAGGGCGGTGACCGGCATCCCGGCCGCGGCCGCCACGGCGGCGGCGATGCCGCAGGCCACCAGAGGGGCGAGCGCCGTCCCCGGGATCAGGAGGGCGGCAGCGGCGCCGGCGGCAGCGCCGACGAACACCGACGGGAAGATCGTCCCGCCGTGGAACCCGGTGCCCAGGCTCACGGAGTAGGCCGCGGACTTCACGACGGCGACCACGACCAGTGTGCCCGCGGCCGTGGTCGTCGTCACCGTGGACAGGGCCTGCTGCCCGGAGAACAGCACGGTGTCCACGTCGGCACCCGTCGTCGCCCGGACCAGCACCGCCAGGAGACCGACCGTCAGGCCGCCCGCGAGAAGCGCCACGAACGGGCCGCGCGCGGCCGCCTTCCGCGCGACGCCGCCGAGGCGCATGGCCGCGAGCACGAGGCCCCCGGCCACCAGGGCCACGACGGCTCCGGCGACGAGGTCGACCACGTGCAGGTCCGGGTACGAGCCGAGGTCGCCCATGGACAGCTCGGGGACGTGGACGCCCGGCCAGTCGGCGATGCCGATGCGCACCACGTAGCCCGCGCCGAGCGCCGCGAGGATCGGGACCATCTGGAGCACCGGCTGCTCGGGACGCGGCCGCGCGGCGAGGAACATCGCCTCCAGCACGAGCAGCATGGTGACGACGGGGTTGCCCAGCACGACACCGAGCGCCGCCGCGGCGGCGGCCATGACGAGCACCTTGGAGGCCTCGGTGCCGAGGCGGTGGTGGACGGCGAAGCCGATGCTGGTGCCGATCGCGATCAGCGGTGCCTCGGGTCCGAGCACCGCGCCGAACACCAGGGACGACGCCGCCGCCAGCAGCGTCGAGGGCAGCTCGCGCCCCGTGATGTCGAAGGCGAACCCGTCCAGCGGGTGGTGGCCGCCGTGCCCCGGCAGCCGTGACGCGAGGTGCACACCGACCCCGCCGAGCAGCAGGAGCAGCAGCACCCACCACCACGGCACGCCGTCGAGCCCCAGGGCGCCCGGGAGCCAGGTCCAGAACAGCTGCTCGGCGCCGTGCACCAGCGAGGTGAAGAGGGTGGCGCAGAGCGCCGCCGCGACGCCGACCACCGCGGGAAGCCCGACGAGCGTGGCCAGCGGCCTCCTGCCGTGTGCGTCCATGGTCGCACTCCCGGTCCTACCACCGCTGAACACCCCGATCGTCGCACCGCGTCGCGGGGTTCGCGCGCTAGACGCCGCTGGCGGCGAGCGGGATCAGCGGCACGTCCGGGTGGGCCCGCTCGAAGGCCCGTGCGTGCCAGATGTCACGCAGCAGCACGAGCGGCGTGCCGTCGCCGCGGCGCACCATCTCGACGCCCGGGTAGGCGGCGATCGTGTCGATGTGCTCCGGCGCGGCCTCGCGGGCCAGCGACAGGCCGAGCTGCTCGGTCCGGATGGGCGCCGAGAACTCGTGCTCCATGCGGAACGTCGCGACCTCGAACTGCAGCGGGCCGACCGCCGCGAGGATCGGGTTGCCGTCGCCGCGTGCCTCGGACACCAGGACCTGGACCACGCCCTCCTGCTCGAGCTGCGAGATGCCCTTGCGGAACTGCTTGGAGCGGCCCGGGTCGACCGACCGGGCGGCCGCGAAGTGCTCGGGCGCGAACACCGGCATGGGCGGGAACCGCACCTTCGGGCCGGCGGCGTCGTACACCGTGTCGCCGACGGCGAGCGTGCTGGCGTTGACCAGGCCCACGACGTCGCCGGGGTAGGCGTCCTCGACCGTCTGCCGTTCCCGGCCGAAGACCGACAGCGCGTACTTCGTGGCGAACGGCCGGCCCGTGCGCTCGTGCGTCACGACCATGCCGCGCTCGAAGCGGCCGGAGCACACGCGGATGAAGGCCACGTGGTCCCGGTGGTGGGGGTCCATGCCCGCCTGCATCTTGAACACGAACCCGCTGAACGCCTGGTCCACGTCGCGGGGCGTACCGTCGACGTCGGGCCGCGAGCCCGGCGCGGGTGCGAGCTCCACGACGGCGTCCAGGAGCTGCTTGACGCCGATGTTGGCCAGCGCCGCGCCGAACAGCAGCGGCGTCGTCGTGCCGGCGAGGAAGGACTCCCGGTCGAGCTCGTCGAGGAGCTGCACGCTCTCCACCGCCTCGGCGTGGTCGTCGCCCAGGGTGTCGGCCGCGGCCTGCGGCGTCAGGAGGTGCTCCTCGGCGATCGACGCGCCGCCCGGCGCGCGGCGGTAGGTGCGCACCTCGCCGCTGGCGCGGTCGAGCAGCCCGAGGAACCGGCCGGCCTCGCCGATGGGCCAGCTGAGCGGCGTCGGGCGCAGGTCGATGCGCTCCTGCAGCTCGTCGCACAGCTCCAGCGCCTCGCGGCCGGGGCGGTCCCACTTGTTGACGAACGTGATGACCGGCACCCCGCGGCGGCGGCACACCTCGAAGAGCTTGAGCGTCTGCGGCTCCAGGCCCTTCGCGGAGTCGAGCAGCATGACTGCGGCGTCGACCGCGGTCAGCACGCGGTAGGTGTCCTCGGAGAAGTCGGCGTGGCCCGGGGTGTCCAGCAGGTTGATCACCACGTCGCCGTAGGCGAACTGGAGGGCGGCGGACGTGATCGAGATGCCGCGCTTCTGCTCCATCTCGAGCCAGTCGGACACGACGCCGGCACGGTTGCCCTTGCCGTGCACCGCCCCGGCCTCCTCGATCGCGTGGGCGTGCAGGGCCAGGGCCTCGGTCAGGGTCGACTTGCCGGCGTCGGGGTGGGAGATCACCGCGATGCTGCGGCGGCGTGCCGCCTCGGTCCCGACCGGACGGGCGTCGGAGGTCAGGACGGTCACCGGGCTCCACCATTCAGTTCGTGCTGCACCAACGCCATCCCATCTCCCGCGCCTACCGCTTCCGGACAGCCCGCAACTCTACCTTCTCAGGGCGGCGGAGCCGCGCGAACCGGGGTCTTCACCCGAGGTATACACCGTGTGTATAGTGCCGTGGCATGACCGTTGGACACGCACTGCTGGGGCTGCTCGAGGGCGGGCCCGCGCACGGGTACGACCTCAAGCGCTCCTACGACGAACGCTTCGGACAGGACCGGCCGCTGCACTACGGCCAGGTCTACTCGACGCTCGCCCGCCTGCTGAAGAACGGCCTGGTCGAGGTCGAGGCCGAGCCGGGCGCCGGCCCCGAGCGCAAGAAGTACGCGATCACGCAGGCCGGCGTCTCCGACGTCGCCGCGTGGCTCGCCCAGCCGGAGAAGCCCGAGCCCTACCTGCAGAGCACCCTCTACACCAAGGTGGTGCTCGCCCTGCTCACGGGGCACGACGCCGACGAGCTGCTCGACACCCAGCGCGCCGAGCACCTGCGCCTCATGCGCGAGCTCACGCGGCGGCGGGACGCCGGTGACCTGGCCGACCAGCTCATCTGCGACCACGCGCTGTTCCACCTGGAGGCCGACCTGCGCTGGCTGGAGGTCACGGCGGCGCGCGTCCAGCAGCTCGCCGCGCAGGTGCGCGGCTAGGCCGTCCCGGCCTGCCCGCCCGACACCGCCCGAACTTCCGCTCGCTCCCCCACACCTGGAGGCACGATGGCCGACGAACCCCTGCTCATCGCCGAGAACCTGCAGCTCAGCTTCGGTCCCACCATGGCGCTCGAGCACGCGACCGCCGAGGTGCACGCCGGAGAGGTGCTGGCCCTGATGGGCCCCTCCGGCTCCGGCAAGTCCACCCTGCTGCACTGCATGGCGGGCATCCTCATGCCCGACGCGGGCCGCGTGACCTACGCGGACCGCGACCTCACCGCCATGCACGACGACGAGCGCAGCGCGCTGCGGCGCACCGAGTTCGGGTTCGTCTTCCAGTTCGGGCAGCTCGTCCCGGAGCTCACCTGCCTGGAGAACGTGGCGCTGCCCCTGCGGCTGGGCGGGGCGAGCCGCCGCGCGGCCCTGCGCAGCGCGGAGGCCTGGCTGGAGCGGCTGGAGGTGTCCGACGTCGCCGGCAAGCGCCCGGGCCAGGCGTCCGGCGGGCAGGGCCAGCGCGTGGCCGTGGCCCGCGCGCTGGTGACCCGGCCCAAGGTGGTGTTCGCCGACGAGCCGACCGGCGCGCTGGACACCGTCAACGGCGACCGCGTGATGCAGCTCTTCGTGGCGGCCGCGCGAGACACCGGAGCCGCCGTCGTCCTGGTGACGCACGAGCCGCGCGTCGCGGCACACTCCGACCGGGAGGCCGTGGTGCGTGACGGCCGCGTGCGGCAGCAGGAGTTCGTGCGATGAGGCGGTGGCTCACCGACCTCTCCCTCGGCGTGCGCCTGAGCGTGGGCGGCGGCCGGTCCGGCTGGGCACGGCTCGCCCTGATCGCCGTCGGCGTGGGGCTGGGCGTGACGATGCTGCTGGTCGCGGCCAGCATCCCGCCCGTGCTGGACGCCCGCACCGACCGCGCGGCGGCCCGGTCGGTCGAGTCGGGCCAGACGCTGGCGCCGGGCGCGCCCACGCTGCTGACCGCCGAGGTCCGGTCCGTTTTCCACGACGCGGCGATCAACGGCCGGCTGCTCCAGCCCGAGTCCGACGACGCCCCGCTGCCGCCCGGCGTGACCCGGCAGCTCACGCCCGGCGACGTCGTCCTCTCCCCTGCCCTGGAGCGTCTGCTCGCCTCCGACGACGGCGCGGCGCTGCGGGGTCGCTGGGGCGACCGCGTGGTCGGCACCATCGGCACCGAAGGGCTGGCCGGACCCGGGGAGCTCACCTTCTACCTGGGCACCGACCGGCTCACCGACGAGACGGCCGACCGGATCCAGTCCTTCGGCGGGGCGACGACCCCCGACGAGGACATCAGCCCCGTCCTGATGCTGCTCGCCCTGGTCGGCATGGTCGTGCTGCTGCTGCCCGTCGCGATCTTCGTCAGCACCGCCGTGCGGTTCGGCAGCGAGAGCCGCGACCGCCGGCTCGCCGCGGTGCGCCTGGTCGGGGCCGACGTCGGTGCGACCCGGCGGATCGCCGCCGGCGAGACTCTTGCGGGCGCGGTGCTGGGGCTGGCCGTCGGCGGCCTGCTGTACCTCGCGGTGCGGCAGACGGCCGGGTACCTGGTGCCGGGCACCCTCAGCTTCTACCCCGGCGACTTCCGGCCCGTGCCCGCGCTGGCCGCCCTGGTGGTGGTGCTGGTGCCGGTGACGACGGTGCTGGTCACGCTCTCGGCGCTGCGGCAGGTGCTGGTCGAGCCGCTCGGCGTGGTGCGGCGCGGCAGCGAGCGCCGTCGCCGGTTCTGGTGGCGCCTGGTGTTCCCGGTGCTGGGCCTGGTGCTGCTGCACCCGCTGGTCACGGGCCTGGACGACGCCCTGGAGACGCAGATCATGATCGTGGCCGGGCTGGTGCTGCTGCTGGCCGGGGTGGCACTGATCCTGCCGTGGCTCGTGGAGGCGACGGTGCGCCGGCTCGGTCCGGGCGGCGTCGCGTGGGATCTCGCGGTGCGCCGGCTGCAGCTCGACAGCGACACGGCGGTGCGCGCCGTGTCGGGCATCGCGGTGTCCGTGGCGGGCCTGATCGCGCTGCAGGGGCTGGTCGGGGCGATCGGTGCGCTGACGGCCGAGTCGCAGGCCGACACGAGCACCTACCAGGCGTCCGTGCTGGACATCAGCGGCGGAGCCGGGGCCGACGAGGTCTGGGCGCGCGAGCTGGCGCAGGCCCGGGGCGTGACGGCGGTCGGGACGCTGACGTCGGTGTGGGCTGCCCCGTCCGCGGGGTCTGCCGACGGTTCCGGTGGGACCGCCGACGAGGGTCTGCTCGTCGACTCCGGTGCCTGCGAGGTGCTGGCCCAGGAGGCGCAGCTCGGCTCGTGCACCGACGGGGACGTCTTCGTGGTCCTGCCTGACGGCGCCACGGCGCCCGCGGCCGGGAGCGAGTTCCTGCTGGGCGGCTCGCGGCCGGGCGCCGCGGGCGACGGCGCGGATGCGGACGCACTCGCCCCGTGGACCCTCCCGGCGTCGGCCAGGACGGTGGCGCCGCCGGAGGGCGGCGTGACCGCACTGAACGGCGGCGGCCCGCCGCGCATCCTGGTGACGCCCGGCGCGCTGGACGGCGTGCGCCTGGAGCCGATGTCGGTGACCACGTACGTGGCGCTCGATCCCGCCGAACCGGACGCCCTGGACCACTTGCGGACGGCGGCGGCGCAGGTCGACCCCGTCGCGTACGCGTCGCCGATCGAGCAGCGCGGTATCTCAGCGGCGCTCGGCGGCATCCGGCAGGTGCTGCTGGTCGGCACGGTCGCGCTGCTGCTAATGGTCGGAGCGAGCATGCTGGTCAACGTCGTCGAGCAGCTCCGGGAGCGGCGTCGGCTGCTGGCGGTGCTCGTCGCGTTCGGCACGCGGCGGCGCACCCTGAGCGGTTCGGTGCTGTTCCAGGTGGCGATCCCGGTGGTGCTGGGGCTGGCCCTGGCGGTGGTGACCGGCTCGGTGCTGGCACTGGCGCTCCAGGTGGCCGTTCACGCGCCGCTCCGGTTCGACTGGGTCGGCGTGGGCACGACGTCGGGCGCGGCCGCCCTGGTGGTGCTGCTCACGACGGCGGCCGGGCTGCCGCTGCTGTGGCGGCTGACCCGGCCGGAGGGACTGCGCAGCGAGTGAGCGGGCCGCGGCCCTGACCCGGGTACGCCGGGTCAGGGCCGTGGTGCGTGTTCCCCTACGGGGCGACCCGCCCCTTGGAGCCGGCCGCCGCCTTGATCCTGGCGCCCCGGTCGGAGACCGCCACCCCGGGCAGCGCCCCCGCCCGCGTCGCGGTCACCTCGACGGACATCCGGTGCCCGACGTCGGCGGCGGTGAGCCGGTACGTGCGCTCCTCCGCGCCGGCCACGGGCGCGCCGTCACGCAGCCACCGGTAGCCGAAGGTGACGTCGCGCTGGTCCCAGCGGCCGGGCGCGGCCGTGAGGGTGGACCCGGCCGCGGGCCGGCCGTCGACCGTCGGCGGCTTCAGGGCCTGCGGCCGCACGCCGTCGTAGGCGAGCGGGTCGACGCTCGTGAGCGTGGGCGTGACCGTCCGCATGAGGCCGTCGGCGCCGAACGTCAGCCGGTCGATCGTGGTCTCGCGGTGGGTCCCGTCGCCGCCGGGGATCGCGAACCGGTGGTAGGCGATGTACCACTCGTCGGTGCCGGGCACCTGGACGATCGAGCTGTGCCCGGTCGCGAGGATGCCCTGGCTCGTGTCCTTGGACAGGATGACGCCGCGGTAGGTCCACGGCCCGTCGATGCTGGTGGCCGTGGCGTACCCGACGCGGTAGTCGGCGGAGCCGGTGTCGTCGATCGAGTAGGTCAGGTGGTAGAGCCCGTCGCGGTAGTTGAGGAACGTGCCCTCGCGGAAGTTCGTGAGCCCGCCGATCCGCGCCGGGGTGTCCTGCTTGATCGAGAGCATGTCGTCGCTCAGCTCGGCGTACACCGGGCCGTTCGACGGGCCGCCGTTGCCCCAGAACAGGTAGTACCGGCCGGTCTCCGGGTCCTGGAACGCCGCGGGGTCGATCGCCTGCCCCGAGGCGATCGGCTCGTCGTTCAGGATCATCGCCGTGGGCTGCGCGGTGAACGGCCCCTCGGGGTGGTCGGCCACGGCCACGCCGAGCGTCTTGCGGTTGTACGTCGGGTTGTGGCCCGAGAAGTAGAAGTAGTACTTCCCGTCCCGCTCGATGATCGTGGGCGCCCAGGCGTTGCCGCTGGCCCACGGGACGTTGCCCGCGGCGCCGTCCAGGGTCAGGATCGGCTCGGCCGAACGCTCCCAGTCCACCAGGTCCTTCGACGTCCAGACGTAGAAGTCCTTGCCGCCCCAGCCCGCGACGCCGTCCGACGTCGCGTAGAGATAGTAGGCGTCGCCGAAGTGCGCGATGTTCGGGTCCGCGTACAGGCCCGGCAGCACGGGCGAGCGCATCTCGACGGCGCGCACGGTCCAGTCGCGGCGGGCGCCGTCCTGGGCCGTGACCGTGAAGGTCCTGCCCGCCGAGAGGTCGACCGGACCCGTGACCTGGGGCGAGACCGTGGAGGTGGAGACCACCTCGAAGGCCGGCTCCAGCGCCGTCACGTCGGTGCCGGGGGTCACCGGCAGCGTCACGGTCGACGTCGCGCCGTCGATGACGGCGGGCACCTTGAGGGCGTCCAGCTCGACGCCCGTGATGGCGGTCGGGTCCGCACCGAGCTCCCGCACCTCGCCGGCCGTCAGGGCACGGTTGTAAAGACGGAAGTCGCGCACCTTGCCCTTGAGGTACCGGTCCGCGGTGTAGGTGGAGCGGCCGATGTAGTTGGCCGTGGTCCGGCCGTCGCCGATGTCGCCCGGCTCGATCGTGACGCCGGTCTTCTCGCCCACCTCGACTCCGTCCAGGTAGAGCGTGGCGGTGCCGTCCTGGAGCGTGTAGGTCAGCGTCTTCCAGGCGCCGCGGGGCAGCGCCGAGCCCGACGCGACCGTCTGCTCGGTGGACCAGTTGCCGGTCGCGATCGAGGAGCGGTAGTTGTTCCCCGTGGTGAACAGGTAGCCGCTGCCGGCACCGCCGCCGTCGGTGTTGCCGAGGCCCCAGATGAAGTAGGGCGTGGCCTGCGCCGGGTCCAGCCAGACCTTGGTCGAGACGGTGATCGCGTCGAGCCCGGCCATCATGTCGTCGGGCAGCCGCACGTGGCCGTTCGTCCCGCCGAGGTTCAGCGCGCCGTCGGCCCAGGTGGCATCGCCGCTGACGACGCCGTCGTACCCGTGGCCGGTGCCGTCCGCCGCGACCGTGCCGCCGGTCTCGTCGAGCGCGTAGTGGGCGACCAGGCCGTTCTCGTCGGCGACGACCGGCGTCGGCGGGTCGGGGACGACGATGCCCTCGCGAAGCGCCGCGAGCTCGGCGGCCGTCACGGGTATGACGGTGCCGTGGCGCGGGCTGGCGGGCAGGTCGTAGTCCGCGGGGACCTGCCAGTCGGGGTTCTCGAGGTCGTCGGTGCCGAGCGGGATGTAGCCGCGGCCGCCGTACTCGTCCACGAACAGGTAGAACGGCGACCCGGACGTGTCGCCCGGGTTGGCCTTGAAGACGGTCGGCCCCTCGACGGCGGACGTGCCGGCCTCCCGGCCGATGCAGCCCGCCATGAACTCCCAGGACGGGTCGCCGGGCAGGTCGACGGCCGTGAGCGACGCCGACTTCTCCTGGATGATGTCCGAGCAGCCTGTCCCGCCGCCGCCCTCGTCCTTGGTGAAGCGGTAGTAGACGCCGTTCTCGCGGATCACCGTCGAGTCGATCCGCGACTCGCCGCGGTCCTGCCAGACCTGCGCCTCGCTGAACGTCACGAAGTCGCGCGTGGTGGCGTACAGCATCCGGTTGTAGGCGCTGCCGGTGTGGTCCGGGTCGTCGTCCGCGTAGAGCTTCGAGGCCCAGAACACGACGTACTGCCCCAGCGACTCGTCCCAGTACGCCTCGGGCGCCCAGGTGTTGCCGGCGTTGTCGGGCGAGACCTTGACGTGCCGCTGCTCGGACCAGGTGACGAGGTCCGTGGACTCCCAGACCTCCAGGTACTGGCTGCCGTGCCGCTGCGCCGCGTCCCAGTCGCCGTTGCGCCCGATCGACAGGTCGGTGGCGATCAGGAAGAACCGGTCGCCCTCGGGCGAGCGGATCAGGAACGGGTCGCGCAGACCGAGGGTACCCTCGCCCGACTCCAGCACCGGCTGCCCGTTGTTGGTCTCGTCCCAGGTCAGGGCGTCGTTGCCGCGGCTGGCCGCGAAGTAGATCTTCTCGCCGGCGACCGAGTTGCCGGTGAAGTAGCTGAACGCGTAGCCCTCGTAGGCCGCGGCGGCCGGCTGCTCGCGGACCGTGAGCGGGATCTCGCGGGCCGACGTCGCGTCGCCGACCTCGGCGGTCGCGGTCAGGGTGACCTCGGTGTCGCCGGCGCCGTTGGCCGGGCGGTGGACGACGCCGTCGGCCGCGACGACGTCGGAGTCGGAGGACGCCCAGGTGACCGTGGCGCCGTCGGGGCCCGACGTCGGCAGGGTGAGGTGGCCGCGCACGTCGTCGGCGTGCACGACGCCGAGGGCGGCGGCCGCGGCGTCGGCCTGGTCCTGGGCGGTGGTCCGGGTCGGGGCGGTCACGGCCGCCGTGGCGCTTGCGGGGATCAGGGGCAGCAGGCTGCCGAGCAGTGCGACGACGGCGCCCGTGGCGACGGTGCGCAGGGGCAGGCGGGAAGGACGAGTGCTTCGTTGCACGTGTACCTCGCGAGAATGTGAGCGTTAACAGTCGCGTCATCCGACCATCGACGGATGACCGTGTCAAGGGACCGGGGCGAAAAAGCGTGGCGTCCCGCGGAGGCCGGCCCGTAGGGTCGGCCTCGATATGAACGCAATGATCAGGCAGCGTTCCGCCCGCTAGCGGCGCGGAACGCACACCACCCCAAGCGCGTGCTCCGCGCCGCCGGC
This sequence comes from Promicromonospora kroppenstedtii, assembly GCF_044389675.1. Lineage (NCBI taxonomy): Bacteria > Bacillati > Actinomycetota > Actinomycetes > Micrococcales > Promicromonosporaceae > Promicromonospora > Promicromonospora kroppenstedtii. Next base: position 213,835 of record NZ_JBIRYI010000001.1, on the reverse strand, counting down.
TCCCGCCGGGCGGCGCGTTCGTGCTGCCCGGATTCTCTGTCAGCCGACGAATCCTGGAGCACACCCATGTCGCGCAACCGCTCTTCCCGTTCCGCGGACCTCCGCCTCCCGCCGGGCAACGATCCCGGCGGCGCCCACGAGCTGGGCCAGAACCTGCTGGTCGACACGCAGGTGATCGACCGGACGGTCGCCCTGGTCCCGCGCGCCGACCGGCCGCTGGTCGAGTGGGCCGCCGGGCGCGGGGCGCTGACCCTGCCCCTGGCCCGGCTGGGCCGGCCGGTCGAGGCCGTCGAGATCGACCCGCGCTCGGCCGCGCGGCTGGGGCGGATCGCACCGGGGAACGTCACGGTCACGCGGGGCGACATCCTGCGCCACGCACCGCCGTCCGAGGCGTACGACCTCGTGTGCAACGTGCCGTTCCACCTGACCACCCCGGTGCTGCGGCGCCTGTTCACGCTGAGCGGCTGGCAGCGCGCCGTGCTGATCACGCAGTGGGAGGTCGCGCGCAAGCGCGCCGCCGTCGGCGGCACGACGCTCCTGACGGCCCAGTGGTGGCCGTGGTTCACCTTCGGCCTGGACCGGCGGGTGCCCGCCTCGGCGTTCCGGCCACGGCCGAGCGTCGACGCCGGCCTGCTGGTCATCGACCGGCGTCGCGAGCCGCTGGTGCCGGTGGCCGACCAGGACCGCTACCAGCGGTTCGCCGCCGCCGTCTTCAACGGTCGCGGCCGAGGCGTCCACGAGGTGCTGGCCCGCACCGGGGTCGGGCGGAGCGACGTCCGGCGCTGGGCGCGCGCGAACGGCGTCCGGCCGGGTGCCCTGCCACGAGACCTCGACGCCCGGGCCTGGGTGGACGCGTACGCGACGAGCGCGCGGCGACGGCCGAGATGAGACCCATCACGTGATGCCCAGCGGTTCACCATGAGTCCGGCATGACGATGCTGTCGAATAGGGCGCATGTCGTCGAACGCCGCCGCGCCGCCGAGCGCACCCCGCCGTCCCCGCCGTCGCTGGATCGTCGTCCTGGTCTCGGTGGTCGCCGTGCTGGTGGCGCTCGGCGTGGCGGCCGAGGTGCTGCTGCGCGGTGTGATCGACGACCGGATCGCAGCAGCTGAGGCGGACCTGCCCGCGGGCGTCACGGTGGAGCGCGACGACACGCCCGCGCTCGTGCAGCTGGCGACCGGGCGGGCCACCGTGCGGGCGGAGGTCTCCCCGGAGGCCCTCACCGACATGGCCCGCTCGGCCACCGAGCTTCCGGAGCTGCAGGTCACACCGCAGTCCGGCGGCCTGGTGGCGCGGGTTCCGCTGTCCATCGCGGGCAGCGAGCAGAACGTGGACGTCGCACTCTCCGTCACCGCCGAGAACGGCCGGGCGATGCTGCGTGCCGAGACGGTCGAGTTCGCGGGCATCTCGCTCCCCCTGGCCGCGGTGGCCGATCAGCTCGGCAACGACCAGCTCGACCAGCTCGTCGAGGGCGTGGCGTTCCCGGAGGACGAGACCGAGGTGGCGATCTCGTCGGCCCGGGCCACGCAGAACGGCCTGGAGCTGGGCGCGGAGGTCGCGATCTGGTGAACGTGCCCGGTAGATACCCGGCGCTCTTGGGGGAGAGCGGAGCGCGCGGTGAACCCGGCCGATAGCGTCCCGCAGGACACCGACCGTCGCGCGAAGGGGATCCGATGAAGGCCGACCACTACGACGAGTTCGCGGCGAGCTACGACGCCGAGAACTCCGGGAGCCTGCTCAACGCCTGGTACGAACGACCGGCCATGATCCGCCTCGCGGGCGACGTGCGCGGCCGCAAGATCCTGGACGCGGGCTGCGGCTCCGGGCCGCTGTCCGCCGAGCTGCGCGACCGCGGCGCCGAGATGAGCGGGTTCGACGGCAGCCCCGCGATGATCGAGATCGCACGCCGCCGCCTCGGCGACGACGTCCCGCTGACCGTCGCGGACCTCGCCCAGCCGCTCCCCTACGCGGACGACGCCTTCGACGACGTCGTCTCCTCCCTCGTGCTGCACTACCTCGAGGACTGGGAGCCGCCGCTGGCCGAGCTGCACCGGGTCCTCAAGCCCGGCGGCCGGCTCATCCTCTCGGTGAACCACCCGCTCGCCCGGCCCTTCCTCTTCCCGGACGAGGGCTACTTCGGTACCCGGCAGTTCACGGACGAGTTCGAGTTCGCGGGCCAGCCCGGGACGCTGACGTTCTGGCACCGCCCCCTGCACGCGATGTCCGACGCCTTCGCCGCCGCGGGGTTCAGCATCACCTCCATGGCCGAACCCGCGCCATCCCCGGACACCCCGCCCGAGCTCCTCCCGCCACGCATCGCCAGCGGCGAGCGGACGGCGTTCGTGTCGTTCCTCTTCTTCGTCCTCGAGGCCCGCTGAGACCCGCGCACGCCGCGGCGGGGCGCTTCCTGCTGACGAGCGCGCGGAGGGATTCCCCGCCTGGACCGTGTTGCTCTGAGTCGACAATGTCTACTGAGAGCAACACACCCCGGACAGACGTGTTCTCCCCCGGTCCGACGCTGAGGCGCTGGGCCGCTCGGCCGTCGAGGCCCGGCCGGCACCGGCTGAGCCACGCACGCTGAGCGGCGTCAGCTCAGCACGAGGCTCGCGACCTTGCCACCCCGCAGGTCGAACTTGAACGGCCCGGTCCCGTTGAACCTGTTGCTCGTCACCTTGATGGTGACGGTGTAGGCGTCGGGCCCGTCGCCCGGCTCCACGGACACCAGGTCGAAGTGGCTCTTCATCCCGATGTTGTCGGTCTCGTTCCAGCTCCGGATGCCGTCCGGTCCGTGGAACTCGCGCCCCCAGTCGTTCAGGTACGCGTCGTCGGTGAACGTGGCGACGAAGCGCTCGGTATCGCCGGCGTTGGTCGCGTCGATGAACTCCTGGATCGCGGCGGGCAGGTCGGGAGCAGCCATGGAGTGCCTCCTGGGCGGTCGGTTGTCCTGACCATAAGCAGCACGCGCCGCTCCGCGCAGGACCGGCGAGGAAGACCGGCGCGCCCGCGTCGCGGTCTTAACCGTTTCACCCCGTGGTCTCGCCCGTCCCCGCTCCGGAGAGTGGTTCCTGCACGCGCCGTGGCGGGCCCCGCCAGGCGCACCCGCCCGAGCACCTGGAGGAACCCATGTCCATCCGTGCGCACGCGCGCAGTCTCACGTTCGCCGTCGCCGTGGCCCTCGCCGCGCCGTTCGCCATGGTCGCCGTCGTCGCGGCCGACACCGTCACGGCTGCGCCGGCTGCCGCCCACGGCTCGGTGACCGACCCGCCCACCCGCAACTACGGCTGCTTCGAGCGCTGGGGCAGCGACCACCTCAACCCCGAGATGGCCGAGCTCGACCCCATGTGCTGGGGCGCCTGGCAGGCCGACCCCAACGCCATGTGGAACTGGAACGGGCTGTACCGGGAGAACGTCGGCGGCAACCACGAGGCCGTCATCCCCGACGGGCAGCTCTGCTCGGGCGGCCGCACCCAGTCACCGCGCTACGACTACCTCGACACCCCGGGAGAGTGGGTGGCCAAGGACGTGCCCCAGCAGTTCCACCTCACCCTGACCGACCAGGCCCAGCACGGCGCCGACTACCTGCGCATCTACGTCTCCAAGCCGAGCTTCGACCCGACCACGGAGGCGCTCGGCTGGGACGACCTCGACCTGGTGCAGGAGACCGACCCCTACCCCTCGCAGGGCACGTACGAGACCGACGTCGACCTCACCGGGTACAGCGGCCGCGCCGTGCTGTACACGATCTGGCAGGCGTCCCACCTCGACCAGCCCTACTACCTGTGCTCGGACATCAACATCGGCGGAGCGACAGGCGCGCCCGGCTCCGTGTCCGGTACGGCGAGGATGCCGGTCACCACGGCGCTCCGGCTGGGACAGACCGCCGCCTGATCGCTCACCTGCTTGCTTGCCCCGCTCATGAGCGGGGCAAGCAAGCGCGAAGCATCGACACGATCGATACCTGAGACAGATCTTGTCTCACAGTGCGCGCCCGCGTAACCTGCACGAGTCGAGCCAACCACTCGGCACGGAAACACGCAGCCGTGCGGCCCCTTGGCCGCCACACGCAGGGAGGACGTCTTGAGCACCGTGCGCTCCGCACTCCCCACCCGTCTTCTCCCGGTCGCCGCGCCCTCGATGTGCGTGACCGGCTGCTGCCGCCGAGGCTGTCTGTAGAGCGTCCGCACGCACCCGACCGCGCCGGCACCGCCCGCGTGGCCGGGTCGCCAGCGGGACGCTCCGGCCCCGACACCTGCCCCAGACGCTCGACGCCGGCCCCGAGGCGCGCACCCGCGCGACCAGGACGCCTACGTCGGGCAACGCACGAACCAAGCCAGACCCGCCACCCAGCGAAGGAAGAACAATGGCCCGCATCTACGACGACGCGACCAAGCTCATCGGAAACACCCCGCTCGTCAAGCTCAACCGGCTGACCGAAGGACTCGAGGCGACGGTTCTCGGCAAGCTCGAGTTCTACAACCCCGCCAACTCCGTGAAGGACCGCATCGGCGTGTCCATCATCGATGCCGCCGAGGAGTCGGGTGAGCTCAAGGAGGGCGGCACGATCGTCGAGGGTACCTCGGGCAACACGGGCATCGCCCTGGCCTGGGTGGGCGCGGCCCGTGGCTACAAGGTGGTCCTGGCGATGCCGGAGACCATGTCCAAGGAGCGGCGCGCGCTGCTGCGCGCGTACGGCGCCGAGCTGGTGCTCACGCCGGGTGCGGAGGGCATGAAGGGCGCCGTCGCGGCAGCCGAGCGGATCGCGCAGGAGCGGCCGGGCGCCGTGCTGGCCCGGCAGTTCGCGAACGCCGCCAACCCGGCGATCCACCGCGCCACGACCGCCGAGGAGATCTGGGCGGACACCGACGGCGAGGTCGACATCCTCGTGGCCGGCATCGGCACGGGCGGCACCATCACCGGCGTCGGCCAGGTGCTCAAGGAGCGCAAGCCCGAGGTCAAGGTCATCGCGGTGGAGCCCGAGGAGTCGCCGATCCTGAACGGCGGCCAGCCCGGGCCGCACAAGATCCAGGGCATCGGCGCCAACTTCGTGCCCGACATCCTGGACCGCGAGGTCTACGACGAGGTCATCGACGTCAACCTCGCCACCGCGATCGACGCCGCGCGTCGTGCCGCGAAGGAGGAGGGCCTGCTGGTCGGCACGTCGTCCGGCGCCGCGCTGTCGGCGGCCCTGGAGGTCGCGAAGCGCCCGGAGAACGCGGGCAAGACGATCGTCGTGATCATCCCCGACTTCGGCGAGCGCTACCTGTCCACGCCGCTGTTCGAGGGCCTGGTCGACTGATGGCCCGGGGGCGTGGGCTGCTCGGGGTTCTTTCCGACGACCTCGACGCCGCGCGCGCCCACGACCCGGCCGCGCGGTCCCGGCTGGAGGTCGCGCTCGCCTACCCGGGCGTGCACGCCCTCTGGGCGTACCGCGCGGCGCACCGCCTGTGGCGGGTCCCGGCGATGCGCCTGCCCGCGCGGCTGCTCTCGCAGCTCGCGCGGGCGGCGACCGGGATCGAGATCCACCCGGGCGCCCGGCTGGGGCAGCGGATGTTCATCGACCACGGCATGGGCGTGGTGATCGGCGAGACCGCCGTGGTGGGCGACGACGTGATGCTCTACCACGGCGTCACCCTCGGCGGCCGGTCGCTCAGCCGCGGCAAGCGCCACCCCACGCTCGGCGACCGCGTGACCGTGGGCGCCGGCGCGAAGGTGCTCGGCCCCGTCTGGATCGGCGACGACGCGCAGATCGGCGCCAACGCCGTCGTCGTCAAGGACGTGCCCGCCGGGGCCGTCGCGGTGGGCATCCCCGCGCGGGTCCGGGTGCCGAAGGCGCCGGTCGCGGAGCGGTCCCGCAACGAGGACCCGTCGGAGCTCATCGAGTACTCGATCTAACGGCCTCGGAACGCACCGCAGGAGCCGGACGATCTCGTTCGCTCGCAGCGCTTGTTCTAGTTGGAGTAGATCAAGTAGCATTCTGCTCATGATGTTCCGGATCGATCCCACGAGCGACGAGCCGCTGTTCGAGCAGCTCGTGGCTCGAGTGCGCATCGGGGTCGCCAAGGGAGAGCTCGCACACGGCGAGCGACTCCCCGGGGCGCGCGAGCTCGCGCAGGCACTCGAGGTCAACGTGCACACCGTCCTGAAGGCCTACCAGGTGCTGCGCGACGAAGGGCTTGTCGACCTGCGCCGCGGCCGGGGAGCGATCGTCACGGGGCGGGCACAGGCCGAGCTCTCCGCCGTCGAGCGGGCGATCGACGACCTGATCCGCGCCGCGAAGGCGGCACACCTGTCACCGGACGCCACAGCGACCCTCGTCAAGGAGGCGATGAGATGACCACCGGGATCCTGCTGCACCGACGGCTCGGGCACACCAGACGAGGCCAGATCGTGATCAGCGCCCTAGCCGGCCTGTCCCTGCTCGCCCTGGCCGCGGGCGTGGCGCTCTCCTGGCGGGACAGCCTGCCCGACCCGGTGGCGACGCACTGGTCCGCCGACAGCGGGCCGGACGGGTTCATGCCCCTCGGCGCCTTCGTCGCCGCGCTCGCCGGCACGGGGGCGGCCTGCGTCGCCCTGTTCTCCGCGATCGGGTTCTACGGCGGCCGGGCCGTGAGCACGCGGCGCCTGTCGGTCGCCATGAACGTGTGGATCGGCGGGTTCATCGGCACGATCCTGGCGGGCAGCCTGTGGGCTCAGCGCGGGCTGGCCGACGCCGCGGAGGCCTGGATGCCGGGCTGGCTGCTCGCCGTCGCGTTCCTCGGCCCGGCGGTGCCGGCGGTGGTCGCCGCCCTGCTCGTGCCCGCGGACCGGCCCCTGCCCGCGACGGAGCCCGTCGACTCCCGGGCGGCCAGGGCCGAGCTGGCGCCCGGCGAGCGGGCGGCGTGGATCGGGCGGGCCACCACGACCCCGACAGGCCTGGCGCTCCAGCTCGGCGCGGCGCTCGTCTGCGCGGTGCTGACCGTGGTGACGCAGTTCTGGGCGATGCTCGTCGTGCCCGCGATCCTCGTGCTCCTCTTCCTGGCGATGCTCTCGTTCACGGTCCGCGTCGACAGCTCCGGGCTCACCGTGCGCTCGACGCTTGGCTGGCCCGGCACCCGGATACCCGCGGGCGAGGTGCTGGTCGCGTCCGCCACGCAGGTGAACCCGTTGGGCGACTACGGCGGCTGGGGCTGGCGGGTGGCGCTCGACGGGTCAGGCCGCACCGGCGTCGTCCTGCGCAAGGGCGAGGCCCTTGCGGTCGACCGGACCGGCGGCCGCGGGTTCGTGGTCACGGTGGACGGCGCCGCCGAGGCGGCAGCGCTGCTGAACACGATGGCGGAGCGAGCGCGTCCCGGGTCAGGGCCCCAGGACGACTGAGCCAGGGCCGGGGAAGTACGGCTACCGCAGCCGGTCCGCGTGCTCCCGGGCCAGCTTCGGTGGCGCCGCCGCGAGCCATGCGTCGACCAGGGCCTCACGCAGCCCTGCGTCGGCGATGGCGTCGAGCTGGATCAGCATCCCGGCGAAGCCGTCGAAGTGCGCGATGGTGAAGAACCCCGGCCGGCCCTCCGCCAGGATCGCCTCCTTCTCCCCGAGATCCTCGACCCGGACGCCGAGGATCGGACCCTCCGGCACCGGCTCGTCGCCGAACCGCTTCAGGTCTGCCTTGGTGAAGGGGCGCTCCCAGGCGAACGCCTTGGTGCCGACCGACCAGGCACGGTGGCGGTAGCTCAGGCCCTCGGAGGTCTCGGGGAGCGCGAGGGCGAGCCGGGCGACGTCGTCGTAGGTGGCCACGGGACCACCGTAACCACAACGGCCGCCGCGGGACCGGTAGGGTGTAGGCAGTACCTGGGACGCGCCGTCCCAGGTAAGCCGTTCCCACGACGAGGTGAACCCCATGCGCATCGGATTCCAGACCGGTTACTGGTCCCGCAGGCCCCCGAAGGGCATCCAGCAGTTCATCGTGGCCGCCGACAAGCTCGGCCTCGACTCGGTGTGGACCGCCGAGGCCTACGGTTCCGACGCCTTCTCGCCCCTGGCCTGGTGGGGCTCCCGCACCCGGAACGTGCGACTGGGCACGGGCATCGCCCAGATCTCCGCCCGCACGCCGACGGCGACCGCCATGCAGGCCCTGACGATGGACCACCTGTCCAGGGGCAGGTTCGTGCTCGGGCTGGGCGCCTCCGGCCCGCAGGTGGTCGAGGGCTGGTACGGGCAGCCGTACAAGCGGCCGCTGGCCCGGACCCGCGAGTACGTGGACATCGTGCGGCAGGTCATGCGCCGTGAGGCGCCCGTGACGCACGACGGGTCGTTCTACCAGCTCCCGCTGTCCGCCGACGCCGAGGGCGCGACCGGGCTGGGCAAGGCCCTCAAGCCGACGGTGCACCCGTTCCGCTCCGAGATCCCGATCGTGCTGGCCGCGCAGGGGCCCAAGAACGTGGCGCTGGCCGCCGAGATCGCGGACGGCTGGATGGCCGGTTTCTACGCGCCCCGCATGGACGACGAGTTCCGTGCGCTGCTGGCCGAGGGCTTCGACGTCCGCTCCGAGGAGCGTTCTGCGGCCGACCGGTTCGAGGTGTGCGCCACGGTCCCCGTGGTCGTGCGGGACGACGTCGAGGCCGCCGCCGACGTCATCCGGCCGCACATCGCGCTGTACGCGGGTGGGATGGGAGCCAAGGAGGCGAACTTCCACAAGCAGTCGCTCGACCGGCTCGGCTACAAGGAGCCGCTCGACAAGGTGCAGGAGCTCTACCTCGCCGGGCGCAAGGAGGAGGCGGCCGCGGCCGTGCCGACGCAGCTCGTCGAGGAGATCGCGCTGGTCGGTCCGGCCGACAAGATCCGCCGCGAGCTGCCCACCTGGGAGAAGACCGCGATCACGACGCTGCTCGTCCAGGGCGACCCGGCCTCGATGCTCGCACTGCTCGCCGCGACGCAGGACACGTCCCTGGCCGGGCGGGCCCGGTCGACGGCGGGCTCGCTCCTCGCGAGGGTCGCCCCGTCCAAGGTCTGACATCCGGCACTCAGTGGTTCGGCTCGTCGTCCTCCGGGAACCAGACCGCGCGCCGGAGGTTCACACGGCGGCCGTCCTTGGACAGCGGGCAGCCCTCGGCACGCAGCGCGTCCAGGGCTTCGGTCAGGTGGTGCGGCGGCGGGGAGCCCGCGGCGTTGACCACGCGCCACCAGGGCACGCCCTCGCCGTCGGCCGGCCCGCCGTCCTCCCCCGGCCGGCCGCCGTCCCCGTCCGGGACGAGGTGCGCGTACCTGCTGCCCGAGCCTGCCAGGACGCTCCCGACCTGACGCGGGCCGCCGCGGCCGAGCTCCTCGCCGACGATCTCCGCGATGAGCCCGTAGGTCATGGCGCGGCCGGAGGGGATGCTGCGGACGGCGTCGAGCACGGCGGCGGCGTACTCCTCGACGTCGGTGAGCGGGGGTCCGGACGACGGCTGGTTCACGGGTGCGATCGTAGACGCGGCGGCGGCTGACTCCACTACGGCGGGCCGGCGGAATTCCGCTTGCCCGCTGGTGCGACGATCGACTCATGGCACTTCCCCAGATCGCCCTGCCGGCGGGGTACCGCTGGCGCACGCTGACCCCCGACGACCAGCGCCTCGTGACCGAGCTGGACACCTGGGCCTTCCCCACGGGCCACTCGCACGCCGACCTCGACGCCCTCCCGTCGCCGCTCACCTGGGAACGCACGGTCGGCATCGAGGCGGACGGCGCCGACGGCCTGGTGGCGATGCATGCGTCCTACCCGTTCGCGCGGTTCCCCGTGCCGGGCGCCGAGCTGCCGACGGCGGGCCTGACCTGGGTGGGCGTGCACCCGCAGCACCGCCGGCGCGGCCTGCTGACCTCGATGATCGACCTGCACCTGGCGCGGTCCGTCGAGCGCGGCGAGCCGCTGAGCGCCCTGTTCGCCGCCGAGGCCGCGATCTACGGCCGGTTCGGCTACGGCCACGCCGCCGACGACCTGCGCCTCGACGTCCCGCGCGGCGCGGCCCTGCGCGACGTGCCCGGAGCCGAGCGGCACACGGTGCGGGTCGAGGTCGCCTCCCGCGAGCGCCACGGCGCACTCGTGGACCGGCTGCACCGCGCGGCGGGCGCCGCGCCGGCCGGCGTCCCGGGCCTGAACCGGCCCGGCTGGGTCACGCGCGAGACCGAGGAGCTGCAGGCCGTCCTGTGGGACGACGCCCTGATCCATCGCGGCGGGCGCGAGTCGCGGCGCATCATCGTCGTCGAGCTCGACGGCGAGCCTCGCGGCTACGTGACGTTCCGCCGGAACCTCAGCTGGGAGCCGACCGGCCCGCGCGGGCAGGTGAGCGCCGGGGAGGTCGTGGCGCTGGACGCCCCGGCGGCCCGTGCCCTGTGGGGCGCGCTGCTCGACCTCGACCTGACGAACGAGGTGTCCCCGTTCATCCTGCCGGTGGACGACGTGGTGACGCAGCTCCTGGTGAACCTGCGCGCGGCGGCGCCGCGCACCCCGGACAACCTGTGGGTGCGGCTGGTCGACGTGCCCGCGGCCCTCGCGGGTCGGCAGTACGCCGCCGACGTCGACGTCACGCTCGCCGTGACGGACACCCGGCTGCCCGCGAACGCCGGGGTGTACCGGCTGCGGGCCGAGGCGTTCGGACCGGCGTCGGTGGAGCGGCTGGACCCGGAGACCGAGGTGCCCGAGCTGTCGCTCGACGTGCGCGAGCTGGGCGCCGCCTACCTGGGCGGGAAGTCGCTCGCGACGCTCGCCGCGGCCGGGCTGGTCACCGTGCACCCCGGGCGGGGGCAGGGCGCGCTGGCGCGGGCGAGCGCCGCGTTCGGCTGGCCGGTCGCTCCGGGGGCGTCCTGGGTGTTCTGACCGGGCCTCAGGTCTGGCAGGTGCCGCACCAGAACAGGTTGCGGCCCGCCAGCTCCTTGACCAGCACCGGCGACCCGCACACCCGGCACGGCAGCCCGTCCCGGTGGTACACGTAGAAGGCCTGGTCGGCGGGCACAGCGCCGGGGGCGCCGTCGGTGTTCTGCCGGGTGCGCCCCCGGCCGCCCGCTGGGCCCCGGTCCTCCGGCCGCGTGGTGACGATCGCGCCGTGGTCCGCGCCGTCGCGCATCAGCACGACCAGGTCGTCCCAGATCGCACGGACGGTGGCCGACGGCACCTCGCGCCCGGGCCGCAGCGGGTCCACGCCGGCGCGGAACAGCGCCTCGGCGCGGTAGATGTTGCCCACCCCGGCGACCACGGCCTGGTCCATGAGCTGCTGCCCGATCGTCACCCGCGACCGGCCGACCCGTGCCACGAAGGCCGCGGGGTCGCCGTCGTCCCGGATGGGATCGGGGCCCAGGCGTGCCTCGACGGACTGCTTCTCGTCGGTCGTGATCACCTCGCACGCCGTGGGACCGGTGAGGTCGGCGACGGCGTGCGCGCCGAGCAGGCGCACCCGTACCTGTCCGCGTGGCTCCGGGACGTCCCACGTGTCAGACGTAGGGGTCACAGAGGTGATCCGTACGTCTGACACGGACGGGGCCGACGACGGCAGCGAGTCGCGCTCGCCGATCCGGCGCCGGGGCGCGCCGATCGCGTGCGCGACCTCCGGGGCGTCCGGTGCCCCGGCGAACGTCCACGCCCCGTACAGCCCGAGATGGGTGCGCAGCCACAACGTGTCAGGGGCACGGGTCAGCCCGGTGACCTGCGTGTCTGACACGTCGGCGGGCGCGAAGCCGAGGAAGAGCTGCTTGCCCCACGCCTCGCTCACCACGAGGCGACGGCCGTCCAGCACGCCGGCGCCGTCGGCGAACCGCCCCTGCGGGCTGCTCACCCGGAGCACCTGCCCGGCGTACAAGGTGTCGAACGTCCGCGCGAGGCGGTGGACGGTGTGTCCCTCAGGCACGCTTGCTCTCGTACTCGGCGAGCTGGTCGATGCGGCGCTGGTGCCGCGCGTCGCCGCTGAACGGCTCGGCCACGAAGGCCTCGACGAACGACGTCGCCTCCTCCACGGTGTGCATGCGCCCGCCGACGGCGATCACGTTGGCGTCGTTGTGCTGGCGGCCGAGCTTCGCCGTCTCCAGCGACCAGGCGAGCACGGCACGGACGCCGGTCACCTTGTTCGCGGCGATCTGCTCGCCGTTGCCCGAGCCACCGATCACGATGCCGAGCGAGCCCGGCTCGGCGACGACGGCCTCACCGGCGGAGAGGCAGAACGCGGGGTAGTCGTCCAGGGGGTCGAGCTCGTGGGCGCCGTGGTCGGTGACGTCGTGCCCGGCTGCGGTGAGGTGCTGCACCAGGTGCTGCTTGAGGTCGTACCCGGCGTGGTCGGCGGCGATGTGGAGACGCATGGCCCCATCTTCCCTCATGCCGGGGGTCCGTGTTGCGTACGCTGGCGCAATGACGAGCGATGCCACAGGACCCACGTCGGGAATCGACCTCGACGCACTCGACCCCGCCACCCGCCCGCAGGACGACCTGTACCGACACGTCAACGGGCGGTGGATCGACTCCCACGAGATCCCCGCCGACCGTGCGATGGACGGCGCCTTCCGCGACCTCTACGACCAGGCCGAGGTGCACGTCCGCGAGATCATCCAGGACGCGCCCACCGGGTCCCAGATCGGCGACCTGTACGCGAGCTTCATGGACACCGAGCGCATCGCCGAGCTCGGGACGACGCCCCTGGACGAGGACTTCGCGCTCATCCGCGACGCCGCCGACGCCGCGGTCCTGACCCGGGCGCTCGGCACGCTGCAGCGCACGGGCGGCGCGGCCGGCGTCCGCTTCTGGGTGGACAACGACGCGACCGACCCCGAGAAGTACGTCGTGTACCTGCGGCAGTCCGGGCTCGGCCTGCCCGACGAGGCGTACTACCGCGAGGAGCAGTACGCGGCGCTGCGCAAGAAGTACGTGCCGCACGTGGCCCGGATGCTGCGCTTCACGCCGGTCCACGAGACGTGGGGCATCACGGCCGACGACGCCGCCCAGCGCGTGTACGAGGTCGAGAAGCGGCTCGCCGGCCACCACTGGGACGTGGTGCGCGACCGTGACGCGACGCTGACCTACAACCCGATGACGCTGTCCGCCCTGGTCGAGTCCGCGCCGGGCTTCGACTGGGTGGCCTGGGCCGAGTCCCTGGGCGTCCCGTCCGGCGCGTTCGACGACATCGTGGTCCGCGAGCCCGACTTCGCGACCGGGTTCGCCGCCCTGTGGAGCGAGCTGTCGCTGCTCGACTGGCAGCTGTGGATGACGTACCACGTGGTCAGCGCGCGGGCGCCGTACCTGACCGACGACATCGTCGAGGCCAACTTCGACTTCTACGGCCGTACCCTGACCGGCGCGCAGGAGGTGCGCGAGCGCTGGAAGCGCGGCGTGGCCCTCGTGGAGGGAGCGCTGGGCGAGGTCGTGGGCTCGGAGTACGTCGCGCGGCACTTCCCGCCGGCGCACAAGGCGAAGATGGACCGGCTCGTGGACGCGCTCGTCGCGGCCTACCGGGAGTCCATCGAGGGGCTCGACTGGATGACCGACGAGACCAAGGCGAAGGCGCTGACCAAGCTCGAGAAGTTCACGCCCAAGGTGGGCTACCCGGTGCGCTGGCGCGACTACTCCGGCCTGGAGGTCGACGCCGCCGACGTGGTCGGCAACGTGCGCCGGTCCAACGCGTTCGACCAGGACTTCGAGCTCGCCAAGATCGGCAAGCCGCTGGACCGCGACGAGTGGTTCATGACGCCGCAGACCGTCAACGCCTACTACAACCCGGGCATGAACGAGATCGTCTTCCCCGCGGCGATCCTGCAGCCCCCGTTCTTCGACCCGGAGGCCGACGACGCCGTGAACTTCGGCGGCATCGGCGGCGTCATCGGGCACGAGATCGGTCACGGGTTCGACGACCAGGGCTCCAAGTACGACGGCGACGGCCGCCTCGAGGACTGGTGGACCGACACCGACCGCGCCGAGTTCGAGAAGCGCACGAGCGCGCTGATCGCGCAGTACGACGCGTTCCGGCCGGCACAGCTCGCGGCGTCCGCCGTCGGCTCCGAGGCCTCCGAGGCCTCCGGGGAGGGCGAGGGCGACGGCGAGAGCGCCGCCGAGGCACACGTGAACGGCAGCCTGACGATCGGCGAGAACATCGGCGACCTGGGTGGCCTGTCGATCGCGATCAAGGCCTACCGGATCGCGCTCGGCAAGCCGCTGGACGAGGCGCCCGTCGTGGACGGGCTCACCGCCCTGGAGCGGATCTTCCTCGGCTGGGCCCAGGTGTGGCAGTCCAAGGGCCGCGACGAGGAGGTGCTGCGCCGTCTGGCGACGGACCCCCACTCCCCCAACGAGTTCCGCTGCAACGGCGTGGTGAGCAACGTGGACGAGTTCTACGCCACCTACGACGTCAAGCCGGGCGACGCGCTGTACCTGGCCCCGGAGGACCGGGTCCGCATCTGGTAGTCGCCCCTGACCTTTGAGGCCTAAGTTTCTTCGCTTTGAGCTGGGTCAAAGCGAAGAAACTTAGGCCTCAAAGGTGTGCGGCCCGGCCGCCCCCGTCAGGCGTCCTTGGCCTGGGCCTTCAGCGCGCGCTCGGTACCCGCGAGGGCCTCGACGACCAGACGGCGCAGCGCCGGGGCCGCGTCCGCGTTCGTCTCCAGCCAGGCCCTCGTCGCGTCGCGCAGCTCCGCCGACGCCAGCGGGGCCGGGTAGAAGCCCTCGATGATCTCCTCGGCGATGTGGTAGCTGCGCTCGTCCCACACCTTGAGCACGGCATCCAGGTACGGCTGCACGACGTCGGCCAGCGGGGCCGGGTCGTTGACGTGCAGGAACCCGAGGCCGGTGTTCCGGATGATCGCGTTCGGCACGTCGGCGGCGTCGACCACCGAGGACAGGGCGGCGAGCTTGCCCTCGACCGTCGGCTTGGCGGCCCGCGCACGGGCCGCGGACTGCCGGCCCGTGGCGGTGTCGTCGGCGGCCAGCGTGGTGTCGATCTCCGCGTCGCCGGCGGCGCCGTTGAGCACGAGACCCTCCAGCAGCTCCCAGCGCAGGTCGGTGTCGATCTCCAGGCCGTCGAGCGCGACGGACCCGTCCAGCAGGCCGGACAGCGTCGCGACGTGCGCGGGCGTCGAGGCCACGTGCGCGAAGAACTTCACGAGCTGGAACTGGGTGTCCGAGCCGGCCTCGGCGTCGCCCACCAGCGACCAGAGCGTGTCGCCCACGCCTGCGAGCGTCTCCGCCCGGGCCGACGGCGCCACGAACTGCTTCGCGGCCAGCACCATCTGGTTGAGCGTGGTGCGCAGCGTCGTGGACTCGGTCTCGCCGGCGATACCACCCAGCACGAGCCGCACGTAGTCGGACGCGGGCACCTCGCCGTCACGCACCGCGTCCCAGACCGAACCCCATACCAGGGACCGGGCAAGCGGGTCGGTGATGTCGGCCAGGTGCTCCAGCGCGACGCGGAGCGACTCGGCGTCGAGGCGGATCTTCGCGTAGGCGAGGTCCTGGTCGTTGAGCAGCACGAGCGCCGGGCGGTCGAGCTCCACGAGCTCCTTGACGTCCGTACGGGGTCCGTCGACGTCGACCTCGACGAACCGGGTGCGCACCAGCTCGCCGCCGTCGGACAGGCTGTAGAAGCCGATGCCGAGGCGGTGCGGGCGGATGGTGGGCCACTCGGCGGGCGCCGTCTGCTCCACGACGAACGACATGATGCGGCCGTGGCTGTCCGTCTCGATGATCGGGCGCAGCGTGTTGACGCCGGCCGTCTCGAGCCAGAGCTTGGACCATGCCTTGAGGTCGCGGCCGCTGGTGGCCTCGAGCTCGGTGAGCAGGTCGGGCAGCTCGGTGTTGCCCCACGCGTGCTTGCCGAAGTAGGCGGACACGCCCGCGATGAACGCGTCGCGGCCCACCCAGGCCACGAGCTGCTTGAGCACCGAGGCGCCCTTGGCGTACGTGATGCCGTCGAAGTTGACCTGGACGTCCTCCAGGTCCTTGATCTCGGCGACGATCGGGTGCGTGGACGGCAGCTGGTCCTGCTTGTACGCCCACGACTTCTCCATCGCGGAGAATGTGGTCCAGGCCGCCTCGAACTCGGTGGCCTCGGCGGTGGCGAGCGTGGAGGCGTACTCGGCGAACGACTCGTTGAGCCACAGGTCGTTCCACCACTTCATGGTGACCAGGTCGCCGAACCACATGTGCGCCAGCTCGTGCAGGATCGTCACGACGCGGCGCTCACGCACGGCCTCGGTCACCTTGGAGCGGAAGACGTACGACTCCGTGAAGGTCACGCAGCCCGCGTTCTCCATCGCGCCCATGTTGTACTCGGGCACGAACAGCTGGTCGTACTTGGTGAACGGGTACGGCACGCCGAACGTGGACTCGTAGAACTCGAAGCCCTGGCGGGTCTTCTCGAAGATGTAGTCGGCATCGAAGTGCGCGGAGAGCGACTTGCGGCAGAACGCGCCCAGCGGGATCTCCCGGCCGTCCGACGACGTCAGCGACGAGCGGACCACCGCGTACGGGCCCGCGACGAGCGCCGTGATGTACGTCGAGATACGACCCGTGGGCTCGAACGTCCAGGTCGCGGCCTCGACACCGGGCTCGGTGGCGTGCTGCGCGGGTGCCGGCTCCGGCGTCGGCTCGTTGCTCACGACCTCCCACGCGGCGGGCGCGGTGACCGTGAACTGGAACGTGGCCTTGAGGTCGGGCTGCTCGAAGCAGGCGAACACCCGGCGCGCGTCCGGCACCTCGAACTGGGTATAGAGGTACACCTCGCCGTCCACGGGGTCCACGAAGCGGTGCAGGCCTTCGCCGGTGTTCGTATAGCCGCAGTCGGCGACGACCACGAGCTCGTTGTCCGCGGCCAGCCCGTCCAGGGCGATCCGCGAGTCGGCGAACACGACGGCGGGGTCCAGCTCGCGGCCGTTCAGCGTCACGGACCGCACGGCCGGTGCGACCAGGTCGACGAAGGTCGCGGCACCCTCGGTCGCGGTGAAACGCAGCGTCGTGGCGGACACGAAGGTGTCCGGACCGGTGGTCAGGTCCAGCGCGATCTCGTACGACTCGACCGCGACGACGCCGGCGCGTTCGACCGCCTCGGCGCGGGTCAGGTTCTCTCCGGGCACGGGCCCTCCACGTCTGTCTGCTCATGGGCGCCGAGCGGCACCCCGCGCGTCCGAATGGCGCGCTTTATCGGTTGGCTTCTCGTCCGGTCTGTGAACTACCTGCGACGACTCGTCGATCATGCCACGCAGGAGTAACAGCGAGTAACGCCTTTGTGTACGATCGACCGCGGTCGCCCAGACCGACCGATTTGAGCTGAGGAGTTGCCCGATGTCCGGCACTGTGCCGCCACCGCCACCGCCACCGGGCGGCAGCCCTGACGAGGAGCCCACGGCTCCCCTCCAGGAGCAGCACCCCGCCACCATGCCGACGCCCGTCCAGCAGGCGCCGGTGCAGCGTGTCTCGGCGGCGACGCGCAAGCCGCCCGCCATCTCGCCGACCAACCAGTTCGCCCAGGCCGTCACCCCCGCGCCCGCGGCGCCGGGCGCTCCCATGGTGCAGTCCGTGCAGCGCGGCGGCGACCCGACGATGCAGCAGCAGTACTACCCCGAGCAGTACCAGCAGCAGGGGTACGCGCAGCCGGGCGGCTACCAGCAGCAGCCCGGCCAGTACCAGCCGCAGGGGCAGTACCAGCAGGGGGGCCAGTACCAGCAGCAGCCCACGCAGTACCAGCCGCAGGGCTACGACCAGTACGGCCAGCCGGTCTACGCCGGGCAGCCGGGCGGCTACCAGCAGGAGCCCGAGCGCAAGAAGCTCAGCCCCGGCTGGATCGCGTTCATCGCCCTGGACGTGCTGCTCGTGATCGCCGCTATCGTGTTCGCCGTGAACCTGCTCGGCTCCCCCGACACCTCCGCGACCGGCGGCCAGTCCCCGAGCGCCGAGCAGTCGACCGAGCCGGAGGCCGAGGAAGGCCTGGAGACCGACGGCGGGGCCGGGGTCGAGACCTTCGCCGCGCCGTCGCTCAACATCACCTGCACGATCTCCGCCGAGGCCGCGACGTGCGGCATCGCGGAGCTCAAGCAGAAGCCCGCCCCGGACGCCTCGTGCGGCGGCGCGTCCGGCTACGTCGCGAAGGTCGACCCGACCGGCAACGTGACGCAGCCGTGCGTAAGCAAGCAGGAGCAGCCCAAGAAGGCGCCGCAGGACACCGCCATCGTGGACTACGGCCAGTCGAAGTCTGCGCACGGGTTCACGTGCACCAGCGCCAAGACCGGCATGACCTGCGTTGCCGACGCCACCGGCAGCGGCTTCTCGATCGCCCGCGCGGGCATCGGGCAGGCCTGACCCTCGCTCGGTGCTGGTCGAGCTTGTCGGGACCCGCGTCTCGACAAGCTCGACCAGCACTGTCGCCACGGCGGGTTATGCCGGCGGCTCCTCGTTCATCACCGTGACGAGCGAGCGCAGGCGGGCGTTGCTGAACAGGTCCTCCAGCAGCACGACGGTCCCCGCCGAGTCCGCCAGCGGCACCCGCCAGTTCGGGTACTCGGAGTCGGTGCCGGGCTGGTTCTGCGCCCGGCGCTCGCCCACGGCGTCGGCCAGCGACACCCCCACCAGCGCCGCCGGCGTGTCCTTGAGGTAGCGGTGCAGGCCCTCGACCAGCTCGCGCTCCGAGGGGTCGAACGTCGTCAGGCCGCGCCGGGAGAGCGCCTCGACCAGCGACTCGCGCTCCTGCCGGGCGCGCCCGCGCAGGACCGTCGCGTCCTCCGTGAGCAGCCCGAGGCGTTCGCGCAGGTCCACGTGCTCGCCCGCGAGGTAGCCCGCGGTGGGCGGCAGGTCGTGCGTGGTGACGGTGGCCAGGGCCTGGGCGCGGTAGGCCTCCGGCTCGACCGGCACCCCGTCGGCGTCCCGCTCGAAGAGCAGCACGGACGTGCCGAGGATGCCGCGCTCGGCGAGGTAGTCCCGGATCCACGGCTCGAACGTGCCGAGGTCCTCGCCGACGACGGCGACCCCGGCGCGGTGCGCCTCCAGGCACAGGATGCCGATGAGCGCCTCGTGGTCGTAGGTGACGTACGCGCCGGCCGACGCGCGCGCCCCGCCCGGGATCCACCAGAGCCGGAAGAGCCCGAGGATGTGGTCCACGCGCAGGCCGCCGCAGTGCCGCAGGACGGTGCGCAGCATCTCGCGGTAGGGCGCGTAGCCCACCTTCGCGAGCGCGCGCGGGTGCCACGGCGGCTGGGACCAGTTCTGGCCCTGCTGGTTGTACATGTCCGGCGGGGCGCCCACGGACACGCCCCGGGCGAGGACGGCGGCGTCCGCCCAGGCGTCGGCGCCGTCCGGGGACGAGCCGACGGCGAGGTCCTTGAACACGCCCATCCGCATGCCCGCGTCGAGGCCGGCGCGGTGCGCCGCGCGCAGCTGCTCGTCGGCCACCCACTGCAGCCAGCAGTAGAACTGCACGCGGTCGGAGAGCGCGTTGCGCAGCGTCTGGACGCCGGACGAGCCCGGGTCGGCGAGCTCGACGGGCCAGTCGCGGCCGTCGAGGTGCTCCTTGATGGCGCACCAGGTCGCGAAGTCGACCAGGCCTCGGCCCTGAGCCAGCACGAACTCGTCGAAGGCGGTCTGGCGGGCCGCCGAGCGGGGCGCGGTGTACACGACCTCGAGCGCGGCCTTCTTGGCCTCCCAGATCGCGTCGCGGTCGATCGGGCCGGAGTCCTCGGACAGCTCCCGGACGGGCTCGGCGGCCCACTCGACGAGTGAGCGGTCCGCGGCGGAGAGGTACGCCGTCTCACGGATGTCCTCGACCCGGATGTACAGCGGCGACATGAAGCGCCGAGAGGTCGGCAGGTAGGGGCTCGGGGTCACCGGCAGCACCGGCTCGGTGGCATGCAGCGGGTTGACCGCCACGAAGTCGGCCCCGCCGTTGTGCGCCGTCTGCCAGGCGAGGTCGCCCAGGTCGGCGAGGTCGCCCATGCCCCAGGAGTCGCGGGAGCGCACCGAGTAGAGCTGGACCATGAAGCCCCAGGCCTGCTTGCGGGCGATCTTCTTGCGCAGCTCCAACCGGGCCGGGGTCACGACGAGCGTGGCCTTGGCCGTCTGCCCGCCCGACTCGGCGTGCAGCGTGTGCCAGCCGAGCGGCAGCGTGTCCGGGAGCGTGAACGTCGCCCGGCCCACCTTGCGGCTGTCCACGGTGCGCGGCTCGGTGTAGACGTCGGCCTGGCGCAGCGGCACGCGCGTGCCCCGGACCGTGGCGAACGAGCCCGTCGCGGTCGTGGCGCCGGGCGCCGCCACCCGCCAGGGCGTGGCGCTGGCCGGCACCGCGGGCGTCTCGGTCTGCTCCAGCTCGACCCACGCGGTCACGTCCGCGCCGTCGGCCACGTGCACCGCGACCTGTACCTCGGTGCCCTCCCGCGCGACGACCGTGGGCGGGAGCATCGTGCGCCACTCGTCGTCGCGGGCCCGCTCCAGGCTGGCCGTGACGGCCCCCGGGGTCGACGCCTGGACGCCGAGCGCCTCCAGCACCGCGACGAGCGTCGAGGAGCTGACCTGCTGCTCGACGCCGTCGTGGTCCGTGTACTCGCACTGCACGCCGTGGGCGGTCGCCAGCTCTGTCAGCTCCGCGGGCACGGCGGATCCGTCTCCGGTGGCCCCGGGCATCGGTTCGTCGGTCACAAGGCAAGATCCTGCCATCTACCGACGCGTACCGGGCGCAACCAGGCCCGAAAAGCTCACCCGGCCCTGCGCCGTCAGCTGACGCCGGGGGTGTCCCCCGCCACCGCCTCGTCGAACGGCGCGGGCGCCGAGCGCGCGACGATCCCGGCGTCGAGCAGCGCCGCGTGCGCCGCCACACGCAGCGAGCGGGCGACGGCCCACTGCTGGGCGGGGCGCACCTGGGCGTGCAGCGTGAAGGTCAGGCCACCCTGGTCGACGTCGTCCACGCCGCGCACGGACGGTGTCTCCAGGAGGCTGTCGGCCAGCTCGGGGTCGTTCTTGACCCGGTCGACGGCGCGGCCGAGTGCGGCTCGCACCGCGTCGATGTCGGCGCCCAGGGGCACCTGCACCGGGGCGACGGCGCGGCTCCACTCCTGGGTGCGGTTGCCCGCGCGCAGGATCTCGCCGTTGCGGACGTACCAGAGGGTGCCGTCGAAGGCCCGCACCTGGGTGAGCCGCAGGCCCATGGTCTCGACGGTGCCGACGACGCCGGCGCCCAGGTCCACGTTGTCGCCCACGCCGAACTGGTCCTCGATGAGCAGGAACACACCGGAGATGAAGTCCTTGACCAGGCTCTGCGCGCCGAAACCGAGCGCGACGCCGACGACGCCGGCAGAGGCCAGGAGCGGAGCGACGGGCCAGCCGACCGTCTGCATGATCGAGAGCACCATGACGGTGCCGATCACGATGTTCACCGCGGAGTTCAGCACCGAGCCGACGGTCCGCGCGCGCTGGGCGCGCCGCTCGGCCGCGCGCGGGTTGACCGCGCCGAAGACGTCGGCCAGCGCCTGGGGCGTCATCAGCGCGTTCTTGCGCTTGCGCTTGGTGGTGGCTCCCGAGACGGCACCGGGCGTGGTCACCGGGATCGTGCCGGTGGTGGTGCCCACCGGCGGTGCCGCGGTCTCGACCACGGCCCGCGGCTTCTGGCCGATGGCGATGCGCTCGGTGAGGGCCGTGACCACACGGCGCAGGACGGCGATGGCGACGGTACCGCCGACCAGGATGAGGATGACGGTCAGGGGCTTGTCGCCGAACCAGACCCAGAAGTCCTCGGCGCTGTCGAACACGGAGGCAGCAAGAGACTCGAACACGACACGAACGCTACTCGGGTCGGCGCCAGCGCCCGCGCATCTCAGCCCGGGTCCGAGGGACCACTGCGCGATTTTCACAGCCCGTTCGCGTCGCGGTTGCACGCCGCCGGACCGTCGTGAAGCAGATCACGGGCCCGGGACGAGTCCCGGGCCCGCGCACGTCACGCTCTCTGACTCACGCCCTCGTGATCACACCCTGAGCGTATCCAACTCGGCCGCGAGGTTGTCCGCCTCGGGGCCGACGATCACCTGAACCACCCTGCCCGACCGCACCACGCCGAACGCGCCCGACGACTTGAGTCCGGGCTCGTCCACCAGGGACGGATCGCTCACCTCGACACGGAGCCGGGTGATGCACGGTTCCAGCTCGACGACGTTCGAGGTTCCCCCGAGTGCCGCAAGGATCTGGTCAGCCTTGGTCATGTCTCAACTCCCACCGTGCGTCGCTGCAGGTATGGGTAACACCCTATCCGTGCTGGCAAGCCCTTCGCCCGGGCAATTGTCGACTCGCTCACACGAGACCGAGTTTCACCGGACCGTCATACACGAGTGGCAGGATGACAGGCGTGACCCAGGAACCCTCCTTCTTCGACGCCGTCGGCGGCCACGACACGTTCGCGCGCCTCGTCGACGCGTTCTACGACGGCGTCGCCGACGACCCCGTGCTGCGCCCCATGTACCCCGAGGAGGACCTCGGGCCGGCGAAGGAACGGTTCACGCTGTTCCTCGAGCAGTACTGGGGCGGGCCCGGCACCTACTCCGCGCAGCGTGGTCACCCGCGACTGCGGATGCGGCACGCGCCGTTCAAGGTGAACCCGGACGCCCGCGACCGCTGGCTCGCGCACATGCGGACCGCCGTCGACTCCCTGGGGCTCGCACCGATCCACGAGTCGCAGCTGTGGGACTACCTGGAGCGCGCGGCGTTCAGCATGATCAACACCTTCGAGGACTGACCCGCTCGAAGACCCACCCAGAGGAACCGAAGGAGACGCCCGCACGTGGACGCCACCCCTGACCTGATCACCGGCGACGCCCCGTCGGACCACACGCCCGATGCGCTCGACCGCCTGCTGCAGGTGCTCGACCTGCGGCATCTGGAGGGCTGGGGTCCGCGCGGCGAGGAGGACGTGCTGCGCGGGAACAGCATGCCCGCCCTCGCGAACCGTGCCTACGGCGGTCAGGTGCTCGCACAGGCGATCCTGGCAGCGGACCGGACGGTGCCCGACGGGCGTCAGATCCACTCCCTGCACGGCTACTTCCTGCGGGAGGGGCGGGTCGAGGAGCCCATCGACTTCGCGGTGGAGCGACTGCGCGACGGGCGCTCGTTCAGCGCGCGCCGCACCCACGCGATCCAGTTCGGCAAGCCGATCCTGTCGATGATCGCCTCCTTCCAGGAGGACCAGCCCGGCTACGACCACTCGATGCCGATGCCCGACGGCGTCCCCGCGCCCGACGAGGTCGGCTCCGCCTTCGACGAGCTCGCCTCCCTCAGTGCCGACTCACGCGCCCAGTTCTGGGCGGACTCGCCGTTCGAGCTGCGGCACGTCGGCGGGTCGCTGTACCTGCACCCGGACACCGCGGTGGCCCGGGGCGGCACGCCGCCCGCCACGCAGCTCGTCTGGATGCGCACGCGTCGTCCGCTCGGCATCCAGGACCAGTCGATGCACCGCGCCCTCCTGGCCTACGCGTGCGACCAGCTCATGCTGGAGCCCGCCATGCGCGCCGCGGGCAAGTCCTGGCAGGACGTCGCCGCCACGGTGCCCATGGCCAGCCTCGACCACGGCATGTGGTGGCACCGCGACGTCCAGGTGGACGAGTGGATGCTGTTCGTCCAGTCCTCGCCCACGGCCCAGGGCGGCCGCGCCCTGGGCACCGCGAAGGTCTACACGCAGGACGGCGTCTTGGTCGCCACGGCGGGCCAGGAAGGCATGATCCGGCTGCCGGCGTAGTGAGACAGCGGCGCATCACCCCAGCATTGCAAAGCCAGCTGATGCGGCAGGATACGCGCCAAGCGCCGCGATCTGGAACGGGACGAGCCTTGTCGGCTGAATCAAAGCAAACGATGCATGGAGTACGAACCCAACTCCAAGAGCCAGCGCCAGCGCATCAGGAAATGCTAGGAGCCCCATCAGCAGCACTTCGGACACGATCACGCCTTGAGCCACGCGCCGCCACGCTACTGGTTGAATATTGTAGACCCAAGCATGACGACTCAATCGGGCAGTCGCGATCACGTAAAGCGTCGCCCCAGATCGGAACTGCTCGCTCTGCACCTTGGCAAGCGCTCCACCCACATATAGTCCAGAAATGAGTACCGCAACTGCGCCTAACGTCCACGGCGAAACCTCACCTGGATCACTCCGGAGCGTTGGAATCGACGAGCAAAAGATCAATATCCCCATACCCGCCGTCATGAACAAAGTGTTGTGCTTGAATCGGATAAGAGTCGACGTCAGCATGGCCATCGCAGCAAGTATTGCCGAGACTCGAGGGGCGATTCCCGCTACCATAAGGGCCGGAAAGACGATCCGTGTCACAATCGCCAATCTTGTCGCCCATCGGACGAAACCCACCGCCTGGCTCGTAACGATCCCACCCCTGGCCAGCCGCTCTCCAACTCGCGGACCAGCCCAACGGCCTTCGCGAAGTTCCTGGAGCGCAGCGAGCGTCGTCGATGCCGATAAGGCGACAACGAAGACCATCATTGCGAATTCCGCTGATAAACTAAAACTCATAACAGGTTCCCAATCGAATACTTCACGTCATCGAAACCTTCCCTGATAACGAAAGTTCCGCGGCACGGCCCTTCGAAACGCTCCAACTTCTCCATGACGGTACCAGCCGAGGCCCAAATCTCACCGGGTTCAAAGAGTGCGGGCACATCGATCCTGCACCCGTCCGGCCCATAGATGTCGTGCTCAAGAAGAAATCCGATTGATGTATACATTGCCCAACGGAGTACTCGCACGCGTCGGGAGATCAGACCGCGCGCCGTCAGAACCACGAGCAAGGCGAACGAAACTAGGGGGAACACTACTACTCATTCCTCAGGAATTCCCAGGGATATACGTCCAATTGCTCGCATACACGCATGCCAGGTTGCCAGCCACGCCACAATCCCTGTACCCACCGCGGCCAGCGCACACGCGACAGCAAATCCAATCGGCAATTGATATCCAGTATTTGTAAGTGGCCAAATCAGCAGCAATGCGAACAAACAACCGCCGACCACGGCCACGGCCACGGGAGCAACTATGCGCCACAAGAGAACTTCGGCAGCAAAACGGCCATTAGGAGCCATCGTCTGCACCGCCAGAAGCGATCTGGTGGCCCGGAACAACTCGTTGCTGTACGAGATCCACAGCGCGGCGAAGCCATACAACATACCGATCCCCCCAAGCCAGGTCACCCAGCGCGCCTGATGGATCGTGACCGCGCTACCGGTCACCCATCCCCCATCAGGGAATTCTGCATGCCACGTTGGCGCCGTCATAACAGCAAGCTCGTTCCGCAGATCTGCGAGATCAACCGGTGACCCATCCCGGCGTGCGACGAACAAGGTGACGATGGGTTCGTCGTCGGTAGGCGGCTCGATCTCGCCTATCACAGTCTCAACCTCGGTAAATGGTGCGCTCGCCCAAGTGGGGGTCTCCCCGGCCTCCGTAAACCCGAGCACTCGCGCGTCCTCCTCTGAACCAATGTAGGCGATGTTCTCAAGGGCAGGACGGGACGCCCGCTGCGCCACAACTGCATAGTTCTCACCTAGGTCCGACAGCACCGCCGTCCACGACTGATCCGAGGACACACGGCCTGCTGACACCGTGGCGACCTGACCTCCAGCCAGCTCACTCTGCGTCCGGAGATCGCGATCCACCGAGCCAAGCGCCTGCGCGAAGCTGTAAATAAAGGCGATCAGAACGATCAAGATCGCAGCTGTCGCCCCGAACCGGGTCGCTGGTGCGGGCGCCGCACCGAGTTGTCCAGCGCCGACGACGGCGCCTGCGTCTCCCGCACGCCAAGCATCCGTACGCCATCGACGCGCAACGATTTCCAGCCAGGACCGCGTCGACAAGGGAATCGCGACAACGGTCGCCAGCATCCCAGCTCCGAAGACCGTCGGCAAGAGATCGATGGCGCCATTTGCGATGGAAACATTCATGGCGATGACAGTTATGCTCGCCACTCCTGGTGCAAGAGCGGCGCGGATCAGAGAACCACTCCGCCTTCCGGTCGGCGTCGCCCGACGCCGCTCACGCGCCGCGCCAAATGGCGAGGTCGCGATCAGCAGCGTGGCCACCATTCCACCGGCCAGCGCCACGGCGACTGCCACTACCGCCTCGCGCAGGTCAACGGAGCGAATCGTAAACTCGACTCCCGGCAACGGAACGTCGACCGCCATGGCGACTCCCGCTAGCCCAATTGCAGCTGTCCAGCCAGCAAGCAGCGGAGTACGAGCCTCACCCCAAAGGAAGGCACGAATACTCGACGGCCGCGCACCCAGTAGGCGAAGGATCCCGACACGACGTGAGCGCTGTGTCGCGCCGATTCTGACGCTGGTCGTTACGAACCAGCCGGCCGGCACGGTCAAAAAGACGCCGACCACCCATAGCAGAGTGCTCATCGGCTGCCGGTATAGAGTTCCACCGAAGTCGTCACCCCCGGCCGGAAATCCGCCAAGTGTCCCGACGCGATCGCTGGAATGCACGCCGAATCCGGCGGCCACTGCGGCGTTGTGCTTGGTGAGTTGTGCGCCAGCTCCGACATAGACCAGCCGCTCGTGGTCCTCAAGTAAACCATCTCTGCCAATCACACCCACCGTATCGCCATATCGCCCCGCGCCACCCACTGCCGCCACCTCATCGGTCCCGAGCATCGCTGGCGACGCAATAACCTCGCCATCGCCAGGCCACGTTTCCAGCCCCGGCGGCAATGGCGGGCTATCCACCAGAGGCGCAAGGTAGACGACGCTGTAAGGCAAATCGTCTGCGGTACGCGATTCGTCCTGCGTCGACACCCAGAGCACGGATGGCGACCCGTCAGAAGACTCATCCGGAGCGCGTTCTGAACCACGGCTATCCCAGCCCGCGTAAGTTGCTGGAACTACGATCAGGGCGACAAGGCTGAGCAGGAAAACAGCTGTCGAAACGGCCAGGGCAGCCGTGCGCAGCGGCTCGAAGCGCGAGCGCCGCCTCAAGACCGCGCCGCTCTTAACCAATCCGTTCATCGAGTACGCCCGGAATTCATCGCACTCAGGTCCATGATGCGGTCGGCACGCGCGGCTATTGCCGGATCATGCGTAACCACCAATAGACCACATTCCCACTGCTTCGGGGCTGCAAAAAGTACGTCGGCAACGTTGTCCCGGATTGCAGGGTCCAGCGAACCCGTCGGTTCGTCAGCGAGCACCACCGTTGGCTCATTCACCAGAGCCCGGGCCAATGCTGTCCGTTGCCGTTCCCCCCCGGACAATTGATCAGCAACGTCGCGGTCCTGAGGTACAGCGAACGCCTCCAGGAGCGCAGTCGCCCGCGCAACAGCTTCGTTGCGCGGGCGACCGGCGATCAAGGCGGGTAGCGCCACGTTCTCGACCGGCGACAACTCTCCTAGGAGTTCTCCGTGCTGGAAGACGATTCCGATCCGCGAAGCCCGCAGTTGAGCCAACGCACGTCCCCGCAGTCCGACGACATTCGTACCTGCGACCCGGATCGCCCCCCCTTGCGGGCGGACGGTGCCCAGCACGCAGTTGAGCAAAGTCGTCTTTCCAACACCAGATGGGCCGACAATAGCAATTGACTCACCTCGGCGCAGCTCAAGCGAGAGCCTTCGTAGGATGGTCGCTCCGCCGAGGGCGACGTCAAGCTGTTCGACTTCCAGCACGGGAGAATTCATTACTCTTTCACTCAGCGTCGATTGCGGGAAGCCCCGTGCTCTTGTAGGCGGAACAGGACATCGGGAGAACCCCGCCCTGCGCCTCGCACGAACGGATGTGGGTGATGTTGCGAGGAGACGTGGTTACAGCATTGCTCGTCGAGGTTCCGCATCCGTTCTTGTTGACGGTGCTACCGGTCACGTCACCATGCTGAGTGCTGACTGACTTGCCCCAAGCGCTAGTGAAGAGACCGTTGCACGCCGTGTCCTTCGAGTGGATGTAGTTGGTCGCGGAGCCGGTGTTGGTAGCCTGTGAGCCTCGATAGTCGACCGACGCCGCCTGCGCCCCGGTCACGCCCATGCCCACAATGAGGGCGGCACTGGTACCAATCATGGCGATCATCTTTCGGATCTGCATATTGCTCTCCTCCGAGTTTTCGAACGTATCTCGACGTTGTCGGCCATCACGGGCCGGGCTCGCAGTCCGAAATTGTCGCGGAAGGTGGCCAATCGGTCAATTTGGACAAATGTCCAGTTAAAGCGCGGCAAGCGATTCGCTCCCACTGGAACTCTAGATCAATCAGGCCAAGCAGTCCGGAACGCTGGTTGAATTCGATCTCGAAAGCACATTTTCATTCATCTGAGGGCGCCCTGATGTGATCTGGGTCACAAGACAACGTTGCTCAGCACTTAGTGGGGCCACGGCAATGATCAGCCCCGACGTCACTACTGCGATGGTTCCAACTACTCGCACCGCATGAGAACTGACTGTGCGTGGAGGCGTCGAAGAGCACCAGGCCGGACGGGTCCCGGTCCGCCCGTAGTCCCCCCGCCCGAGCATGTCGGCTCCTCCCTGGACGAGCTCGCGAACGTGCCGGGGGCGTCGACGCCCGCGCCCACTTCTGGGCCGGCTCCGCCTTCGAGCTGCGCCACGTGGGCGGGTCGCTGTACCTGCACCCGGACGCCTCGGTGGCCAACGGCAGCACGCCGCCCGCGACCCAGCTCGTCTGGATTCGCGCCCGCCGCCCGCTGGGCATCAAGTCACAGGCCATGCACCGCGCGCGCTCGTCGCCTCGGCGGGCTAGGAGGGCATGATCCGGCTGCCGGCGTGAGCGGTGCCGTGGGCGCCGTCGCCGTCGTTAGCCGGGCCGCATAGGCCGCCCGGCCAGCATCTACGCCCCGAGCTCCGCGAGCCGGTCGCGGGCCGCCTGCTCCGCCAGGCGGACGGTCGCGACCTCCGCCGGCGAGGCCGCGACGTCCACGCGCTGCTCCAGCGCGCGCACGAACAGGGCCAGCGCTTCCCCGAGGTAAGGGCGTGCCTGGTCGGCGTGCACCTCCAGCGCCTGGTCGTAGCGACACCGGCCCCAGTCCTGCAGGGCACGGAACTCCAGCTTGCGCGCGTGCTCGATGCTCGCGGCGTGCTCGCCGTGGTGGCGCGCGGCCTCCAGCGCCAGGCCGAACAGCAGGTCGGCCTCCGAGAACCGGTGCCGCCACTGCAGCACGTGGGCCAGCCGCAGCAGCGGTGCCACCGCGCCCAGGGGCACGTCGGCGGCGTGCGAGTGCGCGGCTGCGGCGTCGTCCGCAGGGCCGCCCGCCAGGTCGACGGCGAGCCAGCCGAGGCGCTCGGCCTCGGCCAGCTCGGCCTCGGGCTCGTCCGCCTCGGCGGCGAGCGCCCTGGTCAGGGGCACGCGGACGGCGAGCGTGGCCGGCTCGTCGCGGGCAGGGCCCCGTGCCAGCTCGGCGAGGTACGCCTGAGCCGCCGGGACGTCGTCGAACACCTCGTGCAGGGTGATCGGGTCAAGGTAGTGCGTGGGCAGATCCACTGTTCCTCCGTGGCCGAAACCAAGGGGGATGAATTTACCAATTCGGACACCCTGAGGACCAGTCAGCGGCGTGTCGAACGCGCAGGTCACCCGGGTGAATCCTGCGTCGGACGCGTGGGTCAGCCGCGGTGGCGGAAGGTGATCGGCTCCTCCTCGAACGCCTTCCAGGCCAGGCGCTCCGCCTCGGTGAGACGGCGCGGCCGGTCGGTGGCGGCATCGACGAACACGAGCGTGGTGGTCGCCCGCGCGTAGGGCTTGCCGCCCGACGTCGGACCCGTCTTCGGCATGCTCGCCGCGCCGTCGTGCACCTCGTAGCAGACCTCCGCGCTGGCCCCGCCGATCCGGCCGAGCCACATCTCCACGCGCACCGGCGTGCGGGTGAACAGCAGCGGCCGCAGGTACTCGATACGCTGCCCGGCCACGAGGGTGTGCGAGTCGGCCTCGGGGCCGGTCGGCACCACCGCCGTCGGCCAGGCCTCGCCCTCCGGCGCCTCAGGATGCAGCCAGAAGGCCGTGATCCGGGCGTCCTCCAGGAGGCGGAACATCGCCACGTTGTTGACGTGGGCGTAGGCGTCCAGGTCGGACCAGCGCAGTGTGACGGGAACGTGCAGGCGTGTCATGGTGCCTATCCTCTCCCGGCGGCTCCGCCCTGCCGCCCGCCGGTCTCAGCTCGCGGCGACCGTCGCCGCCGTCCGGCAGCTCGCGAGCCGGGCCAGCTCCTCCCCCACGGGTTCCCGCACGAGCCGGTCGGCGACCTTGCCCACCGACTGCCGCAGGCGGCGGCGCGCGGCCATCGCCCGGCGGCGGGCGCCCAAGGCGCCGAGGATCCGGCAGACCAGGGCGAGCAGCAGGCCGAGCAGCACCCCGCCCAGCACCAGGAGCGTGGGCCAGGGAATCGTGAAGAGGTCGACGCCGACCCCCACGTCGGAGCCCGGTTCGGGCGCTCCCGGGAAGACGACGCCGGCGTCCCCCGACCAGGTCGGCAGGGTCAGCACGGGCGTCGGCAGCGGCGGGAGCTGCAGGTACGCGAAACCGAACAGCACGAAGAGCCACACCAGGCCCGTGACCAGCGCGGCGACCAGGAGCCACTGCACCACGTTCACGAGCGACCACCACACCGGTCGACGCGACACCTCGACCCGGGTCGTGGCCACGGCCTGGTCCAGGGCGTCGGGCAGCGCGTCGATGCCCGCCTGGCCGCGCGAGCGCGCCGCCAGCACCCACGGATCGGCGACGCCGCGCGTCACGTCCTCGACATAGCGCCGCACGGCGGAGGCAGCGGTGGACCGCACCGCCGGCCGCGCCGTGGGCAGCGACGTGCGCACCAGGTCCTCGCGGCCCGACGGCGCCCGCTGCTCCCGGTCTGCCGAGCGCAGGCCGAGCCGCCGCAGCGGGTCCTTGCGCAGCCGCCCGACCCACCTGGTCAGCGGCCAGCCGGTCGCCGCCCGGGCGTCACGGCGCGCGGAGCCGCGCACGGCGTCGACCACCGTGGGCACCCCCGCGGCGTCCTCCAGGGCCGCCACCAGGTCGCCCCTGGCCTGGCTCCCGGCTCGCGACGGCGGCGGCGTGCCGCACTCGTCGACGATCCGCTGCGCCACGACCCGCTGGTCCGCCGCGAGCCGGGCGGTCGCGGCCTCCCGCTTGGCCGCGGCCTTCGCCAGCAGCCCCCGCAGGTCGTCCATGCCCTGGCCGGTCTTCGCCGAGACCGCGAGCACGCGCGCGCCGTCCAGGCCGTCCTCGGCCACGAGCCGCTTGAGGTCGGACAGCATCGCCGACGTCTCCTCCGGCGTCAGGCGGTCCGCCTGGTTGAGGGCCACGACCACCACCTCGGCGCGCCCGGCGAGCGGGCGCAGGAAGCCCTCGTGCAGCGCGGCGTCGGCGTACTTCTGCGGGTCCACCACCCAGACCAGCAGGTCGGCGCGCTGCACCAGGCGCTCCGCGCGCATGCGGTGCTCGGTCACGACCGAGTCGTGGTCGGGCAGGTCGAGCAGGACGAGGCCGGTGGTGTCACCGGCCGGGGTGCGCCGGCGGAAGGGACCGCGGGCGGGGGCGGAGCCCTCCGCTCCGCCGGTCGAGCGTGTCGGGACCTCGCTACCGGCCTCCGGGGTCTCAGCAGGCTCGACCCGCGAGGAAGGCTCGGCCGCCGACGGGCCGCTGCTGCCCTCCCCGACATGGTGCCGGCGGCCGACCTCCAGCCAGTCCAGCAGCGGGTCCGCGCCGTCGCCCCAGACGGCGGCCATGGGGTGCGACGTCGTCGGACGTCGCACGCCCGGCTGCGCGATCGCGAACCCGGCCACCGCGTTCAGCACCGACGACTTGCCCGATCCCGTGGCCCCCGCCAGCGCGACGACGGTGTGCTCGGCGGACAGACCGCCGCGCTCGCGTGCCCGGGTCACGACGGCGTGCGCCTCGGCCAGGAGCGCCGGCGCGATGCGGCCCTCGGCGGCCTGGACCGCGGTGTCGAGCGCCGAGGTGCGGGCGGCCAGGTCGAGCCGGCTCATCGGTCGCCCTCCCCGAACAGACGCTTCCAGAAGCCCTTCCGGGGCTGCTCGGTCAGGTCGCCCCGGCCGTCGACCGGGCCCGTGCCTGCCGCCTTCGCGCGGACGCCGCGCAGCCCGCGGCCCTCGACCAGGTCCTGGTCGGGCGCCGAGCCCGACGCCGCGTGCGCCTCGCCGGCCCGCGACCGCCGTTCCGCCGAGGCCGCGGCGGCCACGGCCGAGGCCGCCGCGCGCAGGCCGGGACCGCCCGCCTCCGCGGAGCCGAGCGCGTCGAGCTGGGCGGTGTAGCGGGCGGCCTGCCCGTCCATGACCGCCTGGATGCGGGCGCGCAGCCGGTCCCGGGCCTGCACGGCCAGCCGCCGCACGGCGTCCTCCCCGAACACGGCCTCCAGCAGGCGCTGGGCCAGCACGGCCGAACCGCCCGCGATGCCGACCTCGATGCCGGTAAGCCCGCCCGTCGAGGCGAACACGAAGATCATCAGCGCCACGCCCAGGCCGTTGACCCCGAAGGACAGCGCGCGGGCCCGGCCGCGCTTGGACTCGCCCTGCTCGCGCACGAGCCCCAGGACGTCGCCCTGCCAGCCGCGGATCTGCTCGCCCACCTCGGCGCGCAGCGCCGCCGGCGTCCGCGACAGCTCCAGGCCCTCCAGCAGCGCGGCGCCCGCGGCGTCGCCCCGCCAGCCCTGGTAGGACCGCTCGGCGGCCTCCTCGGCGGCGTCGAGCACCACGGACTCCAGCCCGTGGGCGATCGCCTTCTCGACCTGGGGCGCCTCCTTGGGCTTGCCACGGAAGAACGTGCCCACCGCGTCCCGGAACCGGCCGATGCCCTCCTCCACGGCGCGGAAGAACTCGCCCGTGCCCACGAAGTCCTGCCAGCGGGCCAGCACCTCCCCGCGCAGCAGCGCCCCGTCCGACGTCGCCGCGGCCACGTGCGCCACGGCGTCCGCGTAGGCCCGGTCCACGACGTGCCGCAGCCGCACGTCGGCGGCCTCCTGCTCGTCCGCCGCGTCGGCCAGCTCGCCCGCCCGGAGCACCAAGGAGTCGACCACGCCGTCGCGGGTCGCGGCGATCACGCGGCGGCGCGCGTCGGCGTCGCCGCCCAGCCCGGTGAGCCAGCGGGAGACGTCCCCGACGCCGTCCTCGGGCAGCATCCCCTCGACCAGCTCGCCCTCGGCGATGACGAACAGCGGGCTGTCGGGCAGGCCGTGCTCGACCATCATGTCGCGCAGGTCGTCGGCAGTGGCCTCAGCGCCCGGGTCCACCCGGTCCAGCACCATCGCGACCTGCGCCTTGCGGGCCGCGGCCTGGTTCAGCAGGTCCCAGGGGACGGCGTCGGCGTAGCGGGCGGACGTCGTCACGAACAGCCAGAGGTCTGCCGCCCCGAGGAGCTGCGCGGCGAGCTCGCGGTTGGCGGTGTCGACCGAGTCGATGTCCGGCGCGTCCAGCAGAGCCAGGCCCCGGGGCAGGGCGTCGCTCGGCACGAGGCGCAGGGTGCGGGAGGGCTCGGCCGGCGCGGAACCGTTCGACGCCGCGGTACCCGAGCCCGCGCCGCCCGACGCCGTCACGCGCGCCAGGCCGGGCAGCACCCGGTCCGTGGAGAACCAGCGGGCGTCCAGCGGGTGGTGCACGAGGACCGGCGCCTTGGTGGTGGGCCGCAGCACGCCCGGCTGCGTCACCTTCTCGCCCAGCACCGAGTTCACCAGGGTCGACTTGCCCGCCCCCGTGGACCCGCCGACCACCACGAGCAGCGGCGCCTTCTGGGCGCGCAGCCGTGGCAGCAGGTAGTCGTCGAGCTGGTCGGTGGAGCGGCGCAGCTCGGTGCGGGCCGCGTCCGCGCCGGTGGTCTCCAGCGGCAGACGCAGCGCGCCGAGCCGGGCCCGGAGCACCTCGAGCGCCCCGGTCAGCCCGGACTCGTCGTCGGGCAGAGCGGGCGCGGCGGGCGGGGCGTCCGGTGCGGCGGGCGGGGCGTCCGGCGCGGCGGGCGGGGCGTCCGGTGCGGCGGGCCGCCCGGCGGTCTGCCACGGGCTCGCGTCCCCTCGCGCTGTGCCGGGCACCGCGCCGTCGTCGCCCTTGTCGGTCATGGCGCTCAGTCTGCCGCAGCAGCGCAGGTCAGGCGCGCTCGTGATGTGGCAACGAGGTGAAAGCTCAGCCGCCGAGGCGGGACCGCAGCCAGTCCAGCGCCGCGTGCGCGACCTCGCGCTGGACGGCGCGGCCGTGCGGGGCACCGGGCTCCGGCGGCCGCATGGACTCGAGCACCAGCGCCCCGGCGACGACGGTCACGGCGCAGGTCAGCGCCTCGGGGTCGACGTCGGGCAGGGGATGCCGGTCGAGCACCACCCCGGGTGGCGGCGCGCCGTCGACCCGGAGGTACGGCAGCAGGAGGACGACGTCGAGGAACGAGGCGCCGTGCGACGGCATGAACCAGTCGACGGCGTGGGCACTGGTCGCGTCCCAGCCGTGGTCGGTGATCAGGATCGACTCCCGGCGCAGCGCGCCGTGCACCAGGCTCTTGCCCGACATCGCCTCGCCCGCGTAGCCGGCGATGTCGGCCAGGTGCTCGACCTTGTCGAACAGCCACGGCGTGAACGCCGACAACCCGGCCGGCCGCATCGCGGCGATCGTGGCCCAGGCGCCCACGTCGATCTGGTCCAGCGCGTCGGGCAGGCCCGGGGGCGCCTCGGTCGAGCCGATCTGGATCGCGAGCTCGACGGCGGCCGCGAGGTCGGCGTCGTCCCAGGGGTCACGCGGCGGGCGGATGGGCTCGTTGCGGTAGCCGAGCACCACCCAGCGGCCTGCTCCGGGAAGCTCCTCGTCGACGTACCACTCACGCTCGAGGCTGGGCACGTCCTCGGGCAACGTGGCGAGCGAGGCCGCCTCGGCGGCCATGCGGTCCTGGGTCACCGGGGCCTCCGGCCCCACCGCCCGTACGATCGACCGGCCCGAAGCCGTCTGGAGCACCTCGAGCGGGGCCAGGTCCGTTCCGCTCATGGGGGCCGAACCGATCACGCGGCCCCCCATCGACTCGCTGACACGAGAACGGACAGACGGGGGTAGATCGGACCAAGCCGGTCGCCGCACAGCGCTCATGGCCGGAGTGTGCCGAACTGCGCTTTCACCCGCAAACCACAGTTTGTGTTGCGAGAATCGTGCGGGTCAGAAACCGAGCCTGGTCTGCAGCCATGCCACGGCGGTGCGCGCCAGCCGGTGCTGGTAGGCCCGCAGCTCCGGCATGTCCATGGGCGGCGAGTCCATCGACGACTTCACGTAGTGGCCGGCGAGCACCGCGATCCAGCACGTGACCGCGTCCCGCTCCGTGCCGGGCGGCAGGCCGTACCGGCGCAGGGTGGCCTCGGGCGGCGGCCCGTCGTTGGTGCGTACGTGCAGCAGCATGGAGACCAGGTCGAGGTACGGCGCGCCGACGCTGCCGCGGATCCAGTCCGTCACCAGCGGCTTCTCGCCGAGCCGCGCGGGCAGCAGCACGTTCTGCACCCGCAGCGTGCCGTGCTGCAGGCTCTTGCCGGCGATCGCCTGGGGGGCGTGCGCGGCGATCTCCGCGAGCCCCTCCAGCCGGTTGGCGAGCCACGGCGAGTGGTTGGCGAGGCCGGCGGGCCGCTTGTCGGCGAGGTACTCCCAGGAGTCCGTGGGGAAGACCCGCTCCTCGGGGAGGAACATCGAGTCGGCGGGCGCCTCGACCTCCCCGATCCCACGCACGATCTTGACCATGGTCGCGACGTCCTCCTCGGGAAAGGACGGGTCGATCGGCCGCACGTTGGACTTCATCGCGTAGCCGACAGCAACCCAGGTGCCGAGGTTCGGCAGCACGTCGTCCAGCGACCAGAGGAGCTCAGGATGCGGGGCCGCGGCGGGCAGCAGCGGCGAGAGCGCGATCTCCTGTCGCAGGAAGTTCAGCGGGCCCGGCTGCTCGGTGCCGATCGCCTTGACGAAGACGTGGCCCTTGGTGGTCTGCACCTCGAAGCGCGCGCCGGGCAGGATCCCGGAGTCGTCGTCAGGGTGCCGCGCGGCGATCACTCGGGCGCCGAGCAGATCGGTGATGCGGTCGCGCAGCACGGGCGGAAGCTCACGCCATCCGGGACGTAGGGCAGGGCTCACTGCGGCATCTTGTCGAACATGTCCCCTGGCAGCAAGGAACCGATGCGAAATTCGCCCGCTATGCCGGGTTGGCTCCTCGCCTTTGAGGCCTAAGTTTCTTCGCTTTGGGTCGCCTCAAAGCGAAGAAACTTAGGCCTCGAAAAGGAGGGTCAGTCACAGGCCGGCCCCCGGGCGCCGCGTCGTCAGTCGCGGGTCAGCTTGCGGTACGTGACCCGGTGCGGGCGCGCCGCGTCCGCACCCAGGCGCTCGACCTTGTTGGCCTCGTACGACTCGAAGTTGCCCTCGAACCAGTACCAGTTCGCCGGGTTCTCCTCGGTGCCCTCGTAGGCCAGGATGTGCGTGGCGACCCGGTCGAGGAACCACCGGTCGTGGGAGACCACGACGGCGCAGCCCGGGAACTCCAGCAGGGCGTTCTCCAGCGAGCCGAGGGTCTCGACGTCGAGGTCGTTGGTGGGCTCGTCGAGCAGCAGCAGGTTGCCGCCCTGCTTGAGCGTCAGCGCCAGGTTGAGGCGGTTGCGCTCACCGCCCGACAGCACGCCTGCCGGCTTCTGCTGGTCCGGGCCCTTGAACCCGAACGACGCCACGTAGGCGCGCGACGGGATCTCGACGTTGCCGACCTTGATGAAGTCGAGCCCGTCGGACACGACCTCCCACAGCGTCTTCTTGGGGTCGATGCCGCCTCGCGACTGGTCGACGTAGGAGATCGACACGGTCTCGCCGACCTTCAGCTCGCCACCGTCGAGCGGCTCCAGGCCGACGATCGTCTTGAAGAGCGTGGTCTTGCCGACGCCGTTCGGTCCGATGACGCCCACGATGCCGTTGCGCGGCAGCGTGAACGACAGGCCGTCGATCAGCACGCGGTCGTCGAAGCCCTTCTTCAGGCCGGTGGCCTCCAGCACCAGCGAGCCCATGCGCGGGCCCGCGGGGATCTGGATCTCCTCGAAGTCGAGCTTCTTGGTGCGCTCCGCCTCGGCAGCCATCTCCTCGTAGCGGGCCAGGCGGGCCTTCGACTTGGTCTGGCGGCCCTTGGCGTTGGACCGCACCCACTCCAGCTCCTCCTTGAGACGCTTGGAGAGCTTGGCGTCCTTCTTGCCCTGGACCTCCAGGCGCGCCTGCTTCTTCTCGAGGTACGTCGAGTAGTTGCCCTCGTACGGGTAGAGGCGCCCGCGGTCGACCTCGCAGATCCACTCCGCGACGTGGTCGAGGAAGTACCGGTCGTGGGTCACGGCGAGCACGGCGCCCGCGTAGGACGCGAGGTGCTGCTCGAGCCACAGCACGGACTCGGCGTCGAGGTGGTTGGTCGGCTCGTCCAGGAGCAGCAGGTCGGGCTTCTCCAGGAGCAGCTTGCACAGCGCGACGCGGCGGCGCTCACCACCGGAGAGCACCGACACGTCGGCGTCCGGCGGCGGGCAGCGCAGGGCGTCCATCGCCTGCTCGAGCTGGGAGTCGAGGTCCCACGCGTCGGCCGCGTCGATGTCCTCCTGGAGCGTGCCCATCTCGGCCAGCAGCGCGTCGAAGTCCGCGTCGGGCTGGGCCATGAGCTCGGAGATCTCGTCGAACCGCGCCTTCTTGGCCAGGATCTCGCCGACGGCCTCCTGGACGTTGCCGAGGACCGTCTTCTCCTCGTTCAGCGGCGGCTCCTGCTGCAGGATGCCCACGGTGTAGCCGGGCGACAGGCGGGCGTCGCCGTTGCTCGGCGTGTCCAGCCCGGCCATGATCTTGAGGATCGTGGACTTACCGGCGCCGTTCGGCCCGACGACGCCGATCTTGGCGCCGGGCAGGAAGTTCAGCGACACGTCATCGAGGATGACCTTGTCGCCGTGCGCCTTGCGCGCCTTGTACATGGAGTAGATGTATTCAGCCACTGCCTGTGTTCCACCGTTCACAGAAGGTACGTCGGATGGGGTGCGCTCTCGCGGAGCGGGTGCCAGGGTTCGTCCGCGCAGGAGAACCCTGGCACCCGCGGACCGCTGAGCACGACTGGCACCAGCCTACGCGGTCACCAGCTCCCGCTGCCCGACGCCCGCCTCGTCGTCCTCATGCTCCGGCACCTCCGGGGCGCCGACGCCGAACGGGTCGACCGGCAGGCCGTCCGCGTCCCGCGGCGCGGGCGCCAGCGCCTCGTGGTGCACGACCCGCGAGTACTCGACCTTGCCCCGGGTCGCGTCCACACCGACCCCGGTCGCCTGGATCACGAGGGTGGAGCGCTGGACCCCCTCGGCGGTCTCCCACTGCTCGACCTCCAGCCGGCCGGTGACGACCACCGGGTCGCCCTTGCGCACCGACCTGGCGAGGTTCACCGCGGCCGTCCGCCAGGTCTTCACCGAGAACCACAGCGTGGGGCCGTCGGTCCAGTCGCCGTCCTCGTTCATGAAGCGTCGCGTGCTGCCCACGCGGAGCATCGCGTACTCCTTGCCCTTGCCCGTGTGCAGCGCGGGGGTGTTGCCGGCGCGGCCGGAGACGGTCACCGTCACGTCGTTCATGGAGCCCTCCTGGGTGTCCCGGACCGGCCCTCGCGGCCGGCCCGTACCCAGCATCAGGCGCGGACGGAGCGCAGATCCGTCAGCCGGGCACCACCTGTGGACGAAACCCGGATCTGGCTGCCTGTGGTCGGGTTCTCTTCCACACGGAGCGGTACGGAGGGTCCGTCATCCCGCGCACTCTGTGCGAGCTCGCGTACCGCGCGGTGCTCGTCGAGCAGCTTCTGGGTGGGCACACCGAGGGTCTGCTGCAGCACTCTCTCCAGGGCGGCACGGCCCGACGCGATGACGCCCTGCGCCCGGCGGGCGGCCAGCGCGCGCCGCATCTGCATCGCCACGAGGAACACCACGAGCGCCGCGACGGCGGCCACGACCGCGAGCACGCCGAGCACGGTCGTCCACGTGTCCCCGACGGGCAGGATCCCCATGGACGCCAGCACCGTCGCGATCCCGAGCAGGACCGCCAGCAGCACGGCGCCGAGCGCGAGCCGCCGGGTGAGCGGCTGCGTCGTCGGGCCGCGCGTGTCCAGGGTGATGCCCTGCAGCGCCGCCGACACCGCGCTCGCGACGTCCCGGGCGCTGGCCACGCTCTCGGCGAGCGACCGCTGCCAGCCGGGCTTGAGCGACTCCCCCGAGCCCGTCAGCCAGCGCGACCTGGACAGCGCGATCGAGTCGGGGTCGGGGTTGCGGAACTCGGGCGAGCCGTAGCCGTTGCGGACCGCCGCGCCGACCTGCGCGGCCACGGACTCCAGCCCGGCGGCACGCGCCAGGGCGTCGACCTCGCGCTCCAGG
Source organism: Promicromonospora kroppenstedtii (assembly GCF_044389675.1). Taxonomy (NCBI): domain Bacteria; kingdom Bacillati; phylum Actinomycetota; class Actinomycetes; order Micrococcales; family Promicromonosporaceae; genus Promicromonospora; species Promicromonospora kroppenstedtii. Next base: position 174,544 of record NZ_JBIRYI010000001.1, on the reverse strand, counting down.
ACGGTGTCGATGTGCCACGGCACCTCGGCCGGCGTCTGGCCCAGCAGCAGCGTCGCGGCGGCGTCCAGCTCGCCCGCGGCGCGGCCGGCCGAGACCGACCGGCGGGCCACGGTCTGTTCCAGCAGCCCGCGCAGGTCGTCGATGCCGATGTCCGTCTTGCTCGACGCCGCGATGACCGGCACGTCGTCCAGGCCGTCGTCCCGCAGCAGCCGCTTCACGTCGTTGACCAGGTTGTCGCGCTGCCCCACGGGCACCGTGTCGATCTGGTTGAGCACGACCACGGTCGAGGCCCGCATGCCGGACGAGTCGCGCAGGTAGCCGGTGTGCAGGGCGTCGTCGGCGTACTTCTGCGGGTCCACCACCCAGACCAGCAGGTCCACGAGCGGCAGCACCTTGTCCACGACCTCGCGGTGGCCGGGGGCCACCGAGTCGTGGTCGGGCAGGTCGAGCAGCACGAGCCCGCTCAGGGCCGCCTCGTCGGCGGAGTCCAGCTCGCCCGCCCGGGTGATGCGCCGCTCGCGCTCCACACCGAGCCAGTCGAGCAGCGTCGCGGCGTCGTCACTCCACGAGCACGCGGTGACCTTGGCGGTGGTGGGGCGCTTGACGCCGACGTCGGCGAAGGTCAGCCGGGAGATCTTGTTGAAGGTGCTCGACTTGCCCGAACCGGTGCCGCCCGCGAGCGCCACGACGGTGTGGTCGACGCCGAGCGCGAGCCGTTCACGCACGCCGGCGACCGAGCTGGCGACCTTGCCGAACACGGTGTCGTCGAGGCGGGACCCGGCGATCTGGAGGGCCCGGCCCAGGTCCTCGGTGCGAGCGCCGAGGGTCGCGTCGTGGCTCGTCATGTCAGCCTCCTGAGCTCGGCCAGCCGCACGCGGAGCGGAGCGGCCGCGTCGTCGGCTAGCGCGGGGACGTCAAGGGCACTCTGGACAGAACGGGCCTCTTCCGCAACCGCTAGCGCGACCTGGTCGGCAAGTTCGCCCTGCAGTTCCTCGATCGCGTCGCCCGCTGTCTCGCCGAGGACGCGGTCGATGAGTGTCATGGAGTCCTCGTTGCCGAGCGCGACCGCCTGCAGGAGGGTGGCCAGCCCCTGGTCGCCGAATGCCTTGCGGGCGCCGGCGGCCCGGAGGGCGGCCTCGGAGCCCGCGCTGTCGGGGTCGGAGTCGGCCATGCGCCCGACGACGTCGTCGGCCCGCCCGGACCAGTCGGCGGCGGCCTTCTGCCCCCAGGCCAGGCGGTCCTTGGCGCGGCCCGAGCCGGACGGCAGGATCGTGTCGCCGGCGGCCGGGGCGCCAGGTCCGGCGAGGGCTCCGCGCAGGCTCTCCTCGGTGCGGACGCCGGCTGCGACGAAGGCGCGGGTGGCGGTGGCCTCGACCTCCTCCCGCAGCCGGAGCAGCGCGGTCTCGCGGGCCTTGCCCGCACGCCTGGTGGTGCGGGCGATGCCGTCGCGGACCGTGACCCGGGAGATGCGGTCGGTGCTGGCGATCTCCGCGAACCGTGCGGCCACGGTGCCCTCGCCCGCGGTACCGGACAGGACGGCGGTGCGTGCGGCGAGCTGCTCGTCCGGGACCACGGACTGGACGGCGTTGCGGAGGTCGAAGGCGGCGGTGCCCTGCTGCTCCACCGCGGTGACGAGGCCCATGACCCAGTCGGGCAGGGCGCCGAGCGCGCCCTTGAGGGTGCGCAGGATCACGGTGCGCGAGCGCTCGGGTCCGGCCATCAGGTTGAGCCAGCGCTGGATGGGCGCCACCAGCTGGGGGTCGAGCAGGCCCTCGTGCGGGCCGACGTCGGGCACGATGAACAGCGGGACGTCCTTCATGCCGCGCTCCCGCAGGCGGGCGTTGAGGTCGGCACGGATCGTCGTCAGGTTCTCCTTGGGCACCCGGTTGAGCACCATCGCGACGCTCGCGCCGCGCTCCTTGGCCCGGTCGAGCGCCTGCCAGGGCAGGGCGTCGCCGTAGCGGGCGGCCGTGGTGACGAACAGCCAGAGGTCGGCCGCCTCCAGGAGCTGGTGCGCCGTGGAGCGGTTCTCCTTGAGGAAGGAGTCGAGGTCCGGGGCGTCCATCAGCGCGGTGCCGCGCGGGACGCCCTCGTGCTTGACCAGGCGGGCCAGCTCCGTGACGGGGCCCGCCGTCAGCGTGTCCACGTCGCGCGGGTGCACGCCCACCACGGGTTCGCGGGTGGTGGGCCGCAGCACCCCGGCCTCGGACACCTCCTCCTGCAGGAGGCTGTTGAAGAGCGTGGACTTGCCTGCGCCCGTGGAGCCGGCGAGCACCACGACGGCGGGACTCGACAGCTCGGCGAGGCGCGGAAGCAGGTGCTCGTCGAGCTGCGCCAGGAGGCGTTCGCGGGACGCCTCGGCCTCCTCGGCGCCGTCGACCGGCAGGGGCAGGGTCGCCGAGGCGACGTCGCGGCGCAGGTCCTGCACGACGTCGTGCACGGTGAATCCGAGCTGCTCCGCAACGTTCGGGTCCACACCACCCCGACGGCCGAGCACTGCGGAGCGTGTTCCTGAAGTCACGGCTTCATCCTGATAGGTCAAGATCGTTCTGCCAAGCCGTAGCGCCTGGTAGGTATACGGAAACCGACGATTCGTGCGCGCCGTCGGGGCGAGCCGACAACGCTCGTCGACAGCAGACCAGTGCCCCCGGCAGGATTCGAACCCGCGACCTAGTCATTAGAAGTGACCCGCTCTATCCAGCTGAGCTACGGAGGCAAGCGAGCCGAGTTTAGCCTAGGTCTAGCGGGTCTTGACCATGACAAATGCGGGGCTCGATCCGCCGGACGACGGGCCTGACGGGACCCGCTCAGGCTCCCGGCGCCCCACAGGCCCCATCGCGTTCCGGCAGGTCACCGGTCCGCGGGAACGCCGTCGTCGGTGCCACGGCGGCCGCCAGGAAGGCCGCGGCGATCGTCAGCACGGACACACGCATCACCCGGCCCGGCGGGGTCGGCTCCGGACGGTCGACGTCGCGGGCTGGTGTCGAGGTCATGCCTAGATCCCACCGGGCCCGGAGCCCGCGTGCCAGTGCGAAGGTGTCACGTCTCACCCATGACATCCCGCCGGCCCCGCACGTGACAGGGCGTCACTGGTGCGCGGCTCCGGACCGGGTGACCGGCCAGGACGGCGCGGGCCCGGTGCGTGTCACAGGCTCGTCGTAACCTTCCCGCATGCCCTCCGGACCTACCGACCTCTCCCCCGACGCCGCGCGCCGGCTGCGCCTGCGCACGCAGGGCCTGGTGCTGCCCGACGGGCCGAGCACGGCGTCCCCGGCCGACGTCGTGCGCCGGATGGTCGCCCTGCAGGGGCAGGACCTGCCCGCCGTGCTGCGAGCCGTCGCGGTCCGCTCCCGCCCCGGCACCACGGTGGACGACGTCCGCGCCGCGTTCGACGACGGCACCCTGGTCCGCGGGTGGACGCAGCGCGGCACCCTCTTCGCGACCACACCCGCCGACCTGGCGGCGCTCGTCTCGCTCACGGGCGAGCGTGTGACGCGCCAGGGCCGGCGGGTCCGTGAGGTCGAAGGCCTGGACGACGCGATCGTGGACCGGGCGGAAGCCGTCACCCGGGAGGCCCTCGCGGTGTCGGACGGCGGGCTCACGCGTGCCGAGATGATCGACCGGTGGCAGCAGGCCGGCATACCGATCGAGGGGCAGCGCGGATACCACCTGATCGTCACCCTGGCACTGCGCGAGGTGCTGCACTGGGGGCCGTTCGCGGGCGCGCAGCAGCGCATGGTCGCGACGCCGCCCCCGCCGGGCGGCGTCCGGGCCGAGGAACCCGCGACGACCCTCGCCCGCATCGCCCGGTCCTACTTCACGAGCCGTGGACCGGCCACCGTGGACGACCTGGCCTGGTGGCTCGGCCTGCCCAAGACACCTGTGCGCGCCGCCGTGACCGCGCTGCGCACGGCGGAGCCGGACAGCCTGGTCGACGTCGTGGTGGACGGGCAGGCCATGCTCGTCGGGCGCGGGGCCGACCTGGACGGGCTCACGGAACCCGGCGGCGTCGTGCTCGTGCCGGGGTTCGACGAGATGGTGCTGGGCTACCAGGACCGCGGCCTGGTCGCGGACGCCGAGGCGATGCGCACGGTCGTCCCGTTCAGCAACGGCGTCTTCCGGCCCGCCGTCCTGCTGGACGGGCGGCTGGTCGGCACCTGGCGGCGCGCGCCGAAGGCCGCCGAGGAGGCGTACGAGCTGGTGCCGGGCGTGCCCGGGCCGACCCGCGTGGCCGTGGAGGCGGCGGTGGCGGCCTGGCCGCACGGTTGACGGGCTACTCCTGCCTGGACCCGGCCGTGACCGGGTCCGTGAAGTAGGCGGCCGTCTCGTCGTCGGCCGGGTAGTAGGACTCGACCGCCACCTCGTCGAGCGTGATGTCCATCGGGGTGCCGAACGTCGTGATCGTGGAGAAGAGCCGCAGCTCCCGCCCGTCGAAGCGGATGATCATCGGGATCACCACGTCCGACTCTGCCTCGACGGATGCCCCGTCGTGGTTCGCACCCGGTGGGCCGTGCGCCAGGAGCTCCTCGTAGAGGGCGGTCAGCTCGGCGTCGGGCACGGTGGCGAGCTGACGCCGTACCCGGGCACGGAACACGGAGCGCACATCGGCCAGGTTCACGACGAGCGGGGCGAGCCCGCGCGGGTCCAGGCCCAGGCGCACGAGGTTGACCGGCGGCCGCAGCAGGTCGGGTGCGACGCCGGCGAAGAACCGGTCCACGGCCCGGTTGGTCAGCAGGATGTTCCAGCGGCGGTCGAAGACCAGCGCCGGGTACGGCTCGTGCGCGCGCAGCACCCTGCCGACCGCGTCCCGCGCCGTGGCCAGGGCGTCAGCGCCGAGCGGGCGCTCCGCATACCGGGGCGCGAAGCCCGCGGCGAGCAGCAGCTGGTTCCGGTCGCGCAGGGGCACGTCGAGCTGCTCCGCGAGCCGGAGCACCATCTCGGCGCTGGGCCGGGACCTCCCCGTCTCCACCAGGCTGACGTGCCGCGCCGAGACGTCAGCGGCGATCGCGAGGTCGAGCTGGCTCAGCCGACGCCGCTGCCGCCACTGCCGCAACAGCTCGCCCACGGTTCCCATGGCGTCGAGTGTCGTGCACCGCTGACCTGAGCGCCATGAACTCCCAGTTCATCGACATCCCCCACCGTCCCGCCGAAGACTGCCGGCATGACGACACAGGACATGACGCCGCAGAGCAGCACGACCGACAACACGAGCATCGTCGCCGCGGCCTTCGCGGCGCTCACCGAGACGGGCGACGTCGACGCCGTCGCCCGGGTACTGGACGAGGACTTCGTGCACCACCGGCCCGACGGGACGTCGCGGACCAAGGCCGAGTGGCTGGCCGCCGTCCGCGGCTCGCTGGAGCACATCGACGGGATGGAGGTGACGGTCCTGCACCTGCTGGCCGACGGCAACCACGTGATGCTGCACTCCCGCCGGCGGCTGCCGTCCGGCCCGGAGATCACGGTGGTCGACATCATGCGCTTCGAGACGGGCCGCATCGCGGAGGCCTGGGAGCTCATCGAGCCGACCGCCGAGGCCGGCGCGCACCTCACCTGGTGGGCGTGACCGGCCCGCTGAGGCCGCGCCGGACCGGGTGGCGGGCCAAGATGGAGCATGCTGCTCGCCGAGGTCGCCGCCACGTCCGACGCCGTCGCCGCCACGCGCTCGCGCCTGGCCAAGCGGGCGGCCATCGCCGATCTGCTGCGCCGGACGGCGGACGGGGCGGGCGGTGCTGCGCCGTCGGACGCCGGTGTCGCGGACCCGGCCGACGACCTGGAGATCGTCGTCGCCTACCTCGCGGGCGCGCTGCGGCAGCGCCGCACCGGCCTGGGCTACGCCGCGCTGCGCGACCTGCCGCCGCCGTCGTCGGACGCCACGCTCACGGTGCGCGACGTCGACGCGGCGTTCGCCGCGATGGCGGCGCTGGAGGGCCCGGGCTCGGGCCAGGACCGCTCGACGGCGGCGGCGGAGCTCTTCGGCGCAGCGACCGAGCGCGAGCAGGCGTTCCTGCGCGGGCTCGTCGCGGGCGAGCTGCGGCAGGGCGCGCTCGACTCGGTGGTGGTGGACGCGATCGCGGAGGCCGCCGGTGTCCCGGCCGACGCCGTCCGCCGCGCCGTCATGCTGCGCGGTGCGACCGGACCGGTCGCGAGCGCCGCCCTGCTCGCGGAGGAGCCGCTCGCCGCGCTGGCGGGCTTCACGCTGGAGGTCGGGCGGCCGGTGCGGCCGATGCTCGCCCAGTCGGCCCCGGACATCGCGGCGGCGTTCGAGAAGCTGTCCGGGGGCGAACCGGCAGAGCTGTGCGTGGACGTGAAGCTGGACGGCATCCGCATCCAGGTGCACCGGCTCGGCGACGAGGTGCGCGTGGTCACGCGCTCGCTGGACGACATCACCGAGCGCGTGCCGGAGATCGTCGACGTGGTGCGCGCCCTGCCTTCCGACCGGCTGGTGCTCGACGGCGAGGCGCTCGGCGTCGGGCCGGACGGCGTGCCGCGGCCGTTCCAGGAGACGGCGGCGCGCTCGGCGACGCACGAGTCCGGACGGGGTTCCGCACGCGGGCCGGCTCGGGCGACGTCGGCGGAGGAGGCCCTGGCCGACCAGTTCCAGCTCACGCCGTTCTTCTTCGACGTGCTGCACGCCGACGGCCGCGACCTGCTCGACGCCCCGCTGCGCGAGCGCCTGGCCGTGCTGGACGAGGTCGCGGGGCCGCACACGGTGCGCCGTCTGCTCACCTCCGACGCCGACGAGGCGGCGGAGTTCTTCGCGGGCGCGCTCCGCGAGGGCCAGGAGGGTGTGGTGATCAAGTCGCTGGACACGCCGTACGCGGCCGGACGCCGGGGCGCAGGCTGGGTCAAGGTGAAGCCCCGCAAGACGCTGGACCTCGTGGTGCTGGCGGTCGAGCGCGGTTCGGGCAGACGCCAGGGCTGGCTGTCCAACATCCACCTGGGCGCGCGGGACCCGGAGGGCGGCTTCGTGATGCTCGGCAAGACGTTCAAGGGCATGACCGACCAGATGCTGCAGTGGCAGACCGAACGCTTCCGGGAGCTGGAGGTCGAGGACGACGGCTGGGTCGTCACTGTCCGCCCGGAGCAGGTCGTGGAGATCGCGTTCGACGGCCTGCAGCGCTCGACCCGCTACCCCGGCGGCCTCGCGCTGCGCTTCGCGCGCGTACTGCGCTACCGCGACGACAAGACGGCCGCGGAGGCGGACACGATCGACACGGTGCGCTCGCTCGCCGTCTGACCGCTCCCCCGTCGAGGCTCTCGCCGTCTGACCGCTCCCTTTTGAGGCCTAAGTTTCTTCGCTTTGAGCCGGCTCAAAGCGAAGAAACTTAGGCCTCAAAAGGGATGTGCGCCTCGGCCGCCCGATGACCACGCCGCGCACGCCGCCGAGGGCCCCAGGTCGGAGCTCAGGACTCCGGGTCGTACATGAGCTCCCGGACCTCCTGCGCACAGCGGCAGCCCTCCGCGATCCGGGCCGCCCACTTCAGCGCCTCGCCGCGGTCGGCCACCTCAAGGATGCAGAACCCGCCGATCACGGCCTTGGTCTCCGGGAACGGCCCGTCCGTCACCGTCCCGTCCGTCGCGACGACCGACGCCTGCTGCCGCTCCAGCCCGGCGCCGAAGATCCAGACGCCGGCGTCCTTGGCCGCCTGCACGACGGCGTGCGAGGCCTCTGCCACGGCGGGCAGGTCCTCCTCGGGAAACGTCATCGCGCCGTCGTCGAACGAGATCAGGTATCGCGGCATCGCAGTCCTCCACGTCTCGGCGGCCCGTCGGGCCGGTCTCCTGCGGGGTGGACGGCTTCCGCCGCCGGAACTCATCGGCGGGCGCGCGGGCACTTCCCTGGCGGTCTGCCGGGATCTCCGGGAAGGATGACCGTCATGGAGTCCTACGTCGAGCGGTCACCCCGGCCCGCGCTGGCGGGCGTGGTGCGGACGGCGTGGATCCAGCGCACGGGCGAGGCGCCGTACGCGCAGCGGAACCTGCCCACGGGGGGCGTGGAGATCCACCTCCCGATCGGCGGCCGGCCCGAGCTCGTCGGGCCGCTGACCGGCCCCGACATCGAGGTGGTCGCGCCGCGCACCACCATCGTCGGCCTGCGGTTCCGGCCCGGCACCCCGCCACCCCTGCCGACGACGCTCGACGACCTCGTGGACCAGCGCGTCGACCTGGCGGACCTGTGGGGCGGTCCGGTCGACGAGCTCACCGACCGAACCGCCCTGGCACGGACGCCGGAGCACGCGTTACGGCTCCTGGAGGACCACCTTCTGCGGGAGCTGCGTCGGGCGGGCCGGCCGGATCCGCTCGTGGGCGCGGCCGTCGCCGCACTCATGCCGTGGCGGCCGGTCGCCATCGAAGCGCTGGCCGGCCACCTGGCGCTGTCACCGAGCCAGCTCCGCCGCCGCTGCCTGCACACGCTGGGCGTGAGCCCCAAGGTGCTGCAGCGGACGCTGCGGTTCCAGGGCTTCCTCGCGCTCGCCCAGGCCGGTGCGAGCGCCACAGGCCGCCGCGGCGCGGACGGCACGGCGGGGATCGCCGTCGACGTGGGCTACGCCGACCAGGCGCACCTGGGCCGGGAGTGCGTGCGTCTGACCGGGCTCACCCCGCGCCGGCTGCTCGGTGGCCGCATCGACCGGTGCGCGTGCGACCACGAGCACGCGGCGTCCTACCAACCGTTCCTCGCCGCCCGACGCCGGACGCCGCCGCTCGCCTGACCATGCGCGTTTCGTTCAAGACGGGCTGGCGCCCGGCTCCTACGTTGGGCGCACCACCCCTCTGAAGGAGCCCGACATGCTCGAACCCGCAGTCCGCCGCGTCCTCGACGGCACCTCGATCGCCCACGTCGCCACGGTCCTGCCGGACGGCGCGCCGCACGCCGCCCCGGTGTTCGTCGGCACTCACGGCGACCGGATCGTGTTCTTCACCGGCCCCACCATGCGCAAAGCGCGCAACCTGCGCCGCGACCCGCGCGTGGCGCTGTCGGTCGCGCCCGTCGACAACCCCTTCGAGCCCGTCGTCGTCCGCGGCCGGGTGGTCGAGTGGCTCGATGGCGATGCGGGCTGGGCGATCGTCGACGAGCTCGCCCGCAAGTACACCGGCGCGCCGTACTCCCGCGAGCAGGAACGTGTCGTGGCCGTCATCGAGCCCGAGCGGCAGCACGTCGGCGTCGGCTGAGTGTCGTCAGCCCCCTAGAGCCGGACGGCGTCCCGGAGCTGCCGCGCGTACGGGTGCTCGGCGTCGTCGAAGACGCTCGACGCCGGGCCCTGCTCCACGATGCGGCCCTCCTGCATCACCGCCAGGTCGTCGCTCATGTGCAGGGCGACGCCGAGGTCGTGCGTGATCAGCAGGTATGCGAGGTCTCGCTCGCGCTGGAGCCGGTCCAGGAGGTCGAGCACCTGCGCCTGGACCGAGACGTCGAGCGCCGAGACCGGCTCGTCCAGGACCAGCACCCGGGGCTCGGCCGCGAGCGCCCGCGCGACGGAGACGCGCTGCCGCTGCCCGCCGGACAGGTGCAGCGGGCGGCGGGCGGCCAGCGCGGGGTCGAGGCCCACGGTGTCGAGCAGGGCCGCGATCTCCGCGCGCACCGGTCCGGACCGGAGCGACCGGCCGCGGGTGATGGCGTCGGCCAGGACGGCGCCGACCGTCCAGCGCGGGTCGAACGAGCTCAGGGCGTCCTGGAACACCGCGCCGATCAGGTGCCGGCGCGGACGGCGCCGGGCTTCCGGGAGCGGGTTCCAGGGCTCGCCGAGCAGAGTGACCTCGCCGGCGTCGGGGTGCTCGAGCCCGAGCAGGAGCCGCGCGGTGGTGGACTTGCCCGATCCGGACTCGCCGACCAGCCCGAGGGTGCGGCCCGCGCGGAGCGTGAACGACACGTCGTCGGCGGCGACGATCTCCCGCCTCCCGACGTGGAACACCCGCGACAACCCGCGAGCCTCGACGAGCACCTCGCCCTCGCGCCCGGCCGGCCCGTCGAACGTAGGGTTGCTCGGCCCGTCAGCGCTCTTGGCGCGACCATCCCTACGTTCGACGTCCACGGCCGGGGGCGCGGCCGGGGGCGCGGCCGGGGGACCTGCGGCCAGTGACTCTCCACGTGCGCGGCCTGCCGGCACCGCCTCCACGAGCGTGCGCGTGTACGGGTGCCGGGGACGCTCGAACACCTCGGCCGGCGTGCCCTCCTCGACCACCACGCCGTCGGTCATCACGAGCACCCGGTCCGCCACTCCCAGCACCGCGGACAGGTCGTGGCTGATCAGCAGCACGGCGGTGCCCTCGTCGCGCAGCTGCCCCAGCAGCCGGAGCACCCCGGCCTGCACGGGCTGGTCGAGCGCCGTCGTGGGCTCGTCGGCGATCACGAGCCGTGGGTCGGCCGCGATGCCCGAGGCGATCAGCGCCCGCTGCCGCTGCCCGCCCGAGAGCTGGCCGGGTCGCTGACCGGCCCGGAGCTCGGCGTCGGGCAGGCCCACGCGCTCCAGGAGAGCGAGGGTGCGCGCCCGGCGCGCGGCGGCGGCGAGATCGGTGTGCAGGGCCAGCGTGTCGCCGATCTCGCGGCCGACCGGCCGCAGGGGGTCCAGGGAGACCAGCGCGTCCTGCGCGATGAGGCCGACGACGCCCCCGCGCAGCCTCCGGAGCCGCCGTCCGGACAGCGAGAGCACATCCTGCCCAGCCACCCGCAACGTCGAGGCCGAGACCCGCGCGCCCTCCCCCGCCAGGCCGACGACGCTGCGCGCCGTCACGCTCTTGCCCGAGCCGGACTCACCGACGATCGCGACGCACTCGCCCGCGGCGACGCGCAGGCTCACGCCGTCGACCACGCGCCGTCCGGCGAAGGACACGACGAGGTCCCGGACGTCCAGCACGGGGCCATCCGGCGTCGGCAACCCCCCGCCCGAGGCCACAGCACTCATGCCGCACTCCTGTTCCGCTTCTGGATCCCCCGGCCGATGACGGTCGCGGCCGCGGCGCTGGCGACGATCGCGAGGCCGGGGAAGAACGTCATCCACCAGAAGTTCGCGATGTAGGTGCGGCCGGCGGCGAGCATCGCGCCCCACTCGGCGGCGGGCGGCACGGCGCCCAGGCCGAGATAGCTCAGTGACGACACCCAGATGATCGCCTGACCCAGGCCGAGGGTGGCGAGCACGAACAGGGCGGCGGTCACGTTCGGCAGGATGTGGCGCGCGGTGATCCACAGCCGCCCGCGGCCCAGCACCCGGGCGGCCTCGATGAACTCCGCGGACGCCGTCCGGCGCACCTGGGAGCGGATGATGCGCGCGTACCCAGGCGCGGTGGCCAGCCCTACGGCGATGGTCGAGCTCAGCACGCCCGGCCCGGTGACCACGATGAACAGAAGCGCGAGCAGCAGGCCGGGGAACGCGAACAGCACCTCGACCACCCGGGTGGTGCCGAAGTCGAGCCAGCGCGGCCCGAGCCCCGCCACGAAGCCGAGCACGATCGCCAGGCCGATGCCGATCGCCGTGGCGAGCACGCCGATCAGCAGCGACTCCGACGCGCCGTGCACCACCCGCGTGTAGATGTCGCGCCCGGACTCGTCGGTCCCGAAGAGGTGGGCGAGCGACGGCGGCTGGAAGGCGTCGGCGTGCGAGACGGCGAGGGGGTCGCCGGGCGCGAGCAGGCTCGGCCACAGTGCGGCGACCACGAGCAGCAGGAGCAGGACACCGGCGATCGTCTCGGCGACCGTGGGGCGGAACCTCATTCGGCCACCGCCCGGGTGCGCGGGTCGATGAGCCGGTCGGCGAGGTCGGTGACGAGTGTCATCACCGCGTACGCGAGCGCCACCACGAGCACGATGCCGGTCACGAGCGTGACGTCGCGCAGCTGCACGGCGGACAGCAGGCTGCGTCCGAGGCCCTGCCGCGCGAACACCGACTCGACCACCACGGCGCCGCTGATCAGGGACCCGAACGCCCACCCCGACAGCCCGACGGCGGGGATGGCGGCGTGCCGCAGCGTGTGCCGCCAGAAGATGCGCACCTCGCTCTCGCCGCGCGCCCGGGCCGTGGTGACGAACGGCGACTCCATGGCCGTGAGCAGGGACTCGCGCATCACCTGGCCCAGGAACCCCGCCAGCGGGATCGCCATGGTCAGCGCGGGCAGCACGATGCCGAGGGGCCCCGGCACGCTGACCGGCGGGAGGATGCCCAGGGTCAGGCTGAAGAACAGGATCAGCACGGTCGCGAGCCAGAAGTGCGGCACGGCGGCGGCGACCAGCTCCAGCCCCGAGCCGATGGCCCACGCGATCCGCCCGCCCCGCACGCTCCACGCCGCCAGGGCGCACGCGAGCGCCCACGCCAGCGCCAGCGAGACCAGGGCGAGCGTCAGGGTGGCGCCGAACTGCTCGCCGATCGCGGTCAGCACCGGCTTGTGCAGGGAGTACGACTGGCCCAGGTCGCCGGTGACCAGCCGCCCCAGGTAGGTGAGGTACTGCACCACGAGCGGCTGGTCGAGGCCGTACTCCCGGCGCACCTGCGCCAGTGCCTCGGGCCCGGCCTGCGAGCCGGGGCCGCCGAGGATCGCCTCGGCGGGGTCGCCGGGGACCAGGCGGAGCGCGAAGAACGTGATGGTCGCCGCCGCCCACAGCACGAAGAGGACCCCGCCGGCGCGCAGGAGCAGCCAGTGCCGGTTGCCCGGTACCGGCCTCCTGCGCGCCCCGGTGGTGGGGACCGGAAGGGTCAAGGCACCAGCCATGCCCCGGCGAAGGTGGGCGTCGAGACCGTCGGCATCGCGCGCAGACCCTGCACGCTCGACGACCGCAGGAAGTGGTTCTGCTGGTCGTAGAGCGGCAGGATGTAGTAGCCCTCGAGGATGATCCGCTGGGCCTCCTCGTAGAGGCTGGCCCGCTCGCCGGCGTCGCTGGCCGCCGACGCCTGGGTGAGCAGCTCGTCGAGGTCGGCGTCGTCCACCTGCGCGAGGTTCGCGAAGTAGCCGCTCGGCGCCGGGGTGATCGAGTCGGAGTGGTACAGGATGCGCAGCACGTCCGGGCCGACCTTCGTGTACGGGGCGCTGACCAGGTCGTACTCGTTCTCGGCGAGGACGCCGTACCAGCTCGACAGGTCGAGCGGCTGCAGCTTGACCTCGAAGCCGGCGGTCTTCGCGTCGGCCTGGACCTGCTCGAACAGGGACTGCTCGGCGGGGATCGACTGGTTGGTGCTCACCGGGAAGTCGAGGGTCAGCCGCTCGCCGTCCTTGACGCGGTAGCCGTCGGCGTCGCGCTCGTCCCAGCCGGCCTCGTCCAGCAGGTTCGACGCCGCGTCCGTGTCCACGGTGAACAGGTCGGGGAGGCTCAGGCCCAGCGGCTCGACGCTCGACAAGGGCGAGTAGGACCGCTCGGCGGTGCCGAAGAACAGGCTCTGGATGCCGTCGTCCACGTTCACGGAGCGGATGAACGCCTCGCGGACGCGCTCGTCGTCGAACGGTGCCTTGCCCGAGTTGAGCTCGATGCGGTTGGAGGCGCCGGGGCGCGGGGCGTCGAGCTCCTCGATCGCGTCGTCCGTCTCTGCCGACTTGATGGTGTCCGGCTGCGCGTTGTCGATGACCTGGACCTCGCCCGACTGCAGGGCGGCGTAGCGGCTCGCGGAGTCGGGGATGAACCGCCACACGATCGAGTCGAGGTACGGGAGGTCGCTGCCCTCGGTCGCCTCGGCGACGTCGGCCGGCGGGGAGTTGTAGTCCTCGTTGCGAACGAGGGTGACCGAGTCCTGACGCTCCCACGTGTCGACGACGAACGGGCCGGTGCCGACGGGCGCGGCGCAGTTCTCCTCCTGGCTGCGCTCCAGGGCCTTCGGCGACTCCATCGCGACCCACACCTGCGACAGCGACTCCAGCAGCGCGGAGTCGGGGGCGCTCATCTCGAACCGGACCAGGTGGTCGTCGACGGCGACGACGTCCTTGATCTTCGCCAGCGCGAGGTACCCGGTCGACGACGCCGTGGCCGGGTCCTGCACGTGTGCGATGTTCGCGGCGACGGCCTCGGCGTCGAACGGCGTGCCGTCGGTGAAGGTGACGTCGTCGCGGAGCGTGAACTCCCACTCCAGGCCGTCGTCGCTCACGTCCCACTCGGTGGCGAGCCACGGGACGACCTCGCCGTCCTCGTCCAAAGAGACGAGCGACTCCAGGTACTGGGTGGCGATGAGCGCCTGCGGGTAGTTGCCGCCGACGTGCGGGTCGAGGCAGGACGGCTCGGCATCGCCCGACGCGTAGGTCAGCGTGCCCCCGGTGACGGGTTCGCCCGACGGATCCGTGGTCGTCCCGCCTCCCCCGGGTGAGCACGCGGCGAGCAGGAGGGCGACGGCTGCCGTGACGACGACGGCGGCACGCGGGCGGGAGAACCGGCGCGAGGGCATGGCTACTGGTACATCCTGTCTGGAAGGGTGTCCGAACACTGACGTTCATGCTCCCAAACCCCGGGCCCCGGCGGGCCTATTCCGTGAGCGAGGGCCGGGTGAGGCGTGCCACACCCGGCCAGTTCACCAGGGCAACCGATCAGCCCTGATGGTCCCGCGGTCAGGCAGCGGAGTACCGCTGCCGAGCGGCTTCGCCCGTGGTACCCAGCGCCTGGCCGACGACGTTCCACGACAGCCCCTGCGCGCGCGCCTGGGCGACGGCGTCACGCACCGCCTTCTCCGCCTGGCCGGTCAGGTAGATGCGCCGGGCCGCTGCTCGCTGCAGTTCCAGCAGCGCCGGTGCGGTCGGCTTCAGCTTCTCGGCGTAGTCCTCGGTGACGGCCTTGGCCGCCATCTCCTCGCCCCAGGCCTCGAGCTCTGCCCGCTCCTCGGGTGTCAGGTTCAGGTCCTCGATCTTCATGCTCACCTCACCTCGCCCCTCTCCTTCGGCGTCAGGAACTTGTCCCGAGCCTCCATCGCGTGGAAGACCACGAACTGGATCCCCCACTTGGAACGGTGCCCGATCTCCAGGAGCACCCCCGACTCGGCCGGGCCGATCGTCATCGCCGAACCGTCCTCGTCGTTGTCGAAGCTGCGTCGCGAGAAACCCAACGCATGTCCGATGTCTGCTTCCGTGATCCCCGGGTGCTTCAACGCACTCGGCAAGACCAGGATGCCCTCAACTTCATCCATTTGGCAAGGTTACTTGCCAAGTCGTCTTGCTGCGCGAGCTAGGTCCCGTCCGACGCCGACGGAGCAGTCACCCGCTCCCCCGGGAACTCTGCCCGCAGCCCCCTCGTTCTCACCCCGCCGAGCAGCGCTTCCGCCCTCGAAGACGGTAGCCCGCGGCATATACTCGCCGCGTTCGGACGCCCTATCTCGAGGAGCACCGATGACCGAGCCGATGCCGCTTCAACCCCCCGCGCCAGCAGAGCCGCTCGTGCTCACCGCGCCCGACCCGGTACAGCCCGTCGCGAGCACCCAGGCGCCCAAGATGGCACCCAAGGTGGACCCCGCCGTGGCGCCCGCGCTCGACCAGAAGGTCAGCACCTACCTGGACGGTCTGCTCGGCACCGACACCCGCTCCCCCGAGTTCGCCCAGCGCGCCGACGACGTGCGCACCATGGGCGACCAGGACATCCGGCAGGCCGCCGACTCCAGCAACCGGCTGCTGGCCACGCCCGTGCGCGCCCTGAAGGAGGGCGGCCTCGCCGACGGCTCGAAGGTGGGCCAGACCCTCCTGGAGCTGCGCCGCACGGTCGAGGACCTGGACCCGTCCGAGGCCAGCGTCGGCCGCAAGATCCTCGGCGTCATCCCGTTCGGCGACAAGATCCAGGACTACTTCCGCCGCTACGAGTCCGCCCAGGGCCAGCTCAACGCCATCATCCAGGCCCTCTACAACGGGCAGGACGAGCTGCGCAAGGACAACGCCGCGCTCAACCTGGAGAAGCAGAACCTCTGGGACACCATGACGCGGCTCAACCAGTACATCTACGTGGCCGAGCGGCTCGACGCGCAGCTCTCCGCGAAGATCGCCGAGCTGCAGATCGCCGACCAGGAGCGGGCCAAGGCGCTGTCCGAGGACGTCCTGTTCTACGTGCGCCAGAAGCACCAGGACCTGCTCACCCAGCTCGCGGTGTCGATCCAGGGCTACCTCGCGATCGACATCATCATCAAGAACAACATCGAGCTCACCAAGGGCGTGGACCGCGCGACCACCACCACGGTCTCCGCGCTGCGCACCGCCGTCATCGTGGCGCAGGCCCTGGCGAACCAGAAGCTGGTGCTGGACCAGATCGGTGCCCTGAACACGACGACGTCGAACATGATCGCCTCGACCTCCAAGATGCTCGCCGACCAGTCGGCGACCATCCAGGAGCAGGCCGCGAGCTCGACCGTCGGCATCGAGCAGCTCCAGGCGGCGTTCGCGAACATCTACGCGACGATGGACTCCATCAGCGACTTCAAGACCCGCGCGCTGGACTCCATGTCGCAGACCATCGGCGTGCTGCAGACCGAGACGACCAAGGCCTCCGAGTACGTCGAGCGGGCCCGGCGCACGAACACCGACGGCGTGGCGAGCGGTTCGCTCGATCTCGGCAACCGGTGACGGCCGCAGGCACGGGGGAACGTATGGGCTGGTGGCAGCGGATCTTCGGCGGCGGACGCCCCGAGGAGGAGCAGGCCGTCGCCGTACCGGCACCGCCCACGACCGAGCAGATCGTGACGTCCGTCGACGCCGTCCTGGCCCGCGCGACCGGCAGGGCCCCCGCAGCCGTGACCGCCCGCGTGCAGCGCGTGGTGGAGACGGTGCACGAGATGGTGCCGCGCCTGGACCGGCTCGGCCCCGGCTCCCAGCAGGCGCACACCGTCGTGGCCACGGCCACGAGCTACCTGCCCGAGGCCGTCGACGCGTACCTGAGGCTGCCCCGTGACTTCGCCGACCGGCGCGTCGTGGACCGCGGCAAGACGTCGCTGCTGATCCTCTGCGACCAGCTCGACCTGCTGGGCGCCACGCTCGACAAGATCTCGGACGCCGTCTCCCGCGCCGATGCCGTGGCCCTCGTGGCCCACGGGCGGTTCCTGGAGGAGAAGTTCGGCACCTCGGGCCTCACGCTCCCGGGCCAGGTCCAGCCAGGTCAGGTCCAGCCCGGCCAGGCCCTGCCCGGCCCGGGCGCGGCGGGCCCCGGTCCGACGTCGGGCCCCGCGCCCCTGGAGGCCCCATGACGACGACGGCGCTGGCCACCGCCCTCGACGCCCTCGCCCGGGCCGGCACCGCCGCCGGCGTGGGGGGCCCGGCGGCCCGCGCCGAGGGCGAGCGGCTGGCCGCCGCCGTCGCCGAGTCCTCCCCCGGCGCCCCGGCCGACTGGCTCGCGGCGACGTCCCCCGGCCGTCCGGCGTCGGCCACGCTGCAGCCCTTCTTCGACGCCGCAGTGGGCGCCCGGCGCTGGCGCTCCGCCCCGACGGACCTGCTCGCGGGTCTCGTCGCGGACGGCTCGGCCCACGCGGCCGCTTACGCCGAGGCGCTGGCCGCGGTGGTCGACGCCGCCGCCGGGCTCGGCGACCCGAGCATCAGTGCCATCGCCGCCGCCGAGGGCACCAAGGCCGTGCACCGCAGCGCGGCGGCGGGGCGCGCGGCCGCGCCCCGGCCGGCGGGCGACCAGGGCCTGGAGTTCGGCGCACCGGTCGACGCGGTCACCCCCACGCCGTCGGCCACAGAACCCGAGCCGGCCGCCCGGGCGGCCGGGCCCGAGGGCGAGCCAGAACCGGAACCGGCGGACGAACCCCGCCCGCTGGCCGAGCTGCTCGACGAGCTGGACCAGCTCATCGGCCTGGGCCGCGTCAAGGACGAGATCCACCGCCAGACCGAGCTGCTGCGTATCGAACGTCTGCGCGCCGAGGCGGGCCTGACCTCCCCCACGCTGACGCGCCACCTGGTGTTCACCGGCAACCCCGGCACGGGCAAGACCACGGTGGGCCGCCTGGTGGCGGGCATCTACCGCGCGCTGGGCCTGCTGGACAAGGGCCACCTCGTGGAGGTGGACCGCTCCGAGCTGGTGGCGGGCTACCTGGGCCAGACGGCGGAGAAGACGACGGCGGTGGTGCAGCGCGCCCTGGGCGGCGTGTTGTTCATCGACGAGGCGTACGCCCTGGCCGAGGACCAGTACGGTCGCGAGGCCGTGGACACGCTGGTCAAGGACATGGAGGACCACCGCGACGACCTCGTGGTGATCGTGGCGGGCTACCCGGGCCCCATGGCCCGGTTCATCGCGACGAACCCGGGCCTGGAGAGCCGGTTCGCGCGGACCATCACGTTCGAGGACTACTCGCCCGAGGAGCTGCGCCGCATTTTCGCGGCCATGGCGGGCTCCGCCGACTTCGAGCCGGAGCCGGAGACCCTCGACCGGTTCGACCGTCTCGCGGCGGACCAGGTGCGGGGCGAGGGCTTCGGCAACGGCCGCTGGGCACGCAACGTGCTCGACTCCGCGATCGCCCGGCACGCCTGGCGCCTGCGGGACGTTGAACGACCGACGGTGGACCAGCTGCGCACGCTGGTCCCGGAAGACCTGGAGGACGTCGTGGACATCGGGACAGACAGCGAGGCCACCCTGTGACCGCACCCCAGACGACCGCGGGCCCGCCGGCCGACCCGGACCCGCCGGCCCCCGGCGACACCCCGTCCGCCCGCCCCGGCTTCCGGGACCGCATCACGGCGGAGCTCGCGACCACCCCCGGCCGCCTCGCCCTGGCCACCGCGGTGGCCGTGGTGGCGTGCCTGCTGCTGGCGGTCACCGGGTTCCTGGCGGGCAACAGCCAGGCGGCCGCGCTGCGGGACGCGCAGCGCGACGCCGCCCAGCTCGTGGGCACGCAGGAGCTGCGCAACGACCTGGTGTCGGCGGACGCGACCGCGACCAACGCCTTCCTGGTCGGCGGGCTGGAGCCCACCGAGGCCCGGGAGCGCTACGAGGCCAGCCTGTCGGAGGCCGCACAGGCCCTGCCGAACCTGTCCGCCACCGCGCAGGGCGCGGACGAGACCGCCGACCTGGCCACGGTGTCCGACTCCGTGCAGCGGTACGCGGGCCTGGTCGAGTCGGCCCGGGCCAACAACCGGCAGGGCTTCCCCGTGGGCGCCGCCTATCTGGACCAGGCCTCGGCCGCGCTGCGCGACGAGGTGCTGCCGACGCTCGACCAGGTGGCCGTCTCGACGTCCGAGCGGGTCGACTCCGACCTGACCTCCGTCACGCTCGCCCAGGCCCTGCTGCTGTTCGTGCTGCTGGGCCTGGTGGCACTGGCCGCCGTCCAGCTCTGGCTGGCCCGGCGCACGCGCCGCCGGCTCAACCTGGGCCTGGCCGCCGCGAGCGTCGCCCTGCTGGTGGGCGGCATCGTGGCGACGGTCGCGGTGCTCGGCGGCAACGGCGTGGCCCGGTCGGTCGCGAGCGGCCCGTACGCCGCGACGGTCGCCACGTCCCAGGCGCTGTCGCAGGCTACGGACGCCAAGTCGATGGAGTCGTTCACGCTGATCAAGCGCGGTTCCGGCGCCGAGTTCGAGGAGACCTACCAGACCGCGGTGGCCGACGCCCGCAACCTGCTGGACGAGGCGGCGGACGCCGTCCCGAGCACCGGCTCCGGCTCCGACTCGCCCCGCGAGCTGCTGGACGCGTGGGACGCCAGGCACGCCGAGATCCGCGAGCTGGACGACGGCGGTGACTGGGAGGGTGCCGTCGAGGCGGCGACGTCCACGGCCGACGACTCGGCGGGCGCGGCCTTCACCGCGTTCTCCGACCGGGCCCACGCCGACGTCGAGGCCACCAGCGCCGACGCCGTCGGCCGGCTGGGCTCCGCGGCGACCACCGCACAGATCGCCGCGTGGGTCGCCCTCGTGCTCGGTGTCGCCGGGGCCGTGGCCGCGGCCGCCGGGATGAACGTCCGCCTGAAGGAGTACCGATGAGCACGCGCGCAGCCCGCAGACCGATCGCCGCCGCCCTGGTGGCGCTGGCCCTGGTGGGCACGACCGCGGCGTGCGCGCCCCAGCCCACGACGCAGCTGCTGACCGGCGCGGCAGCGGCGGGCTCCGCGCAGCAGTCCGAGCAGGACACCGCGCAGGGCGCGGCGCCGCGGGCCGCGACGGGCGGCACGACGTCGGGCACGGCGACCGCTGCGGCGGACTGCGGCGACGGCCTGCCGGCCGTCGCCTCGGCGGACCCGGACGGCAGCCCCGAGGTGACGTCGGGCTCCACGATGGCCGACATCCGCGAGCGCGGGGCCCTCCGGGTCGGCGTCTCGGCGGACACCCTGCTCATGGGCTCGCGCAACCCGTTCAACGGCGACATCGAGGGCTTCGACATCGACGTGGCGCGGCAGATCGCCGACGCGATCCTGGGCGACCCGGACAAGATCCAGTTCCGGGTCATCACCTCGGGCGACCGCGAGACCGTCCTGGAGGACGGCGACGTCGACGTCGTGACGCGCGCGTTCACGATCAACTGCGACCGGTGGGAGAACATCGCGTTCTCGGCGGAGTACTACCACGCGGGCCAGAAGCTGCTGGTGCCCTCGACGTCGGACGTGGAGAGCATCGACGACCTGGACGGCCAGCGCGTCTGCGCGCCGGAGGGCACCACGACCCTGGAGCGGCTGGCGGAGTGGAAGGGCGTCGAAGCGGTGCCCGCGGCCACCCACACCACGTGCCTGGTCCTGTTCCAGCAGGGTGCGGTGGACGCGATCACGGGTGACGACACCGTCCTGGCGGGCTTCGCGGCCCAGGACCCGTACGCCAAGGTGGTGGGCGACGCCGTCAGTGACGAGCCGTACGGCGTGGGCATCCCCGCCGGCCAGGCCGACATGGTGCGCTTCGTCAACGGGGTGCTGGAGGACATGGTCTCCAGCGGGCAGTGGGAGAAGTCGTACGACCGCTGGCTGGGCGACGCGCTCGGCAGCGCGCCGGACGCGCCGGAGCCCGTGTACGGACGGACGCCGTGAGCCGGACACAGCGCGCGCCGGCGCCGCCCGGTGCCCTGGGCGTGGCGGCCGAGCCCGCCGCGCTGCTGACCTACCTGTCCGACCTGCAGGCCTGGCTCGACGTGCGCCGGGCGGACCTGGACCGGCTCGACGCCGCGGCCCGGCAGGCCGGCGCGGACGCGGTCACCGCAGACGTCGTGCTGGCCCTGACCCTGTGGCAGGCGGTGCGCACGCGCACCGACGAGCTGATCGAGATCTGGGACTCCGGCCGGGCCGACGCCGTGGCGCGCGAGCGCATGTCGCAGCTCGTCTGGGGCCGCCTCGGCGGCGACCCCGCCACGTCCCTCCTGTCCCTGGTCGACGCCGCCCGGCTGTGCGACGCGCAGGCCGACCAGCTCGCCACCCGGCTGTCGTTCGACCCGCACGCCGCCGACGTCACCGCCCGGTTCCGGGCGCTGGCCGCCGGGGTGGTCCGCGCCGAGGACGCCGCGCGCGCCACGGCCACCACGGAGGACGACGCCGCCGTGGCCCGCCTGCGCGACCGGCTCAGCCGGCTCAAGGCGGACGCCGCCCGCGGCGCCGACGTCACCGGGCCGCTGGGCGCGCTGGAGGACGAGGTCGCACGCACCGAGCGGGACCTCATCGTGCACGCGGCCCGGAGCCGGTCGCTCGCCAAGGACCGCGAGCGCGCCGTCGAGCTGCGCGCCGCCCTCGCTGGCCGGGCGCCCGGGCTGGCGAGCATCGCCGACCGCTGCCGCCGGGAGGTCGCCGACCCGCCGCGGCTCGCGATCCCGGACGTGCTCCGGCTCGGCGAGGTGCCGCACGAGCAGGCGGCGCTGACGACCTACGTCCAGCGGCTGGGCGCCGTCGAGCGCGCCATGGAGAAGGTCGAGGACGCCTACACCGCACCGCTGCGGGAGCGCGCCGAGCTGCGCTACCGCGTCAAGAACCTGATGACGAAGGCCCAGGGCAACGGGCGCTCGTCGTCGCCGGCCGTGAAGGCGGGCGAGGACGAGGTGCGCGACGTGCTCGACGCGACCCCCTGCGACCTGGCCCTGGCCCGGCACTTCACCGAGCAGCTCGAGACGCTCGTGCGCGACCTCCCGGAGGGACACCGATGACCGAACAGAAGTGCGCCGAGCCGGGCTGCACCGGCACCATCGAGGACGGCTACTGCAACGTCTGCGGCACGCCCGCCGGCGGCAACCCCGACGGCGACGCGCTGGCCGCCGTCGCGGCGTCCTGGGCCGAGGGCGACCTCGACGCGACCACGGTCCGCGCGTCGGGCTCGGTGCCGAGCGCGATGGCCCAGCCGTCGACCGGGCGCACCAGCTCCTCGCGCCTCGCGTCCACCGCCCTGGGCTCGGCCCGCGTCACCGGGGGCACCAGCCAGACGCGCCGGGTCGGCACCGGCTCGACGCGCCTGCGCGGGCACCGCCTCGGCGCGGGCCTGACCACCGTGCCGCACACGCCGGTGGCCGACCCGCTGCAGGCCGTCATGGCCACGCCCGAGCTCGCGGAGTCCAAGCGGTTCTGCCCCACGTGCGGACAGCCGGTGGGCCGGGCCAGGGACGGCGTGCCCGGCCGCGTCGCCGGGTTCTGCGGGCACTGCGGCGCGCGGTACGACTTCACGCCCGCGCTCAAGGCCGGCGACCTCGTGGCCCGGCAGTACGAGGTGGTGGGCTGCCTGGCCCACGGCGGCCTCGGCTGGATCTACCTGGCCCGGGACCGCAACGTCAGCGGCCGCTGGGTGGTGCTCAAGGGCCTGCTGAACGCGGGCGACACGGAGGCGTACGAGGCCGCCGTCGCCGAGCGGCAGTTCCTCGCCGAGGTGGAGCACCCGCTCATCGTCGAGATCTTCAACTTCGTGCTGCACGAGGGCCTGGGCTACACGGTCATGGAGTTCGTGGGCGGCCGGTCGCTCAAGGACGTGCTCAAGGACCGCCGGGAGCAGGACGGCCAGCCCCGCCCACTGCCCGTGGACCAGGCCATCGCCTACATCCTCGAGGTGCTGCCCGCCTTCAGCTACCTGCACGACCACGACCTGCTGTACTGCGACTTCAAGCCGGACAACATCATCGCGCAGGGCGACGGCGTCAAGCTGATCGACCTGGGCGGTGTGCGCCGCACCGACGACCTCACGTCGGCCATCTACGGCACCGTCGGCTACCAGGCGCCCGAGGTGCCCGAGGTCGGCCCGTCGGTGGCGTCGGACATCTTCACGCTCGGCCGCACCCTGGCCTCCCTGGTGCTGGACTTCCGGGGCAACACGACCGTCTACCAGGCGTCGTTCCCGCCCGTCGCCGACACCCCCGTGTTCCAGAAGTACGACTCGTTCTACCGCTGGCTCGCCAAGGCGTGCGCCCCGGCGCCCGCGGACCGGTTCGCGTCGGTGGACGAGGCCCGGGTGCAGCTCCTGGGCGTGCTGCGCGAGGTCGTCGCCACCGACAAGGGGCCCGGGTACACCGCCACGACGTCGGCCGAGTCGGTGCTGTTCGGCGTGCCGCCGCTCGACGGCGCCGACGGCGCCCTGGACTGGAACGAGCTGCCCCTCCTGAAGGTCGACTCGACCGACCCGATGGCATCCTGGCTGGCGGGCGTCAACGTCGCCGACCCGGCCGAGCGGATCAAGGCGCTGGCCGACCCCGCCGAGCACACCGTCGAGGTGCGTCTCGCCGTGGCCCGCGCCGCGATCGAGGCGGGCGACGGCACGCTGCTCCGGTCCACCGTGGCGCAGATCCTGGAGCACGACCCATGGGAGTGGCGCGCGGCCTGGCTGGAGGGCCTCGGACACCTCGCGACGGGCAACGCCGCCGCGGCCCGCGCGTCGTTCAACGCCGTCTACGGGCAGGTGCCCGGCGAGCCCGCGCCCAAGCTGGCGCTCGCCACGGTCTGCGAGCTGTCGGGCGAGCCCGGCGTGGCCGAGCAGCTCTACGGCACGATCGCCCGGGCGGACGCCAACTACACGGGTGCGGCCGCGTTCGGCCTGGCCCGCGTGCGGTCCGGGGGCGACGACCTGGACGGCGCTCTCGGCGCCCTGGAGCTCGTGGGCCCCACGCGCGGGTCGTTCCCGGACGCCCGCCTGGAGCGGGCCCGGCTGCTCGTGGAGGCGCACCGCTCGCTGGTGGACCTGGCCGACGCCGTCGCCGGGCTCGACGCCGCCCACGTGCCCGACCGGCCCAAGGCCGAGATCACCGTCGCGGCCCTCGTCGAGGCGCTGGAGATCGTGCTTCGCGACGGCCCCCTGCCGAGCCTCCGCGTGGCGGGCGTGGGCGCCGAGGAGGGGCTGCTGCGGGACCGCCTGGAGCTCGCCCTGCGCAACCTCGCCCACCTCACGGACAAGCGCTCGGAGCGCGTGGCGCTCGTGGACCGGGCAAACTCCGTACGGCAGTGGACGTGGCGATGAACAGGGCGGGAGCCCTGACGAAGGCAAGGAGATCCACCCAGACATGAGTGCCGAAGACAGCGTCCTCGTCCGATGCCCCAGCTGCGGGGAGAACGCGGCGCCCCGCGCTAGGTTCTGCGAGAACTGCGGCACCGCGCTGGGCACCGGCGGGCCGGACCCGTCCCTGCCCTCCGAGGTGACGCTGGACGTGGCCCCCACGGTCCTGGACCTCGACCCCGCGACGGGCGAGGCCGGGGGCAACCGCCGGTGCGCGGCCTGCGGCGGCGTCATCGCCGACGACGGCTACTGCGCCGACTGCGGCGCCCTCGGGCAGTCCGAGCGCGACCACTTCGAGGAGCGGCCGGCCACCTGGGTCGCGGGCGTCTGCGACCGCGGCATCCGGCACGCGCGCAACGAGGACGCGATGGCCCTGGCCGCGAACGGCGCCTTCGCGGCGCTGGTGGTGTGCGACGGCGTCTCCAGCGCGCCGGACTCCGACGTCGCCTCGCTCGCCGCGAGCCGGGCCGCGCGGGACGTCCTCGTGGCCTATGGGCCCGAGGGGCCGAGCTCGGTCGAGGGCGCGACCAGCCGCCGTATCGCGGGCTGGACCGATGCCATGGTCGCCGCGTCGCGCGCCGCCGGCCAGGCCGTGCGCGGCGCCGCCGAGCAGCTCGCCGCGACCAAGGGGACCGACGTCGCGGACGACCCGCCGTCGTGCACCTTCGTGGCCGCCGTCGTCGACCACGACCTGATCGTCGCGGGCTGGCTGGGCGACTCCCGCGTGTACTGGCTGCCGGACGCCGGGCCCGCGGAGCAGCTCAGCGTCGACGACTCCTGGGCGCAGGAGATGATCGCCGCCGGCGTGCCGCGCGCCCAGGCCGAGACGTCGCCGCAGGCGCATGCCATCACCCGGTGGCTCGGGCCCGACGCCCCCGACACCGACGCGCGCTGCGCCGCGACCGTGCCGAACGGGCCCGGCTGGCTGCTGGTCTGCTCCGACGGCCTGTGGAACTACTGCTCCGACGCGCACGAGATGGGTGAGCTCGTGCGCAAGTTCGCCGGCTGCGGCGAACCCCACGCCGCTGCCGCGGCGCTCGTCCGCTGGGCGAACGCTCAGGGCGGGCGGGACAACATCACCGCCGCGCTCGCGCGGATCGCCCCGACTGTCACCGAGCAGCGCTAGCCTGCCGTAACCGAGAGGAGCCACCGTGGCCGAGTTCTCCGCCGAGGTCTTCCAGAACGAGTTCCTGTCCGACGGCGGCACCGACGTGCACGCCATCGTGTCCGTGACCTGCACCGGCGCGGGGGCCGCCGGGGCAGGTACCGCTGCGACCGCCACCGCGGACGCCGGTGGCGCGGGCGCGGGCCAGGTCGCCGAGATCGTCGCCGTCGACACGTCCGGCTCCATGCAGGGCCGCAACATGGAGGCCGCCAAGCACGCCGCCGCGGTGGCCGTGGACCAGATCCCCGACGGCACGCTGTTCGCGATCATCGGCGGATCGCACGTGGCCACGAGAATCTTCCCGTACCCGAACGCACGCGTGCCGATGGTGGCCATGGAGCCCGGCGCACGCGCCGAGGCCAAGCGCGCGATCTCGACCATGGCGGCCAGCGGCGGCACGGCGATCTCGACGTGGCTGCGGCTCGCCGACGACCTGTTCGCCACTGTCCCCGCGGCGCAGAAGCACCTGATCCTGCTCACGGACGGCAAGAACGAGTCCGAGCCGAAGATGCACCTGGACCAGATGATCACTCACGTCACGGGGCACTTCCAGTGCGACGCCCGCGGCGTGGGCGACCGCTGGGTGGTGGAGGAGCTGCGCAAGATCTCGACGGCGCTGCTCGGCACGGTGGACCTCATCGCGCGCCCGGAGGACATCGCGGAGGACTTCGCGGCCCTGGTGCGCAAGTCGATGTCCCGCGGCGTCGCGGCGGTGGACCTGCGCGTGTGGGCGCCGCAGGGCTCGCAGGTGCTGTTCGTCAAGCAGGTGGCCCCCGAGGTGGACGACCTGACGAGCCGGCGCACCGAGGTGAACGCGCTGACCAGCGGGTACCCCACGGGTGCGTGGGGCGACGAGACCCGCGACTACCACGTGGCGGTCCGCGTGGCGGCGAAGCCCGTGGGCTCGGAGCAGCTCGCGGCTCGCGTCCAGGTGGCGGTGGGTGACGAGGTGGCGGCGTCGGGCCTGGTCAAGGCCAAGTGGTCGGACGACTCGACCCTGACCGCCCGGATCAGCCCCGAGGTGGCGCACTACACGGGCCAGGCGGAGCTCGCCTCGGCCATCCAGGAGGGCCTGGCGGCCAAGGCGTCGGGCGACGAGGCGACGGCGACGGTGAAGCTCGGCCGCGCGGTGCAGCTCGCCGCCGAGACCGGCAACGACGAGGCCACCTCGCGCCTGCGCAAGATCGTGGAGGTGGAGAACGAGGAGGAGGGCACCGTGCGGCTCAAGCGGAACACCGCCAAGCTGGACGAGATGGCACTCGACACCGCGTCCACGAAGACCACCCGGGTGAGGCGCGCATGACCGTCGTCTGCCCCGAGGGACACACCAGCCAGGCCACGGACTACTGCGACGTCTGCGGCACGCCGATCCCGGCGAGCTCGGCGGCCGGTCCCGGACAGCCGGGGTCGGCCGCCTCTGCCGCGCCCTCGGCCGAGGGCGCCGCCGGCGCGTCCGCCGGGTCGGAGTCCGGCCCCGTGACCTGCCCCAACTGCGGCGACCTGTCCCCCGCCGAATCACTGTTCTGCGAGAACTGCGGATACGACTTCACCACCGGCACGCCGGCGCCGCCGGCCCCGCCCGCGGCTCCGTCGTCCGGCCTGGACCTCGGGGACCTGGGGGCGACGCAGCCCGGGACGGGTTCGGTCCCGGGCGGTGCCGGGTCCGGGCACGTGGCGGGGGGCTCGGCGCCGGTGGGCCCGGCGCCCGTGGGGTCGGTTCCGGCGGGGGCCGCGCCGGCCGGACCGGCGGCGTCGGCCGGTGTGCCGTCGCCTGCGCCGTCGGCCGAGGGTGGCGGGCTCGCCGCGGCGCCGGTCCCCGGCGACGCCGCCTGGGTGGCCGAGATCTGGGTGGATCCCGACTGGTACGCGCACGAGCGGCCGGAGGACCCGATGCCGTCCGCGGGTCTGCCCGGCCTGGTGACGCTGCGGCAGCGCAGCCTCCTGGTCGGGCGGCCGTCCAGGTCACGGGGCATCACGCCGGACATCGACTGCGGCAGCGACCCCGGGGTGTCCCGGCGGCACTGCCAGCTGACGACGGACGGTCAGCGGTGGTGGGTGGAGGACCTGGGCTCGTCGAACGGGACCTTCGTCTCGGCGGCGGGCGACCCGCTGCCGGACAGTCCGCTGAGCCAGGGCGTGCGCCGGGAGATCGAGGAGAACGACCGGGTCTTCGTCGGCGCGTGGACGCGCCTGGTGATCCGCAAGGCCCTGCCGGGCGAGGCCTGACCCCGTCGTGCCAGACGCTCAGGCCGCCCGGGTGACCTGAGCGTCTGACACCTCCGGGTCGGGGGTGCGGCGCAGGCGCAGCGCGACCAGCCCGGCCCCGACCACCACGACGACGTTGGCCAGCACGAGCAGGCGGTAGTCGACGAACGCGAGCAGCCCCGCGCCGAGCGCCGTCACCACGGTGCCGGGCAGGTTGTTCACCAGGTGCCCGGCCGCGGCGACCCGGCCCTGGAGCCGTTCGGGCGTGCGGACCTGGCGTTCGGTGACCCACGCGATGACCGCGGCCGTCACGCCGAACCCGAGCAGCGCCTGCGCTGCCACCGCCGGGACCACCCAGCTGAACATCAGGGGCACCAAGGCCAGCCCGGCGGCGAGGATCCCGAGCGCGTAGACGCGCGGCCGCCCGAAGCGGGCCATGAGGCGCGGTGTGACCGCCCCGGCCACGAACCCGGCCACGCCCTGCAGCACGGTGAGCGGGCCGAGCCAGGCCGAGGGGAGGCCCAGCCCGTCGAGCACCGCGAAGACGACGGCGTTGACGAGACCGACCGAGGCGAAGACGATCACCGCGTTCCAGGTCATGCCGCCCAGCGGCTGGGTGCCGAACAGGTGCCGGAACCCGGCAGTGATCGCCGCGAGGTAGGACTCGGCCGGGTCGTCCTCGTACCGGGACTCGACGACCTGGACGAGCAGGAACACGACGGCCGCCGCCGCGAACCCGCCGATCGCGACCGCGACCAGCGGCACCACGCCGACCAGCGCGTAGACCGCGGCGCCGAGGATCGGCAGCGCCACACGGAACACCTGGTCGATCATCGAGAGGCGGCCGTTGGCGTGCCCCAGGGCCTCGTTCGGCAGGAGGTCCTTGAGGATGCCCGACTGGCAGGCGCCCGTCACGTACGCGACCGCGGAGTAGACCAGCGTGGACGCGAAGATGACCCAGACCTGGTCCGGCCGGTGCACCCAGAACAGCGGCACCAGCCCGAGCGCGCCCACCACGTAGGCGGCCACGAGCATGAGCCGGCGCGAGACCCGATCCGCCAGGTGCCCCAGGAACGGCGAGGCGAGCGCGGGCAGACCCAGCAGCGCGAAGGCCACGCCGCCCAGCGCGGCGCTGCCGGTCAGGTCGGCGACCCAGACCGCCATGAGCAGCGTGAGCAGCGAGTCGGCCACGTTGGCGAGCGTCCAGCCCACCACGAGCGTGCGAAAGACCGGGGTCCGCAGGTGCCGCGCGGGGTCGGCGGGCGTGGTGGTGGTCATGCGTCCTCGCCCTCCGGGTCCGGGATCTCGGACCAGACCGCGCCGAACAGGTGGGCCCGGCGCGCGCCGGGCGGGCGCCTGCCGGGGTCCTCCGAGCGGCCGCGGAACCGTTCGGTGAGCTCCTCGAGCCGCCGGGAGAGATCGTCCAGCTCGTCGCGCGTCACCCAGAACTCCTGGTGCGTCTGGGTGGTGGCGTACAGCCAGGCCGGGTCGTCCCGTCCCGCATCGGCGAGCCAGCGCTGCAGGGCGGCGAACTGCTCGGCCACGAACATGCTGCCGAACGCCTGGGCGGCGGGCCACGACTCCGGGTCCGCGAGGTCGGGCCGCACGCTGAACCCTCGGCTGACGGCCCGCCACGGCCGCTCCTTGCCGTGCGGCTCGGCGCGCTCGACGTGCCCGTACTTCTCGAGCTGGCGCAGGTGGAACGAGCAGCTCGCCACGGACTCCCCCGTGCGCTCGGCGCACTGGGTGGCGGTGAGCTCCACGCCCCCGCCGAACAGGGCGAGCAGGCGGATGCGCAGCGGGTGGGTCATGGCCTTGATGGCGTCGGCCTGCGAGATGACGGCGTCCTCGGGCTGCGTCGGCCGGGTGAACCCCTGGACCTCTGGCTGCTTCTGCTCGGGCATGCGGCGAGCGTAGGACGCTAAAGAGAACTTGCGCAAGGAATCTTTAGCGACTTCGCCCGAATAAAGCCGTGCGCCGCACCGCAGCCTCCTGGGAGGCTCAAGGCACACCGCGGTGACGTCCGTCCGGTCCCAGACCGGGCGGTGGACAGGGTCAGGCCAGACCCTCTGTCGGGAGACCGGCAATCCAGCGTCACGAAAGGCACTCACGTGCATACCGAGTACGACCTGGCGCAGACCCTTCACCGGGACCGCCTCCGGGACGCCGAGCAGTACCGGCGTTTCCGTCAGCTCCGCGAGGAGCAGAAGCGACGCAGGGCCGAGGCCCGCGCCGCACACCGGACCGACAACCGCGCACCGGCACCCGCCCTGCGCGTGCGGTCCGCATGACCCGTACGGCGCCCGCCGGAGCTCCTCCGGCAACCGGCGCCGCCGACATCCACGAAGCAGAGCGTGTGTCCCGCACACGCTCTGCTTCGTTCTTGTACGGGCGCTGACCTGCGCAAGGGTGCTGCAGATCACCGCTGTCCGCCTTGCGCGGGATTTCCCGAATGAGGGATGATGTAACACGACGGAAACACTGAGGAGCACCGCGCCGCGACCCGGCCCGGAGCACGCCCGCTGCGACCGTCACCCCCCTCCCCACCCCTGGAAGGACCACCACGGACATGCACGCCCAGACCGCCTACTACATCGGCCGCGCCCAGGTCGCGGAGATCGCCCGCCGCGCGGAGGTCGCCGGCGCCCAGGAGCGCGCGCTGCGCGAGCGCCCCGAGCGTCGTACCGCCAAGCGCACGAAGCGGCTCCGCCTGATCTGACCCGTCGGCCACTGGCCTGACGCGCACATCCTGGCCCTTCCCTGGACGACCACCGTCGTTCCACGGAAGGGTCTTCGTGCACCCACCACCGACGCGCGCGGCAGTTTGCACCGCAGACTCGGCACTTGGCATCGAGATCGGCCCAGGCCTGGGCCGATCTCGATGCCAAGTGCCGACAGGCAAGGGGACCGCCCCCGTACCGCACCCGTGTACACCAGCGGCGCGTCGGACGGAATAGGGTGGGCCGGTGAGCCTTCCCAACCCCAACGAGCGCATCGTCTGGATCGACTGCGAGATGACCGGCCTCGACCTGCGCGCCGACGCGCTGATCGAGGTCGCCGCGATCGTCACCGACTCCGACCTCAACGTCCTGGGCACCGGTGTCGATGTCCTGGTCAAACCTCCGGCCGAGGCGCTGTCGCAGATGAACGACTTCGTGCGCGCCATGCACACGACGTCCGGCCTGCTCGCGGAGCTCGACCAGGGGCTGACGCTCGAGGAGGCGCAGGAGCAGATCCTCGCCTACATCCGCGAGTACGTGCCCGAGCCGGGCAAGGCTCCGCTGGCCGGTAACTCGGTCGGCACCGACAAGTCCTTCCTCGACCTGCACATGGCCGAGCTGGTGGACTACCTGCACTACCGGATCATCGACGTCTCCTCGATCAAGGAGCTCTCGCGGCGCTGGTACCCGCGGGTCTACTTCGCCTCCCCGAAGAAGGACGGCGGGCACCGCGCGCTGGCCGACATCCTGGAGTCCATCGACGAGCTGCGCTACTACCGCGAGGTGCTGTTCCCCGCGCAGCCGGGCCCCGACACGGCGACCGCACGGGCCGCCGCCGCGCACGTCGCCGAGACGTCCGTCACGAAGCAGCTCGCTCCGTAGGTATGAGTTCGGATCGTGGCCGCTGACCATGTATGCTTTTCGACGGTCGCCGGTCCAGGACCGACGAGCATGGTGGGCGTAGCTCAGCTGGTAGAGCATCGCGTTGTGGTCGCGAGGGCCGCGGGTTCAAGTCCCGTCGCTCACCCCGTGCAGAAGAGGGCCCCTCACTCCGGTGAGGGGCCCTCTTCCGTTCTCCGCCGGCAGCCGACGCCGCCCCCGGCTCAGCCCAGGAGCTTGACCACCGCGTCGGCCAGCTTGTCCTCGACGCCGGTGCCGTACTTCATCCACAGCGACGGCTCGGTGAGCTCGAGCTCGATGACCATGGGCACCCCGTCGTCGCCGGTGACGAGGTCCACCCGCGCGTAGGTGAGGTCCGCGCCGGTCGCGGCGCGCGCCACGGCGAGCGCCCGCTCGGCCACCTCGATCTGCTCGGGCGTGGCCTCGTACGCCGAGTTCTCCTCCTCGGCGTACAGCTCGCCGGTGTCCTCGGCGGGGCCCGTGAGCAGCGCGTTCTTGCGGATGGCGTGGGTGTGCTCGCCGTCGACGAAGATGAGGCAGGTCTCGCCCGTGGTGTCCACGGAGGTGACGTAGGGCTGGATCATGACCCAGCGGCCGTCGTCGAGCAGGCGGGTGGCGTGCGCGATGGCCTTGCCGCGCGACTCGGCGGAGACGGGCTGGTAGCGCCCCGTGTTCTGGGCACCGGCGCTGACCACGGGCTTGACCACGAAGTCGCCGAACGCGGGCATGCGGGTGTGCACCGCGCGCTTGGACAGGTGCCGGGCCGGGTCGAGCCAGATGGTGGGGATCACGGGGATGCCCGCGGCCTCGAGCTCGCGCAGGTACCGCTTGTCGGTGTTCCACTCGATGACGTCGGCGGAGTTGGCCACCTTGGGCAGCGAGCGCGCCCACGCGAGGAACTCGTCGTGCCGCGGCGAGTAGTCCCAGGTGGAGCGGACCAGCACGAGGTCGTAGGCCTGCCAGTCGACGGCGGGGTCGTCCCACACGGCGGGTTCCGCGGTGATCCCGCGCGAGGCCAGCGCCGCGATCAGCGGCACGTCGTCCTTGTCGAGGTCAGGCAGCTGGGAGCAGGTCGCGAGGGCTACACGTGCGTTGGTCACGCCCCGAGACTATCGGGCGAGTTGTCCGAGGTCCCGGCCTGCGGGCGGGTCAGGACGCGGCGTCGGTCACAGCGGCGCCGTCGGCGTCCGCGGGCTCCTCGGCCGTCTCCGTCCCCGGTGCGTCCCAGGGGGTGTCGGCCGCGGCATCCGCCGCCCGGCGCAGGGCGCCGAGGATCCCGTCGGCGGTGAGCGAGCCGACGACGTCCCCCGTCTCCCCCACCACGGGCACGCGTCCCATGGCCGACGCCGGCAGTGCCGCCACCGCCTCGAACGCGTCGGTCAGGCGCGCGCCGAGCCGCACGGGGGCGGGCGCGGGCTGGACGATCCGGTCGGCGCCGTCCAGGTCCGTCGTCTCCACCCGGGCGAGCGAGAGCATCCGCGAGGCCGCGCCGTCGCCGATGAAGTCCCGCACCCGTTCCGACGCCGGGTGGGCCAGCACCGCGAGCGGGCTCGCGACCTGCTCCAGCTTGCCGCCGCGGGACAGGACGGCGATGCGGTCGCCGAGGCGCGCGGCCTCGTCGATGTCGTGCGTCACGAGGATCACCGTGGTGCCCGTCTCCTGCTGGATGCGCTGGAACTCGGTCTGCAGGTGCCGGCGGAACTCCGGGTCGACGGCGCCGAACGGCTCGTCCATCAGCAGCACGGGCGGGTCCGTCGCCAGGGCCCGTGCCACGCCGATGCGCTGGCGCTCACCGCCGGACAGCTCGTGCGGGTACCGCTTCGCGTACGTGGCGGCGGGCAGGCCCACGAGGTCCAGGAGCTCGGCCACGCGCGCCCGCGTACGCCGCCGGTCCCAGCCGAGCAGGCCGGGGACGGTCGCGATGTTCGCCTCGACCGTCCGGTGCGGGAACAGCCCGACGTTCTGGATGACGTAGCCGATGCGGCGCCGCAGGGCCACGGGATTGCTGTTGGTGACGTCCTCGCCGTCGAGCAGGATCCGGCCCGACGTCGGCTCCACCAGCCGGTTCACCATGCGCAGCGTGGTGGACTTGCCGCAGCCCGACGGGCCCACGAGGGCGAGCACCTCGTGCTCGCGCACGGAGAGGCTGAGTCCTTCGACGGCGACGGTGCCGCTCCCGAACTCCTTGCGGACGGTGTCGAGCTCGATCACGGTGCGAGAGGCCATGTGCTCGAACCTACCGGGTGACGAGCACGATAGGTTTTACGGCATGCCCGGCAACCCGTGGTTCTCCTGGTCGTACGTGGTCGACAACGCGCCCCTGATCTGGCAGCGCACCGTCGAGCACGCCGGCCTGACGATCGAGGCGGTCGCGATCTCGGCCGCCATCGCCATCCCGCTGGGAGCACTGGTCTCCCGGTCGCGGTGGATGGCAGGGCCGGTGCTCGGCACGGCGGCCGTCATGTACACGGTGCCGTCGCTGGCGCTGTTCGCGATCCTGGCGCCGCTGCTCGGGATCGGCCGCACACCGGTCCTGGTGGGCCTGGTGGTCTACGCGCTGCTGATCATCCTGCGCAACACGGTCGCGGGGCTGTCCACCGTGGACCCCGCCGTCACCGACGCCGCCCGCGGGCTGGGTTACGGCCCCGGCCGCCTCCTGGTGCAGGTGGCCATGCCGAGCGCGCTGCCGAGCATCATCGCCGGCCTGCGGCTGGCCACCGTGTCCACCGTCGCGCTGGTGACCGTGGGCGTCGTCGTCGGGTACGGCGGGCTGGGTCAGCTCATGTTCCAGGGCTTCCGCAACAACTTCTACCGGGCCGAGATCATGACGGCGACGCTCGCGACCATCGCGCTCGCGCTCGTGCTCGACCTGGCCCTGTGGGCCGTCGGCAGACTCCTGACCCCCTGGCTGCGCGGGAGGGCCGCATGAGCGCCCCGACCGGCGTCCTCCAGGAGGCGATCGTCTGGCTGAACGACCCCCTGACCTGGACCGAGCCCGGCGGCATCCTCGAGCTCGCGGGCGAGCACCTGGTCATGACGGCGATCGCGGTGGCCGTCGCCGCCGCCGTCGCCATCCCGACCGGTGCCTGGCTGGGGCACAGCGGCCGGGGAGCGGGCACCGTCGTCTGGCTCACGAACGCGTCCCGCGCGCTGCCGACGCTGGGCATCATCCTGCTGCTCGCCGCGGGCGGGCTGTTCGGCAACACCGCCACCGTGATCGCCGCGGCGTTCTTCGCCGTACCGGTGCTGCTGGTCAACACCTACGAGGGCGTGCGCGGCGCCGACCCCGACGCCAAGGACGCCGCGCGCGGCATGGGCATGAGCGACGGGCGCATCCTGCTGCAGGTCGAGCTGCCGCTGGCCACGACGCTGGTCTCCGCGGGCTTGCGGGTGACGATCGTGCAGGTCGTCGCCACGATCCCGCTCGCCGCCCTGGCCGGTGGCGGCGGCCTGGGCCAGATCATCGCGCTCGGCATGGGCACGCAGCGGTACGGCGAGGTGCTGGCGGGCGGCATCGTGGTCGCGGGGCTGTGCCTCGCGATCGACGGTGTGCTCGCGATCGGCCAGCGCCTGACCACGCCGGCGCCGTTGCGGGTCCGCGCGGGCTAGAAGCCGCGGGACGGCCTAATGTAACGACATCCTCACGAGCGGGTTTATCCCTTGCCATCGGCCGCTCTCCGGGGTCGAATGGGACAGATCGAAGCCGTAGAACAGATGTACGCCACCCACGTTCGGAGAAATTCGATGAAGTTCCCCCGTACGCACGTCTCCCTGCCCCGCGCGGTCGGCGCCGCCGCAGCTGTCGTCTCCCTCGCGCTCCTGACCGCCTGTGGCGAACCCGGTTCGGCCGGGGGCGGGGGTGGCAGCAGCGAGACCGGTGGCAGCAGCCTCGCGGCCTGCGAGGCGGTCCCCGGCGACGAGCTGGTGGTGCTCGAGGACGACAAGCAGCTCCAGACCGTCGACAACATCATCCCCGCCGTGAACGCGGCAGCGGTGGAGGGCGACGACACGCTGATCCCGCTGCTCGACACCGTCTCCGCGGTGCTCGACACCGACACCCTCATCGGCCTGAACAAGGCCGTCGACGTCGACCGCCGCACCTCGAAGGAGGTCGCCGAGGAGTTCGTGGCCGACGCCGGCCTCGACGATCCCGAGCAGAGCGGCAGCGGCAAGGTCGTCGTCGGCGCCGCCGACTTCGCCGAGAGCGCCACGCTCGGCACCATCTACGCGACGGTGCTGAACGCCGCCGGGTACGACGCCGAGGTCACCACCATCGGCAACCGCGAGGCCTACCTCCCCGCGCTGGAGGACGGCAAGCAGGTCCAGGTGATCCCCGAGTACGTGGGTACGCTGACCGAGTTCATCAACAAGGACGTCAACGGGGCCGACGCCGAGCCGGTCGCGAGCAGCGACCTCGACGCGACGGTCGAGGGCCTCACAGGTCTGGGCGAGGAGGTCGGCCTCGTGTTCGGCCAGCCCTCCCCCGCGCAGGACCAGAACGCCTTCGCCGTGACCAAGGCGTTCGCGGACGAGCACAGCCTCACCACGCTCAGCTCGCTCGCCGAGGCGTGCGGTGGCCTGGTGCTCGGCGGCCCGCCGGAGTGCACGGAGCGCCCGTTCTGCCAGCCGGGCCTGGAGGAGACCTACGGCCTGGAGTTCGCGGAGTTCCGCTCGCTCGACGCCGGCGGCCCGCTGACCAAGTCCGCGCTGCAGCAGGGCGAGGTGACCCTCGGCCTGGTCTTCAGCTCGGACGGGTCGCTGACGCCCACGAGCTGACCTGCCGCTCGCAGTTCTCTTTCGAGGCCTGAGTTTCTTCGCTTTGAGCGGGCTCAAAGCGAAGAAACTTAGGCCTCGAAAGGTTTTGTAGCCCCGGAGCGGAGTCAGATCACAGGCCGTAGGACTCCAGGAAACGGATCCAGACCTCGCTCACCGTCGGGTACGCCGGGACCGCGTGCCACAGCCGGTCCAGCGGCACCTCGCCGACGACGGCGATGGTCGCGGCGTGCAGCATCTCGCCGGCGTCGGGCCCCACGAAGGTGGCGCCCACCAGCACCCGCCGCTGCGTGTCGACCAGCACCTGGGCCCGCCCCGTGTACCCGGGGCCGTCCACGCTCGCGCCCGCCATCCAGGACAGGTCGTACGACACGGCCTCGACGGGGATCCCGGCCGCGCGCGCCTCGCGTTCCGTGGGCCCCACCCAGCCGACCTGCGGCCTCGTGAACACCACCTGGACGCGCGCGCCGTGGTCGGCGGTCGCGGCGTAACGCGACCACGGCTGCCCCTCCTGCCCGACGGCGGGCCCGGGGTCATCCGTCGTCGGGGACCGGTCGCCCGCCTGCGTGCCGTACCGCGCCGCGACCACGTCGCCGACGACGCGGCCCTGGTACTTGCCCTGGTGCGTCGTGGCCGCCCGGCCGGTGACGTCGCCGCAGGCGTACAGCCAGCCGCCGGGCACGCCCACGACCTCGAGCGACTCGGTGACGGGGAGCGCCCCGTGGCGCCCGAGCCCCGACTCGTCGAGGCCCACGGCCTCCACGTTCAGGTCCGCCGTGCGCGGCACCCGCCCCGTCGCGACCAGGATCTCGGCGGCGGTGATCTTGTCGCCGTCGGACAGGCTGACGGTCACCGGGCCGGCGGGCTCGCTCTCGCTCCCGGTGCCCGGCCGGTCCACGGACGCCACGGTCACGCCCGTCCGGACGTCGACGCCGGCCGCGCGCAGCGACTCGGCGACCATCTCGCCCGCGAACGGCTCGGCGTTGGACAGCAGGCCGCCCCGGGCCAGCAGCGTCACCCTGGTGCCGAAGTCCGCATAGGCGTTCGCCATCTCGACGCCCACCACGCCGCCGCCGATCACCACGAGCGACTCGGGGACCGACTCGGCCCCCGTGGCCTCGCGGCTGGACCAGGGCGAGGCCGCCGCCAGACCCGGGGTGTCGGGCAGCACGGGCACGCTGCCGGTCGCGGCGATCACGGCGTGCCGGGCGCGCAGCAGCCGGGTCACCGGGGCCTCGCCCGTCTCCGCCTCGCCGAGCCCGCCGCCGACGTCGCCGTCCTCGTCGCCACCGGCGGCCGACCCGGCGGGCGTCTCTCGCGGCACCGTGACCTCGACGAGCCGCTCGCCGGCCAGCCGGCCGTGCCCGCGCACGAGCGTCAGGCCGGCGCCCTCGACCCACGAGACCTGGCCGGAGTCGTCCCAGTCGTTCGTGATCTCGTTGCGCCGGGCCAGGACCGCGGCGACGTCGATGTCCCCCGGGTCGGCCAGGCCAGGCGTGTCCCGGGCCAGAGCACGCACGGTACCGGCCCGCAGCAGCACCTTGGACGGCATGCAGGCCCAGTAGGAGCACTCACCGCCCACGAGCTCGGACTCGACCAGGGCCACGGACAGCCCGGTGCGCGAGGCGCGGTCCGCCGCGTTCTCGCCCACCGGCCCGCCGCCGATCACGATCACGTCGTAGGTCTCGTCCGCCTCGCCGGGGGTCTCAGCTGCGTTGTTCATGTCGCCATCCTGGCCCGACCTCCGGCACCGGTCCATCGGGCAGGGGGCGAATCCTGGATCAGGCGCGGCGGGAGCGCGGCCCCTGCCCCGGCACGACACCGGCCGAGGCCTTCTGGCCGAAGCCGTCCAGGACGTCGGCCACGAGGTCCTGCACCAGCGCGTCCAGGTGCGCCAAGGCTGCCGGGTCGTCGACGTCGCCCACGTGGCCGTAGACGGTCAGGGTGAGCAGGCCCCAGAGCCGCGCCGAGCACAGGTTCATCGCGTGCAGCAGCCCGAGCGGGACGTCCGGCGGGAAGCCGGGGACCGCCGGCATGGCGTCGCGCGCGGCCCGCAGGTGCGGGAGCAGGTCGGGTGCGATCTCGTCGTCGGGCACCACCGGGCAGCCCGCCTGCCACCAGGCGAGGGCGATCGGCGTGAACGCGCCGCCCACGCGGTCGAGGGACATCAGCGGCGGGTAGCGGGGGTCGTCGGCGGTGTCGCCCTCCTGACCGCGAATCCGCAGGCGACCCGACATCAGCAGGTCGTACTCGTTGCGATGCGTGAGGCACCAGCGGAACAGCTCGTGGATCACGCCGTGGCACTGCGCGGCGGGGTCGTCCGCGGGCTGCCGCGCCCGGGCGCGCTCCACGGCGGCCAGGAGCTCGTCGATCACGTGCTGGTGGGTGGCGTGCAGCAGCCCGGGCCGGCCGTCGAAGTACCGGTACAGGCCGGGCGCGGCGATCCCGACGTCCTTGGCGACGGCCTGCATCGTGACGGCGTCCACGCCGTGCTCCTCCAGCAGGCGGCGCGCCGAGGCCAGCGCCTCCTCCAGCAGCTCGCGGCGCAGCCGGGCGCGACGGCCCGTGGGCCGGCGCGGGGTCATGACCCGCACCGTTCACCGGAGCCGCCGAACACCGGCTCCAGCAGGACGGCGGGGCTGGGCGTCATGCCGAAGAGCGCGAGGTTGCGCTCGTTCAGGTCGCCGAGCAGCGCGGTGATGTAGGCGTGCCGCACCGGGCCGTCGGGTTCGAGCACGTGGTTGTAGACCGTCATGCACAGCAGGCCGAAAGTGCGTTGCCAGGCGACCCGGACGGCGGCGACCAGCCCGAGCGGCACCGCGCGGGGAGCGTCGGGGAACGCCGCGAGCAGGGCGTCGCGGCGGGCGGTCAGCTCGGCCTCGAGCTCCGGGGAGACCGGCTCGTCGAACCGGGCCGCGCCGTCGGCCCACTGGGCGGCGACCGCCGGGAACGCGAGCGCCGCCACCTCGTAGAACGTGCCGCCGCCGGCCTCGCCCGCCACGGCACCGTCCTCACGGGCCAGCCGCAGGCCGGCGCCCAGCAGCAGGTCGAACTCGTGGGGGTGCGCCACACACCAGGCGAACATCGCGTAGGTCAGCGCGTGCACCTCGGCGGCGCGGTCACCTGCGGGCTGGCGGGCGGCCGCCGCGCGGACGTGCGCGACCAGCTCGTCGAGCACATGCCGGTACGTGGCCCGCAGCAGGTCGGAACGGCTCGGGAAGTACCGGTAGAGCCCTGGCCCGGCGATGCCGATCTCGCGGCTGACGGCCAGCATCGTCACGCTCTCCAGCCCGCCCTCGGCGAGCAGCCGGCGCGCCACGTCGATCGAGGTGCTCAGCAGCTCCTCGCGCCGGCGTCGCCGGGTCGTGCTCTCTGCGCTGCGGGTCACGAGGCGTACTTGGTCTCCGTCCGGTGCCGACCTTGCGCCCCAGTCTCGCACGTAAAGCACCCTGACAGCGCCAACGTAGGGTTGGTCGCCCCATCAGACGTCATGCGGCGACCAACCCTACGTTCGAGCACCTCGCGGGCAGCGCCCGCGGCGCGTCAGGCCAGGCCCGCGCGGCGGAGGGCATCCGCCATGGCGGTGTCCGCCGGGGCCGGGCGCCCGCGGCCGCCCTGTCCGCCCTGACCACGCTGGCCGCCCTGGCCGCCCTGGCCCTGACCTCGGCCCCCGCGACCCTCGCCACCGCCCGGGCGCCCCCCGCGCTGACCGCCGCCGGAGCTTCCCGAGCTGCGGCCGCCGGGGGCCGCGCCGACCTCGTCGTCCAGCCGCAGGGTCAGGGAGACCCGCTTGCGCGGGAGGTCGACGTCCAGGACCTTCACCTTGACGATGTCGCCGGACTTCACGACCTCGCGCGGGTCGCTGACGAAGTTCTTGGACATGGCCGAGACGTGCACGAGCCCGTCCTGGTGCACGCCGATGTCCACGAACGCGCCGAACGCGGCGACGTTGGTGACCTGCCCCTCCAGCACCATGCCGGGCACCAGGTCGCCCAGGGTCTCGACGCCGTCCGCGAAGGACGCCGTGGTGAACGCCGGACGCGGGTCGCGACCAGGCTTCTCCAGCTCCGCGAAGATGTCGGTCACGGTGGGCAGACCGAACGTCTCGTCCACGAACTGGGTGGGCTTCAGCGTGCGCAGGGCGCCGCCGTTCCCGATCAGCGCCTGCACGTCCGCGCCCGACGCCGTCACGATGCGCCGCGCCAGCGGGTACGCCTCGGGGTGCACCGACGACGCGTCCAGCGGTTCGTCGCCCCCGGAGACCTTGAGGAAGCCCGCGCACTGCTCGAACGCCTTGGGGCCCAGGCGCGGTACGTTCTTCAGCGCCGCACGCGACGCGTACGGGCCGTTGGCGTCCCGGTGGGCCACGATGTTCTCCGCGAGCGTCGAGGTGATGCCCGAGACGCGCGACAGCAGCGGCACCGACGCCGTGTTGAGGTCCACGCCGACGCCGTTGACGCAGTCCTCCACCACGGCGTCCAGCGACCGCGACAGCTTGGTCTCGGTGATGTCGTGCTGGTACTGGCCCACGCCGATCGACTTGGGATCGATCTTCACGAGCTCGGCGAGCGGGTCCTGGAGGCGGCGCGCGATCGAGACGGCGCCCCGGATGGACACGTCCAGGTCGGGCAGCTCCGCACTCGCGTAGGCGGACGCCGAGTACACGGACGCGCCGGCCTCGGACACGACCGCCTTGGTCAGGCCGAGCTCCGGCACCTTCTTCATCAGTTCGGCGGCCAGCCGCTCGGTCTCGCGCGATGCCGTGCCGTTGCCGATCGCGACCAGGTCCACCTGATGCTTCTGGGCGAGCCGGGCCAGCACGGCCAGCGACTCGTCCCAGCGGTTGGCCGGCTGGTGCGGGTAGATGGTCGCGTGCTCCACGACCTTGCCCGTGGCGTCGACGACGGCGACCTTGACGCCCGTGCGCAGGCCCGGGTCGAGGCCCATCGTGGCCCGCGTGCCGGCGGGCGCCGCGAGCAGCAGGTCGCGCAGGTTCGCGGCGAAGACGCGCACCGCCTCGTCCTCCGCCTCGGAGCGCAGCCGCAGCCGCACGTCGATGCCGAGGTGCACCAGGATCTTGGTGCGCCAGGCCCAGCGGACCGTGTCGTTCAGCCAGCGGTCGGCCGGGCGGCCCTGGTTGGCGATGCCGAACTGGTGCGCGATCGTGCCCTCGTACGACGTCGGCACGCCGGCCTCGATGCCCTCCTCGGGCTCGATCGTCAGGTCCAGCACGTCCTCCTTCTCGCCCCGGAACAGGGCGAGCACACGGTGCGAGGGCAGGCTGGACAGGGCCTCGGCGAACTCGAAGTAGTCCGAGAACTTGGCGCCCTTGTCCTGCGCGCCGTCGCGGACGGCGGACAGCATGCGCCCGCGCTTCCACAGCCGCTCGCGCAGGGTGCCGATCAGGTCGGCGTCCTCCCCCATG
This sequence comes from Promicromonospora kroppenstedtii, assembly GCF_044389675.1. Lineage (NCBI taxonomy): Bacteria > Bacillati > Actinomycetota > Actinomycetes > Micrococcales > Promicromonosporaceae > Promicromonospora > Promicromonospora kroppenstedtii. The sequence continues at coordinate 133,059 of NZ_JBIRYI010000001.1, read as the reverse complement.
CGCTCCACGAGGATCGCCCGGGCGCCGTCGAGCGCCGCGGCGGCGTCGGCCACGCCCCTGTCGGCGTCGACGTACGGGCCCGCCGTCTCCTGCGGGTCCAGCGACGGGTCGCCGAGCAGGGCGTCGGCGAGCGGCTCCAGGCCGGCCTCGCGCGCGATCTGCGCCTTGGTGCGCCGCTTGGGCTTGTAGGGGAGGTAGATGTCCTCCAGACGCGACTTGGTCTCCGCCGCCAGGATCTGGGCCCGCAGCTCGTCCGTGAGCTTGCCCTGCTCCTGCACCGACGCCAGGATCGCCGCGCGCCGCTCCTCGAGCTCGCGCAGGTACCGCAGCCGCTCCTCGAGGGTGCGCAGCTGCGCGTCGTCGAGGGTGCCCGTCACCTCCTTGCGGTAGCGGGCGATGAACGGCACGGTCGCGCCGCCGTCGAGCAGGTCGACGGCCGCGGTCACCTGCCCCTCCCGAACGCCCAGCTCCTCAGCGATGCGCTGGTTGATACTTGCCAACGTCCTGTACCTCACTTCAGGGGTCGAGACCCAGCCGGATGGTCGGGACAGATTGTGCCCGGCGCCACCGACATCTGTCGCATCCGCCCGCGCGTGTCAGGCCTCCGGGTCACCCGGGTGACCTGTGGGTCTGACCCGGACGTGGGTGCAAGGCCGGGGCGGTTGGCGACATATCCGGAGCAGGACCCGCCCGCGAGCGCGGGCCCCCGAACCGGAGGATTCCCGTGCAGCATCGCCCCAGGACCGTCAGCCCCAGCACCGCCCCGCACCGCGCACGTCGTCGGGCGGCGGCCGCGACGTCGGCCGCCGCGGCCGCCGCCCTCGCCCTGACCGGTTGCGCCCCGGCCGCCGACGAGGGCCTGGTGCGCTCCGACACCGCGCGCGTCGTCGTCGCCCCCGCGGACGCGGCCGCCGGGCCGGACGCCGTCGCCGCGACCGAGGAGCTCGGCCTGCTCGCCCTGCGCGCGACGGCGGAGCCGAAGGAGAACGCCCTGGTCTCCCCCGCGTCCCTGTCCTTCGCCCTGGCCCTGCTGGCCGAGGGGGCGCGCGGCGAGACCGCCACGACCCTGGACGCGGCGCTCGGTGCCGCCGGCGAGGAACGCACGTCCGCCTACAACGCCCTGCAGGGCGAGCTGGCGAAGCACGACGGCGACCCCGCCGTCGTGCAGGACGACGAGCTCCCCGAACGCCCCGTGCTGCACCTGGCCGACCAGGCGGTGCTCGACGACGAGCTGACCGTCGAGCCGGACTACCTCGACGCGCTCGCGTCCGCGTTCGACGCCGGCGTGCAGCGCACCGACCTGGGCGGCGGTGAGGGCAAGAAGGTGCTCGACTCCTGGGTGAACCACCACACCGGCGGGCTGATCGAGGAGTCGGCGATCGAGCCCGACCCGTCGCTGCGTCTGGTGCTGCAGAACGCGATCCTGCTCGCGGCGCGCTGGCAGAGCCCGTTCGACGAGGCGTCGACCGGCGACCAGGACTTCACCGGACCGGGCGGCACCGCCCCGACCGAGATGCTGCGCGGCACGCGGCCGTGGGCCTACGCCGAGAGCGACGGCTGGGCCGCGGTCCGCCTCCCCTACGCCGAGGCGTTCCACGCGGACCTCCTGCTGCCGCCGGAGGGCACCGACCCGGCCGACGTCGACCCCGGGACGCTGACCACCCTCACCACCGCGCTCGACGACGCCGCGCCCCAGGTGGTCGAGCTCACCATGCCGACGCTGGAGCTCGAGCCGCCCACGCTCGACCTGGCCCCGGCCCTGGAGCGGGCGGGTCTCGCCGGCCTGTACGACTCCCCCGACCTGTCGGGCATCAGCACCGCCGAGCAGCTCCGGGTGAGCCAGGTGCTGCAGCAGGCCCACCTGAACCTGGACGAGGATGGCACCGTCGCGGCGGCCGTCACCGAGATCGCCGCCGAGGCGACCAGCGCCATGCCCGAGGAGCCTGCCGTCCGCATGACGGTCGACCGCCCCTACCTGCTCCGGATCGCGCACACCGAGACCCGCCTGCCCCTGTTCCTGGCCGCCGTGCGCAGCCCGCAGCACTGAGCCGGCCGCGCCTGCGCAGACCATTGACCCGGGCATCCAGCGCCAGTAGCGTGCGCACGCAAACGGGAGAAACCGCACCTCGTGCGTCTGATCCCCTGAGCACGAGGAGGTGCGCATGGCGCTGTCGTTCCTCGACCGCGAGCACACGGTGGCAAAGCCCGGCTACAGCAGGTGGCTCATCCCGCCGGCCGCGCTGGCCATCCATCTGTGCATCGGCCAGGCGTACGCCACCAGCGTCTACAAGAGCGCGCTGGTCGCCCACTTCGAGTCGAGCCTCACCGCGATCGGCGTCATCTTCTCGATCGCCATCGTCATGCTCGGCCTCTCGGCCGCCGTGCTGGGCACCTGGGTGGAGCGGGCCGGGCCCCGCGCCGCGATGTTCGCGTCGGCCTGTTTCTGGGCCTCCGGGTTCCTCGTCGGGGCGCTCGGCATCGCGACGTCGCAGCTGTGGCTGGTCTACGTCGGGTACGGGTTCATCGGTGGCATCGGGCTGGGCATCGGCTACATCTCGCCGGTGTCCACGCTGATCAAGTGGTTCCCCGACCGGCCGGGCCTGGCCACGGGCATGGCCATCATGGGTTTCGGCGGCGGCGCGCTCATCGCCTCGCCGCTGTCCCGCCAGCTCATGGCCGGTTACGACAGCGGCTACGACCCGGCCGACCCCACCTCCGTGGCCTCGGGCAGCGCCGTCACCTCGCTCTTCGTGACCCTGGGCATCGCGTACTTCCTGGTGATGATGCTGGGCGTGTTCACGGTGAAGGTCCCGCCGCCCGGCTGGACGCCCGCGGGGTTCGACGCCGCCGCCGTCGCCGCCAAGCCGATGGTCTCGACCGCGAACGTCTCCGCGGCGAACGCGATCAGGACCCCGCAGTTCTGGTTCCTGTGGACCGTGCTGTTCTGCAACGTGACGGCGGGCATCGGCATCCTGGAGCAGGCGGCGCCCATGATCCAGGACTTCTTCCGCCAGGACGGCATGTCCTCGGTCGCGCCGGCGACGGCGGCCGGGTTCGTGGCGTTCCTGTCCCTGTTCAACATGGCGGGGCGCTTCGTGTGGTCCTCCACGTCGGACTACATCGGCCGCAAGCCCACCTACGTCATGTACCTGGGCGTCGGCATGGTCATGTACGTGCTCCTGGCGACGGTCGGCCACACGTCCACCGTGATCTTCGTGCTGGTGGCGGCCGTGATCCTGTCCTTCTACGGCGGCGGCTTCGCCACCGTGCCCGCATACCTGCGCGACCTGTTCGGCACCTTCCAGGTGGGCGCGATCCACGGCCGCCTGCTCACCGCGTGGTCGGCCGCGGGCGTCGCCGGGCCGCTGATCATCAACGGCTTCCTGGATGCCCAGGGCACGCCGGGAGAGCTCGTCGCGGCCGACTACCGGCCCGCGCTGTTCACCATGGTGGCCGTGCTCGCGGTCGGCTTCGTGGCCAACGCCCTGGTCCGCCCGGTCGCGGCGCGCTTCCACGAGCGGCCGGGCCGCACGGACGAGTTCGCCGAAGGAAAGGTGTGACCATGGCCGAGCAGACCCCCGAACCGGCCCCGCAGCCGCCGTCGAACCAGATACCCCGGCTGATCCTCACCTGGGCCGTGGTGACCGTGCCGCTGGCCTACGGCCTGTTCCAGACGGTCCGGAGCGTCATCCCGCTGTTCACGGGGTGAGGCTCAGACACGGGGCGACCGGGCCGCGCGTCACCGCAGCCGGTCGGCCCGCGTGTAGACGTTCATCGAGTCGCCGCGGACGAACCCCAGCAGGGTCAGGCCGCACTCCTCGGCCAGGTCCACGGCGAGGGTCGACGGCGCCGAGATCGCGGACAGCACGGGGATCCCGGCCCGCGCGGCCTTCTGCACCAGCTCGAACGACGCCCGCCCGCTGACCTGGAGCACCGTCCCGGCAGCGGGCAGGGCGCCGTCGCGCAGCGCGGCTCCCACCACCTTGTCGACGGCGTTGTGCCGGCCCACGTCCTCGCGCACGTACAGCGGCTCGCCGTCGGCGGTGAACAGGCCCGCGGCATGCAGGCCACCCGTGCGGTCGAAGGCGCGCTGCCGCTCGCGGAGCAGGTCGGGCAGGGCTGCGATCACGTCGGCGCCCACGGTGACGGTGTCGCGCGCGACCGGCCAGCGCAGCGCGGCCCGTACCTCGACCACGGTGTCCGACCCGCAGACCCCGCACGCGCTGGTCGTCGCGAACGCGCGCTGCCGCGGGGGCTCGACGCCGGCCGCGAGCGCCACCTCGACCGTGTTGTCCTCGTCGGGGCACAGCCGCATCCCCGCGATGTCCTCGCGCGCCGTGACGGCGCCCTCCGAGACGAGCCAGCCGGCGACCAGGTCGAAGTCGTCGCCGGGGGTGCGCATCGTGACGGTGAGTGTGCTCCCCGCGGGCGGGGCGCCCGGCAGGACGCCGTCCGGCAGCACCCCGCCGACCGGGACCACGCCCGCCCGGACCGCGCCGAGCGCCCGCGCACGGCCGACCAGAGCACCTGGCCCGACCAGCCGGACCATGAGCGGTTCCTCGACGGCGAGCGTGTCCGGACGCGCCGCGCGGGCGCCCTCGCGGACGCGCACCACGCGCCGTCGGTCGGTGACGACTCCCATGCCGCCAGTCTCGCACCGCTTTCGCCCACCGCCGAGACCGATATGTCCACCAGTACGCACGGACGCCCCCGAGGTTCTGTTCAAGCCACGATGCTGCAACGTTTCAAGCTGGTTCCTGCGGGCAGTGGTTCGTGGTCTGAACAGAACCTCAGGAGCAAACCGCGACCCCTGACCGATATGTCCACAGCCTCCACATGCGGTTGACTCCGGCGTAGGGTCAGGAGGGTGACCGACGTGAGCGACGAAGCCCGTACCGACGCCCCCGAGCAGACCCTGCGCGTCGGACCGCCCAAGACGGCCGCCGCGGGCGTTCCCGGGGTGGTCCACGGCCTGGCGCACGTGTTCGAGGAGGCCGGCGTGGCGCGCGGCCTGCGCACGCTGCCCCTGATCAACCAGCAGCGCGGGTTCGACTGCCCGGGCTGTGCCTGGCCCGAGCCGGGCAAGCCGCACCTCGCCGAGTTCTGCGAGAACGGCGCCAAGGCGGTGGCCGAGGAGGCCACCCGCAAGCGCGCGGACGCGGAGTTCTTCGCCGAGCACGCGATCTCGGAGCTGGCCACCTGGACCGACCACCGGCTGGGCAAGTCGGGGCGGATCACGGAGCCGATGCTGCGCGACGAGGGCGCCGACCACTACCGGCCGGTCTCCTGGGACGAGGCCCTGGACCTGGTCGCCGGCGAGCTGCGCGGGCTGGGCTCCCCGGACGAGGCGGCGTTCTACACGTCGGGCCGCACCAGCAACGAGGCCGCGTTCCTCTACCAGCTCCTCGCGCGCAAGCTCGGCACGAACAACCTCCCCGACTGCTCGAACATGTGCCACGAGTCGTCCGGCACCGCCCTGGTCGAGACGCTGGGCATCGGCAAGGGCAGCGTGTCGCTGGAGGACATCACCGACCACGCGGACCTGATCGTCGTCGTCGGGCAGAACCCCGGGACCAACCACCCGCGCATGCTCACGGCGCTGGAGGAGGCCAAGGATCGCGGGGCGCGGATCGTGGCGATCAACCCGCTGCCCGAGGCCGGGCTGCAGACCTTCAAGAACCCGCAGCGGGTGCGCGGCGTCGTGGGGCAGGGCACCAAGCTCGCCGACCGGTTCCTCCAGGTCCGCCTCGCGGGCGACCTGGCCCTGTTCCAGGCGGTGAACCGCCTGCTGGTCGAGGCCGACGACGACGCGCGCACCGCCGGGCACGCCCCCGTGCTGGACCACGAGTTCATCGCGCAGCACACCTCCGGGTTCCCGGAGGCGGCGGCCGCCTGGCGCGCCGTCGACCAGGCCGACGTCGAGCGGGCGACCGGCCTGGACTGGGCGGAGATCGAGGCGTTCGTCGACGACGTGAAGGCCGCCGACCGCATCATCGTCTGCTGGGCGATGGGCCTGACCCAGCACAAGCAGGCTGTGGCGACCATCCGTGAGGTGGTGAGCTTCCTGCTGCTGCGCGGCAACGTGGGCCGCCCTGGCGCGGGCGCCTGCCCCGTCCGCGGCCACAGCAACGTGCAGGGCGACCGCACCATGGGCATCTGGGAGCGGCCCACCGAGCTCTTCCTGGACGCGCTGGCCACGGAGTTCGGCTTCGAGCCGCCGCGCGCCCACGGGTACGACGTCGTCGACACGGTCCGGGCGCTGCGCGACGGGCACCTCAGGGTCTTCATGGCGGTGGGCGGCAACTTCGCCGCGGCCACGCCGGACAGCGCGGTCACGGAGGCCGCGCTGCGCGAGGTGCCGCTCACGGTGCACGTCTCGACCAAGCTGAACCGCTCCCACGTGCTGCCCGGCAAGCGGTCGCTGGTGCTGCCCTGCTTCGGCCGCACCGAGCGGGACATGACGGGCGGGCGCGAGCAGGTCGTCACCGTCGAGGACTCGATGAGCGTGGTGCACACGTCGCGCGGCCGGCTGGCCCCGGTCTCGGACAGCCTGCGCAGCGAGACCGCCATCCTGTGCGACCTGGCCCGCCGCACGCTCGGCCCGGACGACCCGACGCCGTGGGAGGAGTTCGCCGCCGACTACTCGCGGATCCGCGACTCGATCTCGCGCGTGGTCCCGGGCTTCGAGGACTTCGAGCGCCGGGTCTCCGAGCCCGGCGGGTTCGTGCTGCCGCACCCGCCGCGCGACGCCCGCCTGTTCCCGACGTCGACCGGCAAGGCCAACTTCACCGTCAACGAGCTCGAGATCGTCCAGGTGCCGGAGGGCCGGCTGCTGCTGCAGACCGTCCGCTCCCACGACCAGTTCAACACCACGGTCTACGGCCTCGACGACCGCTACCGCGGCGTGAAGAACGGGCGGCGCGTCGTGTTCGTCCACCCGGACGACCTGGCCGCCGGCGGGATCGCCGACGGCGACACCGTGAACCTGATCAGCGAGTGGCCGGGGCAGGACGGCGAGGTCGGCGAGCGCCGCGCGGAGGGCTTCCGCGCCGTCTCGTTCCCGACGGCGCGGGGCTGCGCGGCGGCGTACTTCCCGGAGACGAACGTGCTGGTGCCCCTGGACCACACGGCGGACCAGAGCAACACCCCGGCCTCGAAGTCGGTGGTGATCCGCCTGGAGCCCGCTCGCTGAGCGGGCCGGTGGTCACGGGGTGAGGCGGAAGACCGGCCAGGCCACCTCGGTGCGCCACGCGGAACGGTCCGGCGTGTCGGCCGGGGTGACCAGGTACGTCTCGTGCACGGGTCCGTCGACGGCGAGGGCGTGCTCGACGACCCAGGCCCCGAGCCGCCCGTAGGTGACGTCGATGTCGTCGTGCGGGCCACGGTGAACGACGGTGGCGAGCTCCGCGGCGGGGAGTTCGACGGGCCGCACCCGGCCGTGCTCCGGCGGGTCCGCCACCGGCCGGTACACCAGCACCGGGCCGCGGCCGTCCCGGAACAGCGCGTTGTCGTAGTGGCCGCCCGCCGGCCCGAGCGGCTCGTGCCCGGCCAGGGCCCCGTCCAGCTCGGTCATGGCGTCCGCGTACCAGGTCAGCACCTCGTCGTGCGCGACGTCGCCGGCGACCGCCGCGACCAGCCGGGCCGGCTCCGCGCGCAGCACGACGTCCGGCGGCGCCGCCGGGTCGAGCAGCCGGCGCAGGGAGACGACGGCGGCCCGGGTCCGGTCCAGCTCGGCCTCCAGGCGGTGGAGGTGGCCGGCGACCAGCCCGGCCCGCGCGTCGGCGTCGGACGTGGCGAGGATCTGCCGCACCTCGGCCAGCGGCACGTCCAGCTCGCGCAGGCGGTGGATCACCTGCGCCTGCGGGATCTGCGCGGCCGTGTAGTACCGGTAGCCACTGAAGGGGTCCACCCGGTCCGGCTCCAGCAGCCCGGACTCGTGGTAGCGCCGCAGGGTGCGGACGCTCAGGTGGGTGAGCTCGGCGAACTCGCCGATCGTCAGGCTTCGGGTCAACGCACCACTGGTCACGGCACCACTGTGCACCCTCGCCCGGACCTTCGCGGCGGGGCTTGACCCTCTCCCTGCGGGAGACCCGAGCCTGGGGAGCATGCACACCGAAGAGAACCCGACGCTGCCCGCCGTCCTGACCGCGCACCTCGCGGCGCACGAGGCCCGTGACGCCGAGCGTGAGCTCGCCTGCTATGCGGCCGACGCCGTCGTCACCGACGATGGCCGCACCTACCGGGGCGTGGCCGAGATCCGCGCCTGGCTGTCGCGTGCGGCGAGCGAGTACACGTACACCAGCGAGCTCACCGACGTCCGACAGGACGGGGCCGACCGCTGGACAGCCGTCCGTCACCTGGAGGGCGACTTCCCGGGCGGGGTGGTCGACCTCCGGTACCGCTACACCCTGACGGGCGACCGGATCGCGGAGCTGACGATCGCCCCCTGACCCCACCCCCTAGTTGAGTGCTGGCTATTTGTCGGACCGAGGCCCGCCGAGCAGCACATACCCAGCACTCAACGGTCGCAGCGGGGAGGGCGGCCGATACGCTGCAACGATGACCGAGGCGAAGCGGGCCGTCGTGGCGGGTTGGACCGGGTTCATCGGGCGGGCGCTCGTCGACGACCTCGCGACGCGGGGTTACGACGTCGCACGCGTCGGCCGCGGCGGACCCGACGTGCGGTGGTCCGACGACCCCGCGGCCCTCCGGGACGTGGTGGACGGCGCCGACCTGCTGGTCAACCTCGCCGGCAAGAGCGTGGGCTGCCGGTACACGGACCCGAACCGCGACGAGATCCTGCGGTCCCGGGTCGAGACCACCCGGCAGCTGCACGACGCCGTCACAACCTGCGCCCGTCCCCCGCGGCTGTGGCTCAACGCGAGCACCGCCACGATCTACCGGTACGCGCTCGACCGGCCGCAGACCGAGGACGGCGGCGAGCTCGGCGCCGGGTTCTCCGTGGACGTCGCGCGGAGCTGGGAGCACGCGTTCTTCGCGGGACCGCTGCCGGAGACCCGACGGGTCGCCCTGCGCATGGCGATCGTGCTCGGCGGCCCGGCGTCCGACATGCTCGCGCGGCTGGCACGGTTCGGCGTGGGCGGACCGCAGCTCGACGGGTGGTGGTTCCAGCACCACCGCTACCGCGGCATCGGCGACTCGCCGACGGGCGGCCCCGTGCCGGTGCACCACAGCGACGGCCGGCAGAAGTTCTCGTGGATCCACGTCGACGACGTGCTGCGGGCCGTCCGGTTCCTGGAGCAACACGAGGAGATCTCGGGACCCGTCAATCTCGCCGCGCCACACCCGGTCGACAACCGGACCCTGATGGCCGAGCTGCGCCGGGCGACCCGCATGCCGCTGGGCATCCCGGCGCCGCGCTGGCTGCTGGAGCCTGCCGTGTGGGTGCTGCGCAACGAGGCGGAACTGGTGCTCAAGAGCCGCTGGGTGCTGCCCGAGCGGCTCACCGACGCCGGTTTCGACTTCCGCTGGCCCGCGCTCGCGCCGGCGATCGACGACGTCGTCCGCCACCGCTCCTGACGCCCGGTACCGCCCCACCCCTTCGTCGAGTGCTGGCTATCGGCGGGCCTGAGGCCCGCCGACCGACGAACAGTCAGCACTCGACGAAGGGGGTGGGTCAGTGCGCGGTGGCCTTCTCGGCGCCCGCGCCCGTCAGGGAGCGGACCTCCATCTCGGCGTACTTCTCCGGGTGCGACTGCTCCTTGCTCAGGTACGTGCCGACGATGCCGAGCAGGAACGCGAGCGGGATGGTCACGATGCCCGGGTTGTCGAGCGGGAACCAGTGGAAGTCGATGTCCGGGTTGCTGATCATCGACTTGCTGAGCCCGGTGACCGGGTCGGCCGGCTTCCCCGAGACGACCGGGGAGAAGATGATCAGGACAACGGTCGAGATCAGGCCGCCGTAGATGCTCCAGAGCGCGCCCGAGGTGTTGAACCGCTTCCAGAACAGCGAGTAGATGATGGTCGGCAGGTTCGCCGCCGCCGCGACGCAGAACGCCAGCGCCACGAGGAACGCGATGTTCTGCCCGTTGGCGAAGATCCCGCCGATGATCGCGATGATGCCGATGACGACCACGGTCCAGCGGGCCACGCGGACCTCGCCGTCGGGCGACACCTGCCCCTTCTTGATGATCGAGGCGTAGATGTCGTGCGAGAAGCTCGCAGCCGCCGTGATCGTCAGACCGGCCACCACCGCGAGGATGGTCGCGAAGGCGACCGCCGCGATGATGCCGAGCAGGATCTCGCCGCCGAGCTCGAACGCGAGCAGCGGTGCCGCCGAGTTCTGTCCGCCCGGCGCCGCCAGGATCGCCTCCGGACCCACCAGGGCGCCCGCGCCGTACCCGAGCACCAGGGTGAACAGGTAGAAGATGCCGATCAGCCAGATGGCCACGACCACCGACTTCCGGGCCTCCTTGGCCGACGGCACCGTGTAGAAGCGCATCAGCACGTGCGGCAGGCCCGCGGTGCCGAGCACCAGGGCCAGGGCGAGCGACAGGAAGTCGAGCTGCGAGATCGCCGAGGCCCCGTACTGCAGGCCCGGTTCGAGGATCGCCTCGCCGTTCTCGCCGGCCATGTTCACGGCCTCCTGCATGACGGCGGACAGGTTGAAGCCGAACCGCGCGAGCACCCAGATCGTCATCGCGCCGGCGCCCAGGATGAGCAGCGTCGCCTTGATGATCTGCACCCACGTGGTGCCCTTCATGCCGCCCACCAGCACGTACAGGATCATGAGGGCGCCCACGACGGCGATGACCAGGCCCTGGCCGCCCTTGTCCGTGATACCGAGGAGCAGGGCGACGAGCCCGCCCGCGCCGGCCATCTGGGCCAGCAGGTAGAAGAACACGACCGCGAGCGTGGACAGCGCCGCCGCCATGCGGATGGGCCGCTGCTTGAGCCGGAACGACAGCACGTCGGCCATCGTGAACTTGCCGGTGTTGCGCAGCAGCTCGGCGACCAGCAGCAGGGCCACCAGCCAGGCCACGAGGAAGCCGATCGAGTACAGGAAGCCGTCGTAGCCGTTGACGGCGATGGCGCCCGCGATGCCGAGGAAGCTCGCGGCCGACAGGTAGTCGCCCGCGATCGCGGTGCCGTTCTGCGTGCCGGTGAAGTTGCGGCCGCCGGCGTAGAAGTCGGCGGCGCTCTTGTTCTGCCGCGAGACGCGGAAGACGACGATGAGCGTGACCACCACGAACGCCGCGAAGATGCCGATGTTGATCCAGGTGTTGCCGACGTTGGTCGCCGCCGCGGCCATGACTGTCCCGTTCACAGCTCGCCCTCCTCGATCTCCTCGCGCAAGGCCTGGGCCCGGGCGTCGAACTTGTTGTTGGCCCACCGCGCGTAGAGCGTGGTGATGACGAACGTGGACACGAACTGCAGCAGCCCGAAGATCAGACCCACCGTGATGGTGCCGGCCACCCGGATGCTCATGAACTCGTGCGCGTACGTGCTCATGAGCGCGTACAGCAAGTACCAGACGAGGAACAGCGCCGTCATCGGGAAGACGAAGTTCCGGAAGGCCTTGCGGAGGCTCTGGAACTCTTCCGATCTCTCGACGCGTTGGTAATCGGTTTCTGCAGACCCTGAAGCTTGTACGTCACTCATGACGCCTCCATTGGCTCATGGGGGCGCGCGCTCTGCCGCGGCCCGGTGTGCGCATCTCGCACCCGGCCCAATGTGCCGCACCTCACACGTTTGGGGCAAACAGATCAGACGGCGCGTTCAGCGACTTGACCAAGTCGTTACACACGGCGCGGCTTTCACCCGCTCGCCGACGGGAACCGGCAGGTCAGCGCAAGATCAGCGCCGGACGTACGCCAGGTCCGCGATCTCGCGCCCGGCGTCGTGCGCCTTGCGCTCGAACCCCGTCAGTACCCGCCGCTCGAACCGCGGGGCGCGGGCACCCGGGCCGTGCGCGTTGACGAGGTTCTCGTCGGCCTCCAGGACCTCGATCATCTGCTCGGCGTACTCGGCCCAGTCGGTCGCGAGGCGGAGGGTCCCGCCCGGCCGCAGCACGCGCACCGCGAGCGCCGCGAACTCGGCGGTCACCAGGCGGCGCTTGTGGTGCCGGGCCTTGTGCCACGGGTCCGGGAAGAAGACCCAGAGCTCGTCCACGGAGCCGGCCGGGACCGTGGTGTCGAGCAGCTCGGCCGCGTTGGCCTGCACGAGGCGCAGGTTGGGCAGCCCGTCCCGGCCCAGGGCGGTGCCGGCACGCTCGGCGCGGGCGATCGTGTGCACCAGCCCGGGCTGGTAGACCTCGACCGCGAGGTAGTCCCGCCCGGGATCGGTCGAGGCCGCGCCGACGACGGCGTCCCCCAGGCCGGAGCCGATCTCCACGACCAGCGGGGCCGTACGCCCGAAGATCGCCGCGGCGTCGAGCACGTACCCCGGGTGCACGGACGTGCGGGCGATGGCTCGCGGCACGTCGACCACGTAGGCCGTGCGACGTTCTGCCCAGAGCCGCTTCTGCTTGTCCGTGAGCCGGCCGGACCGGCGCACGAACGACACCGGCTTGGTCCGGAACCCCGAGAGGTCGAGCGGGGTCTCGGTGTCCTGGCGCGCGGTGTCGGGCTGGGCGGAAGCGGGCTGACTCACGGGAAAAGCGTACGAGGTCGCGGGCGGACGTTGCGTATCCGCACTGATTCCCGGCCCGACGCGCGGCCCCGCGGGCGCACCGGGCAGGCTGGGCGCAGCCGCCTCGCCAACCACTCCCAGGAGCCGCACATGCTCGCCATCGCCCCTGTCACAGAACCGGTCATAGACGTATGGCAGAGATACCATACGGACATGGCGCTCAAACGGACCACGGTCTACCTCGATGAGAACGACCTTCGGGACCTCAAGATCGCCGCTGCCCGACGCGGTGTCAGCGAGGCAGAGATCATTCGGGAGGGGGTGCGCCACGCTCTCCTCCGGAACCGCGTGTGGGACGAGCCCGTCAACCTGCCCCTGGTCTCGAGCGGCGACCCGACCTTCGCGGCACGAACGGACGAGATCCTCGACTCGATGAACCTGGAGTCGGACGCGGAATGATCGTGGTCGCCGACACGTCAGGCCTCATCGCGGCGATCGACACGGACTCCCCGGAGCACGAAGGCGCTCGTGGCGTCGTCGACCACGCGAGCACCATCCTCGTCCCACCCGTCGTCCTCGCCGAGCTCGACCACCTTGTCACCCGGCGATTCGGCCGTGGCGTCGCCGCCAGCCTGATGGACGAGATCATCCGCCAGGCCGAGTCAGGGCGGTTCATCGTCACCCCGCTGGCCGTTGACGCACTACGTGCAGCGCGGGCCGTGCAGGCTCGATATGACGACCTCGACCTCGACCTCACTGATGCCGTCATCGCCGTCGTCGCACGGGACAACTACACGAACGCGGTCCTGACGCTCGATCGTCGGGACTTCCGCGCCATTCGTCCGCTCACCGATGACAAAGCATTCCGTGTCCTGCCCGACGACCTCTGATCGGAAGCGCCCATGACCGACCGCGCCCCCTGCTCGCGCGTCGAGCTCGACGGACGGCGGGTCGTCGTCGACCTCTCCGCCACGGAGGCCGACCGGCTCGGCACCATGGCGGCGCGCAGCGGAGTCGGCGGGCCGGAGCTGGTGCTCGGGTGGATCCGGCGCGGGCTGCTCGACGGCCCGGCCCGGGACACGCGCGCCTGGGACGGACCCGTCGACCGGGGCGCGCGGCAGGCACGGGACGTCGAGGTCGCCCGGCACGCCGAAGAGGCCTTCCGGGACCTGTTCGGCAGCCCGGACCGGCCGGACTGAGAGCCGCGCATCGGCCGGGCCGCACGGCGTCCGGTCAGCCCGTGCCCACCTCCGCCTCCAGCATCCCCACGGCCTCGGCCGGCTCCAGGTCCCGGACCAGCACCCGCAGGGTCAGGCCGTCCGCCAGCGCCAGCAGCCGCCGGGCCTGCGTGAGCGCGACCTCCGCACCCACGCCGCGGTCGGCGGTGATCAGCCGTGCGCACTCGTCCTCCGCGCCGCGCCGCGCCTCGGCCAGCACCTGGCGGACGGCGGCGTCGTTGATCGACTTCGCCACGTAGGCGTACCAGACGCTGACACCGATGCGCCCGGCGTCGTCCCGCGGGATCTGCTGGGTCATGACGTGCAGCAGGCGCTCGCGCGGGGCGGCGTCGGCCGCCTCCTGGTAGCCGCCGTAGGCGCGGTCGACGAGGGCGGTGCAGCCGGCCAGGACGAGGGCGTCCTTGGTGCCGAAGTAGTGCTGGATGCGGCCCATCGAGACGCCGGCCTCGGCGGCGACGTGCCGCAGGCTGACGCCCTCGATCCCCTGCTCGGCGATGACCAGCCAGAGGGCGAAGACGATCTCCCACCGGCGTTCCTCGTGGTCCACGACTCTCGGCATGGACCCAGGGTAACAATGCGGTCGCATCGCTACCTGTTACGATGCGAGTGCATTGCAAAACCGACCGTCGCTGAACGCCCGCTCGTGGAGGAACCGATGCGCGACCGCACCACCGGCCCCAAGCGCCGCCGCTGGCCGACCGCCCTGCTGGCCGTCGTCGCGGCCGTGTCCACGAGCGGTCTCGTGCTGCTCGTCGCCGCGGGCGGCCCCGGCGTCGGCCACTTCCGCACCCCCGAGGCTCGCCAGGCCTACGCGGACGCGTACGCCGACGCGCTCGGCCGCCTGCCCGAGCCCACCGCGACGCACGACGTCGCCACCAGCTTCGGCACGGTCCGTGCCTACGCCTGGGTGCACGCGGACAACCCCGACGCGACGCCCGTCGTCCTGCTGCCGGGCCGCTCGGCCGCAACCCCGATGTGGGCCGAGAACCTGCCCGACTACATCGAGCACCGGACGGTCTACGCGTTCGACACGCTCGGCGACACCGGCCTGTCGGAGCAGACCGTCGCGATGCGCGACGTCGCCGACGCGGCGCGCTGGGTGGACGAGGCGCTGGCCGGCCTCGACCTCGGCCGGGTCCACCTCGTGGGGCACTCGCAGGGCGGCGGGCTGGCGGCGGCCGTGGCGGTGCGGCACCCGGACCGGCTGGCGAGCCTCACGCTGCTGGAGCCCGTCATGACGCTGGGCATGATGCCGCTCTCCGTCGTCCTCACGACCATCCCCGTCTCGCTGCCGTTCTTCCCGCAGTCGTGGCGGGAGTCGGCGCTCAACCGGATCGGGGGCGTGTCGGACGACGAGGTGGACCCCGACGACCCGCTGGCCCGGATGATCTCGGTGGGTTCCGAGAGCTACAGCTCGTCGGGCCTGCCCAACCCCAGCCTGCTGACCGACGCGCAGCTGGAGGCGCTGCCGATGCCGGTGTACGTGGCGATCGCGAGCGACTCCTCGCTGGCGGGCGGCGAGGCGGCGGCCGAGAAGGCCCGGCTCATCCCGGACGCGCAGGTCAAGATCTGGCCGGACACCACGCACTCGCTGCCCATGCAGGTGGCCCCGGCCCTAGACGCGGAACTGGAGACGTTCTGGTCCGCACACGAGTAGGCCGCCTTGATTCAGACCCGTCGAACGTAGGGTTGGTCGCCGCATGAGCGCTCATGCGGCGACTAACCCTACGTTCGGCGGATCCCGCGACCGGGCCTACGGTCGGGCACTCAGAACGCCAGCCGCTCCACCACCCACCACAGCGCCACCGCCGCGATCACCGCGCAGCCGGCGCCCAGCGTCCAGCGGGCCGTGCGCGGGGCCTTGACCCGGAGCAGCACCAGCAGCGGGAACACCAGCGCGATGATGCCGAGCTGCACCGCCTCGATACCCACGTTGAACGACAGCAGCGACCACAGCAGGGTCCACGACCAGGCCGCGTCGATGCCGAGCGCCCCCGCGAACCCGACGCCGTGCACCAGCCCGAAGACGAACACCACGGGCAGTCGCCACCGGTCCCAGGCGCCACGCTCGTCGCGGCTCCCGGCCGGACCGCTCCAGCGCAGGGCGTCCCGCACCGGGCCCGACGCCGCCCCACCCCGCCGGATCAGCACCAGGTCGACCACCGCCACCACGGCGATCGACGCCGCGATCACCGGCTCGACCACGATCGACGGCACGGACACCACGCCGAGGGCCGCGAGCAGGAACGTCACCGAGTGCGCCACGGTGAACGCTGTGGCCGTCAGGACGACGTCGCGCAGCCGCCGCGACCCGATCAGCAGTGCCAGCAGGAACAGCACGTGGTCGATGCCGAACAGCAGGTGCTCGCCGCCCAGTACGAAGAACTCGCCGACCTGCCTGAGCAGCCGGTTCTCCCCTGTCGTCAGGGTGGGCGACGCCGCGGTGAGCACCGCGGAGCCGTCCTCGTCGTCGAGCGAGTACCGGATGATCGTCTCGGTCGAGTGCACGAACGACTCCGCGTCCGGGAAGAGCGCGCTCGAGACCTCGTGCACGCCCTCGGGCTCGCCGTCGCACGAGAACGTGTAGGCCAGGGACGCGTACGCCCGCTCGCCGCGCTCCACGAGGTCGACGCCGGAGAGCGCCGGCGCGCACGGCTCGCCGTCGTACGTGACCACGAAGCGGTCGGTGACGTACCCGTCCACCTCGGCCTCGTGCTCGCCGAGCTGGGCGAGCTGGTCCGCGCGGTCCGTGGCCTCGTACGCCTCCGCCCGGAGCCACGCGGACTTCATCAGCAGGTCGTACTCGAGATCGAGCACGGCTGCGACGTCCGGCCCGGCGCCCTCCGGCCCGGAGGACGACGGCGCCGTGGTCACCTCCGCGTACACGTCGCTGGTCGCGTCGTGCGCCCAGGCGGTCTGCCCGACGGCGGGGCTGCTCAGCACTGCGAGCAGCCCCGCCAGGGCCACGGTGCGTCCGCGAAGAGGGCCGAGCCTCAACGCCGCGCCGTGGTGAAGTACGCCGGCGACGCCGTCGCCGTGCCGCCACCCGGTGTGCGGGCCGTGACGAACCAGGCGTAGGTGCGGTCCGGCTTGAGGCCCGACCAGCGGACCGAGGCGACCTCGCCGGAGGCCACGGTGTCCCGGCCGATCTCGTCCACCGGGTCGTACAGCACCACCGAGTCGGTGCTGAACGACGTCGTGCGGGAGGTCAGGTCGACCGGCAGCACCATGTTGTCCTCGAGCCCGTTGTAGCGGTGCTCGGTGTCGTACTCCGTGGCGCCGAACTCGCCCAGCAGCGGCGAGTAGGTGTCGATGGAGACCTCGCCGCGGTCGACGTCGAACTGCAGCATGCGGAAGAACGAGGCGCCGAACTGGAGCTGGTCGGCGGGGTCGTACCCGCCGATCTCGGTAAGCCCGAGCTGGCCGGCGGACACCGTGTAGAACTGGTAGTCCGCGAGCAGCTCGACCACGCCGCCGCCGATGTCGCCGACCACGGGCGGGCGCACGTTGGTGCCCACGCCGTGCCGGTGCCCGGCGAGCACCATGAACACGTTCGGGTTGTCCTTGACGAGCAGGTTGTACAGCAGCGGCCCGTCGGGCCCACCGAAGTTGGCGCCGCGCCCGTCGGGCGACGCGGACGGCTCCAGGTAGTCGTGCGTCAGCAGGATGCCGTTGCGGTCGGAGTACCGGTCGAAGATCGACGCCGCCCACTCGGCCTCGTCCCGCGTCACGCCGTAGGACAGGCCCACCACCACGAAGTCCAGGCCGCCGGCCGAGAACAGGTCGTAGTGGTTCTCGTTGGAGCCGGGCTCCATGACGCCGCCGTAGGACGCGTCCTCCCAGTCCTCGGACAGCGCCTCGTACCGGTCCGGGCCGAAGTACTCGTTGTAGAGCGTCGCGTCGGTACCCGACTGGTTGTCGTGGTTACCGGCCACGACGCCGTTCGGGATGCCTGCGGCGTCGATCCGGGCCTGCGCCTGGGACGCGAACTCGAACTCGCCGACGACCTGGTCCTCGAGCTCCTCCGGGAACGCGCGGATGTTGGTCTCGGTGATGTCGCCGGTGTGCGCCACGTAGGCGATCTTGCGCTCGTCGGCGTTGTCGACGATCCAGTCCATGACGCCGTTGTAGCCCTGTGCCCAGACGGCCCGCTCCTCGGGGGTCTCCTGCTCCACGGCGCCCTCGGTGAGGTACTGGGTGTCCGTGTAGTGCACCATCGAGAAGTCGTAGTCGTCGGGGTCCTCGAACCGGTCCTTGTCGCCGGCGTCGATGTCGTCGGCGAAGGGGTCCTCGCCCGTGACCATGGCGTGCACCGTGCCACGGTCCACGTAGTCGCGGGACACCGTGCCCTCCAGGACGGTGCCGCCCTCGACCGCGCCACGCCCGGAGGCGACGACGTCCCAGGTGTCGGTGTCCGGGTTCCAGGCCCGCAGGCTGACCAGGCGCGCCGGGTCGGCCGTACCCTCCCAGCGCAGCACGGGCGCCTGGACCTTGCCGCGGACCGGCACGTCGAACCGCTGGTAGGTCACGTCACCCGAGGCCAGGGAGTCCACGGACTTCCCGTCGCCCGGCTCGAGCCCCCTGGTACCCAGCTTCTTCTCGCCGCGCGTGGACAGCGTGGTCGGCACCTGCGCCGACCGGCCCTGCCAGGCCTTGTTCGGGGTCAGGATCTCCGCCGCGGAGAAGTGCGCGGTGACCTTCCCGCCGTCGGGCTCGGCGAGCTTCGCCTCCAGCGTGGCCGTGCGGCCCACACCCTTCGTGCCCGACGCCGGGGCGACGTCGGCGGGGACGTCCGGGATGCCGGCGCTGACGAACGCGATCTCGTGGGTGACCTCGTTGCCGAGGCCGTCCGTGGCGGACACCTCGAGCGTGTGCTCGCCCGCGGACAGGCCCGGGCCGACCCGGCCGCCCAGGGCGATCTCGTCGCCGTCGAGCGTGACGTCCGGGCCCTCGACCACGCCGGAGGCGTCGTCCAGCGCGACCGCGAGCGCCACGGCCGAGGTGAGCCGGTCGCCGTCCGCGGGAGTCGCGGAGACCAGCGCGGGGCCGGAGTTGTCCGTGAACAGCGCGCGGGTGGCGGTCTCGCCCGTGGTCGAGGTCGCCGCGAGCTCGTGCTCGCCGTCGGCCAGGGTGGCGGTGTCGACGTCGGCGCGCAGGCCGCGCGCGGGGGCGTCGACCGTGAAGGTGACGGTGATCTCGCGCAGGGCGGTGCCGCTGGAGCCGCAGGTGCCGTCGCCCATGGCGTAGGAGGGCTTGAGCCCGACGCCGGTCGCGGTGCCCGCGGCGGGCGTCAGCGCGAGTTTGGAGATGGTGAAGTCGTCGCGGTTGCAGTCGCCCGCGAACGTGCCGGTCACGACCTTGACCGTGTTGTCACCGGGGCGCAGCCACTCGTTCGGGACCGGGACGTCGGCGCGCCGGCTCGCGTACGAGCCGCCCAGCGGCATCTCGATACCGTTGACGACCAGCAGGTTCGCGGCCTTGCCGTCGACGGCGTTCGAGCCCACGTCGAACGAGAAGGCCGCGTCGCCGGCCCCGAGCGTGTCGGTGGTCTCGACGGCGTCGCCGTCGACCGTGAGCCCGGCCGTGGCTCCGTCGCCGTCGGCCGGGCGGGCGCCCGTGACGGTGACCGTGCCGTTGGTCAGCGTGCCGTCGACCGGGGTCAGGCGCGGGGCGCCGGCGGGCGCGTTGTTCACGCGGACCTCGTGCGCGGTCTTGTCGCCGGACGCCGTGGTGGCCTCGATCGTGTGGGCGCCGTTGGTCAGCGTGGTGGTGTCGAGGTCGGCGCTCAGGCCGGTGGTGCCCCGCGGGTCGCCCTGGACGAAGAACGACAGCTCGGCGCGCAGCAGCAGGCTCGTGTTGCTGCCGCAGCTGCCGTCGCCGAACGAGTAGGTGTACTCGTTCTCCTCGCCGTCGGCAAGCTCGCCGAGGGGCTCCAGCGTGAAGTCGGAGAGCACGAAGTCGTCGTGGTTCACGCCACAGCTGGTCTCGATGGTGCCCGCGACCACCTCGACCGTGTTCTCACCGGTCACGAGGTACTCGTCGGGCACCTCCAGCTCGACGCGCTGGCTCACGGCGTCGGGCAGGTAGATGGGCGCCGAGCCGTTGACGACCACGTAGTTCTTGTAGCGTGCCTCGGTCGAGTTGGTACCGACCGTGTAGCCGAGCACGGACGAGCCGAGGGTCTCCGTGGCGCCCGGGACGTCCTTGCCGTCGACGGTCAGGTGCGCGACGTCGTCCCCGGGCGCGACCGGCTCGGCCGCCACGGGCACGGTGCCCTCGAGGAACTCGCCGTCGTCGGGCGTGAGGATCGGGGCGCCCGGCGTCGGGGCCGCCGGCTCGTGCGGGGCGGTGGCCGCCGGGCCGGCGGCGGGGGCGGTGTCCGCGGGGGCGGCGGACGACGACGTCGCGACCCACCCCGTCATGGCGAGCGTCGCGGCCGTGACCGCCGCGACGAGGCCGGCCTGCTGCCGGCCGCGCTGTTTCCTGGTGACTGGCCGCATGGCCGTCCTCCCTGTGGTTCGTGAGGTGGACGGCTCCGAGCACGCCCGGAGGACAAACCTGGCCGGGTCGGGTGAACTCCACGGGTGCAGAAGGCAACAACCGGACAAATTGTGGGCGCCTGAGAGTCCTACGCTCGGACCATGACGAACCACGACGAGGAGATCCGGCTGTGCTGCCTGCTGTGGGCACGGCCGGGCCAGGAGGCGGCCCTGACGGCCTACGAGGACAAGGTGCTGGCCCTGGTCCCGGAGCACGGCGGGGCGGTACTCCAGCGTGCGGCGTCCGACGGCGCGGCCGGCCGGCCGCACGAGGTGCAGATCTACCGGTTCGCCGGCCAGGCGGAGCTCGACGGGTACCTCGCCGACCCGCGCCGCACGGAGCTGACCGCGGAGCGGGACCGGGTCGTGGCACGGACCGAGCTGTTCCCGGTCGAGCTGCTCTGATCGGGCAGGCTCGGCCCGGTCGCGGGAACGACGAAGGCCCCCACCGTGGTGGGGGCCTTCGTCAGGTTGTGCGCCATCTAGGACTTGAACCTAGAACCCGCTGATTAAGAGTCAGCTGCTCTGCCAATTGAGCTAATGGCGCCTGCGACGGGAAGATTACCAGGGTCTGGGACCCTCGGCGCACCGATTTCTGCGCCTCACGAACGGACGTGATCCACCCTGCCGCCAGAGGACGAGAAGGGGGCCGCGAAGCCGTCGTGCTGGTGCGCCATCAGGGACTCGAACCCCGAACCCGCTGATTAAGAGTCAGCTGCTCTGCCTATTGAGCTAATGGCGCGCAACGGAGAGAAACACTACCAGGACCAGGGGCGTCACCGGTAACCGAACGAGCGGGCCCGCCCTGTGAACTGCACGACAGCCGGACAGGGCCGGCCGCCGCTACGCTCCGGCACCATGACCGTCACCGGTACCGGCACGAGTCCCGTGGCAGATGCCGCGGCGCGGCCCGAACAGGCAGTACTCCTGCGACGAGTGCGAGCCTGGCTGATCGTCTTCATCATCGGCCTGGTGCTGAGCGGCGTCACGGCGTTCCCGTTGACGACGGAGGTCAGGTGGGGCCACGAGCTCCTCCTCGCGTGGGGCGTGGATGCCTGGCTGCCGGGCCTCGTCGACTGGTTCGCCCGTGTCCGCGAAGGGCTGGACGTCACGTCCCGGAACTACCCGTTCATCGCGTACGGCACGGACTGGCTCGCGTTCGCGCACCTCGTCATCGCCGTCGCCTTCTGGGGCCCGTTCCGTGACCCGGTCCGCAACGTGTGGGTCATCGACTTCGGGTTGATCGCGTGCGCAGCAATCATCCCGCTCGCTCTGATCGCCGGACCGGTCCGGGACATCCCGTGGGGATGGAGCCTCATCGACATGTCGTTCGGCGTCTTCGGTGCGATCCCGCTGCTGCTCGTGCGCCGCATGATCAAGCGCCTGGAGGTCCTGCAGGCCGGGGCAGGGGCAGCCTGACCTTGCAGTCCCCGCCTACAGGTAGAGCCCGGTAGAGCCGTCCGCCTCGTCGCTCTCGGCGACGCCGTGCACGTCGCGCTCGCGCAGCAGCACGTAGTCCGTGCCGGCCAGGTCCACCTCGGCGCGGTCCTCCGGGTCGAAGAGCACGCGGTCGCCGACGTCGACCTGACGCACGTGCTCACCCTTCGCCACGACGGTCGCCCAGGCGAGCCGCTTGGGGCCGACGGCGGTCGCCGGGATCACGAGGCCGGCCGTGGACTGCCGTTCCGCGGAGTCCGTCTCGGGCTCGACCAGGAGCCGGTCGTGCAGCATGCGGATCGGGAGGTTTCGGGGCTTCGTCACGGAGTCGGCAGTAGCGGGGGTGCTCACGGGATCAACGCTACGCGACTGCCGCGCGAGGTTGTCCACAGGGGTGTGGCACCCGTGCCACGGAGCGGCCCCGGGGCGGCTAACGTTACGGGCATGACGACTCGCCTCGAGCCCGGGGACAAGGCTCCCGACTTCACCCTCCCGACCGCCGACGGCGCCTCCGTCAGCCTCGCCGACCTGGCGAAGAGCACCGACAAGGGCGTCATCGTGTACTTCTACCCGGCCGCCGCGACGCCGGGGTGCACCAAGGAGGCGTGCGACTTCCGCGACTCGGAGGCATCGCTGCTGGGCGCCGGCTACGCCGTCGTCGGCATCTCCCCCGACAAGGTGGCCAAGCTGGCCAAGTTCGCGGAGTCCGAGGCGCTGACGTTCCCGCTCGCGTCCGACGAGGACCACGCGACGCTGGAGGCGTACGGCGCCTGGGGCGAGAAGCAGAACTACGGCAAGACGTACGTGGGCGTGATCCGCTCCACGGTCGTGGTGAACCCGGACCTGACGGTCGCCGAGTCGTTCTACAACGTCAAGGCGACGGGCCACGTGGCGCGGATCCGCAAGGTGCTGGGGCTCGACTCCTAGTGGGATCGCCGGCCGACCTGCTCGACCTCGACGCCGAGCTCAGCGACACCGAGCTCGCCACGCGCGACCGCGTGCGGGAGTTCGTGGACCGCCGCGTGCGCCCGGACATCGCGCGGTGGTTCGCCGACGCGCACTTCCCGCGCGAGCTCGTCCCGGAGCTGGGCGCGCTCGGGGTGCTCGGCATGCACCTGGACGGCTACGGCTGCGCGGGGCGGTCCGCCGTCGAGTACGGGCTGGCGGCGCAGGAGCTGGAGGCCGGCGACTCCGGCATCCGCACGTTCGTCTCGGTGCAGGGTTCGCTGGCGATGTCCGCGATCCACAAGCACGGCTCCGAGGCCCAGAAGCAGCAGTGGCTGCCGCGCATGGCGACGGGCGAGGTCGTGGGCTGCTTCGGGCTGACCGAGCCGGGCGCCGGGTCCGACCCGGCGAGCATGACCACGCGCGCCCGCTTCGAGCCCGGCTCGGAGGGCGGCGACGCCGGCGGCGAGTGGGTCCTGGACGGCGCCAAGCGGTGGATCGGCATGGCCTCGTTCGCCGACGTCGCCGTCATCTGGGCCAAGGTGCGCGAGCCCCAGGCCGACGGCGGCGAGCGGGACCGCGTGCGCGGGTTCGTCGTGCCGACGTCGACCCCCGGGTTCTCGGCGGTGCCGATCGAACCCAAGCTGTCGATGCGCGCGTCCGTGCAGTGCGACGTCACGCTGGAGGGCGTGCGGCTGCCGGCGGACGCGATCCTGCCGGAGCACCCGGGCCTGGCCGGACCGTTCGCCTGCCTCGACGAGGCGCGGTACGGCATCGTGTGGGGCGCGGTCGGCGCGGCCCGGGACGCTTTCGAGGCCGCCCTGGCCTACGCACAGGGGCGCGAGCAGTTCGGCACGCCGATCGCAGGGTTCCAGCTCACGCAGGCCAAGCTCGTCGACATGGCGCTGGAGATCACCAAGGCGCAGCTCATGGCGCTGCGCCTGGGCCGGCTCAAGGACGCCGGGCGGCTGGAGGGGCACATGATCTCTGCGGGCAAGCTCAACAACGCCCGCATCGCGATCGAGGTCTGCCGCGCCGCCCGAACGGTGCTGGGCGGTAACGGCGTGACTCTCGACCACTCGCCGATGCGGCACGCCAGCAACCTGGAGTCGGTGCGCACCTACGAGGGCACCGACGAGGTGCACACGCTCGTGCTGGGCCGGCACCTCACGGGGATCGCCGCGTTCCGCTGACCTGCCGCTCACCTGCACGTAGACTGAGCGCCGCGCGCGAGTGGCGTAATTGGCAGCCGCGCCAGGTTTAGGTCCTGGTGTCCTCGGACGTGCGGGTTCGAGTCCCGCCTCGCGCACCCCGTGTTCCCGGCGCCCCCTGGTGCCGGCCCTGCCGCGTCAGCTCTGCTGCGCGGCGATGTCCTTGCGGACGACGTCCATGTCGAGACCGCGGACGGCCTCCACGACCTCGGCGAGACCCTTGGCGGGCAGCGCGCCGGCCTGGCGGAAGACGAGCACGCCGTCCCGGAACGCCATGAGCGTCGGGATGGACGTCACCTGCGCGGCGGCCGAGATGCCGGGGTTCGCGTCGGTGTCGATCTTCGCGTGCACGATGTCCTCGTTCTTCTCCGAGGAGGCCTCGAAGACGGGGCCGAACATCTTGCACGGCGGGCACCAGGTGGCCCAGAAGTCCACGAGGACGATCCCGTTGTCGCTGACGGTCTTCTCGAACGTGGCGTCGGTGATGTCGACAGTTGCCATGTCACGCTTCCTTTCGTTGGGCGTCTACCAGGTAGAGCACAGCCCCACCCTCTGCTATTCCAGGAGGGCCCGTTCGGAGGTCCGTGTCACATTCGGGTACCGATCGGACGGCGCGGGTCAGGCACCGCTTGGCCCGAACTGGTAGAACGGACCCGTGACGGACACTGCCGACTACCCTGCCGACGATTTCTACCGCGAGCCTGCCCCGGTCTCGGGCTGGATGACCGACGAGGACCTCGCCGTGGTACGCGCGCAGCTCCCGCTCGTGTACGTCGACGCCGTTCCGGTGCGCGTCGACGACTCGGGCGACGTGGTCGCCGTCGGGCTGCTGCTGCGCGTGAACCCGCAGGGCGTGATGACCCGGGCCCTGGTCTCGGGCCGCGTGATGTACCACGAGCGCCTCCGGGACGCGCTGCTGCGACACATCGAGAAGGACCTCGGTCCGGTCGCGCTGCCGCAGGTGCCGCCGTCGCCGCAGCCGTTCACCGTCGCCGAGTACTTCCCCACGCCGGGGATCACCGCGTTCCACGACCCGCGCCAGCACGCGGTCTCGCTCGCGTACGTCGTGCCCGTGACGGGCGACTGCCGCCCGCAGCAGAACGCGCTCGACCTCGCGTGGCTCACGCCGGAGGAGGCCTGCGCGGACGACGTCCAGGCCGAGATGATGAACGGGCAGGGCATGCTGATCAAGCAGGCGATGGCCCACGTGGGCCGGCTGCCCTAGCGGACTCAGCCCGCCTGCGTGAGGTCCAGGACCGGCCAGTCCTCCAGGTCCGAGCGCATGCGGCGGTCGTGCGTCGCGACGACGACGGCGCACGGCGTCACCTGGAGGGCGCGCGTGAGCTCGTCCACCAGGTCGATCGACAGGTGGTTCGTCGGCTCGTCGAGCAGCAGCAGGTGCGGGGCGTGCAGCAGGGCGCGCGCCAGCTCGAACCGGCGCCGCTGTCCCGCGGACAGCTCGGCGAGCGGGCGGTCCAGGTCCTCCTCGCTGAGCAGGCCGAGGCCCGCGACCGGCACCACGTGGTCGGGGTCCAGCTCGCCCGACGCGAGCAGCCGCAGCGCCTCGTCGGCGTAGGTCTCGAACCCGGTCCGCCGCCGGGCCTTGCCGGTGATCGGCTCGCTCTCCTGGCCGACGACGCCGATGCGCGCGCCGGGCGCGACCGTGCGGCTCCCCCGGTGCAGCTCCAGCGTGCCGGCGAGCGCCGCGAGCAGCGTCGACTTGCCGGTCCCGTTCGGCCCCACCACGAGCAGGCGGCCCGACGGCGGGATCGCCACCCGGGTGCCCGGCAGGTCCAGGCGGGCGCCGTCCTCGCCCGCGGTGGCCGGCGCGGATCCCGCGGGGAAGTCGACGCGCGGCGAACGGACCTCCACGACCGGGTTGCTCGGGTCCCAGCCCGGCGACATCGCCGGCAGGTCGGGAAAGCCCAGCTCGACCGGCGGGGCGGGCACCTCGATGGCCTCCGCCTCGAGCTTCTGGACCAGCCGGTCGGCGGCCTTGACGTGGATGCGGGCGCGCGTGGCGCGCCGGTGCTTCTGCGAGCCCTTGCCCGGGCGCCACTCGTCGGACAGCCCCTCGTAGGACTCGTCGAGCCGCTCGGCCAGGGCAGCGGCCCGCTTGCGCTCCGCACGGTAGCGCTGCCGCCACCGGTGCAGCGCCTGGGTCTTGGCGAACCGGTAGGCCAGGTACCCCGGCTGTCCGTAGAGCACGGGCTTGCCGTCCCACGACGGGTCGAGGTCCAGGATCGCGGTGGCGACGTCGTCGAGCAGCTCGCGGTCGTGGGTGACCAGCACGACGGCGCCGCGCCAGGCGACGAGCTCGCCGGTGAGGAACTCGATGGCGGAGTCGTCCAGGTGGTTCGTGGGCTCGTCGAGCAGCAGCAGGTCGGCGCGCTCCGCGAGGCGGCAGGCCAGCCGCACCCGGAACCGCTCCCCCACGCTGAGCTGGTCGAGCCGGCGCGCGGGGTCGCGCGGGGCGCCCAGACGCGTCAGGGCCACCTCGACGCGGCGGTCGGCGTCCCACACCGCGAGGTGCTCCGCGAGCGAGAGGGTGCGCTCCAGCACCGCGAGGTCACCCGAGGCGTGGTCGAACGCGGCGGCCGCGGCGTCCAGCTCCGCGGCGGCGGTGCGCAGCCCCTCCAGCGTCCCGGCGACCAGGTCGCCGATGGTCTGGCCCGGCTCGGGGTGCAGCTCCTGCTCGACCAGCGCGACGCTGCCCTGCCGGCGCACCTCGCCCGACTTCGGCAGCAGGTCACCGGCCAGCAGGTGCAGCAGCGTGGACTTGCCCGACCCGTTCTCGCCGACCACGCCGAGCCGCCCACCCTGCGACACCGAGAAGCTGACCCCGTCCATGACGGGCCGCCCGGGATAGGCGAAACCGAGGTCCTGGGCGACGAGGTGCATCCGCCCAGCCTACGGGGACCCGTCGTCGGGCCGAAGTCGGGGCCGCGCACCGGCCTGCGCTCCCGGTCCCGTTTTCGTTTACGCGCCAGGTCGGCCCACGCGAGGATGTGCCAGACCCCGGCCCGAACCGCGACCCCAGGAGTGCCGTGTCCCTCACCACGCCCGCCGACCCGCCGGCGCTGCGCCTGACCAACCTGCTCCTGGCTCCCGCCGCCCGCACGCGCCGGGACCCGGACGTCGTGTTCGACCGGATGATCGCGCGTGCCTCCCGCGGCCGCGCCCCGCTGAGCGCGGAGAACGCCGCCGACCTGGAGCACCTGCGGCTCGTGCTGCGTGCGTTCGCGGACTTCCCCGGCCTGAGCCCGCTCGGCTGGGCGGCGGGCCAGGCCATGGTGTCCGGCCGGATCCGGAACCGGCTCGTGGTGGGCGACCTGCTGGCCCGGCACCCCCGGATCGCCGACGAGCCGGTAGAGGCTCCGGTGTTCGTGGTCGGCATGCCCCGGACAGGCACCACGCTGACCTACAACATCCTCTCCAGGTCACCCGCGCACCGAGGGCCGAAGCTCTGGGAGATGACCCACCCCGGCCTTGCCGTCGGCCCGCGGGCCGAGGCCGCGCTGATCCGGCGCACGGGGCGGAAGTTCGCGATGACGTCGGTGCTGAGCACCACGTGGGACACCATCCATCCGATGTACGCGGCCTCCGAGGAGGAGGACACCTTCATCCGCGCGCACTCGGAGCTCCACTCCTCGGCCGTGCCCATGCCGGACTACCTCGACCTGCTCGCGCGCTTCGACCACCGGCCGGACTACCGGTTCCTCCGGGACACGCTCCAGCTGCTGTCGTACGGTCGCCCCGCGCGACGGTGGGTGCTCAAACACCCGGCGAACCTCTTTCACCTGTCGGCGATCCGCGACGTCTTCCCCGACGCGAGGTTCGTGTGGACCCACCGGGCGCCCGAGGTCGCGCTGGCGTCGTTGTGCTCCCTCGCCGAGTCCGCCCAGCGCATCCACCGGCACGCGGATGCCGTGGACCCCGTGCGGATCGGCCGCGAGTGGCTCCCGATCATGTCGGACGGCGTCTCCCGCGCCCTCGCGCAGCGCGCCGACCTCGGGCCCGGGACCGTGCTCGACCTGCCGTACGACCGGCTCACCGGCGATCCGGGGGCGGTGCTGCCCGCGCTGTTCGAGGAGCTCGGCGCGCGGTGGGGCGAGGCCGACGACGCGAACCTGACGGCCGCGCGGGCGGCGCCGGGGAAGCGGTCGCCGCACCGGTACAGCCTGGAGCGGTTCGGCCTCGACCAGGCCGAGGTCGACGTGGCGTTCGCCGGCTACCGGGAACTTCTGTCGACGCTGCCACGGTAGGGCCGCGCCCGGGCGCGCCACGCCGGCCGGGCTTGTCGGGACACACGATCCCGACGAGCCCGACCGACGCCCCGGCGGCCCGGGTTCAGCGCGTCAGAGCGACGACGCCGAGGTGTACAGCGTCTGTGCGACGTCACCCAGGTACGGGCCGAACATGTAGTTGCGCATGCTGCCACCGCGGTACTTGAAGGAGTTCACGGAGTTGAGCACGCCCACGCCGGTGGACTCGGAGTAGTTGACGAACCAGGGACCGCCGGACGACCCACCGGTGAGGTTGCAGTCCAGGCCCTGGTCGGAGCTGCCTCCGAACGTGTCCTGCACGACCGTCCCGTGGCACCACGCGATGTCCGAGCCGTCGTACGGGTTGGCGGCCGGGTAGCCGAACGAGTACATGTACTGGCCGCGCGCCTGGTTGAAGCCGATGGCCTGCCCGCCCACGACGTCCGTCAGGTGGGCACCGTTCAGTGTGTTCAGCACCGCGAACGCCACGTCGTAGTCGAAGTCGCCGCTGTTCTGCCACTGCGTGGTGGTGGTGAGCTGACGTGCGGTGAACGTGCCGTAGGGCCGGGCGCCGTCGTCGTAGGCGGGGACGAACGCCCAGTTCGTGGCGAACTCCCCGGGTCCTTCGTTGACGCAGTGGCCGGCGGTGAGCACGACGTCCTTGTTCCCCGAGCTCACGGCGCTGCCCGAGCAGACGTAGTTCACGCCCGCGAGCGTGAAGAACACCTTGCCCGTGGTGTCGACGACCTCACCGCCGCCCGAGTAGTACCCACCCACGAAGGCCGCGGTGGGGGCGGGCTTGGCGGCGGCCTGCGGTACGACGGTCGGTCTGCCCGCCGCCACGGTGCCGCCGGCCGAGGACTTGTCCTTGCCGGCCACCAGCACGTCGGCGGGCACAGCTTCGCGCATCCGCTGGGGGGTCCAGTAGTCGGTCACCCGGTCCTGGGCCGCCCGGGTGGTCGCCGCGCTGTGCACCGCGATGTCGCCGGTGCCCTCGCTGGCCTGTGACGGCGCACCGAACGCGACGGCCACGCTGCCGCCGAGCGCCAGGGCGGCCAGTCCGCCGAGCAGGGTGCGGGAGAGGTTGCTACGCATGCTGCCTCCTTGATCACACTCGCCGCCGAAGTGGCGGCCGTGTGATCCTGCGGCCTGGGTGATTCCTCCGCAAGAGGCGCGTATGTCCAAGATGTAAATTTTCTCCCGGGCAGCGCGCCCCCGGGTTCGCGGACACCGGAAGCCCGGCCCGCGGACTACCCTCGACGCGTGAGCTCCACTGCCCCCGCCTCCCGCACCTCGCCGTTCTGGCCCGCCCTCGTGGCCGACGCCGTCGCCGTCCTCGTCTTCACGGTCGTCGGCATCTCGTCGCACGACGGTTCGCTGACGAGCGCCTTCGGCCGCGTGGTGTGGCCGTTCGCACTGGCCGCCGCGATCGGCTGGGTCGTGGCCCGCGCATGGCGCGACCCGGCGCGCGTCTGGCCCACCGGCGTGATCATCTGGGCTGTCACCGTGCTCGGGGGCCTCGCCCTGCGTGGCCTCTCGGGCGGCGGGCTGGCGTGGTCGTTCGCACTGGTCACCGCCATCTTCCTGGCGATCACGATGCTCGGCTGGCGCGGCCTGGTGACGGGCATCCGCCGCGGCCAGGCCCGCGCGGCGGCGAGCTAGGCGCCGAGCACCTCGACGACCGCCGGCGCCAGCGCGCGGAACGCCTTGCCGCGGTGGGAGATCGCGTTCTTCTCGTCCGGGGACAGCTCCCCGGCGGTCCGGCGGCCAGGACCGTCGACCAGGGACTCGGCGGACGGCCCCGCGAACAGCGGGTCCTCCTCCGGGACCAGGATCGGGTCGTAGCCGAACCCGTTGGCGCCCCGCGGCGCCGTCGCGAGCACGCCCCGCATCTCGCCGAGCCGCACCTCCTCGCGGCCGTCCGGCGTGACCAGCGCGGCCGCGCACACGAAGCCGCCCTGGCGGTGCTCGGCGCGCACGTCGCCGAGCTGGCCGAGCAGCAGCTCCAGGTTCGCGAGGTCGTCGCCGTGCTTGCCGGCCCAGCGCGCCGAGAAGATGCCGGGCGCTCCGCCGAGCACGTCCACGGCGAGGCCGGAGTCGTCGGCGACGGCGGGCAGCCCCGTCGCGGCGCACACCGCGCGCGCCTTGATGAGCGCGTTCTCGGCGAACGTCACGCCGTCCTCCACGGGCTCCGGGGCGCCGACCTCGCCGGAGGTCACCAGCTCGCCGTCGGGCAGGTCCAGACCCGACTCGGCGAGGATCGCCCGGAGCTCCACGACCTTCTTGGCGTTGTGCGTGGCGAGGACGATCCGGGCGGCGGGCGGCACGATCAGGGAGGTCATGCCCCGATCATGCCAGCCCGGGCTCCGGGCCCGCGCGAGCGCTCAGAGCTCCTGCGCGAGCGCCGCCTGCTGGATCTTGGTGAGCTCGGCGGTGCCGGCCACGGCGAGGTCGAGCAGCGAGTCGAGCTCCGCGCGGTCGAACGGCGCGTGCTCCGCGGTGCCCTGCACCTCGATGAACTTGCCGCCGCCCGTGACCACCACGTTCATGTCGGTCTCGGCGCGCACGTCCTCGACGTAGGGCAGGTCGAGCATCGGGGTACCGTCGATGATGCCGACGGAGACGGCGGCGACGGAGTCGGACAGCACCTGCTTGCCGCCCTTGACGTGCCCGTGGCGGCGGCCCCACGCGATGGCGTCGGCGAGGGCCACGTAGGCGCCGGTGATCGCGGCGGTGCGGGTGCCACCGTCGGCCTGCAGAACGTCGCAGTCCAGCACGATGGAGTTCTCGCCCAGCGCGCTCATGTCCACGACGGCGCGCAGCGAGCGGCCGATCAGCCGCGAGATCTCGTGCGTGCGGCCACCGATCTTGCCCTTGACGGACTCGCGCTGGCTGCGCTCGTTGGTGGCGCGCGGCAGCATCGCGTACTCGGCCGTGACCCAGCCCTCGCCGGAGCCCTTGCGCCAGCGCGGCACACCCTCGGTGAACGAGGCGACGCACAGCACACGCGTGCGCCCGAACTCCACGAGCACGGATCCCTCGGCCTCGTCGAGCCATCCCCGGGTGATCTTCACGGGGCGGAGCTGGTCGGTGGCGCGCCCGTCGGCGCGCACGATCTCGTCGGTGCTGGAGGTCATGCGCCCAGCCTAGGTGGTGCCAGGGCTGATGATTTCGCGCTCCGGAAAGCAAGTCGCTGACCTGCCGGAACGTGGCGCGCGTCACGCACAGCGCGTGGCGCCGGTAACGGTTCCGACACGATCACGTCGCTAGGCTTCACCCCGTGAACGACGCGCCCATCGGGATCTTCGACTCCGGCCTCGGCGGCCTCACGGTCGCGCGCGCCATCCTGGACCAGCTGCCCAACGAGCAGGTCCGGTACCTCGGCGACACCGCGAACAGCCCGTACGGGCCCAAACCGATCGCGGCGGTGCGTGCCATGGCGCTCGACGCCATGGACCGCCTCATGGCCGACGGCGTGAAGATGCTGGTCATCGCGTGCAACACCGCGTCGTCGGCCATGATGCGCGACGCGCGCGAGCGGTACGAGCAGCGCCACGGCATCCCCGTGGTCGAGGTGATCCTGCCCGCCGCGCGAGCCGCCGTGACCGCCACCCGGACCGGCCGCATCGGCGTGATCGGCACGCGCACCACGATCCGGTCGCGTGCGTACGACGACGCCTTCCACGTCACCCCCGGCCTGACGATCACCAGCCAGGCCTGCCCGGAGTTCGTGCGCTTCGTCGAGGAGGGCCGCACGTCCGGCCCGGAGGTGCAGAAGTTCGCCCACGAGTACCTCGACCCGGTCAAGGAAGCCGGCGTCGACACGCTCGTGCTGGGCTGCACGCACTACCCGCTGCTCGCGGGCGCCATCTCCTACGTCATGGGCGAGGACGTCACGCTGGTCTCCAGCGCCGACGAGACCGCCAAGGACGTGTACCGCACCCTCGTCGCGCACGACCTGGAGCGCTCGCCCGACTCGGGCGCCCCGGTGCACCGCTTCCTCACGACCGGCGACCCCGCCCCGTTCGGTCAGCTGGCCGGCCGGTTCCTCGGCCCCGAGGTCTCGCTCGTGGAGGCCGTCTGATGCGCCTCGTCCCCCTGGGCGTCTCCGGCTCGTTCCCCGGTCCCGCCACCCCCGCGTCGTCATACCTGGTGCAGGTCACCGCCGCCGAGGCGGCGGCCGCCGGCCACGAGGCGCGCGACTGGAACGTGCTGCTCGACCTCGGCAACGGCGCGTTCGGCGCCCTCCAGCGGCACGTCGAGCCCCGGATGCTCGACGCCGTCTCGATCTCGCACCTGCACCCCGACCACTGCGCGGACCTCGCGGGTCTGTACGTATATCTGCGCTACCACCCTGAGCACGGGTCGCTGCGCGCCGGCCGCCGGAACGGTCCCCTGCCGGTCTACGGGCCGTCCACCACCGAGCGGCACGTCGCTCTGTCCTACGGGCTGAGCGACGGCGAGTCCATGGAGAACGACTTCGACTTCCGCTCGTGGGCCGACCACGAGCAGATCGAGGTCGGGCCGCTGACGATCGAGCCGCACCGCGTGTTCCACCCGGTGGAGACGTACGGCGTGCGGGTGACCGGTCCGTCGGCGGCGGGCGGGACAGTGACCCTGGCCTACACGGGCGACACCGACGCGTGCACCTCCGTGGTGGACCTCGCGCGCGACGCCGACCTGCTGCTCAGCGAGGCGGCGTTCCTGGAGGGGCGCGACGACGTCGTCGAGCGCGGCATCCACCTCACCGGCCACCGCGCCGGGCAGGTGGCGACCGACGCCGGCGCCCGCCGCCTGCTGCTCACGCACCTGCCGGTGTGGAACGACCCGGCGGACTCGCTGGCCGAGGCGCGCGCGACCTACGCGGGCCCGGTGGACGTAGCGGTCCCGGGCGAGATCTACGAGCTCTGACCGCCGCCTATGCCAGCGGGCGCTTGCCCCGCAGCTCGGCGAGCATGACGTCCATCAGGGTCTCCTGGGCGTAGCCCGCCGCGACGAACACGCCGGACCAGAACCGCCGGGCGGCGCGGCCGTCCGTGGCCACCGGGATCTCGCGGCCGGCCTGCCGGTCCCACATGATCTCGTCGGTGAGGTGCATGACCTGGTCGTCGGTCTTCAGGCCCAGCCGCTCGGCAATGACCAGCCGCACGTCCGTGAGCGCACCGGCGAACTGCTCGGCGTCCTCCCGCGGCACCCGCACAGGGGGCGGCGCGCCGTGCCGGCCCACCGTCGAGGGCGCGTCGTCGCCCGAGGGCAGGTCCAGCAGCGCGGCGAACGCCTCCAGCCGGTCCACCTTGGCCTGGGCGACGTCGTTCTGCGTGAGCCGCCGGAACTCGTCGGCGATGTCCGTGTCGTCCTTGCTCGCGTCCGGCAGCAGCCGCTGCGCCGCGGGGTCCGTCGGGATTCGCCCGACGCCGGTCACACCCGTGAGCCGCGCGAGGTCGGCGTCGGTCAGCTCGTCCGGCGCGAGGAGCCCGTTGGCCCAGGCCTGCCCCTTGCCCGGGGCGTGGTGCGACGACGGACCGGGCTCACCGCCGTCGGAGAACAGGTCCAGGCCCGCCTCCTCGCGGAGCATCGCGGAGACGTCGCGTGCCACCTTGGCCAGGACGACCCGCTCCACCGGTTCGAACCGAGCCTCGTAACCCCGCCGCATGGCGCGGAACGGCGTCATGCGGCTCCCCGAGCGCCCGACTCCTGCAGCGTCGCCCACAGCCCGAACCCATGCATCGCTTGCACGTCCACCTCCATGCGCTCACGTCCACCACTGGACACGACAGCGCGACCGTTCTTGTGCACCTGGGTCATGAGCTGCTCCGCCTTGGCGCGCGGGTACCCGAAGTAGCTCTCGAACACGTAGGTGACGTACGACATCAGGTTCACCGGATCGTTCCAGACGATCGTCACCCACGGGTCGGCGACCGCTGAGGCGAGTGCCTCCTCGGTGTCCTCCTCGACGGCCGTCCCGGCTGACCCCAGGGGCGTGAGCAGCGGCAGCGGGGAAGAAGTCACAGGTCTCACTCTAGGCTGTTTCGTCCCTCGACTGGACACCCCTGTCCGAGATTCGCCGGAAGTTGTCGCCGGGCTGTGACCTCCGGCCACCGGTCGGTCACGACGGGTTCACCGAGCGGTCCTCGCGCAGGTCGGACCACGACCCGCGGCCGACCCCGGGGACGGTCGAGAACCTGTCCCCGGGGGCCATGTGCTGGCTCGGTCCGGCTCAGTCGCGGAGGTCGGCGAGCCGCAGGTCCACCGTCGGGATCGCCGGGTCGCCCTTGGACAGCCGGCGCGCCCCGCGCGGCAGCTCGGCGCGCACCATGCCGTGGTTGATCGCCGCGTTCGCGACGCCGTACGGACCCACCCAGCGCGAGTCGACGGCGCCGTCGACGACCAGCGGCGCGAGCAGCGGCCGCAGGTCGTCGCTCTGCGGCGTCCACTCCGCCACGGCGGTGTCCGGGCCGGTCACCATGATCTCCTCGATGGCGTACCCGTCGCGGCCGTAGCGGCGCGCGGCCGCCTTGCGGCCGCCCACGGACGTCTTGTTGGCCGAGGCCTTGGCGACCGGCTGCAGCACGCCCGACGCATCGGCGCGTGCCACCAGCTTGTAGACCATGCCGCAGGTGGGCGCGCCCGACCCGGTCACGAGCGACGTGCCGACGCCGTAGACGTCCACCGGCGCGGCGGCCAGCGACGCGATCGCGTACTCGTCGAGATCGGAGGTGACCACGATCTTGGTGTCCCGCGCGCCGAGCGAGTCGAGCTGCCGGCGCACCTCCCCCGCGAGCCCGCCGAGGTCGCCCGAGTCGAGGCGCACCGCGCCCAGCCCGGTGCCCGCCACCTCGACGGCGGTGGCCACGCCCTGGCGCACGTCGTAGGTGTCGACCAGCAGCGTGGTGCCCGGGCCCAGCGAGGCGACCTGCGACGCGAACGCCTCCCGCTCGCTGTCGTGCAGCAGCGTGAAGGCGTGCGCGGCGGTGCCGATGGTGTCGAGCCCGTAGCGCATGCCGGCCTCGAGGTTCGAGGTGCCCGCGAAGCCGCCGATCACGGCGGCGCGCGCGGCCGCGACGGCGGCCTGCTCGCTGGCCCGCCGGGAGCCCATCTCCAGCACGGGGCGGTTGCCCGCCGCGCTCGTCATCCGGGACGCGGCCGAGGCCACCGCCGAGTCGTAGTTCAGGATCGACAGGATCAGGGTCTCCAGCAGCACGGCCTCGGCGAACGACCCCTCGACCTGCAGCACGGGCGAGCCGGGGAAGAACACCTCACCCTCGACGTAGCCCTGGATGGTCCCGGTGAACCGGTAGTTCGCGAGGTAGTCGAGCGTCCTGCGGTCCACCACGGCGTTGTCCTGGAGGTAGGCCAGCTCGGCGTCCTCGAAGACGAAGTGTGGCAGCGCTTCCAGGACGCGACCGGTCCCGGCCAGGACGCCGTAGCGCCGGCCCGCGGGCAGGCGCCGCGTGAACACCTCGAACACGCAGTGCCGGTGGGCGGTGCCGTCGGCCAGGGCCGCCTGGAGCATGGTGAGCTCGTAGCGGTCGGTCAGCAGTGCGACCGACGGGCGTACCGCCGGAAGGGGTGCTGCGGGGAGCGGCCGCGGTTCCACGACACCGTTGTCGAGCGCAGGCCACGAGTCGGTGAGCGGAGCGCCGATGCTCCGAAGCTCGTCGGTCATGCACTCACGGTAGGCCAGAGATCTGGCCTGGGCCGGGCGAATGCGGCCATGTCGGGCTCCTGTCTCACCATGCGGATCGTCTCGCTCTCCTGCTACTTCTGACCGACGAACCAGCGCCGTACCTGGGCCACCCGGGCGGTCAGCTGATCAGCCGTGGCCAGGGGTACCTCGGGCCCGCCACACTTGCGGCGCAGCTCGGTGTGGATGATGCCGTGCGGCTGCCCACTGCGCTTGGCCCACGCGGAGACGAGCTTGGACAGCTCCTTGCGCAGCTCCGCCGCGCGCCGGTGCTCCTGCTCCGACCGCTCCGCCTCCACCTCCCGGGCCGACGGCGCCCCGCCGCGCGCCTTGAGGTGGTCGGCCTGGCGCTGCCGCAGGAGCGTCGCCACCTGGTCGGGCTCCAGCAGGCCGGGCAGGCCGAGGAAGTCGAGCTCCTCCGCCGAGCCCACGTCCGCCCCCGCGCCGAACTCGCCGCCGTCGAACAGGACGCGGTCGAACGAGGCCTGGGCCTCGAGCGCCTGGAAGGAGCCCAGCAGCTCGCCCGACGCCTTCTCCTCCTTGTTGGCCTCCGCGATCAGCGCGGCCTCCGGGTCGTACTCGATGCCCTGCTCCTCGGCCGTGCGCGGCCGGTCGAGCGCGTGGTCACGCTCCTGCTCCATCGAGTTGGCCAGGTTCAGCAGCGGCGCGACGCTCGGCAGGAAGATCGACGCCGTCTCGCCGCGCTTGCGCGCCCGCACGAACCGGCCGATGGCCTGCGCGAAGAACAGCGGCGTCGAGGCGCTCGTGGCGTACACGCCGACGGCGAGCCGTGGCACGTCCACGCCCTCCGACACCATGCGCACCGCGACCATCCAGCGGTCCTCGCTCTGCGCGAACTCCTCGATGCGGCCCGAGGCGCCCTCGTCGTCGGACAGGACGACCGTGGGCCGCTTGCCGGTGATCTCGTGGAGGTGCGCGGCGTAGGCGCGCGCGTTGTCCTGGTCGGTGGCGATGACCAGGCCGCCGGCGTCGGGCACCGTGCGGCGTACCTCGGTCAGGCGCTTGTCCGCGGCCGAGAGCACCGACGGGATCCACTGCCCCTCCGGGTCCAGCGCGGTGCGCCACGCCTGGCCGGTCATGTCCTTGGTCATGGCCTCGCCGAGGCGGGCGCTGACCTCGTCGCCCATCTTGGTGCGCCAGCGCATGTCGCCGGCGTAGGACATGAACAGGACGGGCCGCACGACGTGGTCGCGCAGCGCCTCGCCGTAGCCGTAGGTGTAGTCGGCCTTGGAGCGGCGGATGCCCTCGGCGTCGGCCTCGTACTGGACGAACGGGATCGCGGACGTGTCGCTGCGGAACGGGGTACCGGTCAGCGCCAGGCGCCGCTCGGCGCCCTCGAACGCCTCGCGGACGGCGTCGCCCCAGCTCAGGGCGTCGCCACCGTGGTGCACCTCGTCGAGGATCACCAGGGTGCGCTGCGCCTCCGTCCGGGCACGGTGCAGCGCCGGCTTGGCCGCGACCTGGGCGTAGGTGAGCGCGACGCCGTCGTAGTGCGAGCCGTGCCTACCCTGCGAGTTCTTGAAGTGCGGGTCGATGCGGATGCCCACGCGCGCGGCGGCGTCGGCCCACTGGGTCTTGAGGTGCTCGGTGGGCGCCACGACGGTGACCCGCCGGACGATGCCCTGCTCGAGGAGCTCGGTGGCGATGCGGAGCGCGAACGTCGTCTTGCCCGCGCCAGGAGTGGCGACGGCCAGGAAGTCCCGCGGGTCGGTCTCGCGGTACAGCTCCAGGGCCTCCGCCTGCCAGGCGCGCAGACTCGACGCCGTGCCCCAGGGGGCACGCCGTGGAAAGGCAGGGCTGAGCGACGAAGCGGCCGCAGACGACGGTGTGTGGGGCAGCTGCTGCGGCTGGCTCGTCACTTTCCGGAGTCGCCCTCGCCGCCGTCCTGCGGGTCGCGGAGACCGTCGTAGATCTCCTTGCACCGGGGACACACCGGGAACTTGCCCGGGTCCCGGCCCGGAACCCAGACCTTGCCGCAGAGCGCGATCACGGGCTTGCCGCTCATGGCGGACTCCATGATCTTCTCCTTGCGCACGTAGTGCGCAAACCGCTCGTGGTCTCCCGGTTCGGTCTCCTCCCGGGTCTCCTCACGCTCGAGGACGCTCGTACCGCCCTGCGTACTGGGCTCGTCCTGCGGGCTGGAGAGTGGTTCGGTCATGCACCCGAGTCTACGCGGGACCACCGACACGGACTCCAGCGGCGCGCGCTCCGGACCAGGTCGAAAGGTCCCCTTCCGACCGCGCGCGGCGGCCCGGCGCGCTCCGCGGCGCAGGATCCTGCGCCGTCTGACGCGCGGAATTCCTTGCGGTCGTGTCGGTGACCCCCGCTATAACTGTCTGCATGTCATCTTCCCGCCCTGAGAGGAGCCTCACTCTGCCCGACGACGGCGCCGTCCCCGCGACCGATCTCGCCACGACCCTGTCCACCGCGCTGTCCGACAACCTGTCCGACGACCTTGCCGACGACCCCGTCCCCCGCGGCGCGCCCGACCCGGTCTGGCCCGACTTCGGCGACCACGACGAGGCCGCGCGCCGCGCCGTCGCAGCCGTCGCCGCGATGCTCGGCCGCCCGGTCCCCGACCGCCCCCGTGAGCCCCGCACGTCCAGCGAGTGGCTCGGCCGCCTGTGGGGCGTCGACGAGAGCACGCTCGTGAACGTCTCCCGCGACATGTCGCGCACCCTGCAGCGGCTGCATGCCTACGCGCTGCAGCGCTGGGTGGACCGGCACCCCGACGACGTCGCCGTGTTCGGTCCCGGTGGAGCGCCGCAGCGCGCGGCCCTCGACCTCGGCAACGGCACCTCGGTGAGCGTGCCGGCCGTCGCCACCGTGCACCTCCCGGCCGGGACCGCCTACGACACGGCCGTGGCCGTCGAGGTCGCCTACCGGTACGGCACCCCCACGATCACCGCGTTCACCCCACCTGGCGGGCTCGCGCTCGCCGAGCGGGTGCTGGCGGACCTGACCCGCACGCTGGAGGCGGACCACCCCTACCGGGGCGGCGTGCTGTCGGCCCGGCCCGGGAACGGCACCGTCGAGCTGACGCCGGTCAGGCACACCGTCCAGGTGCGTGGCGACGTCGTGCTGCCCGCCGACCTGTGGCGCGAGGTGGACCTGTTCTGCTCCAGCGTGACCACCCGCCGCGACGCGCTGCGGGCCCTGGGCCACACCACGTCGCGCGGCCTGCTGCTGGCCGGAAAGCCCGGCGTCGGCAAGACCAAGCTCACGCGGGTGATCGCCACGGAGCTCGCGGGGCCGCTCACGGTCGTGCTCGTGACCGCCGAGGTGCTGCGCACCTGGATGACCGAGCTGTACGAGGAGATCCGCGGGCTCGGCCCGTGCCTCGTGGTGCTGGAGGAGATCGACTCGGTGGCCTCGAAGGGCTCGCGGGGCGACACGTCGTTCGCCGAGTTCCTGGACGCCCTGGACGGCACGCGCAGCTCGGACGACGTCCTGACGGTCGCCACCACGAACGACCCGGACGCCCTGGACCCGGCGGTGAAGCGGCCGGGCCGGTTCGACACCATCATCGAGGTGCCGCCACCGGACCAGGCGGGACGGACGGCGATCCTCCGCCTCTTCCTCCCGGCGGACGCCCCCGTGGACGTGGACCTGGTCGCCTCGTACCTGGACGGCGCCACGGGCGCGGACCTGCGCGAGGTCGCCCGCCGCTCGATCCTGGAGCACGGACCGGAGGGCCTCACGACCGGCCGGGTCGCCGACGTGGCGACGTCGGGTCGGTGGAAGCCCGCCCCCGTCGCGGGCAACTACCTCTGACGTGTCAGACGCTCGGATCCCTGGAGTGACCTGAGCGTCCGACACGTGGCTACAGGCCCTGCCAGGTCGGCTTGTCGGCGTACGTCTGCCGGTAGTAGTCGGCGAGCTGCAGGCGGGAGGCCGCCGCGTCGTCGACCAGCACGGTGGCGTGCGGGTGCAGCTGCATGATCGTGGCGGGCCACATCGCCGAGATCGGCCCTTCCACGAGCTGGTGCACCGCCTCGGCCTTGGCGCGCCCGGAGGCCAGCAGCACCAGGTGCCGCGCCGACATGATCGTGGCGAGGCCCTGCGTGAGGCAGTGCCGAGGCACGTCGTCGACGGAGCCGCCGAAGAACCGCGCGTTGTCCTCGCGGGTCTGCCGGGTCAGGGTCTTGATGCGCGTGCGGGACGCGAGCGACGAGCCGGGCTCGTTGAACGCGATGTGCCCGTCGGTCCCGATCCCGAGGATCTGCAGGTCGACGCCGCCGGCGTCCTGGATGCTCGCCTCGTAGGCGGCGCAGGCCGCCGGGAGGTCGTCGGCGAGCCCGTCGGGTCCCTGCACCGCGCCGGCGGGCAGGTCGACGCGGGAGGCGAACTCCTTCTCGATGACGTTCCGGTAGCGCTCCGGGTGGTCGGCGGGCAGGCCCACGTACTCGTCGAGCATGAAGGCCCGGGAGCGCGCGAACGAGA
Organism: Promicromonospora kroppenstedtii; assembly: GCF_044389675.1. Classification (NCBI taxonomy): domain Bacteria; kingdom Bacillati; phylum Actinomycetota; class Actinomycetes; order Micrococcales; family Promicromonosporaceae; genus Promicromonospora; species Promicromonospora kroppenstedtii. Next base: position 92,685 of record NZ_JBIRYI010000001.1, on the reverse strand, counting down.
GCCCCTCCTTGTGCCGGGTGGCCAGCTCGTCGTACACCGCCAGCGGCGACGACCCGGTGGCCAGGCCGAGCACCGTCTCGGGGTTGCTCCGCAGCAGACCCTCGACGGCGTCCGCCGCCAGCCTCGCCAGCTCGGCAGCCGGTGCGATCACGACCTCCATCAGCTTCTCCTTCCCAGGACCGCGGCGCCCACCGCCGCGACCGGAACGTGCGTCGGCGCCAGACTGACCCGCTCGGCCAGCTTGAGCGACCCGAGGAACGCCGACACCTTGGCCTGCTCGCGCAGCGCGTCCTGCACCGCGACCAGCAGCTCGGTGCCGAGCTGCGCCACGCCGCCGCCGAGCACGACGTGCCGCACGTCGGTGGTCAGCACGAGCAGCCGCACCGCGGACGCCGTGGCGGCCGCGAACCGGTCCTTGACCGCGACGGCCTCCTCGTCGCCGGCGCGCGCCGCCTCGAACAGCTCGACCGGGGCGGGCTTGCCGTGCCGCGACGGCCACGCCGCCTCCAGCGCCTTGCCCGAGGCGAACCGCTCCAGGCAACCCCTCTGTCCGCACGGGCACTCCGGCCCGAGCGGGTCCACGGGGATGTGCCCGATCTCGCCGGCCGCGCCGCTCGCGCCGCGGCGCAGCTCTCCGTCCAGCACCAGGCCGGACGCAAGACCCGTGCCCAGCGCGAGGAACGCGAGGTCCTCGTGCTCGGCGGCGCCGCGCTCCGAGTTCTCCGACCGTTCCAGCACGTGCGCGGCGCCGACGGCGGCCACGTTGAGGTCGTTCTCGACCACCACGGGCACGCCGCCCAGCGCCAGGGAGAGCAGGTCGGCGAGCGGCAGCTCGTCGTCGTGCACCCCCAGGTTGACCGCGTGCTTCACCGTGCCGGACACGTGGTCGACGATGCCGGGGATGCCCAGCCCGACGCCGACCACCGCCGCGAGCTCCACCCCGCCCGACTCCACGACCTCCCGCACGGCGCCCGCCGCACCCGCGACCAGGCCGTCCGCCCCGTGCACCGTGGACCGGCGCACCGTGGCGACCACCTCGCCCGCCGGGTCGAGGAGCGCGCCGAGGATCTTGGTGCCGCCGATGTCGAGGCCGACCGTGTACTCGGGCGCGGCAGCCCCCTGCCGCTTGCCGACCTTTCCCATCCCGACCTTTCGCTTGCTCGAACCACCCTTGGAACTGCTGCCGCCGGACTTCCGCCGACCGCCCATCAGCCCTTCACCGCGCCGGAGACCAGCCCGCCGGTCATCCGGCCCTGCACGATGAGGAAGAAGATCACCGCGGGGATCGCGATGAGCACCGAGGCCGCCATCACCGCACCCCAGTTGGTGGCCTGTGTGGCCTGCACGAACGTGCGCAGCCACAGGGGCAGCGTCATCGCCTCGGGACGCTGCATGATCACGAGCGCGGTGACGAACTCGTTCCACGCCTGGATGAACGCGAACACGCCGGTGGCCACCAGGCCCGGGGCGAGCAGCGGGAACGTCACCCGCCAGAACGCGCCGGCGCGGGAACAGCCGTCGATCATCGCCGCCTCCTCCAGCTCCTTGGGTACCCCGTTGACGAATCCGCGTAGTGTCCAGATCGTGAACGGCAGGACTCCCGCCGTGTACACGAGCGTGAGGCCGATGATCGTGTTGAGCAGCTGCCAGCCGTCGATGATCCGGAACATCGAGATGATCATCGCCTCTCCGGGGATCATCTGGACGACGAGGATCAGCACGATGAAGGTACGGCGGCCCTTGAACTGGAACCGGGTGAGGGCCAACGAGGCGACGAAGCCCACGACCAGAGCGATCACCAGGGTCAGGAACGTCACGCCGATCGAGTTGAGCACGGCCGGCGCGAACGGCGCCCGGGGGCTGAAGATCGCCGCGCGGTAGTTGTCCAGGGTGAACACGTCCGGCGTCGGGAAGAACGCGAGGTTCTCGCCCCGGATCCGGTTGTTCGGCAGGAACGAGGTGCTGACCATCCAGTACACGGGGAAGGCCGAGAGCACGAAGACCATCAGGGCCAGGGCGCCGAACCCGGTGTCGGCGAGTCGCTTGCGGATGTTGATCACAGCTCTTCCTCCCGCAGCGTCCGCCGCACATAGGGGTACGCGATGGCCAGCATGACGATCACGAAGATGACACCGATCGCGCTCGCCACGCCGTAGTGCCCCTGGGCCATACCGGTCTGGTAGATGTAGACGCCGATGGTGCTGGTCAGCTCGCGGTCACCGCCGATGTCCTGCAGCACGAAGACCTGCGTGAAGAGCTTCAGGTCCCAGATCATCGACAGCACCACGAGCACGGTGACGATGCTGCGCACGTAGGGCAGCTGGATGAGCCGGAAGCGCTGGAACGCGCTCGCGCCGTCGAGCTGCGCGGCTTCGATGACCTCCTCCGGGATCTGCGTCAGGCCCGCGTACAGCGTGAACGCGACGAACGGCACGGCGCCCCACACGACGATGCACGTCACGATCACGAAGAACGACAGCGGGTTGAGCAGCCAGGAGTAGCCGAACCACCGGTCCCCGGTGATCGAGGTGAGGAGGTTGTTCACCACGCCGTACTGCGTGTCGAACAGCCAGCCCCACACGGTGGTGGCGGCCAGCGACGGCATGGCCCAGGCCAGCAGCAGGCCGACGGAGACCAGGAGCCGCATGGCCTTGCCGACCCGCATCATCAGCAGGGCCACGAGCATGCCGAGCACGATCGTGACGACCACCAGGACGACCATGAGCACGAAGCTGCGGGCCAGCACGGTCCAGAAGCCGTCGACGTCGGTCAGGATCGCCGCGTAGTTGTCGAACCCGACCCACTCGGCGGGCAGGCCCATCAGCTGGGCCCGCTCGTACTCCTGGAACGACATGACGACCAGGCGGACGAGTGGGAACCCGGTCAGCACGCCGAGGATGACCATCGTGGCCGACAGCAGGAGCCAGGGCAGGTACGGGGGCCGGCGCTTGCGCCGGATCTCTTGGCGCGGTGGCGCCGGGGCATCGAGAAGTGTGGAGCTCATGTCCTGTCTTCCTCTGAGGCGGCCGGCTGCCGCTCCACTGGAAGAGCAGCCGCGGGCATCAGGCGGGCAGTGGTGTCCCGTCCCGCCCGGGCTCGAGATGGCGCCGGGCGGGACGGGAAGTCGTGCTGACCGAGGTCAGCTGTTGAGGATCTCCTCGATGTCCGCGTCGAGCTTCTCCGCGATGGTCTTCACGTCCTCACCGGCGGCGATCCGCGAGAACGCGGTCTGCAGCAGCGTCTTGGACTCGACGTCGGCCCACTTCGGGGAGGCCGGCGTGAGCTTCGCGTTGGCAGCGGCCTCGGCGGCGGCCTTGCCGATCGACGTCGACTGGTCGACCTGCTCGAAGAGCGAGGTCTTGGCCGGGAAGAGGCCGATGCCGGCGAGGATCGACTGGTACTCGTCGCTGAGCAGGATCTCGTAGGCGCTCATCGCGAGGTCAGGACGCGCGGACTTCTGCGCGATGGCGATGTTCGAGCCGCCGGCGAACACCTGGGCGGCGCCGCCGTCCTTGCCCGGCAGGGCGAGACCCTCGAGGTCCTTGCCGTACGTCGAGGCGCAGCCGGGGACGCCGTCCGGGTCCTCCGGCTTCTCGGGAGCGTTGATGGACCACTGGATCCAGCTCGGCGCCGAGAGGAAGGCGACCTTGCCCTCGCAGAACGGCACCTGCAGGTCGGTCTCCTGCGCGTCGGACGGGGCGTTGTTGCCCTTGGTCATGATGGTCTGGATCTGCTCCAGGCCGGCGAGGCCACCCTCGGACGAGAAGCCCGCGTCCCAGGTGCCGTCCTCGGCCTGCTCGGCGACGTAGCCGCCGTTCTCCCAGATGAAGGGCAGGGCGTTGTACCAGTCCTGGCCGGGCCAGTAGACGCCGGACAGGTCGTCCGTCTTCAGGTCGACAGCCGTCTCGACGTACTCGTCGAGCGTGGTCGGCACCTCGGTGTCACCCAGGACCTGCTTGGAGTAGAAGACGACGCGCGAGCCCGAGTAGTACGGCAGGGCGTAGTGCTTGCCCTCCCAGTCACCGGCCTCGACGAAGCCGGGGAGCAGGTCGGAGCCGCCCAGCGTCTCGAACTCGTCCGCGGTGATCTCACGGAAGTAACCCGCCGAGGTGAACGCGGCGGCCTGGGTGTTGCCGATCTCGACGACGTCGGGGGCGTCCGAGCCGGACAGCGCCGTCGTGTACTTGTCGACCAGGCCGTCCCAGGCCTGCTCCTCGATCGTGAGCGTGCTGCCCGGGTTCTCCTCCTCGAAGGTCTTCTTGAGGTAGTCGCGCGCCTCGGGGGGCGTGTCGGTACCGACGAGCCAGACCCGGACCTCACCGGGGCCGGTCTCCTCGGGGGCCGCGGCGCCGCCGGCGTTACCGCAGGCGCTGAGCGCGAGCGTCAGGGTGATCGCCGACGCCGCAGCGCCGACGAGACGGTTTGTGTTCACGTGTGGGTTCCTCCCGGGATACGACTGTGTGTCGCGGAACATTGGGAAAGCTCGATGGGATGCCCTCCGCCCACACGTGCGCACTGATGCTCACGAGACCCCCAGCTGGGCGGAAAGCACGAGGACGGCGGCACCCGCCAGCACCACGTCCTCGTCGAGTGCGGCCATCCGCAGCTGCAGGCCGGTGTTGATGGCCGGCATGGTCCGCTGTCGGATGGTGTCCAGCGCAGCCTCACGCAGGGGGCCGTCGAGCAGGTCGCGCGGACCGCTCAGCAGCACCTCCGTGAGGTTGAGCGCGCTGACGACCGGGGCGAGGGTCACACCCAGCACCCGGCCGGCCGACGCCAGGGCGGCGTCGGAATCTTCTTGGCTCTTGTCCGCCACCGCGCGCCGCAGCGCCGGCACGGACAGGACCGTCTCGAGGCAGCCCACGCGACCGCAGGCGCAGGGCTCGCCGTCGTCCACGACGGTGACGTGGCCGATCTCGCCCGCGGCGTCACGCTGGCCGTGCACCCGCACGCCGTCGACCACCACGCCCGCGCCGACACCCGCACCCACGGTGACCACCAGCATGCTGCCGGTCGCGCCGCCGTAGGTGAACTCACCGAGCGCCGCCGTGTTGGCGTCGTTCGCCACGTGCACGGGCAGGCCCAGGCGCTCGCCCAGGAGCTCGGCGAGCGGCACGTCGTACCAGCCTCGGTTCGGCGCCTCGACGACGCGCCCGTCGAGGTCGATGATGCCGGGCGATCCGACGCCGACGCCGATCACGGGGTGGTTCGCCGCCGCGACGAGCCGGCGGACGAAGCGGGTGAGCAGGTCGACCAGCTCGTCCCCCGTGCGCCCGTCGATGTCGAGCTGGCGGCGCACCTGGATCTGGCCGGTGAGGCTGAGCACCGCGCCGCGCATGTGGCCGTGCTCGGTGAGGTCCACCGCGACGATCTGGTAGGCGTCCGTGCGCAGGCCCACCAGGATGGCGGGCTTGCCGACGCGCTGACCCGGGCGGGTGCCGAGCTCCTCGACCAGGCCCTCGGTGATGAGCACGGAGACCAGGTCGGAGATGGTCACGCGGGTGAGCGAGGTGGCTCGTGCGAGGTCGGCCCGGGAGGTGGGCCCCTCGTGGAAGAGGTGCTGCAGCACCAGGGACCGGTTGTGCGCCCTGGCGTGCTCGGGAAGCACCTTGGACGTCGCGCGCAGCCGTGCCCCGAGCCCTCGCCCGGTGCCGCTGCGTTCTGTCGCCGTCGCCATGTTTGTTAGTAGACCTCCTTAACAGAGTCGCTGTCCATTGCCGGGTATGACCCGTAACAAGACTGTTACTTGGGTCACGCTGCTCCCGACTCCGGACGGACCCCGTTCGACGTGGACCGATTACTTCACGTGCCTGACGAATCCGAGCCTGCACCAAGCGGGCGGACGGAGCACGGCGTGACCGGAACGTGATCAAGAACCGTGCAAAACAGATGAAAAATCGGGTCACCTGGGCCACAAGTTCACAAAGGGATCACAGTTCTCAGTTGAGGCGGGTTCCGGCACTGCCGGGCTCCTACGCTCGTCCCATGATTCGCAACCGGTCTGCTCTGGGGGACGCGGGCCCGCCCGCGCGCCGACTCGTCCACGCCCTCGTGGCCGCGGTGGCCGGCGGGACTCTCGTGATCTCCCTCTCGGCATGCTCCGGCGGCGGGGACTCCGGTTCGGAGGCAACGTCCGACGGCGGCGCGGCGCGCAGCGAGATGGTCGCCCCCGATGCAGCGGCGGACCAGGCGGCCGACGCGGCCACCGGTGCGATCGGCCTCACCGAGGCCCACGAGGAAGCGGTGGACCGCGAGCTCGTCACCACCGGCAGCGCGACGCTCGCGGCCGAGGACCCGTTCGCGGCCGCCGAGCAGATCAGCGGCCTCGTGGAGGAGGCCGGTGGCCGGGTCGAGGCGCGCGACGAGCGCGCCGAGACCGACGACGAGCCGGGCAGCGCGTCGATGACGCTGCGCATCCCCGCCGACCGCGTCTCGGCCACCCTGGACGCCCTCGACAAGCTGGGCGACGTGCGCGACCGGCACGTGGAGACGGTCGACGTCACCGGCACCGCGCAGGACCTGGACGCGCGTATCGAGGCGCTCCGCACCTCGACCGACCGGCTGCGCGAGCTCATGGCCGAGGCCGACCGGACCGCCGACCTGATCGAGATCGAGGCCGAGCTCTCCACGAGGCAGGCCGAGCTGGACTCCCGGGTCTCGGAGCGCAACCGGCTCTCGGACGAGGTCGCGATGTCCACCCTGCAGGTCGAGATCGTCGCGGAGGGCACCCCGGCGGCGCAGGCGAAGCCCGGCGGGTTCGTCGGCGGCCTGACGGCGGGGTGGAGCGCGCTGGTGAGCACGTTCAACGTGGTGGTGCTGATCCTCGGCGCGATCATCCCGTGGCTCGCGCTCGGCGGGGTGGTGCTGCTGGTGGTGGTCGGGGTGCGCAGGCAGCTCGCCAGGGCCCGCTCCGGCGGCCCGACGCCGCCCGCCGTGGAGCCGGAGCCCGTCGAGCCCTGAGCCCTGAGCCCCGGCGTTACGTCAGGCCGGGCTCCCCCGGCAGCTCGAACCTCCCCTCCAGCCGCTCGATCATCCGCAGCTGCTGCTCGTTGAGCTGTCCGGACGTGTACTCGCCGACCAGCTCCGCGGACCCGCTGAGGTCGATGTGCTCGCCGGCAGCGACGAGCTCCGTGAGCACCGGCCGGAACGTCAGCACGAACTTCTCCGCCAGGGCCGCTGACTCCTCGTCGGTGCTGCCCGGACCGAGCCGGGCGAACCGTTCGGCGATCTCGGTGACGGCCGGGACCATCTCCGGCCGGGCCAGCCGTTCGTAGAAGCGCTCGAGGAACGGCATCGCGTCGTCGCCGACGAGGTGGGCGAGGAGCACGGACTGGTCGCGGTCCGCCCGCACGAGCTCCGGCGAGAGATCGGCGGTGGCGAACACCGCGAAGAACGGGGCCAGCTCCGGCGGGAGGTCGGGGGCCACGGAGTGCTCTCGAAGCCGCGCGATCAGCGCGCGCTGGGCGGCGAGCCGGTCCATCTGCTCGGCCAGCTCCAGGTCGAGCTCGTCCAGAAGCTTTCGCGGGTCGGCGTCGGGGCCGGCGGAGTCGTCGAGCAGGGCGGGCATGCGGTCGAGCGGTATGCCGAGGGCCGCCAGCCGTTTGATCCGCAGGACCCGCACGAGGCTCTGCACGCCGTAGTCGCGATAGCCGTTGGAGCGCCGCTCCGGCTCGTCGAGCAGACCCACCTGGTGGTAGTGGCGCAGCGTCCGGACCGTCACGCCGGCGAGGCGGGCCAGCTCGCCGCTATGCACCGGTGGTCACCATCGCCTCCTGGGTCGTCGGGTCCGCGGACGGCTCCAGGTTACGCAGCGACCGCGCGAACAGGCCCACGGCCATGGCGACCAGCCACACGCCGGCCAGCGCCACCGCCGCGGTACCGACGCCGATGTACTCGGTGACGACCGCGGCAGCCATCAGGCCGACGGTCGGCGCCGCGATCATGATCGAGTTCTGGGTGCCCATGACCCGGCCACGCATGTGCTCGGGGATGCGCTCGATCATGAGCACGCCCATCAGGCTGCCGAACAGGCCGCTGGAGAGCCCGACCACGAAGGCGCCGGCGAGGACCACCCACACCGAGGACAGCGTGGCGATGATGCCGAACCCGAGTCCTGTCCCCACGAGCCCCGCGAGGAACCAGGTCCGACGACGTCCGCGCGTGCCGGCCACGGCGTACGACGCGGCGCCGGCGAGGAGCCCGGCGGCGAGAGCGGTGAGCACGAACCCGAGCATCCCGGGCTGCTCCACCCGCGTGAACCAGACCGGCAGCACAAGGGCCTGCAACGGCCCCAGCACCATCGCGGAGACCACGGTGAGCGCGGTGGTCGCGACCAGGAACGGGCTGCTGAACAGCACCCGCCAGCCGTCGCGGAGCTGCGACCAGCCGTTGCCGCCGGCGACCGCTCCGGTCCCGGCGGCACCGGTCGAGACGTCCCCGACCCGGTGCGGGACGAGGAGCGTGAGCAGCGCGGCCAGGAGCGAGGTCGCCGCCGTGATCCACAGGACGGCGGACCCGTCGAAGAGCACCATCAGCGTCCCGGCCGCCGCGGGCCCGAGCAGCAGCGCGATCGCGCCGAGCCCCTCCCGGACGCCCATGAGGCGCTCCGCGCTGACCCCGCCGTGCCGCACGATCGCCGGCAGCAGAGCCTCACGAGCGGTCATCCCGGGCACGTCGCCGAACGACCCGATGATGCCGAACAGGATGAACCAGCCGAGGTCGAGCCCGGAGACCATGTCGACCACGGGCAGCGCCGCGACGGAGGCCGCCGAGACGAGGTCCGTGACCACGGACGACGTCCGGCGGTTGATCCGGTCGATCACCACGCCCATGACCAGGCCGGCGAGCACCGCGGGAAGCGCGGTGGCCGCGGCCACCGCACCGGTCCCCAGGGCGCTCCCGGTGGTCTGCAGGACGATCAGCGGGAGCGCCACGCCGGCTATCGAGTTGCCCAGCAGGGAGAGCAGGTAGGACGCCAGGTACGCGACGGGAGTCAGCCTCATGACCCCAGTGAGAACTATGACGTCGCGTCGGGGTCAAGCCCGGCCGGTGCGACACCGGCCGGGCCCGCGGGTCAGTCGGTGATCGCGAGCGCGTCGATCTCCACGAGCATCTCCTCGCGGGGCAGCCCTGTGAACACCGTGGTCCGGCTCGGGAGCACGCCGCCCGGGCAGTGCTTGGTCACGAACTCGCCGTAGGCCTCGTTCATGATCCCGAAGTCCTCGCGCTTGGTCAGGTACACGCGCAGCATGACGACGTCGTCGAACGTCGCGCCGGCGGCCTCGACGATCGCCCGGACGTTCTCCAGCGTGCGGGTGGTCTGGGCGGCGACGTCGCCCTCGTGGACGTACTGGTTCGTCGCCGGGTCCATGGGGCCCTGCCCCGAGACCTGCACGAACGGCCCCTTGCGCACGCCCTGGTGGAAGGTGTGCGCGGGCGCCGGGGCGTCCGGGGTCGAGATGGCGGTCTTCGCGGTCATGTCGTTCTCCTTGCGGGTATCTCGGTGATGGGTCAGAAGCTCAGCGTGACCTGCTCGGCGACCTCGTCGCCGCGGGTCACCAGGGCCGTGCGGTACTTGTCGAGCGTGGTGCACGGGTGCGAGATGCCGAACCCGACGACGTCGCCGGGACGGAGCGCGCCGTCCGCCAGGCCCTCCGCCGCGCCGTCCAGGGACAGGTAGGCGTGCTGGTCGTTGAGCGCGGTCACGGCGACGCCGGTCAGCTCGCGGGCCTCCCCCAGCCGGCCGTCGGCGTCGGCCGGGCGCACGACGAGCGGCGTCGGCAGGTCGATGTCGAACGAGACATCGCGCCGGCCCATGCCGCAGATGACCAGCCCGGGCTCCGGTGCGGACAGCACCGACGCCCAGACCGTGATCGCGGGGCGCAGCGGCTCCGCGCCCAGCCGGGTCCACGGATCGGTGCGCAGGTAGTGGCCGTGGTCGTGGGTCACGTAGGCGCCGGAGCGCAGCACGACGCGGGTCGGCAGAGCCGCGGTGACGCCGTCGTCCGCGGCGGCCTGGAGCGGCTCGCCCAGGCGCCGGGCCACGACGTCGGCGAACGCGCTGCCGCCGGCGCTGAGCACGACGGGGCCGTCGACGAGGCCCGCGACCAGCGCACCCGCCTCGCGCAGCCCGTCGCACCACTGCCCGACGGCGGCCAGCTCCTCGGCGCTGGTGCCGCCGGCGACCGGGCCCTCGTACCCGGCGACGCCGACAAGCCGCAGCCCGGCGTCGTGCACCCGGCCGGCGAGCGCCACGGCGTCGGGCACGGAGCGCAGGCCGGTGCGGCCCGCGGGCACGCCGAGCTCGACGAGCACACCCAGCCGCGCGGTGACCTCGGGGGCGGCCCCCGCGAGCCCGTCGGCGAGCAGGCCGACGCCGCGGTCGGAGTCGACGTAGACCCAGACCTCGTCGGCGGTGCCGTCGGTCAGGGCGGTGCGGAGCCACGCGATCTCGCGGGGGTCCACGAGCTCGTTGGCGAGGAAGGCGCGGCGTCCGGCGCCGGGGACGCCCCAGCCGAGGGCAGTCCGGAGCTGGGCGGGGGTCGCGACGGTGGCGCCCCAGGCGCCGGCGGCGACCTGCCGCTCCCAGATCTGGCGGGACATGTGCGTCTTGACGTGCGGCGCGTGTTCCACGCCCGCTGCCGCGAAGACGCCCGCGACGGTCGCGATGTTGTGGTCCAGTGCCGGCTCGTCGAGCGTCAGCAGGGGCCAGGAGAACCGGGGGTCGTCGATGCGCAGCACGACCCCATCCTGCCGTGCGGTTCGGGCTACCGACGAACCGGTCCGGTGCGCGGGCCTGTCTGCGGTCGCCTTCGAGGCCTAAGTTTCTTCGCTTTCCAGCGCTCGAAAGCGAAGAAACTTAGGCCTCGAAGGGGGTGGGGCAGACGAACTGCCGCAGGTCAGACGACGGCGGGGCGCAGCCCGCGGCCCGGCGTCGCGCCCGTGAGCTCTCCGCCCGCGAGCACGGGCCCGCCGCCCACCAGCACGTCCTCGATGCCGACGGCGGGGGTGCGCGGGCGCTCGTACGTGGCCTCGTCCCGGACGGCGCCGGGGTCCACGAGCACGAGGTCGGCGACTGCCCCGGGCGCGAGCTCCCCGCGGCCGGCGAGGCGGAACCGCCGGGCAGCCCGGCCCGACAGGTGCTGGGCCGCGTCCCACCACGTCCAGGAGCCGCGCCGCACGTGGTCGTCGAGGAACCGCGCGAAGGTACCCCAACCGCGGGGATGCGGCTGCCCGCCCAGGTAGATCGAGTCCGAGCCGGCGAGGTGCGCCTCGTGCCCCGCCAGTGTGCGCACCGACTCGGGCGAGTTGGTGGGCGGCTGCGCGAACACGCAGCTCGCGCGCAGCGCGGTGGCCGTCAGGATCTCGACCACGGTGTCGGGGGCCGATCGCCCGAGCCGCGCGGCGACGTCGGGCAGGGTCATGCCCTCGGCCCACTCCAGGCCGGGCACGGACGCGAACGTGATGCGCGGCCAGAGGTCCGTCAGGCCGGCGAAGTGCTCGGCCAGGCGCCCGGCGCGGGCGGGGTCGCGCAGGGCTGCGACGGTCGCGGCGGGGTCCGCGAGCGGCAGCCAGGTGGGCAGGGAGACCATGGACAGGATGGAGCAGCCGCGCAGGTAGGGGTAGGAGTCGTAGGTCAGGTCGTGGCCCCCGGCACGGGCCGCCTCGATCTGCCCCAGCAGCTCCTGGGCGGGGCCGTGCAGGTGAGAGACGTGCGTCGCGACGCCGGACGCGCGCGCGACGCGCAGCAGCTCCGCCAGCCCCTCGACGCCCCGGTCCTCGTACCCGCGCATGTGGCTCACGTGCGGCAGCCCGCGGGCGGCTGCGACCCGGGCGAGCGCGACCAGCTCGCGCTCGTCGGCGTAGGCGGCGGGCACGTACTCCAGGCCGGTCGAGAAGCCGCAGGCGCCGTCGTCCAGGGCCTGTTCGAGAAGGGCGACCATCGCGGCGATCTCCGTGTCCGTCGCCGGGCGCTGTGCCGCGCCGAGCACCCGGTAGCGCAGCGTGCCGTGCGGCGCGAGGTAGGCGACGTTCACCGGGACCGTGCGGTGGTAGGTCGTCAGGAGGTCGCCCACGGAGCCGCCCGCGAACACGGGGTGGTCCCCGTCGATCGCGGCGAAGTACGTGCTCGCCCAGTCGTAGGTGGCGCGGTCGGACGGCGCGAAGGACACGCCGTCCTGCCCCGCGACGACGGTGGTGATGCCCTGGCGGAGCAGCGCCAGCTGCACGTCTGGGCGGAAGACGGCGGCCTCGGCGTGGGTGTGCGCGTCCACGAACCCGGGCAGGGCGAGGCGGCCGTGCGCCTCGAGGACGGCTGAGCCGGGCGTGCCGGTGCCGGGCGCGGCGGTGTCCGGGCCGGCGGTCGCCGGGCCGGGATCGCCCGCCCGGGTGATCGCGGCGATGCGGCCGCGTGCGACGTGCAGGTCCACCCGTCCCGAAAGGGACCCGTCGGGCTGCGGCAGCCGGGCGCCGCGCACCAGGACCGTGCCGGTCACGTGTCGCTCGCCGGCGTCCGCTCAGGCAGGTTCTCGACGCCGCCATCCTCCCGCCAGCCGCCGAGCCCGGCCCAGCCGCCGACGGCGGTCTCCGCCGCCAGGTCGCGCGGGTAGCCCTGCACCCCGGGGCGGGTCTGCCAGGGGTGCGGGCCGGCGAGCGGCCGGTACTCGACGCCGTACGCGTCGAGCCGCGGCAGGTGGTGCCGGGCCAGGCGTTCCAGGAACTCCCTGGACCGCTCGGAGCCCGGCTCCCGGCTCGCCTGCGGGGACCACGCGACCTCCGCGAACGCGGCCAGCCGCGGGTAGGTCGCGTAGTCGACCCGCCGGGCGCTGTCGAGGTGCTCGGTCCACACCTGGGCCTGGGCGCCCAGAAGCCTTCCCCGCGTGGGGGCGACCAGCCCGACCGGCGACGACGAAGGCTCGTCCAGCGGTAGCGACTCGACGAGTCCGGGTGGGAGCGGGTCGAACGAGTAGACGTCCTCGACGGTGCGCAGGAAGCCGACCGGGATGGGCTCTGCCGGGTGGTCGCCCGCGCGGTGGTCGAGGTAGACGGCCTGCTCGGGCGCCATCACCACGTCGTGCCCCGCCGCGAGCGCCGCCGCGCCCTGGGCGTACCCGCGCCAGGAGGTGACGATCACGTCGCGCGGCAGCATGGGCGAGACGGCCTCGTCCCAGACGACGGCGCGGCGGCCGACGTCGGACACGTGCTCGGCGAGCCGGGCGATGAACCAGCCGTGCAGCCGCCCGACGTCGACCGAGCCGTCGGCCCCGTACAGCCCCAGCGCCCGGGCGCGCTCGACGATCTGCGGCGACTCGCGCCAGAGGGTCGGCGGCACCTCGTCGCCGCCGAGGCCGATCCAGGGCGCGTCGAAGACGTCCAGCACCTCGTCCAGCACGTGCCGGAAGAACGCGAGCGAACCCTCGGACGGGTCGAGCACGTCCTGGCTGATGCCCCAGGTGGTGCGCACCCCGCTGCGGTCCTTGCGCGTGCCGAGCTCGGGGTAGGCGGCGACGGCGGCCTCGACGTGACCGGGCACGTCGATCTCGGGCACCACGGTGATCCCGCGGTCGCGGGCGTAGGCGACGATCTCGCGCAGGTCGTCCTGCGTGTAGAAGCCGCCGTGCGGCCGGCCGTCCTTGGCGCCGGTCCGCCAGGTGCCGACGGTGGACTCCCGGCGCCATGCGCCGGTGCGCGTCAGCTCCGGGTAGCGGTCGATCTGCACCCGCCAGCCCTGGTCGTCGGTGAGGTGGAGCTGGAGCACGTTGAGCCGGTGGGCGGCGGCCAGGTCGACGAAGCGCAACACGTCGTGCTTGGGCAGGAAGTGCCGGGCGACGTCGAGCAGCACCCCGCGCCAGTCGAACCGGGGGTGGTCCTCGATGCGCACCGCCGGCAGGGCCGGCAGTGTGCCGGCGGTCCGGTAGGCCGCGGTCGCGCGGCGGAACGCCGACGGGCCGGCGAGCTGGCGCAGGGTCTGCACCGCGGCGTGGGCACCGGCGAGGTCGGCGGCCTCGACCCGGACCGTGGCGGTTCCTTGCGTCGTACCGGTGCCCGACGGCGCCTCGCGCACCTCGATCCGGTAGCCCCCGGTGGGCAGGTCGGCCGCGAGCGCGAGGACGACGTCGGCGGGCCCGTCGGCCACCGGCACCAGGTCGATGCCGTACGCCTCCTCGGTGACCCGGCGCCACCAGCGCGCGGCGGGGCGCAGGACGGGGTCGGCCGCGACGCGCGCGCCGTCGGTGAGCAGCACCGAACCGCCCGGCGCCTGCGTCGACGCAGGCAGGGGGACAAGGCCAGGACCTCCGGGCTGGTGCACGCCGGACACCCTAGCGCGACGCTCCGTTCACCCGAGGCGGGACGCGACGAACGTAGACTCCGTCGCTCTCTGCGCCCTCATGAGCCGACTATCCCTACGTTCGAGTGCCCGCCCGGCGGGCGGCGATCACTCGCGGCGAAGGATCGGTTCCAGCGCCGTCAGCACCGACGGGTCCTCGATCGTCGACGGGACCGTGGGGTGCTCGCCGTCGGCCAGCTGCCGCATGGTGCGCCGCAGGATCTTGCCCGAGCGGGTCTTCGGCAGGCCGGCGACGATCTCGACGTCCTTGAACGCGGCGACGGGGCCGATCTGGTCGCGCACGGCGGCGACGAGCTCGGCCGCGACGCCCGTGGGGTCCACCCCGGCCTTGAGCACCACGAGCCCGCGCGGCACCTGGCCCTTGAGCGCGTCGGCGGCCCCGATGACGGCGCACTCGGCGACGGCGGGATGACCGGCCAGGACTCCCTCGATCGCTCCGGTCGACAGGCGGTGCCCGGCCACGTTGATGACGTCGTCGGTGCGCCCCATCACGTAGACGTAGCCGTCGTCGTCCACGTAACCGCCGTCGCCGGACAGGTAGTAGCCGTCGAACGCGGCGAGGTAGGACGACACGTACCTGGCGTCGTCGTGCCACAGGGTCTGCAGCGTGCCGGGCGGCAGCGGCAGGCGCAGGGCGAGGCTGCCCTCCTGGTTCGGTCCGGCGACCGAGCCGTCGGGCAGCAGCACCTGCACGTCGAAGCCCGGCACGGGCACCGAGGGCGACCCCGGCCGCGTGGGCATCGGGTCGAGCCCGCGCAGGTTGGCGACCACGGCCCACCCGGTCTCGGTCTGCCACCAGTGGTCCACGACGGGCACGCCGAGGATCCGGCCGGCCCACTCGTAGGTGCCGGGGTCGAGCCGCTCCCCCGCGAGGAACAGGTGCCGCAGCGAGGTGGTGTCGTGGGCGGCCACGAGGATGCCCTCGGGGTCCTCCTTCTTGATGGCGCGGATGGCGGTCGGCGCGGTGAACAGGGCCTCGACCCGGTGGTCGGCGACCACGCGCCAGAACGCACCGGCGTCGGGCGTGCCGACCGGCTTGCCCTCGTAGAGCACCGTGGTGGCGCCCGCGATCAGCGGCCCGTAGACGATGTAGGAGTGCCCGACGACCCAGCCGACGTCGGACGCCGTCCACCACACCTGGCCGGCCTCGATGTCGTAGATGTTCCGCATGGACCAGGCCAGGGCCACGGCGTGACCGCCGTTGTCGCGCAGGATGCCCTTGGGCCTGCCCGTGGTGCCCGACGTGTACAGGATGTAGAGCGGGTCCGTGGCCGCGACCTCGGCACACGGGGCGGGGTTGGTGCGCCCGGCACGCATCGCGGTGGCCCAGTCCAGGTCGCGGCCCTCGACGAGCGTCGCCTCGGCCTGCGGCCGCTGGAGCACGACGCACGACGCCGGCTCGTGGTCGGCCAGCTCCAGCGCGCGGTCCAGCAGCGGCTTGTACTCCACGACGCGGCTCGGCTCGATGCCGCACGAGGCGGACACGACGACCCTGGGCTGGGCGTCGTCGATCCGCACGGCCAGCTCGTTCGCCGCGAACCCGCCGAACACCACGGAGTGCACCGCGCCCAGGCGCGCGCAGGCCAGCATCGCGACGACCGCCTCGGGCACCATCGGCATGTAGATCACCACACGGTCGCCCTGCCCGACGCCGAGGTCGCGCAGGGCGCCGGCGAACGCCGCGACGTCCTGCAGCAGCGTGGCGTAGGTGAACGACTCGGTGGTGCCGGTGACCGGGCTGTCGTAGATCAGCGCCGTCTGGTCACCGCGGCCCGCGATCACGTGCCGGTCGAGCGCGTTGTAGCAGGTGTTCAGCCGGCCGTCGGAGAACCAGCGGAAGAACGGCGGGCTGTCGGCGTCGAGCACGCGGGTGGGCTTGTGGAACCACGAGACGAGAGCTGCCTGCTCGCCCCAGAAACCCTCGGGGTCGCTGAGGCTGCGCCGGTGGACGTCCGCGTAGTCGGCCATGTGGTGCCCTTCCGCTCCGGCTCACGGACCCCGGTGTCCGCGCCGCTGCCAGTCTGCCACGGAGGTCCACGCGGTCCGGGACGAAACCCGCTCGCATCGGGACGTTCGGCCCTGGGTGCCGAACGGCGGCCGTGGTGTGGTGGGGCATGGACCACGACAGCACCGACACTCCCGTCGTCGACCGGAGCGCCGGGGGCCGGTGGCCGGGGCACCGGCGGGCCTGGGTCACGGCCACCGCCATCACCGCGACGGTGGCGGGCGCCATCGCCACGCGCGCCCGGCTCCGGAACTGGGGCGCGACACCGGAGGAGATCGGCAGCAGCCTGCCGGGCGACGACCTGCTCACCGCCGACTTGGCGTCCACGCGCGCCATCACCGTGGGCGCCCCGTGCGCGGAGGTCTGGCCGTGGCTGGTACAGATCGGCCAGGACCGCGGCGGCTGGTACAGCTACGACTGGCTCGAGAACCTGTTCGGCCTGGACATCCACAGCACCGACGATCTGCACGGCGAGTGGCAGCACCTCACCGCGGGCGACATCGTCCGGGCCACCCCGCCCGGGGCGATGGGCCTGCCCGAGGGGTACGCGTTCCGCGTCGCGCTCGTCGACCCGCCGCACGCGCTGGTGCTGCGCCAGCGGCCGCCGGAACACCCGTGGAACGCGACCTGGGCGTTCGTGCTGGCCGACGACGGACCGGACCGCTGCCGGCTGCTGGTCCGCAGCCGCTCGACGCGCTCCCCCGGGCTCGCGGGACGCCTGTCCGGACTGGTCGGCGAGCTGCTGGACCCCGTCACGCTGCTCATGACGCGGCGGATGCTGCTCGGCATCCGGGAGCGCGCGGAGCGGGCGCACGCGCGCGGGCTGCCGTCGTCGATGACGCGGCGCCGGGTGTGAGAGCGGCAGGTCTGGGGCGCCGTCGGACGAGAGAGCCGGACAAGACAAAGGAGTCCCCGCCTCGACGAGGCGGGGACTCCTGATCCGTGGAGCTGCCGGGAATCGAACCCGGGTCCGGTATCGGTTTTCGAGGACTTCTCCGGGCGCAGTCTGCTATGGATTTTCTCGGCCCCCGCGCTCGCGCAGACACGTTCGCGGACAGGCCCAGCCATCTAAGTGTTCCCGTAGCCCCGATGACGAGAGCTACGAGCAGAGGCTTCCTAGATGACGCCGGCTACTGGGACGGAAGCGTCTCCCAGGCCGACGGAGTTCGGGCTCGCTCAGGCGGCGAGGGCGAACTCGTTGCGCGAGTTATCGGCAACTATTGGTTTACAGGCATCGTTTACGAGATAAGCCTGCATCCTCGGCCCGCTTCTCCTCGAAGCACGACCACCGTCGAAACCGATCAGCCCCTATGGATTTTTCAACGTGCCCCGCGCGAGCTGCGCCCGTGCGGAACGTGTCCAGTCTAGGTGATCAACACCCCGGACGGGAACGTTATTTCGGCAACAGCCAGGTCAGGCTCTGCTCGTCGTCGGCCGAGCCTTCAGCCGAGCATCTCCTTGTGCCGGATCGCGCGCTGCGCCTCGCGCATGTCCTGCTGCTCGCGCAGGGTCTGCCGCTTGTCGTACTCCTTCTTGCCTCGCGCGAGCGCGATCTCGACCTTGGCACGGCCGTCCAGGAAGTACAGCGACAGCGGGATCAGGGTGTGCCCCTTCTCCCGGGACTTGGACTCCAGACGCGCGATCTCCTCGCGGTGCAGCAGCAGCTTGCGCCGGCGCCGGGGCGCGTGGTTGTTCCACGTGCCCTGGAAGTAGGCGGGGATGTGCACGTTCTCGAGCCAGGCCTCGCCGCGGTCGATGGCGGCGTAGCCGTCAGTCAGGGACGCGCGCCCCATGCGCAGCGCCTTGACCTCGGTTCCCGAGAGCACCAGTCCGGCCTCGAAGACGTCCTCGATCACGTAGTCATGACGGGCCTTCTTGTTGTTCGCCACGATCTTGCGCGGATCGTCGACCTTCTTCTTGGCCATGGTCTCCCTCCGGGTTCTGCGGGCGCGTGCTACCCCCTGCGGGCGGCGCGACGCCCCAGTTTACGCGCCCGGCCGGACGGGACCAGGCTTTTACAGCCAGGTCATGGGGTCGACGGTCGAGCCGTTGATGTACAGCTCGAAGTGCAGGTGGCAGGCCGTGGACGTGCCCGTCGTGCCCGAGTATCCGACGACCTGACCGCGTGAGACCCGCTGCCCCGCCGAGACGGCGAACGACGTGAGGTGGTTCGAGCTGGACATCACGCTCTTGCCGCTCGAGGTGTAGCCGTGGTCGATCAGCACCTGGTTGCCCAGCCCGGCCAGGGTGCGCGCGTACAGCACGGTGCCGTCCGCGGCGGCCAGGATCGGGGTGCCGCAGTAGGCCCGGAAGTCGGTGCCGGCGTGCAGGCGGGAGTAGTTCAGCACCGGGTGGAACCGCATGCCGTACGACGAGGTGATGAGGGGGTTGGCCGTCGGGTAGCTGAGGAACGACATGGTCCCGGACGAGCCCTTGCCGCCCCCGCCCCCGGACGAGCCGCCACCGCCGGACGAGCCGCCCGAGGAGCCCTGCTCGGCCTGCCGCTCGGCGAGCCGTCGGTCCCGCGCCTTCTGGTCGCGGATGATCGACTTCAGGTCCGACTCGATGGAGCTGAGCTCCTGCTCGTTGGACTGCATGTTCGCCAGGGCGGCGTCCTTGCGCTTCTCGATGCGTGCCTTGAGCCGCTCCTGCTCCCGGATCAGGCGCTCGATCTCGGCCTTGCGTTCCACCGCGGCCTGCTTGGCCTGCTCCTTGGACCGCACGTTCTCGTCCGCGAGCCGCTTGAGCTCGGTGACCACCTCGCGGATCGCCGTCAGCCGCGCCTGCAGGTTGCGGGCGGTCGCCTCGGCGTCCTGCAGCTCGGCGAGCGTGCGGGCCCGGATCCGGGCGGCCGACGACGACACCGAGTACCCGTCGATGAACTCCTCGGTGCTCTGGGCGCCGGTCACCAGGCCGATGGTCGAGGTGCTGCCGGCGCCGCGGAACTCCTCACGGGCCATCTGCGCGATGTCGTCGCGGGCGCCGTCGACCTTGCCCGACCCGTCCTGGAGCTGCTGGGTGACCTGCGCCTCCTCGAGCTGGGCGTCCGCCAGGCGCTGGGCGAGGATCGCCGCCTCCCGTTCGGCCCGCTGCAGCTCGGCCTCGGCCACCGCGAGCTCGGCCTCCGCGACCGGGAGCCGGCCCTCGACCTGGTCCAGCTCCAGCACGGCGTCCGCGAGCTGCGAGTCCGTGTGCTCCAGCTCGGCCTCGAGGCTCTCGCGCTCCTTCTCCTTGGCCGCCTGCTGGCGCTCCGCGGCGGCCCGCCGGTCGTCGAGGTCGTCGGCCTGGACGGCGGTCGAGCCGCCCAGCAGGAGCAGGACGGCGAGCGCCGCGGCGATGCCGCCGCGGCCGGGGACCCTGGTGCGGGGCTTTCGGGGAGTGGACATCAGATCCTCGTGTACCGGTTCAGGGTGAAGAAGGACGAGAGGGCGGCCAGCGCGACCGCCATGATCACGAGCAGCGGCGCGACGCGGAACACGTCGACCTCGGAGACGTAGGCGACCCAGTCGACCGACCGTTCGAGCCAGTCGCTGACCATGAACCGCACGGCGAGCCAGAGCCCGCCACCGGCGAGCAGGGAGCCCAGCACGGCCGCCAGCGCGCCCTCCAGCAGGAAGGGCAGCTGGATGAACAGGTTGGACGCGCCCACCAGGCGCATGATCTCGGTCTCCTTGCGGCGGGAGACGGCGCTGAGCCTGATCGTGGTGGTGATCAGCAGGACGGCGGCCAGGAGCATGACGCCGGCCAGCCCGGCCGCGAGCAGCGTGGCGACGTTGAGCGTGCGGAACAGCGGCTCGAAGACGGCCCGCTGGTCCTCGACGATCTCCACGCCGTCGCGCCCGGAGAGCACGTCGCTGACGACGGCGAACTGCTCGGCGTCGGTCAGCTTGAGCCGCAGCGAGGCCTGCATGTCGTCGGCGGTGAGCTGCGTGCCCTGGTAGCCGTCGGGGTAGCGCTCGCTGAAGGCCTCGAACGCCTGCTGCTTGGACTCGAAGTAGACCTTGCTGACCTGGCTCGACAGCTCGGTGTCGATGACCTGGCGGACGGAGTCGATCTGGTCCTCGGTGGCCTCGCCCGTCGCGCACGTGGGCGACACCGAGCCCTCGGGGCAGAGGAAGACGGAGACCTCGACGAGGTCGTACCAGTCGTCCTTGAGCTTGCCGATCTGGGCCTGCAGCAGGGCGGCGGCGCCGACGAACGTCAGCGACACGAACGTCACGAGCACCACGGCCACGACCATGGTGGTGTTCCGGCGCAGGCCGCTGAAGACCTCGCCGAGCACGAACTGGAAGCGCACGGTCAGGACCCCCGCACCGTCTGGACCGGGGCACGGGTGCCGCTGCCGGGGGCGTCGAGCACGGGCGAGGCGCCGACGTCGGGCAGGATCGACTCCCGCTCGCCGTAGCCGCCCCGTGCCTCGTCGCGCACCACGACGCCGTCGGACAGCTCGACGACGCGGCGGCGCATCTCGTTGACGATCTCGTCGTCGTGCGTGGCCATGACCACCGTGGTGCCGGTCCGGTTGATGCGGTCCAGCAGCCGCATGATGCCGAGCGACGTGGTGGGGTCGAGGTTCCCCGTCGGCTCGTCGGCCAGCAGGATCTGCGGCCGGTTGACGATGGCGCGCGCGATCGCGGCGCGCTGCTGCTCGCCGCCCGAGAGCTCGGTGGGCATCCGCTTGCCCTTGCCCGTCAGGCCCACCATCTCCAGGACCTCGGGCACGGTGTCGCGGATGACGTGCCGCGGCTTGCCGATCACCTGCAGGGCGAACGCCACGTTCTCGTGGACGGTCTTGTTCTGCAGCAGCCGGAAGTCCTGGAACACCACGCCGAGCTGACGGCGCAGGGTGGGCACGCGCCACCCCGAGAGGTTCGCGACATCGCGGCCGGCCACGTAGACGCGGCCTCGGGTGGGCCGCTGCTCGCGCAGCACCAGCGACAGGAAGGTCGACTTGCCCGACCCGGAGGCCCCCACGAGGAACACGAACTCGCCGCGCTCGACGTCCACGGAGACCTGGTCGAGGGCAGGTCGTGCGCCGCGCGCATAGACCTTCGACACGTTCTCGAACCTGATCACGAGCCCGACACTAGGTCGGACATCCGCGGGCGTGTCCGGCAGACACGCCGATGGGGTTCACCCCGGCGCGCCGAGTTGCTCGCCATATCCGGCCAAAATGCTCGGACGCGGCATTTCGCCGGACCGGCCACCCACGCCGGACCGACATCCCGCGCCGGACCGGCGCCGATGAGTTCTGATGGAGGAACCGGCCCCCGGCGACAGGAGCGTGAGCTGATGCGTGCAGTCGTGTTCGAGAAGTTCCAGACCTTTCCCAGCCTGCGAGAGGTGGACAGGCCGAGCCCCGGCCCGGGCGAGGTGCTGCTGAAGATCGCCGGCTCCGGCGCCTGCCACTCCGACGTCGCGCTCTACAAGGAGTTCGCCGAGGGGCAGCCAGGGGCGTCCGCGCCGCCCTTCGTGCTGGGCCACGAGGCATCGGGCTGGATCGAGGAGCTCGGTCCAGGGGTCACCGGGTTCACCAAGGGTGACGCGTACCTCGTGTACGGGCCCAACGGGTGCGGGCACTGCAAGGCCTGCTCACGCGGCCAGGACACGTACTGCGAGAACGCGGCGACCATGCCGTGGGCAGCCACCGGGATCGGGCGCGACGGCGGCATGGCGGAGTACATGGTCACCCCCGCCCGCAACCTCGTGCCGCTGGGTGACGCCGACCCCGTGGCGGCCGCTCCCCTGGCCGACGCCGGCCTCACTCCGTACCACGCCATCAAGCTGTCGCTGCCCAAGCTGGCCGGCGGCGGCAGGTACGCGCTGGTCGTGGGCCTCGGCGGGCTGGGGCAGATCGCAGTGCAGATCCTGACCGCGCTGACCGGCGCCACCGTGATCGCCACCGACATGAAGCAGGACGCGATGGACCGCGCGGCGGCGGCCGGCGCCGTCACCGTGCCCGGCGGACCGGACCAGGTCGCGGCGATCCGCGAGATCACCGGCGGGCGCGGCGTCGACGCCGCGTTCGACCTGGTGGGCGCCGCACCCACGATCAGGACGGCGCAGGCGTGCCTCGCCCAGCAGGGGCGGCTCACCGTCGTCGGCATCGCCGGCGGGGTGACCGAGTGGAGCTTCTTCACCAACCCGTACGAGGCGGAGATCACCAACACCTACTGGGGCACCGTCGAGGAGCTCTACGAGGTGGTCGCGATGTACCGGGCGGGGCAGATCGTGCCCGACGTCGAGCGGTACCCCCTCGACCGGTTCGACGAGGCGTACCGCAAGCTGGAGGCAGGGCAGCTGTCCGGACGCGCGGTCATCGTGCCGCACGCCTGAGACCGCGAGAACGCCGGGCGGCCTCGTGGAGGCTGCCCGGCGTGGGATGTCAGTTCCCGGAGCCGCCGCGGCGCCAGCGGATGCCGGCCTCGATGAAGTCGTCGATGGCGCCGTCGAACACGGCCTGCGGGTTGCCCGACTCGTGCTCGGTGCGCAGGTCCTTGACCATCTGGTACGGCTGCAGCACGTAGGACCGCATCTGGTCGCCCCAGCTGGCCTTGATGTCGCCGGCCATCTCCTTCTTCTTCGCGGCCTCCTCCGCCTTGCGGAGCAGCAGCAGGCGCGACTGGAGCACGCGGTAGGCGGCCGCGCGGTTCTGGATCTGCGACTTCTCGTTCTGCATCGCGACGACGACGCCCGTGGGGATGTGCGTCATGCGGACCGCGGAGTCCGTCGTGTTGACCGACTGACCGCCCGGGCCCGAGGAGCGGTACACATCGATCTTGAGCTCGGAGTCCGGGATGTCGATGTGGTCCGTCTGCTCGATGAGCGGGATCACCTCGACCGCCGCGAACGACGTCTGCCGGCGGCCCTGGTTGTCGAACGGCGAGATACGCACCAGGCGGTGCGTGCCCGCCTCGACCGACAGGTTGCCGAACGCGTAGGGCACGTTGACCTCGAAGGTCGCGGACTTGAGGCCCGCCTCCTCGGCGTAGGACGTGTCGCCGACCTTGGTCGGGTAACCGTGCCGCTCGGCCCAGCGCAGGTACATGCGCATCAGCATCTCGGCGAAGTCGGCGGCGTCCACGCCACCGGCGCCGGCGCGGATCGTCACGACGGCCTCGCGGGAGTCGTACTCGCCGTTGAGCAGGGTGCGGACCTCGAGGGCGGCGAGGTCCTTGCGGATCTTGGCGACCTCCTCCTCGGCCTCGGTCAGCGAGTCGGCGTCCTCCATCTCCTGGCCGAGCTCCACGAGGGTCTCGACGTCGTCGATGCGGGCGGCGAGCTTCTCCACCCGGCTCAGCTCGGCCTGTGCGGCCGAGAGCGCGGAGGTGACCTTCTGGCCCTCCTCCGGGTCGTCCCACAGGTTGGGCGCCGACGCCTGCTCCGACAGCTCGGCGATCTTCGCCTCGAGCGCGGTGGGGTCGCTCACGGCCTCGATGGACTCGAGGGTCGTGCGAAGCGCCTTGATCTCAGCGGGAAAGTCGTTGGTGGCCACGATGTTCAAGGTTACCCGCGCATCCCGGTGCCCGACGCCGGAAAATCCCGCGCCGCCCTCAGCCCCGGGTCAGCGAGCCCCCGGCTCGGGCAGCTCGCGGCCGAACATCTGCGCGGTCGCGCGGGCGCTGGGCGTCCCCGCGTCCGGGTCGGCGCCGTGCTCGATCAGCACCTGGATCACGTCGGCCTCGTTCTTGAACACTGCCCCCGCGAGCGGCGCCTGGTTGTTGCCGTTGAGCCGGTTCACGTCCGCGCCGCGCTCGGCGAGACCCGCCGTCAGGGCGGCGTGCCCGTGATAGGCGGCGAGCATCAGCAGGGTGTTGTCCGCCTCGTCGGCCAGCTCGACCGGAAGGCCGGCGTCCACGAGGTCCAGGAGCACGTCCGCGCCCTGTCGGGCGAGGTCGAAGATCTGCTGGGGCTCCAGGCGCGTGCCGCCCTGCTCGTTCGGGCCCTGCTCGCCGGTGCTCTGCTCGCTCATGGCCACAACCTAACCCGGCCCGGTGAGCCGGGCCGCGGGTCGCGCCCCGGCCGCGCTCACCAGGCGCGAGCCGTGGACGACGCCGACAGGGGCACCCCGCCGCCGAACGCGTCGGTGAACCAGCGCAGCAGCGGCGGCCGGGACACGGCCGCGAGCGTCACCCGGGCGGACCGCCCGTCCGGCGACGACGCCCCGGTCACCGCAACGGGCAGCCCCGGCGGGTGCTCGGCCAGGTACTGCTCGACGGCGGCGCGCACCGCGGCGTCCGACAGCGTGAGCGGGGCGCCCTCGGCCCGCACCGCACCGCCCGTGTAGAACGCGTCCGGGGACATCGCGTCCGCGGCGTCGGCGGCGGCCAGGTCCGCGACGTCGTACAGGGCCTTCCGGTCCAGGTGCACGGCGCTCGCCGAGGCGACGACCGCGACGAGCATCAGCGCGAACGCGACGAAGGCCGAGGTGAGCAGCATGATGCGGCCGCT
The DNA here is from genome assembly GCF_044389675.1 of Promicromonospora kroppenstedtii. Taxonomy (NCBI): domain Bacteria; kingdom Bacillati; phylum Actinomycetota; class Actinomycetes; order Micrococcales; family Promicromonosporaceae; genus Promicromonospora; species Promicromonospora kroppenstedtii. Next base: position 67,882 of record NZ_JBIRYI010000001.1, on the reverse strand, counting down.
CTCGGGGTCGCGCCGGCAGGCGTCGGGGTGGTCGGCGGGGGTCACCCGCCCATTGTGTCGCCGGGCACGGGCCACGGCCCGGGGAGGGTGTGGACAACCGTTCCGCGAGGTTGCGGACGGGGTGCGGACCACCCCGGGAGCCGCCGGTTCGCGCACCACGGCGACCTAATCGTTTAGATTCGCCCGATCTTCGAAAACGTTTAGCGAAACCCTTGACACCTGGTGGGAGCCATAGAAATCCTTTTCCACGTCCGACGGGCCAACGACGGCACGTCCTACCCGAAGGGGATCAACGATGACCCGAACGCTCACCCCAAGGCGCCGCGGGCGCACACTCGGAGTGGTCTCGCTCGCCACGCTGACCGCCCTGGTGCTCAGCGCAGGCATCGCGGCGACGTCCGCCCAGGCCGCCGGCAGCACCCTGCAGGCCGCCGCCGCGGAGTCGGGCCGGTACTTCGGCACGGCGATCGCGGCGAACAAGCTCTCCGACACGGCGTACACCACCATCGCGAACCGCGAGTTCAACATGGTCACCGCCGAGAACGAGATGAAGCTGGACGCCACCGAGCCGAACCAGAACCAGTTCAACTTCACCAATGGTGACCGCATCGTGAGCTGGGCACGGAGCAACGGCAAGCAGGTCCGGGGACACACGCTGGCGTGGCACTCGCAGCAACCGGGCTGGATGCAGAACATGAGCGGCTCCGCGCTGCGGTCCGCGATGCTCAACCACGTGACCCAGGTGGCCACCCACTACCGCGGCCAGATCCACTCCTGGGACGTGGTGAACGAGGCGTTCGCCGACGGATCCTCCGGCGCGCGCCGCGACTCGAACCTGCAGCGCACCGGCAACGACTGGATCGAGGCGGCGTTCCGCGCCGCCCGGGCGGCCGACCCGAACGCCAAGCTCTGCTACAACGACTACAACACGGACAACTGGAGCCACGCCAAGACCCAGGCCGTGTACAACATGGTCCGGGACTTCAAGTCCCGCGGCGTCCCGATCGACTGTGTCGGCTTCCAGGCCCACTTCAACAGCGGCAACCCGGTACCCAGCAACTATCACACCACCCTCGGCAACTTCGCGGCCCTGGGCGTGGACGTCCAGATCACCGAGCTCGACATCGCGGGCTCCGGCACCTCGCAGGCCGAGCAGTACCGCGGGATCGTCCAGGCATGCCTCGCCGTGTCGCGCTGCACCGGCATCAGCGTGTGGGGCGTGCGGGACTCCGACTCGTGGCGGTCCGGTGACACCCCGCTCCTGTTCGACGGCAACGGCAACAAGAAGCTCGCCTACAACTACACGCTGGACGCCCTGAACGCGGGCGGGACGGGGAACCCGCAGCCCGGTGACGGCTGCACGGTCACCGTCACCCGTGCCGAGGAGTGGTCCGACCGATTCAACGTCTCGCTCGCGGTCTCGGGGAGCTCCACCTGGCGCGTCTCGGTCCAGCTGCAGGGCGCGCAGAGCCTGCAGAACTCCTGGAACGCCACGGTCTCCGGCACCAGCGGGACCCTGACCGCCACGCCGAACGGGAACGGGAACTCGTTCGGGATCACGCTCTACAAGAACGGCAGCACCACCCTGCCCACCGCGACCTGCTCGACCACCTGACGCTCGATCCGCCGGGCTGACCCTGACCCGGACGCGGCCGCCCGGCCGTGCAGGACGACGGCGGTCCGCACCCCTTCAGGGGTGCGGACCGTCGTCACGTCCGCGCCCCGCCGCCGCTCCTCAGAACCGGACCGTCGTGTACTCGTCGACCGTTCCGGTACGGGCCGCCTCCACGGGGACCGACAACGGCACCCAACCCCGCACGGCCTCGGGCAGCAGGGGCAGGGGTACCTCGACGCGGACGACCGCAGCCACGGAGCCGCCCGGCGTCAGGCACGGGGACTGCGAGCACTCCAGGGTGAGCCTGCCCTCGCCGGGCGCGAAGCCCTGATCGGTCAGGGCGAGGCGCAGCGCGGCGTCCGCCCGACTGGTGCCGACCGCCGCGGACTCGGCCGTGACCAGCGCGCGGACCGCGCCGGTCGCAGCGCCCTCGGCGGCGAACGCGCCGGCCTGGACGCGACCGAGCGTGACCACGAGGTAGACCAGCGGGATCAGAAGGATCAGCGCGACGCCGAGGAACTCGACCATCGCGGAACCCTGCTCGCGCGCGGTGTCCTCGGTGCGTGCCCGCCAGGCCTGCCGTGCGACCCGGCGCGGCCCGCTCATCGCTCCGCCAGGGCGTGGCCGCGCACCGTGATCGTGCCGGCGGGACCGAGCAGCCCGACCACGGGCAGCGGCGTCCGCACCGTGACCTCGGTGACCGCCACACCGTCGAACGTGGTGGTGCCGGCGGTCACGTCGCGGGCGTAGTCGCCGGTCAGGGCACCGGCCAGGAGGGCTCGGGCGCGGGCGACACCGTCGGCCGGAGTCCGGTCCGCGCGCGCCGCCACGCGGGCGCCCTCGGCTGCCGCGTCGGTCGCGAGCGACCGCACGTGGACGGCGAGCGCCACCTGGACCACCCCGAGCAGGAGTGCCAGGACCAACACCGACACCAGCAGGAACTCCACCGCCGCGGATCCACGCTCCCGCCGGCCGGTGCTCACCCCTGGCCCGTGACGCTGCTGATCGCCTGACGGAACGCGCCCTCGAGCAGGGGGCCGGCGACGGCCCAGAGCGCCACCACGAGGCCAGCCGTCATCAAGGTCACGAGCACCCAACCCGGCACGTCACCGCGCTCGGTCCCGTGCTCGGCATGGTCGGTGTCGGTGTCGGTTTCTCGGTCGTCGCGCATGGAGCTTCCTTTCGTCAACGGAATCGTTCGGCCGGTCGGGTCAGAGCCCGATCCGGAGCGTGGCCAGGCTGGGGAACACGGCGAAGACGACGGTGACCGGCAGGACCAGGAACACGACCGGCACCATCATCAGGATCTCCTTGCGGCCACCCGCCTCCAGGAGGGCGCGGCGGCCGGCCTCGCGGACGTCGCGGGCCTGGGCGCGCAGCACGTCCGCCAACGGCGTCCCGCGCTCGAGCGCCACCACGACGCCCTCGGCGAACCGCGACAACGGAGGCAGCCCGGACCGCTCGGCGAGCGCCGTGAGGGCGGCCGTCACGGGTGCGCCCGCGCGCACCTCGGCGACCATGCGGCGGATCTCGCCCGCCAGCTCGCCGCGGGCCGTGGACGCCACCCGTTCGAGTGCGGCGGGCGGGCTCTCCCCCGCCGCCACGGCCAGGGCGAGCAGCTCCGCGATGGTCGGCAGCTCGGCGAGGAGTCGCTCCTCGCGACGTCGGACCCGGAGGGTGAGGGCCTGGTCGCACGCGACGTAGCCGCAGCCACCTGTGATCACCACGAGGGCGACCAGGGGGACGGCCGACGCCCCGCGGGTCGCCGCGAGCAGCAGGGCGAGGCCGAGCCCGGCCGCGAGCCCCGCAACCGTCCACACGACCTGACGGGCGCGGAAGTGGTCGACGGTCTCGGCGGAGCCGGCCCGGTCGAGCCGGCGGCGGATCTCCTCCCGGGGCGCGCCGAACCGCTCGAGGCGCGCACCGACGTCGTGCAGGCCGAGCAGCCGGACCACCGCCGACGTGCGGCTGGCCTCGCGCAGCAGGGTCGAGGTCGCGTCGCGCGGTCGCAGGTAGGGCGCGAGACGCTCGTCGAGGCTGACCGCCCGCGCCCGGAGGCGGGAGAGCACGATCAGCACGCCGAGCGCCACACCGAGGCCCGCGAGCGCCCCCGCGGCCCAGCCCGTCACCGCAGCACCCGGCGCTCGGCGGGCAGTCGTCCGATCCGGAGCATCAGCCGGTAGGCCAGGAGCGCGCAGAGGCCGCCGCCGACGAGCACCGTGATCCCCGCGGGCGAGTCGTAGGCGGCCGCCGTCCCGGGCCGGGTGGACAGCAGCGCGAGGACGACCCACGGTCCGGCGACCGCGACGCGGGCGCCGTTGACGGTCCAGCTCTGACGGGCCTCGAGCTCGCCGCGGGTAGCGGCGTCCTCCCGGAGGAAGCCGCTGAGGGTACGCAGCAGCCGGCCCAGGTCCTGGCCGCCGACCTCTCGCGTCAGGCGCAGGGCTTCGACGATGCGGTCCGCGACCGGGTCGGCGAGGCGTTCCTTGAGCGCGTCGAGGGCATCGCCGAACCGGCCACCGGCCCGGTAGTCGTGGGCGAAGCGGCCGAACGGCTCGCGCAGCTCGACGGGGCCGCGGTGCGCCAGCTGAGCTACCGCCTCGGGCAGGGACAGCCCGGCGCGGACCCCGGAGGCGAGGTGGTCCACCACCTCGGGCCACGCCTCCCGCAGCGCCCGGCGGCGGTGCCGGGCGCGGGCGCGGACCAGCACGACGGGGCCCGGGGCGGCGAGCGCCGCGAAGCACACGGCGATGGCGGGCGACCTGGTCACGGCAAGCGCCGCGAGCAGGGTGACGACGCCCAGCGCCACGCAGGAGCCCACGAGCATCGCGGGGGTCACGGAGGGCGCACCGGCCTGGGTGAGCAGGTCGCGGGTGCGCATCTGCCAGGTCACCCGGCCCGTGGGGCGCGGCGTCGGGGTCCAGCAGGACCACCACACGCTGAACAGCCCCGCGCCGAGGAGCAGGCCCACGACGACGCCCATCAGCGGGTCGCCCAGGGGCTCGCTGCGGCACGCGCACCCACGCCCGCACCTCCGGCCCCGGCCCACGGACCGGCGACGGAGCCGCGCGGGGACCCGGTTCCAGGCGCCGCCTCCGGAGGTATCGACCGGTCGGCGAGCAGCGCCCGGACATCGAACCCGGCGCGCTCGAACCGGTCCTCGCCGGGCGGCATGCCGTCGCCGCGGCGCAGGTCGCCGTCGGCGTCCCGGTCGAAGATCCCGGCCGTCTCGATACGGCCCTCCTCGACCCGTCCGGTCACCGCGACGATCTCGCGGACCTGGCGGCGCACCACGCCGTCCGCCGCCCGGGTCAGGCCGAGGTGCACCACGAGATCCACCGCGGAGGCGACGGTGGGCACCACGAAGCGGTCCGACACGTTCTCGCCCGCGAGCAGCGGGAGGGTGGTCATCTTCGCGACCGCCTCGCGCGCGGTGTTGGCGTGCAGCGTGCACATGCCGGGCACGCCGCTGTTCAGGGCGATGAGCAGGTCGAACGCCTCGGCCTCCCGCACCTCGCCGATGACCAGCCGGTCCGGGCGCATGCGCAGGGCCTCCTTGACCAGGCGTCGCAGCGGCACCTCGCCCGTGCCCTCGAGGTTCGCAGGGCGGGTCTGCAGCGCCACGTGGTCGCGGACCGGCAGGCGCAGCTCCCAGACCTCCTCGGCCGAGATGACGCGCTCGGACCCGGGGATCGACCCCGCCAGGGCATTCAGCATCGTGGTCTTGCCGGCCTGGGTCTGGCCCGAGACGAGCACGTTCAGCCCGGACCGCACGGCGGCGTCGAGGAACGCCGCGGCCTGGGCCGTGAGCGACCCGAGCCGCACCATGTCGGCCAGCGAGCGGGCCCGCACCACATGCTTGCGGATGTTCACGGCCCACGCGGAACGCGTGATGTCGGGGATCACGACGTGCAGGCGCTCTCCGCCGGGCAGCCGGGCGTCCACGAAGGGGCTCGACAGGTCGAGTCGCCGCCCGGAGGTCTTGAGCATGCGCTCCACGAGGTCGCGCACCTGCTCCTCGGTCAGCACCGTGCTCGTCAGCTCGGACACCCCGCGTCGCGCGACGTAGACGTGGGTCGGCGCGTTGAGCCAGACCTCCTCTATTTCAGGATCATCAAGATAAGTTTGCAGCGGCCCAAAGCCGCCAACCGCGTCCGAAATCTCCTGGACTACGCGCTCCATATCGGGCAACCCGAGGAGAAGACCGCGTGCGGCGCGGTCCGCGTAGTCCGCAGCCACTTCACGCACCAGCTCCGAAAGCCGTTCCGGTTCTGCCATCGGGTCCACGCCACGACGCCGGACGAGTTCACGTACCTCACTCTCCAGCAGAGCGACCCCGTCGGCTCGTGCCGCGTCCCGCCCGTGGACGGCCATGCTTGCGTTCCCAGCATCGACCGCAGCCACTCGGCGCGTTCCGGTCCGTTCCACCGCAGCAGACATAGCCCTCCCCCTGAGCTCGCGTTCGCGGCTCCCCCGTCGGCACTGCCCTTGCAGATCGCCGCCGCACCGACCTTAAGAGCATCCGCCACGATCCGCGCCCCACGAACAGAATGCCTGTGGATAACCCCTTGTCCTGCCCTGAGGTATTCGCGCGTGAACAAGTCGGGCAACGCCGCGATCTGCACGCCCGAGCATCTGGTCCGCTAGATGGTGCAACAGTTCCGCCGATGGTGGCGCGAGGCTCGAAGTCGCACATCGGTAGCACAGGAGTGCGCAGATCGGACTCGTAGGAAGCCGAACATCGGTAGCGTAGGATGCCGTAAATCTGTAGCCTAGGATCGTGGACTACATCCCAAGAATTCTCGATCGCCAGTTGGACGACCTTCTCCGAGGCCTACCCGCCGTGGCGATCGTCGGCCCCAAAGCAGTGGGTAAGACCGAGACGGCCTCGCGGCGGGCGCAGTCGGTCCTGGACCTCGGCGACGAGTTCGAACTGAGCCTGATTCAGAACGATCCAGGCCGGTTGACAAGGGCGAAGCGTCCGGTCCTTGTCGACGAATGGCAAGTACATCCGCCCGTCTGGGATGCGGTTCGGCGAGCTGTCGACCGCGGCGCGAATGCTGGAGACTTCCTGCTGACCGGCTCGGCGGCCCCGACGAAGCAGCCCATGCACTCCGGTGCCGGTCGCATCGTCCAGCTGCGCATGCGCCCGATGTCGCTTGCAGAGCGAGCGATCGGCGAGCCTTCGGTGTCACTGGGGGCACTACTCGCAGGAGGGCGTCCGCCGGTGTCGGGCGACTCCTCGGCAGGCCTCGAAGATTACGCTCAGGAGATCACCTCCTCAGGCTTTCCGGGGATACGGCGTCTCCCAGAGCGCTTCCGAAAGGACGCTCTCGACGGCTATCTGGCGGCTGTTGTGGATCGCGACTTCGCGGAACTTGGTCACGTCGTACGCCGTCCCGGAACGCTACGCGCCTGGCTGCGTGCATACGCCGCGGCAACCTCGACGACCACCTCGTACAACTCGATACTCGAGGCTGCGACACCTGGGGAAGCCGACAAGCCGGCACGTACCACGACGGTCGCCTACCGCGAGATCCTGGAACGCATGTGGCTCGTCGAGGAGGTCCCGGCGTGGACGGGCATCGGCAGCATCATGACGGCGCTCGGCGCCTCGCCGAAGCACCAGATGTGCGATCCCGCACTGGCGGCACGACTCCTGAACGTCAGCGGCGATGCGCTCCTGGAACGCGCGAATCCGGGTACTGTCCCGCTCCCACGCAAGGGCTCGCTGATCGGCGCGTTCTTCGAGAGCCTGGTCACGCTGTCCGTCCAGGTCTACGCGGAAGCGCATGGAGCACGTGTCAGCCACCTGCGGACAAAGCGCGGCGAACATGAGGTCGACCTCATCGTCGAACGGGGCGACGGCAAGATCGTGGCGATCGAGGTGAAGCTCACGGCCATCCCCAGCGGGGACGACGTCAAGCACCTGAGATGGCTCCAGGACAAGCTGGGTGACGACCTGCTCGACGCCGTTCTCATCACGACCGGGCCCGCCGCATACCGACGCGACGACGGGATCGCCGTCGTACCCGCGGAACTGCTCGGTCCCTGAGATCGTGGCGGTGCTTTGCGGTCGACCCCGAGCTGCGAGGCCCTCTGGCGCTGGATATCCCGCAGGGGCGCGAACGTCCAGGTGATCTTAGTGGTCGAGGTACCGGTCGGTGCTGTTCGCCGACCGCTGCAATCACGGGGTCTCGATCCGCCCGGCGTCACTCTTCGACCGGGCCGGACCCTCGTCGTCCCGACGATATCCACCGCGGTCCAGACTGGACTGGCACCACATCACAACCGAGATGCTCGACATACGTGATGTTCGACCTACCTTCATGCGTTGTGGCCGCCACCCCGCTGCACGACCCGTCCGTTGCCGTCCTCCTGGTGAAGCCCAAGAACCTGCCGATTGCCGATCAGACCCTTGAGGTCACCGATATCGAAGACGTCGCCGGGAAGCCACTCCGGATCACGTACATGAACGGCAAGAGTTACCCCAAGGCTCGGCACGACGTGCAGCTCCTCACCGAGGCGAAGAGCGAGCCGCTTCCCCATTCCACTCACCTCCACCACGCGGCCTGGCGAGCCCGGATCTCGGCGCCCACAACCATCCTGCGATTCGCGGGCCCCGAAGGCGACTGGCTCCGGCCCGTCCTCGACGACGGCACCCATCTGCGTGCCGTGCCGCAATCCGAGATCATCACGGTGATCGACGCCGAGCTCCCCGCCGAGACCCACGCTGTGCTCGATTACTGGCGCAACATCGTCAGCAGCATCCCGGAGAAGGACAACTTCCTCGCCCGCCCGTTCGAGAGGCTCGACGTCATCGACCGGCGTAGTGTCCTCGCCCACTACCTGCGCCGCGGCATGATCCGCCGAGCCCTCACTTCGCTCACGGACCCGAACGTCAAAGCGCTTGCCCGTCCTGTGATCTACCCGTTCCGGCTGAACATCAGCCAGCGCGACGCGATCCACACGGCGCTGACCCACACCATCTCGGTGATTCAGGGCCCGCCCGGCACGGGCAAGACGGAGACCATCCTCAACGTCATCGCGAATCTTGTGCGCGAGCCGGGCGTCACGGTCGGCGTCGTCTCGTCGAACAATTCGGCGGTGGAGAACGTGGCGGCGAAGCTCGACAAGATCCATCTCCGCCATCTCATAGCGGAGGTCGGCAAGAGCGACAACCGCAAGGAGTTCTACCGGACGATCAAGGAGCGCCGGGCCGAGCGTGAGAGCTTCTTCGCCAAGACCCGCAACGCGCGCGCAGCCGAGCTCCGAGCCCGCGAGCACGACGAGGACACCCGCCGGTCGGCGACCGACCAGGAGATCGCGGACCTCGACAAACAGCTCCTGAAGCTGCACTATCTCAAGCGCAAACAGGCCAGGCTCAGCCGACAGCTGGAAGACCTTCGTGTCGAGAAGCGCCATTTCGACGAGCACCTCGCACGCCATGAGATTCCCGCGCCAGACCGTGTCCCCCTCCTGTGGAAATCCTCCCGCCGCATCCTCACCCTTCTCGCCGAGGGCGCGCTCGCACCGGCCCGGGAACGTCGCATCGCGCGCATCACCTGGTGGCTTCGGCAGTACCTGCTGCATGGCGTCGTCCGTCCGCTCTCCCCCGAGGACACCGAGGCCGCGCTCCAGCTGCAGGCCACCTACTACGACCGCCGGATCGCCGAGCTCGAAGCCGCGGTCGAGCGTGCCACGCGCCGCCTCACGGACAAGAGATTCACGCATCTCAACGAGGAGATCAAAGACCGGTCGATGACGCGCTTCGCCGAGGACCTCGCGGATCGCTTCGAAGGCACGCCTCTCGGCGACCTCCCGCGTTTTGACGACGGCGCCCTCACTTCGGGCCTTCTCGCGGAGTTCCCGGTCGTCCTCAGCACCTGCCACTCCCTCAACGGCAGCCTGCCCGACGGCGTCATGCTCGACTACATCATCATCGACGAGGCGTCACAGGTAGATCTCCCCACCGCGGCACTGGCGATGGCCCGGTGCCGGCGGCTCGTCGTCGTCGGCGATGAGAAACAGCTGCCGCCGATCCCCGACGAGGAGGCTGCGCAGGCGCTCACAGCGCCGACGCCGGACGTCGACTACCTGACGCACAGCATTCTCACCTCTGTCACCGCGCGCTACGACAATGAGCAGCTCCCCGAGACGACCCTTCGTGAGCACTACCGCTGTCACCCGATGATCATCGAGTACTGCAACCGTCAGTTCTACGAGGGCGAGCTCATCTCGATCGTGTCCGACGACGACGGCTCGAGCGGCCCCTCTCCCGCCATCCCGCCGATGCGGGTGCATCGCGATCCGCTCGGCAACCACATGCGAGCCATTCGGGGGCGCGGTGCCATGAGCCAGCGGCAGGCGGACATCATCCTGGAGGACGTGCTCCCGGGGTTGGTTCCGCACGTACAGCCCAACGACATCGGCATCATCGCCGCGTTCCGGTTGCAGGCTGAGACGGTGGGCCACACCGTCGGCGACATGGACACCGACACTGTCCACAAGTATCAAGGACGGGAGAAGCAGGCCGTCGTCTTCACGACCGTGCTCGACTCCACCCGCCAGGCGAAGTTCCGTAAGAAGCACGCCGACAGTCCTGAACTGATCAATGTGGCAGTGTCGCGGGCGGAACGGCACCTCGCGCTGCTGATTGATGCCGACGGGCTCCCCTACACAAAGTATCTACGTGACCTGCAGCGATACATCGAGTACCGGGACCCCGACGCTGTCACTCAGAGCGGAATCGTCTCCGCGTTCGACCTGCTGTACCACGACTACTCCGATCGACTGCGCGAACTGGAAAGACGGCTCGTGCGGCGGTCGCGGTTCAAGTCCGAGAACATCATTTGGACCCTGCTTCAGGACATCCTGACGGAGGAGCCCTTCCGGCATCTCGCGTTCCATCACGAGGTTCTGGTAGCGGCGCTGCTGTCCGGCGACGAACCCCTGAACTCCGCGCAGCGAGAGTACGTGGAGCATCGCGCACGAGTCGACTTCGTGGTCTACAACCGCGTCTCGAACCGCAACATACTCGCGATCGAGGTGGACGGCTTCGAGTATCACGCGAACAATCCGAAGCAGCAGGCGCGGGACAAGCTCAAGAACGAGATTCTCGACATGACGCCATTGGGGAGGCCGGTTCGCCTGCTCACCCAGCAGGTGGTGACGACGGACACGCTGCGCGAGGTGCTCGTGCGGGCGCTGGAGCGCGCTGAGTAGCCCTTGAAACATGCAGATCCGCCCAATCGATGTCGCTGGCAACTTCACCCATACGTCGGATCGACCCGGTGCGACCGGTCGTGTTCGATGGGCTATTGCCGTCGACGTGCATTGGGAGTCCATCAACGAGGCGTGGGACGCCGACAACGTCGAGTTCCCTGTCGTGTTCTGCCCCACCGGCCAGCCCGTGGCCTGGCCTAGAACCGACGCCTGACGCGTCGAGGCTGGGCAGACCAGACCCGCGGCGTACTACGACTCGAGGATCCGCGCCCCCTCTTCGCCCATGACCGGCAACGCTAGGTCCAAACGTTCATCTCCGCAGGGCACCCTGTGGATAACCTTCCCCAGGAGCCCTGGTTATCCACCAAATCCACAGGCTTGTCCACAAAGGTGCAGGTAAAGCGGGTTGTCAGGGATGCCCGAGATGAACCCGGGGTGGACCGGCGGTGGCTATCGTCTAGCCCATGAACGCCCTTCATTCATCTGGCCGCGACTCGTCCGACCGGGGCCAGGACCGCTGGCAGGCCACCGCGAGCGCCGCCGGGCTGCTGGCCGAGGACGGCAGCGTCGCCGTCACGATCTTCGCCGAGATGTCCGCCCTGGCGGTCCGCACCGGCGCGATCAACCTCGGCCAGGGCTTCCCCGACGTCGACGGTCCGGAGTACGTCAAGCGGGCCGCGATCCAGGCGATCGAGGCGGGCCGCAACCAGTACGCGCCCGGGGACGGCGTTCCGGAGCTGCGCCACGCCGTGGCCGAGCACCAGAAGCGGCACTACGGCCTGGACGTCGACCCCGACACCGAGGTGCTGGTCACCACGGGCGCCACCGAGGCGCTGACGGCGTCGGTCCTGGCGCTGACCCGGCCCGGTGACGAGGTGCTCACGCTGGAGCCGTTCTACGACTCGCACGCGGCCGCGATCGGTATGTCGGGCGCCACGCACGTCACCGCCCCCCTGGTCCCGGGGCCGGACGGGTTCCGGCTCGACGTCGAGGCCCTGCGGGCGGCGGCCACCGACCGTCTGCGCATGATCCTGCTCAACTCGCCGCACAACCCGACCGGGACGGTGCTCACGCGGGACGAGCTGGCCGCCGTCGCCGCGGTCGCGCGGGAGCACGACGCGATCGTGGTCACGGACGAGGTGTACGAGCACCTCACGTTCGGCGCGGAGCACGTCCCGGTCGCCACGCTGCCGGGGATGGCGGAGCGGACGCTGACCATCTCGTCGTCGGGCAAGACGTTCTCGTTCACCGGCTGGAAGGTGGGGTGGCTGCACGGCCCGGCCGCCCTGGTCACGGCGGTGCGGACCGTCAAGCAGTACCTGACGTACACGTCGGGCGCGCCGTTCCAGCCGGCCATCGCGCAGGCCCTGGCCGACGACGACACGCCCCGCGCGCTGGCCGCGTCCCTGGCCGAGCGCCGCGACCTCCTGTGCGCCGGGCTGGAGACCGCCGGCTTCACGGTCACGCGGCCGGCCGGCACGTACTTCGTGATGGCCGACGCGTCGGCCGTGCTGGCCCGGCTCGGCCTGCGCGACGGCGTCGAGCTGTGCCGGCGGCTGCCGGAGCTGGCGGGCGTCGTGGCGATCCCGGCGTCGGCGTTCTGCCGCCCGGGCTCCCCGACGGCACAGGCCCTGGCGAACCACGTGAGATTTACCTTCGTGAAGAGCGAGAGCGTCCTGCGCGACGCCGCGACCCGGTTGGCCGGCCTGGGGGTCCCGCTGAGCTAGCCGCCCTCAGCCCGCCAGCAGCGAGACCGCGACGGCCAGCATGATCAGCGCGATCACGCCGTCGAGCACCCGCCACGCGTTCGGGCGCCGGAGCACGGGGGCGAGCAGCCGCGCGCCGTACCCGAGGGCGGCGAACCACGCGACGCTGGACACCATCGCGCCGGCGGTGAACCACCAGCGCGTGTCGCCGTACGTGGCCGCGACCGAGCCCTGCAGCACCACCGTGTCGAGGTACACGTGCGGGTTGAGCCAGGTCAGGGCGAGCGCCGTCAGCACGACGGGCTTGAGGCGGCGTCCGGGGCTGTCGCCCAGGGCGCCGTCGGCGGCCGCGGCGAGCGTCGTGTCCCCCTTGATCGCGCGCCACGCGGCCATCGCCCCGTACCCGATGACGACCGCGGCGCCGAGCCAGCGCACGACGACGACGGCGTCGGGCCAGCGCTCCACGAGCGGTCCGAACCCGGCGGCACCCGCCGCGTAGAGGGCGACGTCGGAGGCCGCGCAGATCGCCGCCACGACGCCCACGTGCTCGCGGCGCAGCCCCTGGCGCAGCACGAACGCGTTCTGGGCTCCGATGGCGACGATGAGCGAGAGGCCGAATCCGAGTCCGGCGAGCAGGGCGAGCATGCCGTCAACGCTAGGCAGCGCACTGCCTGAAGACCAGTTCATGTTTCTCACGCGGCATAAGCAGAACTGATGGTGCGCCACACTGGTGCCATGCGATGGGACTCCCGCCAGCTCGAGGCGCTGGCCGCCGTGGTCGCCGAGGGCTCGTTCGACGCCGCGGCACGCGCCCTGCACGTGACCCCCTCCGCGGTGAGCCAGCGCATCCGCGGGCTGGAGAACGCCGCGGGCAGCGTGCTGGTCCGGCGCGCCCGCCCCGTGGTCGCCACGCCGTCGGGCCAGGCGCTGCTGCGCCTCGCCCGGCAGACCGAGCTGCTCGGGGCGGAGGTCGCCGTCGAGCTCGGCGCCCAGGACACCCCCGCACAGAACGTGGAGAGCGGCGCGCCCGCCCGCCTCGTCACCGTGCCCCTGGCGGTGAGCGCCGACTCGCTGGCCACCTGGGTGCTGCCCGCCCTCGCCCAGGTCGAGGGCGTCACCTTCGACCTGCACCGCGCCGACGACAGCCGTACGGCCGACCTGCTTCGCGAGGGTGTGGTCATGGCGGCGGTCACCTCGCAGACCGCGCAGGTGCAGGGCTGCCGCAGCACCCCGCTCGGGATCATGCGCTACCGCCCGGCGTGCACGCGCGCCTTCGCGGAGCGCTGGTTCCCCGACGGCCCGACGCCGGACGCCCTGGCGGCCGCGCCCGTCGTCGTCTTCGACCGGACCGACGACCTGCAGGACGTGTACCTGCGCGCACGCGCGCCGCACGCCCGTCCGCCGCGGTACCACGTGCCGAGCACCGTCGAGTACGAGGACACCATCCGCCTGGGCCTGGGCTGGGGCATGCTCCTGGAGCAGCCCACGATCGGCGGTCTGCAGGCCGGTACCGGTGGCGGCATCACGCTGATGGAGCCCGGCTACGTCCTGGACGTCCCGCTCCACCTGCAGCAGTGGAAGCTGCGGTCGGCGGTGCTCGACCGGGTCACGGCAGCGCTGCGAAAAGAAGCAACACGCAAGTTGCTTCCGGCGTGAAATCTGGACGTACCCCCATCATTAACCCTGTAACAGTCCTTCCGCACTTCCGAATCATGAACCGGACATCCGCTGTCCGACTTCTTACGGTTCAGGAATGCTCTCAGCGCTTGCCGGGATGGCCTTCGGCCTCTCGCTCATCGTCGCCGTCGGTGCACAGAACATCTTCGTCCTCCGCCAGGGCCTGCGCAGAGAGCACGTGGGCCTCGTCGCCGGCATCTGCGCCGTCAGCGACTTCGTGCTCATCTCGCTGGGGGTCGGCGGGCTCGGTTCCCTGATCCAGAGCGCGCCCCTGGTGGTCGAGATCGCGCGGTGGGCGGGCGCCGTCGTCGTGCTGGTCTACGGCGGCATGGCCGCCCGCCGCGCCTGGAAGGGCCAGCAGGTGGTCATGGGGCGGCACAGCATGACCACGCGGACGGTGGGCGCCGCCGTCGCCACCACCCTCGCCCTGACCTGGCTGAACCCCCACGTCTACCTCGACACCGTGGTGCTCGTCGGCGGGCTCGCGGCGACGCACGGCGACGACCGCTGGTGGTTCGGGCTCGGCGCCTGCCTCGCCAGCACCGCCTGGTTCGTCGCCCTGGGCTACGGCGCGCGCTACCTGGCGCCGTTGCTGGAGAAGCCCGGCGCCTGGCGCGTCCTGGACAGCGTGGTCGCGGTCACGATGGTGGTCGTGGCGGGAACGCTGATCCTGGGCGCCTGACGCGTCAGGCGCAGACGCCGTCGAGCAGCACCTCGGGGCTCGGGCTGGGCTTCGGCTTGCTGCCGCCCTCGCTCCCACCCGTCTCGGTGTCCCCGCTGCCCTCCGCGTCGCCGGCGCCGCCCGCGTCACCGGAGCCGGAGTCTCCCCCGTCGGTCTCGCCCGTCCCTGCGTCGCCGCCGGCCTCGCCCGTGTCACCTCCGGCGTCGCCGGAACCCTCCTCGGCCGCGCCGCTCCCGCTCGGCGAGGCGGACGGCTCCGGGGTGTCCAGGACAACGTCCGCGGGCGGCTCGTCGGCCGCGACCCGCGCGAAGATCTCCGCGGCCTCCGGACCCCAGCCGAGCCCGCCCACGCCACCCTCCTCGGTGTCGTAGACCGGGATCTTGGTCATGATGATGTTGCGCTTCTCGATCTCGCGCAGCGACCACGCGAGACCGGCCACGCTACCCGGGTTGGCGATCGCGGGGTCGGCGCTCAGCGAGCCGAGGGCGGCGTTGATCAGGCGGAACGTCTTGGTCGGGTCGGCGAGCGTCTCGGCCGACAGGATCTGCCGGAACGTCGCGTTGATGAACGCCTGCTGACGCTCGATGCGCGTCAGGTCGCTGCCCATCTCGAGCCCCATGCCGGTGCCCTTGCGCACGCGCAGGAACTGGATCGCCGTCTTGCCGTCGAGCCGGTTCTCGCCCGCGGGCAGGTCGATGCGCGCCGACCTCGGGTCACCGTGCAGCGCCTCCGGCAGGCACATCTTCACGCCACCGATCGCGTCGACGACGTCGATCACGCCGTTCATCTTGACCACGGCGTGGTTGGTGATGGTCACACCGGTGATCGCGTTGACGGTGTTGATCGTGCACGCGGCGGCGTACTTCATGTCCGTGCCGCCGCTGCCGACGGTGAACGAGGCGTTGAACTTGTCCCGGTACGGCTGCGACTGGCTGCCGTCGGGCAGCTTGCAGGACGGGATGTCGACGAAGGTGTCGCGGGGCAGCGAGACGATCTCCATCCACTGCCGGTCCGCGGAGATATGCACCAGCATCGTGGTGTCCGAGCGCATGCCGGAGACCGTGCCGCCGATGTCGGCGTTGGAGCCGTCGCGGATGTCCGTGCCCATGAGGAGCAGGTTGACGGCCTGGTCCTTGAACGGGTCGGACGGGTCCTTGGGCTCGACGACCTCGGTCACCAGGCCGTCGAGGTCCTGGACCTCGATCTGCGAGATCGCGTTGTGGTACGCCGTCGCGGCCGCCGCGGACCCGAACGCCATCGCACCCACCACGCTCATGGTGACCGTGCGGACCACGAACTTCTTCCGCCAGCTGCGCACGTGCCGGGGCTGGCGCTCGCCCGTGCGCGCATGTCGGGGAACCCCGGGAATTATCTCGCCGACAGGTCGCACTGCCGTCCAGAAGTCACTCGCCACGCATCGGAGAGTAGGGCCTCATTGCGACAATCGTGTAACTAAGTCGAGCCGTTCCCAGGTTGCTTCCAGGCGACGCCAGGGGTCGGCGGCCCGGATCAGTCCGCGCAGACCCCCGGCAGCAGCGACGGCGACGGCGACGGGCTGGGGCTGCCCGACGGCGTCGCGCCGCCGTCGTCGCCGGCCGATCCTGAGCCGGTGGCGTCGTCCGGGGCGCCGTCGGACGAACCGTCCGAGGAGTCCGCGGTGGGCCTGCCGGACGGCTCGGAGCCCGGGGCGGGGGTCTCGTGCCCCGGCGGCGGCTCGTCGGCGGCGAGGCGCTGCCAGATCGCCGTGGCGTCCGCCGTCCAGACCACCCGGTTGGGGTCGGTCGGGGCGGCCACCACGGGCAGCTCGGTGAACACGATCTCGGACGGGTCGATGTCGCGGATGCTGAACGCCAGGCCTGCGAGCGCCGCGGGGTCGGCCAGGCCGGGGTCGGCCGAGATGGCGCGCAGCACCGCCTCGATGGTGCGGTAGAGGCGCGGCGAGTTGGTCACGACGTTCTGGTCCAGGACCTGGCGCACGAGGGCGTCGACGAACGCCTGCTGCCGGTCGATCCGGGTGAGGTCGCTACCCTGCTCCAGGCCCAGGCCGGTGCCGTGCCGGGCGCGCAGGAAGCCGATCGCCTGCCGGCCGTCGAGGGTCTGCTCGCCGGCCGGGAGCTCGAACCGGCCGTACGCCGGGTTCTGGACGAGCGGCTCGGGCAGGCACATGCGCACCCCGCCGAGCGCCTCGACGACCTCGACCACGCCGTCCATCTTGACGACCATGTGGTTGGTGATCGGCACTCCGGTGAGCGTCTGTACGGTCGAGATGGTGCAGGCCGCGGCGTAGGTGAGGTCCTCGGCCGCGCCGCCGCCTATCGTGAACGCGCTGTTGAACATGCCGTAGGTGGCCCCGGACTCGGAGCCGTCGGGCAGCTTGCACGCCGGGATGTCGACCAGCGAGTCGCGTGGGATCGACACCACCTCCATGCGGGAGCGGTCACCGGAGACGTGCACCAGCATCGTGGTGTCCGACCGCATGCCGCCGTCGCCCGCTCCGGCGATCTCGGTGTTCTCGCCGCCACGCAGGTCGGTGCCCAGCACGAGGATGTTGAGGCTGCGGCCGGTGAACGGGTCGTCGGGGTCAGCGGACGGCGTCGGCCCCTTGACGAGACCCGAGACGTCGCTGACGCCGATCTGCTGCTTCAGGTCGAGATAGGCGGCGGTGCCGCCCGCGGCGACGAGGACGAGCGCGCCGACGACGATGAGCGCCGCGACACGGGCGGCGCGATGACTTTGCTGGTGACGGAGGTGCCGGGGCACATAGGGAGCATAAGCATGTACCCCGGCACGGGGCCTGTTAAGTCACCCGGGGTTCACCTGACCGCGGCGGCCCCGAGGTCCGGGTTGTCCGAGAAGAACCCGTCCAGACCGGCGTCCAGGAAGACGCGGATCTCGCCGACGAGGTCACCGATCCCGTTCGGGTCGGTCGACGAGCGGAACTCGGCCGGAAGGAACTGGTTCTCGCGGCGGAAGGTCCAGGTGTGGACCTCGAGGCCCGCGCGGTGGGCGTCACGGATCACGCTGGTCGGCTCGGCGAGCGTGCCGTCCGCCTCGCGTGGGATCAGCACGTTCTTCTCGGCGCCGATCCCGTCGGCGTAGCGGGCGATCTCGCGCAGGCCCTGCCGGGTGACGAGGTCCGCGTAGGTGCGGGGGTCGCCGGCGGCCATGAGGTCGTAGGGTGCGCCGCTGCTGCTGACGAGCTGGCCCAGGGGCACGTCGGTGAGCTCGTCGAGCTCCTGGAGGTTGCCCACCTCGAAGGACTGCACGATCACCGGGGCGTCCCGGTGGTCGAACCCGTTGCGGCGCAGCTCGGCCACGAGCGGCTCCTCCAGGGACAGGCCCACCGAGTCGAAGTAGGTGGGGTGCTTGGTCTCGGGGTAGACGCCGACGGGCGCGCCGTCGCAGGTGCGGCTGTTGCGGGCCAGGTCGAGCACCTCGTCGAGCGTGGGGACCAGGTAGAGGCCGTCGAACGCCGTGTTCTGGGGCCGGACCTGCGGCAGGCGCTCCTTGGCACGCAGGGTGCGCAGCTCGGCGAGCGTGAAGTCCTCGGTGAACCAGCCGGTGATCCGGGTGCCGTCGATGGTCTTGGTGGTGCGGCGGCCCGCGAACTCGGCATGCGCGGCGACGTCGGTGGTGCCGCTGATCTCGTTCTCGTGCCGGGCGACCAGCACGCCGTCCTTGGTGGAGACCACGTCGGGCTCGATGTAGTCGGCGCACTGGTTGATGGCCGTCTCGTAGGCCGCGAGCGTGTGCTCCGGCCGGTAGCCGGAGGCCCCGCGGTGACCGACGACGGTGACGCCGTCGTCGGTCACGCGCTTGCGCTTCAGGTCGACGAGGGCCATCTCGGTGTCGTCCGGGGTGCCCGTGACGCGCGCGTCGTTGCCCGGGTAGTTGTTGTCGTTGCCGATCAGCAGCGTGTCGCGGTCCACGAACAGGACGGTCTCGAAGGACTGCACGGGCAGGGCGAACGTCTCGCCCAGTCCGTAACCCTCCCCCGCGTCGATGCCGCGCGGGTTGTCGATGCGCAGCGCGTCCACGACGAGCTCCTTGCGGACGAACCCGTCGCGGTCCCTCGTGCCCAGGTCGATCTCGTAGACGCGCTTGGTGACCGCCTGGTCGCCCTCGAAGTCGTCACGCTCGATGAGCAGCATCGTGTCGCGGCCCGTGGCGAAGGCGTCCCCGATGACGTCGGCCGGCTGGTCGGTCTGGTACGCCCAGCGCTTGCCGGTGTACTCGCCCCTGCGGGTGTCGAACTGGTAGATCCAACGGCGGCGCGGGTCGGCGTCGTCGGCCAGCGCGCCCTCGACCACCGGGTAGAGATAACGACCGACACCGGCCATGGCCTCGAAGCCGCGGCTGCTGCCGACGTTCGGCTGCTCGCCGGGCTCCAGGTACGGGTTGCCCGGCGACTTGCCGTCGGGGAACGCGTAGGGCGCCTCCAGCAGCGTGCCGTCGGCGGCGAAGTGCAGCAGGAACGGGCCGAACTCCTCACCCACCCAGAACGTGCCGTCGGCCGCGCGGACGAGGGACTCGATGTCGAAGTCGGCTCCCGTGAGCAGCCGGTCGGCGGTGTCCTCGTTGACGATGTCGAAGTCGAGCACGTGGTCGCGGTCGTTGTACTCGACGAGGTCGAGCACCTCGATCTGGCCGTCGCCCGAGCCGCGGCGGTTCGTGTCCCACTGCGGGCGCACCAGGTAGTTGCGCAGCAGGAAGTCGGCGGAGTTGCCCTTGGCGCCGAAGCCGTTGTCGGGCTGGGCCCAGAACGTGCCGTCGTGGTTGTCGACCATCGCGGAGAAGCCAGGGATCACCTGGCCGTCCCAGGGGCCCTGCCGGCCGTTGCCGGGACTGGCCGCGGCACCCGACGGCGGGCCCTCGGCCAGGTAGTCGGCGGACAGGGTGGCGCGGCCGGCGAGGGTCGCGGTGAGGTGGGTCCCGCCGTGGTGCTCGGTGGCGGGGCCGGGCCGGGGCCCGGCGGTGGCGACGGCCGCGGGCAGCAGCAACGACGTCGCCGCCGCGGCGGCCACCACGCGCGCGACGCGGGTACGCAGGGGTGTGCTCATGCGGCCGAGCCAAGTGGGCGCACCCCACATCCCGGTGAACCTGGCGCTACCTCTTGGTGAACTCTCCCGGCGACCTCTCGGGCGGCGCTCAGACGGGCATGTGCCAGCCGCCGCGCCGGAACGCCGGGGTCGCGATCGCCAGGACGCCGATCGCCAGCACCACCGCCGCGAGCATCACCAGGGCCATGGCCGCGGCGTCCCCGCCCAGGAACCCGCCGAGCGAGCTGACCGAGCCGGCGATCAGGGACTGGACGGCGCCGATCATCGCCGCCGCGGTACCGGCGATCTCGCCGTGCCGGGACAGCGCCAGCGCGGACGCGTTGGCCGGGACGAGCCCCTGGAACGCGAGCACGCACCACAGGGCCACCAGCAGGCCGATCAGCCCGCCCGCCCCCGTCAGGACCACCACGAGGAGCACGACGACGAGCACCGCCTGGGCGACCACGCCGAAGCGGAGCAGCCGGACCGGCGCGACCCTGCGGACCAGTGCGGCGTTGACCTGGGCGGACAGCACGAGTCCCACGCCGTTGACGGCGAACAGCAGGGCGAACTGCCCCTCGCTGAGCCCGTACTCCTGCTGGAAGATGATGGGCGAGCCCACCACGTAGCTCATGAGCACGCCGAAGCCCAGGCCGGGGATCACGGCGAGGGCCATGAAGTGCCGGTCCTTGAGCAGCTTGGCGTAGCCCCCGGCGACCGTGCGGACGCCGCCGGTGAGCCGCTTGACCGGCGGGTGGGTCTCCGGCATCACCCGGAGCACCACGAGGGCCAGCGCGGCGCCCATCACGGCCAGCACCACGAACACCCAGCGCCAGGGGCCGTGCGCCAGCACGAAGGTGCCCAGCGTGGGCGCGAACATCGGTGCGACGCCGATCACCAGCATGAGGCGCGACAGGATGCGGGCGGCCTCGGCGCCGACGAAGCGGTCACGCACGATGGCGACCGAGGCCACGCCGGCCGCGGCGTTGAAGAAGCCCTGCGCGAGGCGGAGGCCGATCAGCAGCGGCATGCTCGTGACGACGGCGCACAGCAGCGAGATGACGACGTGCAGCGCGAGGCCGATCAGCAGCGGGGCGCGGCGTCCGAACCGGTCCGAGAGCGGCCCGATGACGAGCTGGCCCACGCCGCCGCCGATCAGCATGCAGGACACGGTGAGCTGGGCCAGCGCCTCGGTGGAGCCGAGGTCCAGGGCGACCTGCGGCAGGGCCGGCAGGTACATGTCGACGGTGAAGGCGGGCAGGGCGGAGAGGGCCCCGAGCATGAGGACCCACTTGACGGTGGACCGGGAGGACACTCGGCGCGCGGGCACGACTGGGGAGACGCCCGACGGCGCGGAGGTTGGCATGACCCGATGCTATCGAATCGATACGACGATGAGAAGAGTGATCTCGCTCTCCGGTCAGGTGTTCGTCCGGAGTCCACCACGGGAAGGGGTGTGTTCGTGATGTGCCGCGAGTGTCAGTGGCTCGGGGCATGCTGGTCCCATGTGCGGACGCTTCGCCTCCTTCACCCAGACCCAGGACCTCGCCGACGAGCTCGCCATCGCCGAGATCGCCGAGGACGCACGCCTCCTGCCGCCGTCCTGGAACGTGGCGCCGACGGACCCGGTGCGTATCGTCGTCGAACGGGCGGCCAAGGGCTCCACGGAGGTGAGCCGGTCGATGCAGCTCGCCCGCTGGGGCCTCGTGCCGTCCTGGTCCAAGGACCCGAGCGGGGGTGCGCGCATGATCAACGCGCGCTCGGAGTCGCTGGTCGACAAGCCCGCGTTCGCCAAGCCCTTCAAGGCCCGGCGCTGCCTCGTGCTGGCCGACGGCTACTACGAGTGGCGCAAGCTGTCGCTGCCCGCCACCGGCTCCAAGAAGGTCCCCAAGCAGCCGTACTGGATCCACCCGGCCGAGCAGGGCGTGGCGGCGTTGGCGGGCCTCTACGAGTTCTGGCGCAACCCGGCCGCGAGCGAGTCCGACCCCGACCGCTGGCTGGTGTCGACCACCGTGGTGACCCGCCCGGCGTCCGAGAGCATGGCGGCGATCCACGACCGCATGCCGCTCGTGCTGCCGCCCAGCGCCTGGAACCAGTGGCTCGACCCGTCGGTGAGCGACGCGTCCGAGCTGCTGCAGATCGACAACCTGCCGCTGGCCACGCTGCCGGTAGGCGACGCCGTCGGCTCGGTGCAGAACGACGGGCCGTCCCTGATCGAGGCGGACCCGGACCCCCGGGACCCGGAGCCGGTCCGCGTCTGAGCCGCACGCTGAGGTCGGCACATTGCATCGAACTCGGCACAGGCCTGTGCCGAGTTCGATGCAATGTGCCGAACCGGCGGGCTGAGTGCCGAAACTTCGCGGGCTGAGTGCCGAATCTGGCAGCTGCCAGCCGTCGCCGCTAGCCCGCCAGCGGCACCTCGGTCAGGGTGCGGATCCGGTCCGCGACCTCCGGGTACCGGTCGTACCGGTCCAGCAGCACCGCGCCGAGCCCGGCGTCGAGCGGCCCCTGGAAGTCCTTCTCGACGTCGTTGCCCACCATGACCACATCGTCCGGCGTGACCCCGAGGATCTCGCAGGCGGAGCTGTACGCGCGCGGGTCGGGCTTGCCTGCGGGCAGGTCGTCCGAGGCGACGACGACGTCGACGTGCGCGGCGAGCCCGGTACGGTCGAGCTTGAACCGCTGGTGCACGGAGTCGCCGTTGGTGAGCAGGGCGGCGACGAGACCCGCGTCGCGCACCCGCCGCAGCGCCGGGACGGCGTCGTCGAACGCCACCCAGCCCCGCTCGTACCGGGAGAGGTAGCCGGTGAACAGCTCGTCGGCCTCGTCGTCGGTGGTGTCGGCCCCCAGGAACTCGCGCACGCGGACGCGGCGCTGCTCCAGGAAGGTGATCTCGCGACGCTGGTACCGGGCGTAGGCATCCTCGGAGATGCCGCCCCAGGCAGTGACCAGCTCCTCTGGGTCGTCGAGGTCCAGACCCAGCTCGGGGAGCCAGTCCAGGAGCGCCGCGCGAGAGGCGCCCTCCTGGTCCACGAGTGTGTCGTCGAGATCGAAGAGAACGACTTTCAGCACGCTCGCATCGTGTCACACACCGGTCCGTGACCGCCCTTGACAGGACTCGGGGGTGAATCGCGACCCGGACACAACGAACTGCCCGGGCCGCCCGTCCCTAGCGGTGACAGCTTCCTGTCCTCACTCCAGCTGGGGGATCCATGACCGTACTTAGCCTGACCCGTCCTACATCGCGCCTGCTCACCATGGGCGTGGCCGCTGTGCTGGCCCTCGGCCTGCTCGGCGAGGGCGGCGCCACGAACGCCGCGAGCGCGGCCACGACCGAGTCCGCCACGACAACGACGCCGGCCGCGACGGCCGCGGCGACGAAGCCCGGACTGCGCTTCGCCCCGGCGTCGAGCACCGTCCAGGCCTACACCTACGACGGCTTCGTGTACCTCGACTCGGCGGTCTGGCTGGCCGCGTACGGCGAGACCCACGAGTTCTGGGCCAAGCGGACGAAGGCCTCGGCCCCGGCCTCGCTCACCCGGACGGTGATCCGGGACGGCAGGCGCACGACCACGAAGGCGCCGGCGGCGATCGTCGACGGGCTCGACGGCTTCAAGAACGGGCTCACGGTCCAGGTGGCCACGACCAAGGGCAAGGTCCTGGCCAAGGACACGCGCAGCCTGTGCGTGGGCGGGTCGGACCGGCAGCGCGTCGAGCCGACCGGCCGGACCGAGCCGGTCTACCCCGCGTTCTGCGGCGGCGCCTGGTTCACGAGGTCGAGCGTGTCCGGGATCGAGCAGGGCTGGGCCTCGAAGCTCGACACCTATTTCGAGCTCGAGACCAAGCAGAAGAACCTCGTCATGACGGTCACCATCAGCGACCCGGTCGCGAACTTCCTGGGCCTGCCGGCCAAGGGCCGCACGGTGACGCAGCAGGTCGAGGTCGTGGACGAGTGCGAGATCTTCGACTGCGGCGAGGTCGCCGAGGAGCTCCTGGGTACGCCCGCCGAGGGATTCAGCTCCGCGCAGGACGGCGACGCCGCGTCCGCCCGGGCGGAGAGCCTGCGGGCGCGGAGCGGCCACACGGGTCACGAGAGCGGCAGCGCGGGCTCGGGGCACCGCACCAACCTGTTCACCCTCGCCGACGCCGCGCACGCGGGCGGTGACCACCCGGCGCTCGGCCAGCGCGGCACCACGCCGTCGAACCGCAAGCCGGCCAAGAACACGCTCCCCGACCTGGTCTCGGCACCTGCGTGGCAGATCGGCACCGAGGTGGACGAGGCCGGCACCGACCGGCTCACCTTCAACGCCAACGAGTGGAACGCCGGGCCCGCCCCGCTGGTCGTCGAGGGGTACCGCCGCGGCGCCGGCGAGCTGATGGACGCCTACCAGTTCTTCTACAAGGACGGCAAGGAGGTCGGCAGCACGAAGACCGGCACCATGGAGTACCACGAGGCGCCGGAGCACAACCACTGGCACTTCCTGGACTTCGCGAGCTATGAGCTCGTCACGACCAAGGGCAAGCCGGTGGCACCGTCGGGGAAGCAGTCGTGGTGCCTGGCGCCGACCGACCCGGTCGACCTCGCCGTGCCGGGTGCCGTGTGGCGGCCCGAGGCCACCGGCCTCGACAGCACCTGCGGCGACCGCTCCGCCATCTGGCTCCGCGAGGTGCTGCCCGCAGGCTGGGGCGACACCTACAACCAGACCCAGACGCAGGCGTTCGACCTGACGAAGGTCAGGAACGGCACCTACCGGATCAAGATCACCGTGAACCCGAACGGCGCGCTGCACGAGCGGACGAGGTCCAACAACGTCAGCTACCGGACCGTGGTGCTCGGCGGCAAGCCCGGCAAGCGCACGGTCACCGTCCCGCCCTACGAGGGCGTGGACACGGAGGTCGAGGTCGCACCCGAGCGGTGACGGACCGGGGCGCCTGCGTAGGCTGCGCCCCATGAACGCGAGCAGCACGACGGGCGTCCCGTCCGGGAGCGGCATCACCTGCACCCTCTCGGACGGGATCGCCGACGTCCGCCTCGACCGGCCGGACAAGCTCAACGCCCTCTCGCTCGGCATGCTCGCCGAGCTGCGGGCCACCGCACGCCGCCTGGGCCGCGAGCCCGGGCTGCGTGCGGTCGTGCTGTCGGGCAACGGCCGCTCGTTCTGCGCGGGGCTGGACCTGGGTTCCGCGGCCCGCAACCCCGCCGCGGTCGCGCGGGCCTTCGTGCCGACGCCGCGGGGCACCAACCTGTTCCAGGAGGCCTGCTGGGCCTGGCGGCGCCTGCCGGTCCCGGTGATCGCGGCCGTGCACGGGCACGTCATCGGCGCGGGGGTGCAGATCGCCCTCGCCGCCGACCTGCGCCTGACCACACCCGACGCCCGCTGGTCCGTCAAGGAGGTCGAGCGCGGCCTGGTCCCCGACATGTCCGGGATCCGCGCGCTGACGCAGCTCGTGGGCATCGAGACCGCCAAGCGCCTCACCTTCACCGCCGAGGAGTTCACCGGGGCCGACGCCGGACGACTCGGCCTGGCCGGCACCGTCACCGACACGCCCCTGGGCGAGGCGTTCGAGCTGGCCGGCCGCATCGCCGAGCGGCGGCCCGAGGCCGTGGCGGCGGCGAAACGGCTGTTCGACCGGCGGTGGTCGTCGGGCGACCGGCGCACGTTCGCGGCCGAGCGCCGCGAGCAGCTCCGGCTGCTGCCCGGCGCGATGCGGGCACTGCAGAAGATGCGGGGCGGCTCGGCGGGCTGAGACGGCGCTACCGGCTGAGCCGCCTCTACCGGCTGAGGCGGCGCCCCCGGCGCCGTCGGGCGCAGGCCGGCCCGCCGTCAGCCCTGGTAGGCGCGCTGCAGCCGCACCGGCGCCAGTGGCCCGATGCCCGGCACCTCGCGTACGGGCTGGGCGGTGAGCGCGTAGCTCGAGCTCATGGCGAGCAGCGCGGCGGTCTCCTTGTCGACCAGCACGGTCGAGGGGTCGGACTGCTCCGTGAGGCGCGAGGCCAGGTTGACCGTGGGCCCGAAGATGTCGCCGAACCGCGACAGCACCCGCCCCCAGACCAGTCCGACGCGCACCGGGATCTCGGGGTCGCCCGGCGCCGCCGTCCCGAGCTGCGCGCCGGAGGTCTCGGCCAGGCCCAGGGCCACCTCGGCGCCGGTCGCGACGTCGTCGGTCACGAACAGGACGGCGTCGCCGATGGTCTTGACCACGCGGCCGCCCGCGTTGACGATGACGTCGCGCGCGCCGGCCTCGAACCGCTGCACGAACTCGGCCAGCTCCTCCGAGCCGAGCCCCGCGGTCCGCTTGGTGAACGAGACGATGTCGGCGAACCCGACCGCCCGCAGCAGGGGCAGCTGGTGGCCGTCGTTGCTCTCGTCGCCCCGCGCGCCGGCGAACTCGATGGCGGTGCGACCCGTGAGCGCCGCGAGCTGACGTCGCCAGGCGTGCTCGAGCTGCCGGCTGAGCATCTCGGACATCTCCGGGAGCTTGTCCAGCGCGAGCAGCCGCGCCGAGGTCTCGTCGAGCTGGTAGCGCCGGGCCAGGTGCTCGACGAGTGCCTCGACCTGCCAGAGCGCCAGCCGCTCGGTGGTGTGGCCCACCGACCGGATGAAGGTCATCTGGGCGCGCTCGTCCATCTGCTCCGCCTCGAACAGCCCGGCGGCGTCCTTGAGCGCCTCGACGTCCGCGTCGGTGAACCAGGTCTCGGTCGGATGGGTCACGGGCAGGCCGATCCAGCGCCAGTACCGGGTCACGAACTGCTTGTCGAGCCCGGTGAGCTCCACGACCTGCGACAGGGTGTAGCGGCGCGCGCCGCCCAGCAGGGTCTCGTCCAGGCGGGCCGCGGTGTCGGCGCCCGGCGTCTCGTGGTTCGTGGGGGACGTCTCGGAGTTGTGGAGCACGTCACCACTGTAGGCGGGCGCACCTCATGCAACCGCATGCACCGGCCGCAGGGCCTGCGCCGAGGCAGGCCCCCAGGTCAGGCCACGAGCGTCAGCACGAGCGGGATCCCCATGAGCACCAGGAGCATCCCGACCACCGTCACGACGTTCCACAGGGTCAGCCGCACGCCGCGGACGCCGTCGTCCCGGTGGAGCAGCACCCAGACGACCAGGAGCCAGGCGACCCCGGCCGCGACGAGCCCCGCCGTCGGCGTCCCGTCCGTCTGGACGATGCCGCGGTCCAGCCGGACCGTGCTGATGAGGTACACCGTGACCACGGCCGCGGCACACACGATTCCCTTGGCCACACCGACCGTGGCTCGCCCTGCCTCCATGGCGTCTCCTGCCGTCGGCCACCCGTGCTGCGCGTCGTTGCGTGTGGCGGAGATTACCGCAGGTCAGGTGCCGTGCGGCAGGGTCTGCCGTCGAGTTCACCCCGGCCGGGGCACCACTTCACCCGCAGCGGCCGCAGCGCTGGGACCGCCCGGTCAGCGCAGGTGCCAGACGTCGCCCGCGGTCACCGTCCGCTCTTCGCCGGAGTCGTCGCGGATCCGCAGCGCCCCGGACTCGTCGAGGCCCACGGCCTCGCCCTCCAGCACGCCGGCGTCCCCGGCGAGCTCGGCCCGCACCCGGGTGCCGAGCGTCGCGGACACGGCCGCGTACTCGGCCAGCAGGCCGGCGGCCACGACGTCGCCGTCCGCGTCCTCCCAGCGCCGGACGACGGCGTGCACCTCGCCGAGCATCCGGACCAGCACGTCGGTACGTTCGGGACGCGGGTAGCCCGCGAGCGCCAGTGACGTCGCGGTCGGCACGGGAAGCTCCTCGGCCGACTGCGACACGTTGAGCCCGATCCCGAGCACGACGGCGGGGGCGGCGCCCTGGGTGCCGGCCGGGTGGGCGTCCGGCGCCTCCGGGACCACCTCGGCGAGGATGCCGGCGACCTTGCGGTACGGCCCCAGCCCGCCGACCGCGTCGTCGGCGGGCAGCAGCACGTCGTTGGGCCACTTCACGGCGGCGGTGACCCCGCCGTCGGCCACGGCGCGAACCACCGCGAGGCCGGCCAGGAGCGGGAGCCAGCCCAGGGCCTCCGCGGGGACGCGGGGCCGGAGCAGCACGGAGACGGTGAGGCCGGCGCGTGGCGGCGTCTGCCAGGAGCGCCCGGCGCGGCCACGGCCGGCGGTCTGCTCCTCCGCGATCAGGGCCGACGGCGCGGGCCACGCGGCCGGGTCGGAGCGGACGGCGGCGACCAGCTCGGCGTTGGTGGAGGGCGACGTCTCGACCACCTCGACCCGGGCGAACCCGGGGACGGTCAGGCGGTCGAGGGACAGGGAGGGACGCACCTCTTCATCCTCTCCCCTGGGGCGTGCGCCCGCCGTTGGAGGAAACCCACAAGTCGTCGGCGCGACCCGCTGGGGTCTCCCGCATCGAGCCAGAGGCATCCGACAACTACGCTCGGACTTGTGAACGACTCCACCACCACCCTCGCCGGTACGCGCGCCAAGCTGGACGACCTCGACGCCCGCCGGGCAGCCGCCATCGACACGCCAGAGGAGACGGCCAAGGAGAAGCAGCACAAGCGCGGCAAGAAGACCGCCCGCGAGCGCATCGAGGCGCTCCTGGACGAGGGCAGCTTCACCGAGCTGGACGCGCTGGCCAAGCACCGCAGCCGCAACTTCGGCCTGGACAAGAAGCGGATCGCGGGCGACGGCGTCGTGACCGGGTACGGCACGATCGACGGCCGCCAGGTCTGCGTCTACTCCCAGGACTTCACGGTGTTCGGCGGGAGCCTCGGTGAGGTGCACGGCCAGAAGATCACCAAGGTGCAGGACCTCGCGCTGCGTACCGGCGTGCCGCTGATCGGCATCAGCGACGGCGGTGGCGCGCGCATCCAGGAGGGCGTCGCGGCCCTGACGCAGTTCGCGGAGATGTTCCGCCGCAACGTGGCGGCGTCGGGCGTGATCCCGCAGATCTCCCTGATCCTCGGCCCGAGCGCGGGCGGTGCGGTCTACTCCCCCGCCCTGACCGACTTCATCGTCATGGCCGACCAGACGTCCAACATGTTCATCACCGGCCCGGACGTGATCCGCACCGTGACGGGCGAGGACGTCGACTTCGAGACCCTGGGCGGCGCCCGGACGCACAACTCGAAGTCGGGCGTGGCGCACTACATGGGCAGCGACGAGGACGACGCGCTCGACTACGTGCGCCACCTGGTGAGCTACCTGCCGCAGAACAACCTCTCGGACGCGCCGTCGTTCCCGCCCGAGGACGAGACCGTCCTGGAGGTCACGCCCGAGGACGAGGCACTCGACGAGCTGATCCCGGACAGCGACAACCAGCCGTACGACATGCGCGAGGCCGTCGAGGCGGTGCTGGACCCGGAGTCGTTCCTGGAGGTCCAGCCGATGTTCGCGACCAACGTGCTGATCGGGTTCGGGCACGTGGAAGGGCAGTCGGTCGGCATCATCGCCAACCAGCCGCAGTCCATGGCGGGCACGCTCGACATCGACGCCGCCGAGAAGGCGGCGCGGTTCGTGCGCACCTGCGACGCGTTCAACATCCCTGTGCTCACCTTCGTGGACGTGCCGGGCTTCCTGCCCGGTGTGGGCCAGGAGCACCAGGGCATCATCCGCCGCGGCGCCAAGCTGATCTACGCGTACGCCGAGGCCACGGTGCCGCTGGTCACGATCATCACCCGCAAGGCCTACGGCGGCGCGTACATCGTCATGGGCTCCAAGCAGCTCGGCGCCGACGTCAACCTGGCGTGGCCGACGGCGCAGATCGCCGTGATGGGCGCGAGCGGCGCGGTGAACATCCTGCAGCGCGGCGCGCTGAAGACGGTCCAGGAGGCGGGCGGCGACGTCGAGGCCGAGCGGGCCCGGCTGACCGCCGAGTACGAGGACGCCATCGTCAACCCGTGGGACGCCGCCGAGCGCGGCTACGTGGACGCGGTCATCCGCCCGTCCGAGACCCGGGTGCAGGTCGTGCGCGCCCTGCGCGCGCTGCGCACCAAGCGATCTACGCTTCCTCCGAAGAAGCACGGCAACATCCCGCTGTGAGCAGCGGGAAGATCCGGAGGGGAACCAGATGAGCCACGAAGACGCCACCCACGGCCCGGCGCCGATGGGCCGCGTCGACACGGAGCCGATGCACCGCGCCGTCGACGCCCTGGCGGCCGCGCTGCACGACTACGTGGGGACCGCCGTGGGCGTGCGCGCCGAGTTCGGCGCCGCCGAGGCCGACGAGGACCCGCGCGTGCTGGCCCTCGAGTCGAAGGTGGGGCACCTGAACGCCGCCCTGTTCGACACGCTGCACGGCGCGCTGGGCATGCACCCGGACCTCACGTCGTCCGTGTGGGAGCCGGAGCACGAGGGCGAGGAGGACGAGATCCTCGAGGACGAGACGCCCGAGGAGGGCGAGTCGTTCTACCTGGGCTTCGTGGTCGGCGCGCGCGGTGGTGACGCCTCCCTGGACGGCGTGATCGACCTGCTCGACGCCGCCGGCGAGTCCGTGGCCACGCAGCTCACCGAGGGCGGTTACGACATCGCCGAGTGGGCCGCCTCGCGCGGCGAGGCCCCCGGCTTCGGCTTCTACGAGGAGGACGACGAGTGAGCTCCGAGGTGCGGGTCGTCCGCGGCGAGCCCGACGACGTCGAGGTGGCGGCGCTGGTCGCGGGGCTCGCTGCTGTGGCTGCCGCCGGGACGGAACCCGAGGACGCGGCGCCGCTGGAGGAGTGGACCAACCGTTCCCGCGCGCTGCGCGGGAACGGGGCGGCCACGGCGAAGAACTTCGGCGGTAGGGCTGGGCGGCACAACGCTGATGCGTGGCGGTGGAGTCTGCGGTCCTGACCGCCCGGTATTGCGACTGCGTGCGAGGCGACGCGCCCCGTACGCTCCCCCTCATGACCTCTCCCACGCGGCCCCCCACCCCGATCGACGCCGTCGCCGACGCCTACGTCACCCGCCTCACCGAGCTCTCCCCGCTGTCCGCGACGGCCTGGGGCCTGCCCGGTCACGACCACGAGACCGACGACCTCTCCCCGGCCGGCCACGACGCCGTCGCCCAGGCCGGGCGTGAGGTGCTGGCGAAGCTCGACGGCCTGGAGCCCGCCGACGACGTCGACCGCGTGACGCTGTCCGCGATGCGCGAGCGGGTCGGGCTCGACCTGGAGCTGCACGACGCCGGCGAGAACCTGCGCAACCTGAACAACATCGAGTCCCCGGTGCAGGGCCTGCGCGACATCTTCGACATCATGGCCACCGACTCGGTGGAGGCCTGGGAGAACATCGCGTCCCGCCTCAACGGCCTGCCCGGCGCCGTCGACGGGTACATCGAGTCGCTGACGGCGGCGGCCGCCCAGGGGAACGTGGCGGCCATCCGCCAGGTGCGCGAGTGCGTGGACCAGGCCCGTGAGCTGGCCGGGGCGGACTCCTTCTTCACGTCGTTCACGCGCGGCGAGGCGGTCGACGCGGTGCTGGACGAGTCCGCGGCGTGCAGCCTGGTCCGTAAGGAGCTGGAGCACGGCGCCACGGCCGCCCGCGAGGCCTACGGGAAGCTCGCGGAGTTCCTGGAGCGCGACCTGGCGCCGCGGGCCCCCGAGGCCGACGCCGTGGGCCGCGAGCGGTACACCCTGTTCTCCCGCTACTTCCTGGGCGCGAAGGTGGACCTCGACGAGACCTACGAGTGGGGCCTCGAGGAGCTCGCCTCGATCGTCGCCGAGCAGGAGCAGGTCGCCGCGCAGATCGCCGGCCCCGGGGCCACCGTCGAGCAGGCGGTGGCGGCGCTCGACGCCGACCCCTCGCGCAAGCTCGTCGGCACCGCCGCCCTCAAGTCGTGGATGCAGGAGACGTCGGACGCCGCGATCACCGCGCTGAACGGCACGCACTTCGACGTCCCCGAGCCCGTGCTCGACCTGGAGTGCATGATCGCGCCGACGCAGTCGGGCGGCATCTACTACACCCCGCCGAGCGACGACTGGTCCCGCCCGGGCCGCATGTGGTGGTCCGTACCGACCGGCGTCACCGAGTTCAACACCTGGCGCGAGAAGACGACCGTCTACCACGAGGGCGTTCCCGGCCACCACCTGCAGTGCGGTCAGGCGGTGTTCGCGCGCGACACGCTGAACAGCTGGCGCCGGCTCGCCTGCTGGGTCTCCGGCCACGGAGAGGGCTGGGCGCTCTACGCGGAGCGACTCATGGCCGACCTCGGCTACATGGACGACCCGGGCGACCGCCTCGGCATGCTCGACGCGCAGCGCCTGCGCGCGGCCCGCGTGGTGTTCGACATCGGCGTGCACCTCGGCAAGCCCGCCCCCGAGCAGTGGGGCGGCGGCACCTGGACCGCCGAGAAGGGCTGGCCGTTCCTGCTGGCCAACGTGAACATGCCGGAGCAGTTCGTCCGCTTCGAGTTCAACCGGTACCTCGGCTGGCCGGGGCAGGCGCCGTCGTACAAGGTGGGGCAGCGGCTCTGGGAGCAGACGCGGGACGCCGCGAAGACGGCCGTTCCGGCGGGCCAGGAGTTCGACGCCAAGGCCTTCCATGCCCGGGCGCTCAACCTTGGTTCGGTAGGCCTGGACACCCTGCGCGAGGCGCTGGCCTGAGCCACTCGTGTCAGACGTACCGGTCACCCGGGTGACCGGTACGTCTGACACGCGCGTCGCGCTCCGTACGGAGTGACGGGGGTCACTCTCGGCAGATCGCAGAAATCCTGTTTGCCCCGGCCGCATTCTCGTTACTGTGTCGCGCGTGCCACGCCTGGTCCTCGCCTCTCAGTCCCCCGCCCGACTCGCGACGCTGAAGTCCGCCGGAGTCGCCCCGGACGTCGTCGTGTCCGGGGTGGACGAGGACAAGGTCCTCGCCGACGCCGCCGACCGGTTCGGCGACCTCGATCCCGCCGACGCCGTGCTCGTCCTGGCCCAGGCCAAGGCCGAGGAGGTGGCGGCCCGCCTCGAGGCGTCCTGGGACGATGCGGACGACGAGCCGCCCACCGACCTGATCGTCGTCGGCTGCGACTCCATGCTGGAGATCGACGGCACCATCGTCGGCAAGCCGGCCGACGCCGCCACCGCCCGCGAGCGCTGGCGCGCCATGCGCGGCGGCAAGGGCGTGCTGCACTCGGGCCACTGGGTGATCGACCTGCGCGACGACGCCGACGGCGGCACCGGCGGCACCCTCGGCTCGACCAGCTCCACCACGGTCTGGTTCGCGGACATCGACGACGACGAGATCGACGCCTACGTGGCGACCGACGAGCCGCTGCACGTGGCCGGCGCGTTCACGATCGACGGCCTCGGCGGCCCGTACGTCGAGCGCATCGAGGGCGACCACCACGGCGTGGTCGGCATCAGCCTGCCGTTGCTCCGCGAGCTCCTGGGCGAGCTGGACGTCCCGTGGCGATCGCTGCGGGACGCGTGACACCCGGCTGACCGGCAGGCGCGCGGGCGGCGCGCGGGCGGCGCGCGGGCCGCTGCGCGGCAGGCGCGCGGCAGGCGCGCGGCAGGCGCTCCGCCGAACGTAGGGTTCGTCGGCTTCTGAGCGCTCAGAGTGCGACGAACCCTACGTTCGCCAGCCCCGGTGCGGGGCGCCAGGCCAGCGCGCGCAGGCGATCCGCCATCTCCGCGCCCACCGTGGGCGTCTCATCGCTCAGGGCTCGGGTCGCCGGGAACCTGATGACAATCACCCTGCCGCCGGCGACGAGCCGGTTCTGCCGCTCCGCGTCGTCGGCGAGCATCGCCTCCCCGGAGTGGAATGCGCGGCCGTCGATCTCGGCGACGACGTACCGGCCGTCGGGCAGGCACCAGACGAAGTCGACCCGCGCCAGGAACACGCCGTCCAGCGTGAACATGACCTGCTGGCCGTCCGGGGGAACTCCCGAGTCGATGAAGGACAGGCGCGCGAACGACTCGGCGGCCGAACCGTCGAGCGCCCCGGCCAGGTCGAGCAGACCCTGCACCCGCCCGGCCCCTCGGCGCCCGCGCAGCATCGCGCGCACGTCGTCGAGGTCACGCCGGTCGATGCGCTCCTCCCGCAGGCCGCCGCTGAGCACCGCCACGACCTCGCCGCGCAAAAGGTACGGGAGCGCCTGCGCCAGCGCCGGGACGACCGACGCGATCCGGCGCCCCCGGTACTCCTCGTCGGCGAAGTCCCGGTAGCGCCGCAGCGTCACGCCGTCGACCGCCGAGTGCATCCCGCCTGATCGCGCGGCCTCCGGCACCACCTCCTCTACGAGCCCGTCGACGCCGAGCAGTGCGAGCGCGCAGGCTCCGGTCGCGATCCCGTTCCCCACCGCCAGCATCGCGGTCCACGCGGCCCGACGCCGGAGGTGGTCGTGGCGGCCGTCCCGCCGGCGCTGGCCGGACGGCGTCGGGTCGGTGTCGTAGACGCAACGCACGACCCGACGCCAGCGGCCGTGCGCGACGAGCAGGCCCACGGCGTCCTTGTCGAGCCCCGCGGCGGAGCACTGCGCCTTGGTCACCAGTCCCTCCTGCGCGGCGGCGACCGACAGCAGCGGCTGCGGGAGGATCCTCCGAGGTCTCATGCCGTCGATCCCATCCCGGCAGGGCCGCGCGACGGCGCGCCGGGTAGCACCGCTGTGGACGGACAGCCGGGGACGCCCCCTGTGGTCGCGCTCGCTGCCAGCAAGCGTCGTCCGTCGCGCAGGTCGCCCCTGCCGACAACTTTCCGCACCCCGCGCACCCCGCGCCCGGCAATCGGCGCCCGGCAATCGGCGCCCGGCAATCGGCGCCCGGCAGTCGAACGTAGGTTTCGTCGGCGCATGAGCGCTTATGAGCCGACGGAACCTACGTTCACCGCCACCGGCGGCACGGGCAGTCGCCTCACAGAGAACATCCGCGCCGTGCGAGCTGAGCCACGCGGGCCGCGCCACGCGCACCGCGCACCGCGCACCGCGCACCGCGCACCCCGCACCCCGCACCCCGCACCGAAGCCGAACGTAGGTTTCGTCGGCGCCCGAGCGCCCGTGAGCCGACGGAACCTACGTTCGCCACCGTCACCCGGCGTCTGAGCCCGCGGCAGCGGAACCTCGGCAACAAAGGTGCCGGCGCCCATCGGATCGCCACCGGCAGCTGGCAGCCGGCGCCCATCGGCCCACAGCCGGCAGCCCGCAGCCCGCAGCCGGTGCCCGTCGGCCCGCCGGCGCCCGGCACCCCGTCGGCGCCCGGCACCCCGCCGGCACCCCGGCGCCCGGCACCACCGGCACCCCCGGCACCCCGGCACCAGCACCAGCACCACCCCCCGTTTACCCGATACCGACAAGCCCGGGCGGCTCAGTGGACTGCACAGTGCCGACGCCATGTCTGATTCCCACAAACGGCCCGCTCCGGGGTTGGTCTGGCCTCCAGACTTTCCGCCGCCTGCCCGGAGCCGGTACATAGGTCCCGGATACCCGGGTTACGGTGAGCCGTGCCCAGTTCCAGCCTGCCCCGAACCATCTCGAAGGTGCTCATCGCCAACCGTGGTGAGATCGCCGTCCGCGTCGCCCGCGGATGCGCCGATGCGGGGCTGGCGTCCGTCGCCGTCTACGCCGACCAGGACCGCGAGGCCATGCACGTGCGGATCGCCGACGAGGCGTTCGCCCTCGGCGGTGCGCGCGCCGCCGACACGTACCTCGACCCGGCCAAGCTGCTCGACGTCGCCCGCCGCTCCGGCGCCGACGCCGTGCACCCGGGCTACGGGTTCCTGTCGGAGAACGCCGAGTTCGCCCAGGCGGTCATCGACGCGGGGCTCGTCTGGATCGGCCCGCCGCCGTCGGCCATCGACGCGCTCGGCGACAAGGTGAGCGCCCGGCACATCGCGCAGCGCGCCGGCGCGCCCCTGGTGCCCGGCACGCCCGACCCGGTCAAGGACAGCAGCGAGGTGCGGGCCTTCGCCGAGGAGCACGGCCTGCCCATCGCCATCAAGGCGGCGTTCGGCGGCGGCGGCCGCGGCCTCAAGGTCGCGCGCACGTTCGACGAGATCGACGAGCTGTTCGACTCCGCGGTCCGCGAGGCGACGGCCGCTTTCGGCCGCGGCGAGTGCTTCGTGGAGCGCTACCTGGACAAGCCGCGCCACGTGGAGACGCAGTGCCTCGCGGACACCCACGGCAACGTCGTCGTGGTGTCGACCCGCGACTGCTCCCTGCAGCGCCGCCACCAGAAGCTCGTCGAGGAGGCGCCCGCACCGTTCCTCACGCCCGAGCAGGAGAAGTCGCTGTACATGGCCTCGGAGGCCATCCTGCGCGAGGCCGGGTACGTCGGCGCCGGGACCTGCGAGTTCCTCGTGGGCCTGGACGGAACCATCTCGTTCCTCGAGGTGAACACCCGCCTCCAGGTCGAGCACCCGGTGACCGAGGAGGTCACGGGGATCGACCTGGTCCGCGAGCAGCTGCGCATCGCCGCCGGCGAACCGCTCGGCTACGACTCCCCCGCGATCCGCGGGCACTCCCTGGAGTTCCGCATCAACGGCGAGGACCCGGCCGCGGGCTTCCTGCCGGCGCCGGGCCGGCTGAACACGATCACCTGGCCGTCGGGCCCGGGCGTGCGCGTCGACACGGGTGTCGTCGCGGGCGACACCGTCTCGGGCGCGTTCGACTCCATGATCGCCAAGCTCATCGTCACGGGCGCCACGCGCACCCAGGCGGTCGAGCGGGCCCGCCGCGCGCTGCGCGAGCTCGTGGTCGAGGGCATCCCCACGGTGGTCCCGTTCCACAAGGCGGTGCTCGACGCCGAGGCGTTCGTCCCGACGGACGGCTCCCCGTTCCGGGTGCACACGCGCTGGATCGAGACCGAGTTCGCCGACGAGCTCAAGGCGCTGGCCCCCGCTCCCGCGCCGGCCGCCGACGACGAGGTCGAGGAGGTCACGGCCGAGCGCGTCGTCGTCGAGGTCGGCGGACGCCGCCTCGAGGTCGTGCTGCCCGCGGGCCTCGGCGTCGCGGCCGGCCGCGCGCGCACCGCCAACGCGGCGCGCCGCCCGGCCCGCCGCGCGGGTGGCGGCAAGACGTCGAGCGGCTCGACGGGCAACACGCTCGCCTCGCCCATGCAGGGCACCATCGTCAAGGTCGCGGTCGAGGACGGCGCGCAGGTCGCCGAGGGCGACCTCGTCGTCGTGCTGGAGGCCATGAAGATGGAACAGCCGATCCTGGCCCACCGCTCGGGCACCGTGCGCTCGCTGACGGCGGCGCCGGGTGCAGGCGTCTCGGCCGGCGCCGTGCTGTGCGAGATCGTCGACTGAGCCAAACTATCGGGTGATTTCCGACATCAACACGGGTGAAAAGGGCCCGATCGCACCTGATAGGAACCAGGTGCGCTCATCGGGCATCTTCTGATCCGCTAGGTTCTGCGACGTGACCAGCGTCGTAGTACTCAGCCCCGAAGAGGCCATCGCCCTCGTTCGCCCCCGCAAGACCCTTCCGTCGTTCGTCAGCGAGCTGACCTGCGACGACGGCGTCATCGCCGTGACCGCGGACCTGCGCCGCCTCACCTACGCCCCGCTCCCCGTCAAGATCGCGGCCAAGGCCGTCCCGGTCATGCACGCGTCGGCGCGGATCACGTCGGTGTGGCAGAACATCGCGGTGCTCCAGGTCGAGGCCGATGCGGCCGGCCTGCCCGCCACCAAGCTGCTCCCGCTCGCCGCGGGCACCATCGCCAAGATGGCGCGCAAGAGCGGCCTGCCCGAGAACGCCGTGCAGCTCCGCAAGGACGGCACCGTCTCCCTCGACCTCCGCGCGCTGATGCGCGGGGAGTTCACCGAGGTGACGGGCTTCCGCTTCGAGGGCGGCAAGGTTGTCGTCGAGGGCGTCCCCGCGCAGGGCTGAGCTGGACCGAGCAGGAATCACGTCCCGCCGCCCGCCGGGGTGGCGGGACGTCCGTCCCTGGCGGGCGGGACGTGCGCGCCGGCCGCTGACAGCCCGCGTGCGACCTGAGAGACTGACGCCGTGCCGAACCCGACAACGCCCCCGACCGACCTCCACCGGCACGACGGCGACGGCTGGGTGACCTGCGGGGACCACCGGCACTGGGGGCTGTTCGGCGCCGCGGGGCTGCTCCTCGTGCGGCGGGACGACGCCGGGGCGCCGGCGGCGATGGTGCTCCAGCACCGGGCGCTCTGGTCGCACATGGGCGGCACCTGGGGCATCCCCGGCGGGGCGCTGGCCCCGAACGAGAAGCCGGAGGACGGCGCCCTGCGCGAGGCCACGGAGGAGGCCGCGATCGACCCTGCCGCGGTGCACGTGGTGGGCACGCACGTCCTGGAGCACCCGGCCTGGACCTACACGACGGTCGTGGCCGACGTCGCGGCCGGGCACCGGGTCGAGCCGCGCGCGGCCGACCCCGAGAGCCTCGAGGTGCGCTGGGTGGGCCTCGACGAGATCGGCACCCTGACCCTGCTCCCCGCGTTCGGCCATGCGCTGCCTCGCCTGCTCAGCTTGCTGGGTTAGGGTCGAATCGTGCATATCCGGATCGCTCCCGAAGAGGTGCTCAGCCTGGCGCGGATCGCCAAGCAGGCGCCGCCAGTCATCAGCTCCGTCGTCGGCGACGGGGACGTGATCCGTGTGGTCGCGGACCTGCGCCGGGTCGAGGCCCTGCCCGGACCGCTCAAGCTGGCCGTGAAGATCGCACCGATCGTGCGGGCCGACGTGAAGCTGGCCTCGTTCGAGCGCGGCGTCGCGACCCTCGCCGTCGAGGTGAACGCCGCCGGCCTGCCGGCGCACCGGCTGCTGAGCCTGGCCGCCGCGCCCATCGAGCACGAGGTCGCCAAGCAGGGCCTGCCACCGGGCGTCGTCGACGTGCAGCCCGACGCGCGGATCGCCGTCGACGTCGAGCGCCTGCTGGAGGCCAAGTTCCCGGGCGTCACCGTCACGGGCGCCAAGGTCGCGGGCAGCCAGATCGTCCTGGACGCCTCCGTCGCCTGAGCCGGAGGCGTAGCGGAGGGTAGGGGCCGAGGTACGAGGCATCCTGCCCGCAGCGGAGCCGCAGGCTCAGGCGACCGACGAACAGAGCCTGAGCCCCACCCGGCTCCGCGGAGGGTAGAGGCCGAGGTACGAGGCATCCTGCCCGCAGCGGAGCCGCAGGCTCAGGCGACCGACGAACAGAGCCTGAGCCCCACCAGGCTCCCAGGTAGACACCACAAACTGGGGGTGGGTTGCTCTGCGTAGACGTTGTCTACAAGGAGCAACCCACCCCGAATTCGTACGTTCGCCCCGAGACTCTCAGCAGCCGACGTACGGCCGGCGCCCCGGCCCTACTTGCCGACGCGGGCGTCCAGCACCCGCGCGCCCTCCGCGATCGAGCCCGAGAGCGACGGGTAGATCGTGAACGCCGAGGCCACGTTGTCCACCGTCAGGCGGTGCTGCACCGCGAGCGTGATCGGGAAGATCAGCTCGGACGCCCGCGGAGCCACCACGACGCCGCCGAGCACCACACCGGCCTCGGGGTGCGCGAAGAGCTTCACGAACCCGTCCTTGACGCCGAGCATCTTGGCGCGCGGGTTGCGCGCCAGCGGCAGCGTGGTCGTGATGTAGCGGGAGTTCTGCGCGCGCAGCTTCTCCTCGCTGTAGCCGACGGTCGCGATCTCGGGCGCCGTGAAGATGTTGGACGCCACGGTGCGCAGCGCCAGCGGCTGGACGGCGTCGCCCAGGGCGTGCGCCATCGCGATGCGGCCCTGCATGGCGGCCACCGAGGCGAGCGGCAGCACGCCGGTGCAGTCACCGGAGGCGTAGACGCCGCGCACCGAGGTGCGCGAGACGCGGTCGACCACCACGTGCCCGCCGTCGGAGAGCCGCACGCCCGCCTCTTCGAGCCCGATGCCCGAGGTCGCCGGCACACCGCCGACCGCCACGAGCACGTGCGAGCCGTGCACCACGCGCCCGTCGGCCAGGGTGACCTCGACGCCGTCGTCCGTTCGCACGGCGCCCGCCGCGCGCGAGCGGGACAGTACCGTCATGCCGCGGGAGCGGAACACGCCCTCCAGCAGCTCGGCGGCGTCCTCGTCCTCGCCGGGCAGCACCCGGTCACGGCTGGAGACCAGCACCACGTCGGAGCCCAGCGCGTTGTACGCGCCGGCGAACTCGGCGCCCGTCACGCCCGAGCCGACCACGATCAGGCGCTCCGGCAGCTCGCGCAGGTTGTACATCTGCGTCCAGGTGAGGATGCGCTCGCCGTCGGGCACCGCGGTGGGCAGGGTGCGCGGGGTGGCGCCGAGCGCGAGAAGCACGGAGTCGGCCTCGAGCACCTCGGTCGAGCCGTCCGCGAGCTCCGCGACCACGCGCGCGGGGCCGTCCAGGCGGCCCTTGCCGGCGACGATCCGGATGCCCTCG
The DNA here is from genome assembly GCF_044389675.1 of Promicromonospora kroppenstedtii. NCBI lineage: Bacteria > Bacillati > Actinomycetota > Actinomycetes > Micrococcales > Promicromonosporaceae > Promicromonospora > Promicromonospora kroppenstedtii. The sequence goes on along the minus strand of NZ_JBIRYI010000001.1, from coordinate 27,698 downwards.
CGCTCCAGGCGACCACGGATGTCGGAGCTCTGCGCCCGCGCCAGCGCGAGCACGCGCTTGTTCACGGCCTGCAGGTCCACGAAGTGCTTGCGTTTCTCCACGGTCCCCGCCGCGGACGCCGCCGCCTGGACACCCGCGCCGGACAGCCCCGGGGCGGCATAGGCGGAGACCACGGGGATGCCGCCGGTCGCCAGCGAGACGTCGACGTCGGACAGCGGGTCCACGACATCGTCGGGCATGCGGATGCCGAGCTCGGGGGCCCGGTCGGCGATCGTCATCCACTCGGCGGTGGCGATGAGCGTCTTGGAGGGGACGACGTCGGTCAGCACGGCGGCGCCGCCCAGCCCCTGCTGCTCCACGACGGTGACCTGTGCGCCCAGGCTGCGCGCCACGAGCGCAGCCTCGTAACCGCCGGGGCCGCCTCCCACGACGACGACACGGTGCGGGACAGCTGCGGGATCGAGGGGGGTCACGGGGTCCATTCTCGCATCGCCCGGGAGCGTCGGGGATCCGTCGCACCCGTGGGCGCGTGCCCGGGGGAAAGTGGCGATAACCTCGGACCATGAGTACGGAGCCAGATCTGGACGACCCGACGACCGACCCGTTCGACGTCGCTGCCGCCGCCGCGGAGTACATCGCGGCCAAGACCGGAGTGCCGAGCCACGACATCGCCCTCGTGCTCGGGTCCGGGTGGGGTGGCGCGGCCGAGCTGATCGGCGACGTCGTCGCGGAGATCCCCACCGCCGAGATCCCCGGCTTCGTGTCGCCCGCGGTCCAGGGGCACCGGTCCACCACGCGCTCGATCCGCGTCGAGCGGCCCGACGGCGCCGTCCGGCACGCGCTGGTCCTCGGCTCGCGCACCCACCTCTACGAGGGTCTCGGACCGCGTCGTGTGGTGCACGGCGTCCGCACCGCCGCGGCCGCCGGCTGCGAGACCGTGATCCTCACGAACGGCTGCGGCAGCGTGCACATCGGCTGGCGTCCCGGTCAGCCGGTCCTGATCAAGGACCACCTGAACCTCACGGGGCAGACCCCGCTGGAGGGTGCCAAGTTCGCCGACATGACCGACGTCTACACCCCGCGGCTGCGGGACATCGCCCGGACCGTCGACCCGGACCTGCCCGAGGGCGTGTACGCGCAGTTCCACGGCCCGCAGTACGAGACGCCGGCCGAGGTGAAGATGGCGTCCCTGATGGGCGCCGACCTGGTCGGCATGTCCACGGCGCTCGAGGCCATCGCCGCGCGGCACTGCCGCATGGACGTGCTCGGTATCTCCCTGGCCACCAACCTGGCCGCCGGGATCAGCCCCCACCCGCTCTCCCACGAGGAGGTGCTGGCGGCGGGCCAGGAGGCCGGGCCGCGGATCAGCGACCTGCTCGCGCGAGTGATCAAGCAGATCTGACGCCCGTGTCCACCGACCTGCCGACCGCTACCGGGGTGCCTTCGGCGCCCGATCTCGTCGCGCGCGCGGAAGCCTGGATGGCCGCCGACGTCGACGACTACGACATCGCGGACCTCCGCGACCTCGTGGCCCGCACCGGTGACGAGCACATGGGCCACCTGGCCGTCGCCGAGCTCGCCGACCGGTTCGCCGGCATGCTCCAGTTCGGCACCGCGGGCCTGCGCGGCGCGATGGCGGCCGGGCCCAACCGGATGAACCGCGCCGTGGTGATCGCGGCCGCGGCCGGGCTGGGCGCGTTCCTCCAGGCGGAGGCCGCCGGCGTCCGGCCGCGCGTCGTGATCGGCTACGACGCCCGCTACCGCTCCGCCGACTTCGCGCGGGACACCGCGGGGGTGCTGGTCGCGGCCGGGGCCGAGGTGCTGCTCATGCCGGCGGCCGGCCCCACCCCGGTGCTCGCCTTCGCCGTGCGCCACCTGGCCGCCGACGCCGGCGTCATGGTCACCGCGAGCCACAACCCGGCGTCGGACAACGGCTACAAGGTCTACCTGGGCGGTCGCGTCGTCGGCGGGCCCGGCCGGGGCGCGCAGATCGTCCCGCCGTACGACGCCCGGATCGCGGGCGAGATCACGCGCGTGGGGCCCGCCAAGGACGTCCCGCGCGCCGAGTCCGGCTGGACCGTCCTGGGCCCTGAGGTCGCCGACGAGTACTACCGGTCCGTGGCCTCGCTGCACGACGGCGAGCCACGGGGCAAGCTGCGCATCGTCACCACCTCGCTGCACGGGGTGGGCGGTGACGCGATCGCCCGCGTGCTGGCGGAGGCTGGCTTCACCGACGTCGTACCGGTGGAGGAGCAGGTCGAGCCCGACCCGGACTTCCCCACCGTGGCGTTCCCCAACCCGGAGGAGCCGGGCGCGATCGACATGGCGCTGGCCCTGGCCCAGGACGCGCACGCGAACCTGGTCATCGCCAACGACCCGGACGCCGACCGCTGCGCCGTGGCGGTCTTCGACCCGCAGTACGGCACCTACCAGGGCGCCGAGACGGCACTGTCGCAGGGCTGGCGCATGCTGCACGGCGACGAGGTCGGCATGCTGCTGGGCTGGGACGCGGCCCAGCGGGCCGTACGTGCCGGCACCGGCGGCACGCTGGCCTGCTCGATCGTGTCGTCACGGGCGCTGGCCGCCATCGCCGGCAGGCTCGGGCTGGAGCACGCCACGACGCTCACGGGCTTCAAGTGGATCTCCCGGACCCCGGGCCTGGTGTTCGGGTACGAGGAGGCGCTGGGCTACTGCGTGGACCCCGCGCACGTGCGGGACAAGGACGGGCTGTCGGCCGCGGTCGCCGTCGCGCAGCTGGCCAACCGGCTCGCGAACGAGGGCCGTACGCTCCTGGACCAGCTCGACGAGATCGCGCGGGCCTGCGGGCTGCACGTCACGGGCCAGGTCTCGGCCCGGTTCGAGGACCTCGCGCGCATCGAGACGACCATGACGTGGCTGCGCAACGCGCCGCCGTCGGAGCTGGCGGGCTCGCCCGTGAACTCCGTGCGCGACCTCGCGGAGGGCCTGAACGGCCTGCCGCCGACCGACGGCGTGGTGCTGCTCACCGCGGACGACACCCGGGTGATCGTGCGCCCCAGCGGCACCGAGCCCAAGATCAAGTGCTACATCGAGGTCGTCGCGGCCGTGGACCCGGACGCGACCGCGGAGGAGCTGTCCACGGCCCGTGTGGCCGCCCGGGAGCGCCTCGCCCTGGTGCAGGCGGACCTGCGCTCGATCCTGGGTCTCTGAGCTCTCCGCGCCACGAGAACGGGCCGTCGTCCCCGAGGGGACGACGGCCCGTTCTGTCTCCGCACGACGGCGGCTACTGCACGACCGCGGGCAGCAGGTCCATGTTCTCCGGGGCCTCGGCCAGGAAGCCCGGCAGGTCGTCCTTCGCGACGGCCTCCATCAGCGGGTCGAACGTGGCGCGGTCCAGCACGACGATCGACTGCCCGTCGGCGCTGCGCCCGGTGCCCGTGTAGGGCGCCGTCATGAACGTGATGTCGTTCGTGGAGATGTCCCCCGCGCTCTGGAAGAGCTCCTGCATCCGGTCGAAGGTGAAGTCCTCGTCCACGGCCACGGAGCTGGTGACGGCCTGCAGGAAGCCCGCCATCTTCAGGGGGTCGCTGCGGTTGTTGTTGGCCTTGGCCACGATGGCGCGCATCCAGGCCTGCTGCCGCTGCACGCGGCCGAAGTCGCCGTTCGCGAGGGCGTGCCGCTCGCGGGCGAAGGCAAGCGCCTCCTCGCCGTTCATCGCCTGGCGCACCGAGCCGCCGGCGCCGTCGGGCACGGTGATCTCGACGCCGTCCAGGGAGTCGGTGAGGGTGGTGAACGACTGGAAGTCGGTCACGGCGAAGTGGTCGACGCGCACGCCGGTGAGCTGCTCGACCGTCTGGATCATCAGCGCGGGGCCGCCGTAGGAGAACGCGGCGTTGATCTTGGCCTCGCCGACGCCGGGGATGTCCACCCAGGAGTCACGCGGGATGGAGATGGCGGCGGCGGTCTGCCGGTCGGCCGACAGGTGCACGAGCATGATCGCGTCGGTGCGCTGGGCGCCGGCCTCCCAGGCGTTCGGGTCGCCGGCGGAGATCCGGCTGTCGGAGCCGAGCACCAGGATGTTCACGGGAGTGTCCGGGCCTTCGGCGGGCGCGGCGCTGGGGCGGGTCGACTCGTCGACGCCCTCGAAGGCGTCGATCCGCTCCAGGTTGTCGTCGAGCGAGGCCCGGTAGCCGAACCAGGCAGCGGTGGCCCCGCCGCCCACGAGCAGGAGGGCACCGACGACGATTCCGGCGACGAACCCCTTGCCCCGCCGGCCGCGACGCGCGTGACGCAGCCCCCCGTCAACGGGGTTGGGTGCGGAGAGATAGTCGTTCATTCGATCGGGTGCGGCCATGGCCGGTGATCTTAGTATCGATTCCGACTACTACCCTTAAGCCTGCACCGCAACCGGAGAATGCCCGTGCGGGTGAATTCCGATAAAGGTCGGCAGGGCGCCGAACAGAGAGGGGATCCAGCGTGGTCGCACGCGTCAGACGGCAGCAGAACCGCGCAGTTCTCCTCGTCACGCACCACTACGCGCCCGAGACCGGAGCACCGCAGAGGCGGTGGGGAGCCCTGTCCGGGCACCTTGTACCAGCGGGTTATCCGGTAACCGTACTGACCCCTCCGCCGCACTACCCCTCGGGAAAGATCACCCATTATTCACCCGATTTCTCACCCGGTGCGGTAACCACGGGAAACCATGGCGAGAAGATCATCCGGGTGAATTTTCGCGAGCATTCTCATGGGCTCGGATCGCGGGTCGCGGACCAGCTCGTCGCGGCCGTGAGCTCGGTGCTGCGCGGGGTGCGCCCCACGGCCGGCCGGCCCGCCGTGGTCATCGCCACGGTGCCCGGGATCCCCAGTGTCGTCGCGGGGTGGGCGCTCGCCCGCTGGCACCGTGCCCGGCTGATCGTCGAGATGCGCGACGCCTGGCCCGACCTCATCGAACCCAGCGGCATCCTGCTGCGCCGGGGTCGCCGCACCGACCTGCGCCGGCTGGTCCGCGACCTCGCCGCGCGCGTGGTGCACCGGACCGTGACCCGGTTGCAGGCCCGGGCCGACCTCGTGGTCACCACCACCGCGGCGTTCGCCGAGGTGCTGCGCTCGCGCGGCGTCCGGAATGTCGCGGTGGTACGTAACGGCACGGCGTTCGAGGCGGTCCGGGAGCACGCCCCCGTGCCCCTGACGGGCCGCCCGCTGCGCGCCGTGTACGCGGGCACCGTGGGCCGTTCGCAGGGTCTGGACGTCGTGGTCCGCGCGGCGGCCCTGGTCCAGGAGCGCGGGTACGCGCTCGACGTGCGGATCGTGGGCCACGGCAACGAGCTGGAGCCGCTGCGCCTGCTGGCGGAGGAGCTCGGCGCGCCCGTCCGGGTCGAGCCGTCCGTGCCGTCGACCCAGGTGCGCGACCTGTACGCGTGGGCCGACACGGCGATCGTCTCGCTGCGCGACTGGGCGCCGTTCGAGTGGACCGTCCCGTCCAAGCTGTACGAGGTCATGGCCTCGGGCGTGGTCGCCTCCGCATGTCTCGCCGGCGAGGCCGCGAGCCTGGTCTCGGCGAACGGTGCGGGCGCCGTGGTGCACCCCGGCGACGTCGAGGGCCTCGCCGATCTGTGGTGCGGCTGGCTGTCGGACGGCGTCGTGCCCGCCGCCTCCCCCGACGCCGCCACGTGGGTGGCCGAGCACGCGAGCGACGAGGTGCTGGGGCACCGGTACACCGAGCTGCTCGACGAGCTGCTCCCCCACCCGCTGCGGCCCGAGCCCGTCGAACGAGGGGCCCGATTCTGATGGCAGGACCGTTCCGGCGTGCGGGCGAGCTCGCGCGCAACCTGCGCTACACCACGTCCTTCGTGGCTCGCACCGTGGTCGAGGACCCCCTGTGGCTCGCCGTGCAGGCGGCGCGCCGGGCGCCCGAGCGGGTGCGCCGGCCGCTGGTGGGCGCCCTGAACCTGGCGCCGGCGCCGTCGGCGCGGCACGCGCTGGGCCGGATGCTCGCGGGCGACGTCACCGGCGCCGCCGGCGAGGCGGAGCGGCTGCTGGGCCGCCCCGGAACCCGGGGGCGGCGTATCGCGGCCGAGGTGGCCGTGGCGGTGGGCCGCCCCGAGCTGGTCGACGGCGTCGCCGGGGCGGGACCCGCGCGGTACCGCGCGGCCTGGCTGCTGGGCGACGTCGAGGCGATCGGGCCGGACGCGCCCGCCGGGCTGCGCGCCCAGGTCGCCGAGCTCCAGCCCGGGTCCCGGGACGAGACCGCCGGTTCCGGCCGCGCCGGTGACCCGCCGTCCGGCGCCGTCACCGTGCTGCACCACCTGACCAACTCCCTGCCGCACACGCAGAGCGGCTACACGCTGCGCTCGCACGCGATCCTGGTGGCGCAGCGCGCCCACGGGCTCGACGCGTCGGCGACGACGCGGCCCGGCTACCCCCTGACCATCGGGTCCCTCGGGGCCCGCGGGACCGACGTCGTGGACGGCGTCGCCTACCGCCGCCTGGTCCCCGCGCGGGCGACGTCCGACGCCGCGCGCCGGGCCGCCCAGGAGACGGACCTGCTGGTCGAGGCTGCCCGCGCTGCGGGCGCTCACGTGCTGCACACGACCACCCCGGCCGCCGTCGGGTCGCTGGCCCGCGCGGCCGCCCGCCGGCTCGGCATCCCGTGGGTGTACGAGGTGCGCGGCCTGCCGGAGGAGACCTGGGTGGCGGCGCAGGGCACGTCCGAGGCCCGGGCGTGCGCGGCGGCGTCGCGCCGTCGCGCACTGATGCAGGCCAAGGAGACCGAGCTGGCACTGGCCGCCGACGCGGTGGTGACGCTCAGCGGGACGATGCGCGACGCGCTGGTGGCACGGGGTGTGCCCGCCGGGCACATCACCGTGGTGCCGAACGCCGTGCCGGACGCCCTGCTCGCCGGGCACCACCCGACGCCGGAGGCGGCGCGGGCGGCCCTGGGCCTGCCCGCCGGTCCCGCGATCGGCACGGTGAGCAGCCTGGTCGACTACGAGGGTCTGGAGACCGTGGTCCGCACCGTGGCGACGCTCCGTGCGCGCGGCCAGGAGGTGACGGGCGTCCTGGTGGGCGACGGCGTCTCCCGGCCGGGGCTGGCGCGGCTCGCGCGCGAGCTCGGCGTGGCGGAGCACGTGGTGCTGCCCGGGCGCGTACCGCCCGACGTGGCGCTGACCTGGCTGGCCGCGCTCGACGTGGTGCTGGTGCCGCGGCGCGACCACGAGGTGACGCGCCTGGTGACGCCGCTCAAGCCGGTCGAGGCGATGGCGGTGGGGCGGCCGGTGGTGGCGAGCGCGCTGCCCGCGCTCGCCGAGGCGGTGGGCGGTGCGGGACTGCACGTCGACGCGGACGACCTGGCGGGCTGGGCGGACGCCGTCGGCGGCCTGCTGGCCGACGCGGGACGACGGGCCGAGCTGGTGGAGCTGGGCCACGGGGTGGCTACCGAGAGGACATGGGTGCGTAACGCGGAGACCTACCTGGGCATCTACCGGAAGTGCCTGGGGGTGAGGGTGTGAGCGCGGGACCCGAGACCGGTTCGTACGCGGCGCTGTTCGACGCCTCGCCGACGACGACGAAGCTGGTGACGCTCGGCAACCTGTCGCGCGTGGGAGCGCGACCGCCGCTGGGGCAGTACGTGCGGCTGCTGTGGGCGCGCCGGCACTTCCTGTGGGCCGACGCCCGCGCGAAGGTGGCCAGCGGCACCCGGCAGAGCCTGCTGGGCAAGGCGTGGCTGGTGCTGAACCCGCTGATCGACGGAACGGTCTACTACCTGGTGTTCGGGCTGCTCATGAAGAGCTCGCACGGCATCGACAACTTCATCGGGTACCTGCTGATCGGCGTGTTCCTCTTCCAGTTCACGACGCAGTCGATCAACGGCGGCGCGCGGTCGGTGCAGTCCGGCAAGAACCTGATCCGGGCGTTCACGTTCCCGCGCGCGGCACTGCCGATCTCCGTGGTGCTGCGCAACCTGCTCAATCTGGGGCCCACGCTGGTCACCCTCGCCGCGCTGATCTACTTCACTGCGCCGGCCGAGGAGTACACCTGGCGCATTGCCCTGGTCCCTGCCGCCCTGGCGCTCCAGGTCATGTTCACCACGGGGCTGGCGCTACTGGTGGGTAGATGGGCGGCCGCGCTGCCCGACATCACCAACCTCATCGGCATGGCGATGCGGGTCTGGCTGTATGCCTCAGCGGTGTTCTTCTCGTTCGACAACCTCATCGACGACCCGGTCCAGCGAATGTGGCTGGAGGCGAACCCGATGTTCATCGTGCTGGACATCGTGCGCGACTGCGTGCTGTACGCCACGACGCCCGACCCGATGCGCTGGGTATGGCTCGGCGGCTGGAGCGTAGGGCTGCTCGTGGTCGGGTTCGTCGTCTTCTGGCGGGCGGAGGAGAGCTATGGCCGCTGATCTCGACTACCCGATGCCCCCGCCGCTCGGCCAGAACGGCCCCGCGTCGATGCCGCTGCCGGCCCAGGCGGCCCAGCGGCCGGCCACCGGTGCGATCCCGATGTCGGTGCAGGCCCCGCCGAACACCGGCCAGCTCGCCGCCGTCCGGCCGAAGTCAGGAAGCACCCCGGTGCTGTGGCCCACGGTGGCCGTGCAGGGGCTGCGGATGTTCTACCGGACACCGTCCACGGACACGAGCCACGGCCGCCGGGCCAAGGTGAAGCGGGCCGTGCTGAACGTCATGGGCCAGGAGCCCAAGGTGACCGTGCGCGCCCTGACGGACATCTCGTTCGTCGCCAACTCCGGCGAGCAGATCGGCCTCGTAGGGCAGAACGGCTCGGGCAAGAGCACGCTGCTGCGCATCATCGCCGGTCTGGAGAAGCCCACGAAAGGCCAGGTGCTGGCGGAGAGCACGCCCGTGCTCATCGGCGTGAACGCCGCCCTGGTCCCGGACCTGCCGGGCGAGGAGAACGTGCGCCTGGGCTGTCTGGCGATGGGCCTCTCCCCCGCCGAGGCGCAGGCCGCGATCCCCGACGTGATCGAGCTGGCCGGTCTGGGCAAGTCCATCTACCTGCCCATGCGCACCTACTCGTCGGGCATGGCGGCGCGCCTGCGCTTCGCCATCGCGACGGCGGCCCGCCCGCACATCCTGCTCATCGACGAGGCCCTGGCCACGGGCGACGCGGCGTTCAAGGAGCGCAGCGAGGCCCGGATGACGAAGCTCCGCGAGCAGGCGGGCACGGTGTTCCTCGTGAGCCACGCGGCGCAGACCATCGAGGAGTCCTGCACCCGCGCCATCTGGCTGCACCACGGCCGGCTGGTGCTCGACGGCGAGGCGCAGGACGTCGCCGTCCGCTACCGCAAGTGGGCGTGGGCCTTCGCGAAGGACAAGCCCGAGGAGGCCAGGCGGATCCTCGAGGAGGCGTTCGCCGAACGCCGCGAGACGCAGGTCCGGATCGACGCGCCGGAACCGCCCAAGGGGCGGGTGCGGGAACGGCACGCGCGGCCGACCGGCAAGGAACTGAAGGCTCTGGAACGAGCCGCACGCACGAGAAGCACAGCCCAGGAGGACATGTGACCACCCGCCCGCTCATCATGACGGTCTACGGCACGCGGCCGGAGGCGATCAAGGTCGCCCCTGTGATCAAGGCGCTCGAGACCAGCGAGGAGTTCAAGTCGGTCACGGTCGTGACCGGGCAGCACCGCGAGATGCTGGACCAGGTGAACGAGATCTTCGGCATCGTGCCGGACTACGACCTCGACATCATGAGCCACGGCCAGACGCTCGCCCAGATCTTCGCGCGCGTCATGGAGCAGCTCGACCCGATCCTCGCGGACCTGAAGCCGGACGCCGTGGTCGTGCAGGGCGACACGTCGACGTCGACGGCCGCGGCACTCGCGGCGTTCTACCGGCAGATTCCCGTGGTGCACCTGGAGGCGGGCCTGCGCAGCGGCGACATCATGTCGCCGTTCCCGGAGGAGGCGAACCGCAAGATCACGTCGCAGATCGCCTCGCTGCACCTCGCCCCGACCCTGCGCAGCCTGGCCAACCTGGTGGCGGGGGGCGTCCAGCTCGAGGACATCGCCGTGACCGGTAACACCGTCATCGACGCGCTGTACATGGCAGTCGAGCGCCGCACGGCCTTCACGGACCAGGCGGTCGAGCGCGTGGCGGCGTCAGGCCGCCGGATCGTCCTCGTGACCACCCACCGGCGGGAGAACTGGGGCGACGCGATGGAGGGTGTAGGCCGCGCCCTGGCGCGCGTCGCCCGCCGCTTCCCCGACACGGAGATCGTGCTGCCGGTGCACCGCAACCCGGTGGTGCGCGAGGCGGTGCTGCCGCACCTCGACGGGCTCGCGAACGTCACGGTGACCGAACCGCTCGCATACGGCGAGTTCACCCACCTGCTGTCACTGTCCACCCTGGTGCTCACCGACTCGGGCGGGCTCCAGGAGGAGGCGCCCAGTCTCGGCAAGCCGGTGCTCGTCATGCGCGACAACACGGAGCGACCGGAGGCGGTCGAGGCCGGCACCGCCCGGCTCATCGGCACCGACGAGGACCGTATCGTGGCCGAGGTAGCCCGGCTCCTGACCAGCGAGATCGCCTACGCCGCAATGGCCCAGTCGGTGAACCCGTACGGCGACGGCCAGAGCGCCGCCCGCACCATCGAGGCGACGGCGCGGATGCTCACGCCCGTGCTGCCCGACCTGCTGCCCGACTTCGACCTGGGCGGGGAGCTGACCGCAGCGAGCGCGAAGGGCGGGGCATGAGCGCCACCAGGGTCTTCGTCTACGGTTCGTGCGTGTCGCGGGACACGTTCAACGCCCTCCCGCAGGACGGGTACGAGCTGGTCGACTACGTCGCTCGCCAGTCGATGATCTCGGCTGCCCGGCCCCCGCTCGCCTACCCGCTGGACCTGTCCGTCATCTCCTCGCGGTTCCAGCAGCGCATGGTGCAGGGTGCCCTGAGCGGCAGCCTCTACGGAACTCTCGACCGCCATGCCACGGACACGGACCTGGTTCTCGTCGACCTGACGGACGAGCGTGCAGGCGTCTTCGAGATGCCGGACGGCTCGTACGTCACGCGATCGATCGAGCTGGACGGCGCCGGCCTCACGCAGCAGATCTCCGACGCGTCGACCCGCTACCTGCGGTTCGGTACGGACGAGCACTTCGAGGTGTTCGGCTGGGCCGCCCAGACCTTGCGCGCGGAGCTCGACCGCCTGCAGCTGACCGAGCGAACGCTCGTCCTGGCGCCGAACTGGGCCGAGCACTCCGTCGACGGTCAGTACAGTGGTGACAGCTACGGTTACGCCCCGGCCGATGCCAACTACTTTCAACAGCGCTACGTCGACCTGCTCGAGAACTATCTCGGCCTGCGGACTGTGCGACTGGCAGACACCAGGTCGGACACCGGCCATCAGTGGGGGCTCGCGCCCTTCCACTTCGCGGGGCCGGTCTACACGTACTTCGCTCAGGCGATCGCCCAGGTCGTTCCACCGCATGCGGGCCCGGCCTCCATCGGAGCACCACAGCAGGCCACGGCGTACCAGGGGCCTTCCAGCGCTGCCGCGCTCACGGCATCTCCAACCGTCGAGCTGGTCCGGAGTGCCTCTGCCGAAGCTCCGACGGTGGTGCTCGTGAAGACGACGAGCCAGCACGCCAGCCTCGCCGCCCTCCTCGACGACATGGTCGCCAATGTCGGTGGCGGGAACCTGAACATCGTCACCGTGACGGTTCAAGGACCCGCGCTCGATGTGGCCGGGGCGGAGTCGACCGCGGCACAGCTCGCGCAGATCACGGCGAGGACCGGGAAGGACCGCACCTACCTGACGGCCGGCGACGGCCTCGTCTGCGCGCTGCTCGTGGCGGCGGCCGACAAGGCTTCCGAGCTGGTCGTGGTCTACCCGGAGTTCCCCGAGTCGGTGACTGTGCCGGGCCTCAAGAAGGTCGACGTGCATGCTTTCGCCGAAGCGGAACATCTCATGGCCCGGCATACCGCGGGGCAGGTGGACCTGACCCTCAAGCTGCTCGGCACGGTCACCCGGACCGGCAGCTTCCTGCTGATGCACGACGGTGACGCGGTGCTCCGCCGAGCCATGGAGCGGATGCACACGACCCTGACCGACGCCCGACGGCACGCAAGGATCTGATGATGCGCATTCTGATGCCGGTGAGCTTGAACGGCGCCCACGGGGACATCCACGATCACTGCGAGGAGATCGCCGTCTCAGGCAGGAAACGCGATGCCGAGGTGGTCGTCGCCACCTCGTCGCGGCCATACCTGGAACGCCTCGCCGCGCGCGGGGTGGACGGGTTCCTCGTCGACTTCGCCGACCTCGAGGCCGCGAGCGAGGCCGCGGCACGGCGTGGCCCCTGGGACCTGGTGCACACCCATCCCTTTGCCGCGCGCAAGTTCGCCACCCGGTTCGCCGCCCAGAACGAGCTCCCCCTCGTCGCGACGTTCCACGGCCCCTACCTGGACGACATCGACACCTGGCAGAACCAGGCCAACGCTCTCGTCGCGGTCACCGGTTCGGTCGCCGACCGTCTGCGGGGTGTGAGCGGTCTCCCGGCCGACCGGGTGCACGTGGTCGAGAACCGACTGCGCGCGGACGCGATGCCGCAGCAGCAGGCGAAGCACGATCCTCGGGCGCTGGTCCTGGCCGTGCACGCGAACCTGACCAAGGACTTCGACCCCGCCCTCGAGCTCCTCAGCGAGTTCATCGAGCGCGCATCCGGTGAGCAGCGGTTTGGGTGGCGCATCGAGCTGGCTGGTTCGGGTGCCAACCGCCCCGACATCACGGCGCAGCTCGCCAAGGCCTGCCTGGCGCCAGGCGCCCCGGACGTCGTCGTCCACGGGCATCTGGACGCCGCCGCCACTCGTGAGCTCTACGGCCGGGCGTATGCAGTGGTCGCTGCGGGTCGCGACGCGATCGACGCCATAGCCGTCGGCCTGCCCGCCGTCGTGGCACAGGGCACAGGCACCTACGCGCTGTCTCCCACGGGCGACACATCAACCCTGCTCTACGGCACGGACGGCGCACGTGTCTCCGGGGCGGCCTTCCACGATCACTGCGTCGAGATCGCCGCCGACGCCGAGGCACGCCAACGGCACGCCGTGAGCGGGATGCGGCTGACCCGGTCACGTTTCAACCCTCAGGCACTGGACCTCGCGCTCGCCGCGATCCACGAGCTGGCGGTCGCGGAGGGCAGCCGGAGCACGCCGCAGTTCCGGGTCGAACGGGCCCAGAGCGCTGTCCGTGTGATCTTCGCCGGAGACCCTCGAGGGAGCGAGTTCGCCTTCTACGTGATGCAGGGCTCCGAGCGGCTGCGTGCCGACTGGTACGGGGCCAACTACTGGCTCGACCTGCGCCAGGAGGAAGCGGCCGCCGCCACGGGGGTGCGCTGTTTCGTCAAGGACAGCCACGGGTCGATCCAGCAGGTCATGGTCGACCTCACCCTCGGCTCGTGACCCGGCCTCGACCCACCACACCGTCCGGAGGCCTCGTGCACGCCCATTCCCCCGTCGATCTCGCCCAGTGGAAGCAGCCGGTGCGCCGCTGGGAGAGCCTGAGTGCGTTCCTGGCCACGCCGGGCCATGACACCGGGCTGCACTCCATCGCGTTCCCGGACGGGACGTTGGATGTCTCGTTCTACGGACGACCGCTGGGCGAGGACGGCCCGGCCACGGTGCCGGTGATCTTTTCCGGCGCGACGAAGGAGCGCAACGGCACACTCGGTCCATACTTCTCGGGCCAGGGCATCAGCACCGAGCTCGGCACCGCTTCCATCAGCGTCGCCGACCCGACCATCAGCGACCACGGTGACCTCAAGCTCGCGTGGTACGCGGGCTGTTCGAGGTTTCATGCCGAGCGTGCCCTCCATGCCCTGCTCGCCGGCATCGTCGAACGTTACGACGTCGACCTGCTGCTCATTGGCGGCAGCGGCGGCGGCTTCGCCGCGCTCAGCGCCGCCCGCGCGGTCGGTGAACGCGCGCGGGTACTCGCCTGGAACCCGCAGACCGACCTGTTGGCCTACGAGGTCACGGCGGTGGCCGACTACGTCCGTAGCGCCTTTCCGGAGGCACTGACGAGCCGGCTCGATCCGGGCGACCTCCAGGAGCGAGAGACGCTCCGCGCGTACTTCGAGGGGCGGGGCATCAGGACGCAGCTCGGAGGTGTGGGCGATCGATCGGCCACCCTGGTGCTGCAGAACACGGGCGACTGGCACCTGGAACAGCATGCGAAGCCGTACGCCACCCGGCGGGAGATGACGGTCCAACAGGGCGTCCTGACTGACGGGGCCGGCGTCGTGGCCATCGGTGACTGGGGCGGCGGGCACTCCGCGCCGCCACGCGAGGTGACGCTGCTCGCCACCCGGGCGCTGCTCGCGGGTGCGACGCCGCAGGCCGCCTACGAGTCGGTGTCCGACGCCTTTCCGCAGTTCTTCGGTGCAAGCATCGCGTCGTTGAGAAACATCACCGCCGAGAATTTTGCACTCTCGTCGACCCCCGACGGATACCGCATCGACTTCGTCCCGCCCGCGGCCGGCCTGACCTTCGCGTTCTACGTCAACAGCCCGGAGGGGGTGCTCGAGAAGATCTGGTATACGCCGGAACCCGGCATCGAGCTCACCGGGACGACGGCACAGCGAGCCACTTCGATCTCCTGCTTCGTGCGGAACGTGATCGTCGAGCAGGAGCGCTTCGAGGTGCCCGTGAACCGGTGACCTGCCGTCATCAGGTCACCGGGCCGGGCGTCACCGCGTGCTGCGCCGTGTCAGCAGGGCGTTGAGGTCGACAGTCAGCCGCTCGGCGAAGCGTTCGAGGTCGTAGTTCTCCACCACGAACTCTCGCCCCTCCGCCGCGCCCTCCGCGTAGGTATCCGCGTTGAGGTTCTTCTCGACGTACGACACCATCTCGTCGACCGAGGGAAAGACGAACCGGGGCGGATACACGTACTCCGCGCCCGGCCAGTCCAGGACGAGGCCCTGTCCACCCGCTGCGAAGCCCTCGGCCGGCGCGAGGTGGAAGCTCTCGTCCTCGCTGGTCGACAGGACCCAGCCCATTGTGGCGAGCTCGGAACGCATGTCCGCCCAACCGTGATAGGTGATGGCCGCGGTGAGTTCGTGCTGCTCGACGAAGCGATCACACCGCTCGAAGTACTCCCGCTCGGAGTCGTCCTTCCAGATCCAGTCGACCTCGTGCGCGGCCTTGCCGTACACGTGCAGGTGGAAACGCTCGTCCGATGTCCGGAGGTCAGCAAGAACCTGAAGCGCGCGAAGCATTCCCTTGCGCTCCGGAACCGCACCCACGATAGCCAGCCGGTAGACCCGTTCCGGGTCGTCAGCCACGGCGTAAGAGTCCACGTCGACCCAGTTGGGCAGCAGCCGAGCCCTGGACCGGGGGATAGGAAAGACCTGCAGGAAGTCCTCCAGCGTCTTCACGGACACCGAGTAGAACCGGTCCACCCGGTCAAGCACCGGATCGAAGCCGAAGTTCCGCTCGAGCTCGAACCGGTGGCCACGAACCACGAGCACCTGTTCGGGGCGCACCTGCCGCGCGTACCAGGTGGCGTTCCCGAGCAGCCAGTCGCAGAACACGATGTCCGCCCAGGCCAGCAGGCGCTCCGACCGCTTGGCGTCGTGCCGGTCGTGGCCCTCCCACTCGTCCACCATGGTGACGAAGTCGTCCCCGAGGCGGGGCAACGCTCCCATGATGAACTTCAGGTCGTAGCCGGCGACAAGCAGTCTCGGCGTGATCACGTCGCAGAACGCCTCGTAGGCACCGTCCCTCGCCGTCCGGTAGATCTCCTGGATGCGGGGCTTGAACGTGTCGGCGCCGAGCACCCCGTCGTACCTTCGCAGGAAGTCCTTCAGCCGCACGAACGTATCTCGCGCGATGCTCCCCGACCGCCGCGTGTAGAGCGCGACGAGTGCCTCGCGGACCCCGATCCGCCCACGCCCCGCCAAGTAGTCGATCCCGCGCTCGGCGAGCAGGCCCTGCACCGACGTCCAGACGTGCAGGTGGTTACGGAGGGCGGCGTCGTCATAGGCCTGCGTCGAGGAGCGTGCGTCCCGTAGCCGGCGGTCGTACACATAGAGCGGCGCGTCGGAGTAGTGGATCGAATCCGCCCGCAGCGCAACCTCGGCGAGAAAGAGCGTGTCCTCGCCCATACGGACGTCTGGGTCCCACCGAATCTGGTGGTTCACCAGAAGCTGGCGACGGATGATGGCCGGAGGCGTGGTGCTCTGCTCGGCGAAGATGCGCTCGATCAGCCGCTCCCGGTCGCCGTCCTCGACGGCGTCCGCAAGTCTGTTGCCGACGTAGGTCTCGCCCATGTCGTCACGCACCAGCAAGGGGCCTCTCACGAGATCTGACCCCTTCCGGACGGCGACGTCGAGCGCTGCGGCGACACCGGCTGCCAGCAGTTCGTCGTCCGCGTCGTGGAAGTAGACGAACTCCCCACGCGCTGCGTCGACTCCCCCATTGCGTGGCCCTGACGGCGAGCCTGTGTTCTTGGGAAGCCGCACCACCCGCCAGCTCGGACGTCCTGAGCTGAGGTGTTCGGCGACCTCCACCGTCGAGTCCGTCGAGCGGTCGTCGACCACGACGACCTCGTAGTCCACGCCATGCTCGTCCAGCTTCGACACAGATGACAGAGCGGACCGGAGTGTCGCCTCCGCGTTGTACGCCGGAATGATGATCGAGAGCCGGACGTCGCTCAGCCCTGCGGCAGTTCTTGCTTCCATGTCTCCTCAGATGCGGTAGAGCCGCTCGCGGACCGTGCCGTCAAGCACCGGTCGCACGGCAGCGCCCTGCGGCAGCAGCACCGAGACCTCGTCGCCGACACCGCCATAGTCGTAGTCACGTGTGCCGGCCAGCGCCACTCCGCCGTCGGCATACGTCAGGTGCAGCAGGGCGCGGTCCAGGTCGAGCAGAGACACCGGCCGGCTGCCAAGCACGAGCGCGTGCCGGCTCGCACCTCGCGCGAGCGCCGACTCGACGAACGGCTCAGCGACCACGTGGACGTTGTCTCCCGCGTAGGCGTAGAGCCCCTGGACCGTCGACGGGTCGACGGTGCGCGGCACGACAACCACCGTGCGAGCGACGTGATCGCCGAAGGTCCTACGGGTGTCGAGGATGCTCTCGACGGTCTTACGGTCGCTTGCTGTGGCGAGTAGGTCGACCGAACCGTCGTCAGGCTCGTACGAGATCCCCACCAGGTCAAGAACCTGTCGGAAGCGCCGGGCGTAGGTGTGGTCCTTGAGGACCAGGTCGAGGTTCGTCTCCCGCAGGCGGAGGCGGTCGGCAGCGTCCATGTCGCGAATCCGATCCGGCTCTCTGTCCGCGAAGATCGCGCCCTCGCCGAAGTACCGCTCCACGCCCGCGGAGTAGTTGGAGACGACCAGCGTTCCGGACATGGCGAGCTCGAACACCCGACGCGCGAACATGGTCCGCGAGCGAG
Source organism: Promicromonospora kroppenstedtii (assembly GCF_044389675.1). Classification (NCBI taxonomy): domain Bacteria; kingdom Bacillati; phylum Actinomycetota; class Actinomycetes; order Micrococcales; family Promicromonosporaceae; genus Promicromonospora; species Promicromonospora kroppenstedtii. The sequence continues at coordinate 10,307 of NZ_JBIRYI010000001.1, read as the reverse complement.
TCTCGGTGTTGAAGTTCAGGCCGAACTCGTACTTCTTGTACACCCGCGCGAGGTCACTGTGTGGGACGGCCGCACGGGTCAGACCCTGGTAGCGCTCGGGGTAGAAGTGGTGCGGGTCGTCGCCCCCGTGGTACCGGTCGTAGATGTCGAGCCGGAGCCCCTGTTCGAGGATCTGGTCGAAGACCGACGCCATCGCTGCGCTCCGCGCGACGTGGTATGTGTACCAGCTGCCCGCGAAGACGATGCTGCCCGGCTCGCGCTCGGCCGCATCCGATGGGTTGTAGAGCCGCGGCTGGGCGGCGAAGGGAAGGCAACCGACGCTGCGAGCGCCCCACTCGACCCGGTAACGGTCCACGCACGCCTCGTCGGTCGTCAGTACGTGGTCGAACTGCGTCGCCGTCCGGACGAAGTCGTGCCTGCGGTCGTAGTAGTGGCTCGGGTCCTCCTTGTTCCAGAAGACCGTCGGAATCCCGTTCGCGCGACAGTACGCGACGATCTCGAGCAGCGTCGTGCGGTTCTCGTGCGCCCACGCGTTGGTCGCGTAGACCTTGCCGCGCCACTCGCGCTCCGGCGTCACGCCTGCCCAGGCAGACTCACAGAACAACAGCTCAGGAGTGTGCTCCTCGAACTGTTCCCGCCATCGGGCAGGGTCGAGGGCCACCGCGTCGCACTCCTCGCGGAAGGAGTTGAAGGTGAAGGTGTCGGCGATGAAAGCCACCCGGACGTCCCGGGCCCCGCGGCCGGCGGCTGCCAGCGACTCCTGGCGCACCTCGACACTGTTGACGAGCCGATACGGGATGTTCCCGCCCGCCTTGCGCACCGTGAACTGCACCGCCGCGGCCGAGTCGGGCACCACGAGGCTCGTCCTCCGCCGGAGTGCACCCGGTACGTAGGGCAGGGTGGTCCCGGACACCGGGTGGCCGACCGGCTCGCCGTCGGCGCTGATGTACTGCGTGTCCACCTGCAATGCGCGAGGGTTGGGGGCCGCCGACGGCGAGCGCAGGGCGAACTCCACCTCGAGACGTCCGCCACCCCGCACAGGGACGGTGAACTTCGTCGGTTCGTCCGGAGAGATGGTCACCAGGGCGGTGGTCGCCGCGTCGTCGTCCACCCGCACGTTCCAGCTCTCGACGGCCAGCGGAGAACCGCCTCGGCCCTTGCGGACCTGCCGGGTCGGGGCCACGAGTCCGGCGGGCGCGGCCGGATGCTTGGGCGGGACGGGAGTGACCGTACCCGCGGCTCGTGGCGTCGATGAGGCCGACTGCCGGGCGGTGACGCCGCGTCCACCGCTCTGACCGGGATGGCCGGCCTTCCGGCTCAGTGCACGGGTGGAGGCGTGGACGGCGGCCAGGTGCACGCGGACACTGCGATGCTGCACGTGGACCGCGGCTGCGAGCGCGAGCGAGACGACAGCTACGAGGGCTGTCAGTACCCAGGACCGCGTCAACGTCCCCACAACTGCGGTGGCCGCTGCCCCACAGAGCGCGGCGGCGACTGCGACCGGCTGGATCCTCGCCACCAAGGCGCGCCGGGCCCTGCCCAGGACACGCCTGATCCGTGATCGCACGGTCACCCCCACACGCCGCGCGTGTCGACCAGAGGCGTCGTGCCCAGCCCAAGGGCCTCCGTGTCCGCGTGCTTGAACGCCGAGTGGTCCACGAGCAGCACCACGACATCGGCCTTCGGCACCGCGTCCTCCAGCGTCGTCAGCATGACGTTCCGCCGGTTCGCGAGCTCCTTGGGCAGCTCCTCGACGTGCGGCTCGACGACGAGCACGTCCGACCCGGCGAACTCGTCGGCCAGCCGCCCGGCGATCCGACGGGCAGGCGACTCCCGCAGGTCGTCGATGTCAGGCTTGAACGCCAGCCCCAGCACCGCGATGGTCGGCTCAGCGACGCCCTGCGCGGCGGCCCGCACCTTGTCGAGCACCCACTCCGGCTTGGCGTCGTTGACCTCGCGCGCCGCCCGGATCAGGCGCGCCTCCTCCGGCGCCGCGTCGACGATGAACCACGGGTCGACGGCGATGCAGTGGCCACCCACGCCCGGCCCGGGCTGCAGGATGTTGACCCGCGGGTGGTGGTTGGCGAGCCGGATGAGCTCCCAGACGTCGATGTCGAGCCGGTCGGCGATCACCGAGAGCTCGTTGGCGAAGGCGATGTTCACGTCGCGGAACGAGTTCTCCACGAGCTTCGCGAGCTCCGCGGTCACCGCGTCCGTGAGCAGGATCTCGCCCTGGCAGAAGACCCGGTACAGGTCGCGGGCTCGCTGCGCGGCCTCGGTCGTCAGCCCTCCGACGATGCGGTCGTTGGTGACGAGCTCGACCATGACGCGACCGGGCAGCACGCGCTCCGGGCAGTGCGCCACGTGAATCATCGGCCGGTCGCCGGAACCGTCGAGGCTGAGGTCGGGGCGCACGTCCAGGATCCACTGCGCCATCTGCGCGGTGGCTCCGGGGGGCGAGGTCGACTCCAGGACCACGAGCTCACCGCCGCGCAGCCGCGGCGCGAGCGCCTCTGCCGCTGCCTTGATGTAGCTCAGGTCCGGCTCGTGGTCGCCCGTGAACGGCGTGGGCACCGCCACGACGAACGCGTCGGCCTCCTCGGGAGCGGTCACCGCCCGGAACCGTTCGGCGGTAACCGCCGCCGATACGTATCCGGCCAGGTCAGGCTCAACGAACGGCACCTGGCCCCGGTTGACGGCGTCGACCGTTGCCTGATTGACGTCCACACCGATGACGTCGACGCCGTTGGCGGCCAGGATCGCGGCCGTAGGCAGGCCGATGTACCCGAGGCCGACCACCGCGACGGTGCTGATACCCATGAACTCCCTCTTTCGTACGCTCAGAACATGACGTGCGTCGCCGCACGCCCGAAGTGCTGGACCTGGCCGCTCGCGAGCAGCTCGGCCTCGGTGACCGTCCAGGAGTGCCCACCCGGGGCCGATCGCACCTGGACGAAGTTGAACCGGTCCGCGGAGTAGACGATCCCGCCCGCCTCCACGACATCCGCGAGGAACGCGGTGTCCTCGCCGCGCTCCAGCGAGCGGAACCGGATCTTGGAAGCGATCTCACGCCCAGCGACGATCGTCGGCCCCATCACGCGGTCCGTGTACCGGTGCTCCCGGTCCGCGAACCGCAGGATCGTGGCGTCCGCGCCCTCCAGGTACATGTAGTGCGCCTGCTTGCCCACCACGTCCGCGCCGGAGTACGCCAGGGCGTAGAGCTGATCGGAGAGGTACTGCGGGCCGTACAGGTCGTCGTCGTCGATCTTGGCCACGACGTCGCCGTCGGCGGCCTCCAGCAGCAGGTTCAGGCAGGAACCGAGCGGCAGGTCTGCCGGAGCCGTCAGCAGCTCCAGCGAGCCGACGCCGGCCTCCTTCGCGCGGGCGCGCAGGTCGGCGTCGTCCGCGTCGAAGCCGTGGCTCAGGAGCGCGACCTGCAGGTCCACACTCTCCTGGGCACCCAGCACGGACAGCACGTGGTCGAGCTGGTGCGGGCGGTTCGTGGAGACCAGGGCGGTCACGCTCGGCCGCGGAGCGACGGGAGAGGCGACCAGCCTGGCGTCGTGCAGCACCCGCCGCGACCGCGCCGCGTAGGTGTGCTCGCGCCAGATACGGCGCTGGCCCTTGTGGACCGCGCGGTCGCGCAGCTCCGGCGAGCGGACGAGTGCCCGGATCGCGTGCGCGCCGGCCTCGCGGTTCTCGGCCACGAAGACCTCGTCCGGCGGGAAGAACTCTCCCACGGCCGCGCTCGGCGTGGACACGACCGGCGTGCCGCTGGCGGTGATCTCGAAGATTCGCCGCGCGCACATGGACGGCGAGCCGACCACCGAGTTCACGTTCAGGAAGACCTTGTACTCCCGGTATGCCGTGAGCATGCGGTCGTAGTCGAGCGAGCCGACGACGCGGCCGTCCAGCGGCGCCGGGAACTGGTACTTCTCGTCCTTGCCGCGGAACCGGCTGAAGATCTCGAGCCCGTGCTCCATCATCGGCGACACGTCGAGGGCGGCGCCGAGCAGCAGGTCCATCTGCTCACGCCGCTCCGGGTACTTGTGCGCGAAGTACATCCCGGCGAACGCGACGTCCCGCTCCGGGCCCCGGCCGTGCAGGCGCACGGGATTGTGGACCGAGGGCTGCGCGGCGAACTCCAGCACGCCCACCCGGTCGTGGCCGAGCGCCTCGGTGTAGGCGGGCAGCCGGTCGACGTCGGTGGTGTAGACCTGGTCGAACAGCCGGGCCGCGTCGAGGAAGTCCTCGAAGTGGACCGGGTCCTCCTTGTTCCAGAACACCGTGGGTACGCCCGCCGCACGGCAGGCCGCCACGAGCTCGACGAACGCGGGCCGCGGGGCCGACGTCCCCGTGAGGTGGTACTGCCACGCACCGCCGTTACCGTTCCAGGCGGACTCCACGAACAGGAGGTCCAGGCCGGCGGACAGCTCGTCCCGCCAGGTCGCGGGGGTGACGGCGACCTGGTCCCACTCGGGCGCGAACGCGAGCCGCGAGAAGTCGTCCAGGATCACGCCGACGCGCAGGTCACGCGGTCCGCCGACGACGGTGGGCCCAGCCGTGCCGCTGTCCGCCGCCAGACCGGACACCGGACGCGCGGGCCACGGGTCGAACGTCAGGCCGTTCCTGGTCTGCCGTGCCCCACCCACCTGCGCGGCCATCGGTACGCGCTGCCTGACCAGGTGCGTGCGCAGCTGCTCGACGCCGCCGTGCCGGAGGTGCCACAGCGCGCGGCGGAGCCTACGCACCCCGCCCGACGCGCGATCCTTCACGGCAAGAATGTCCTTGTCTGCCCGAGAGCAATGAGTGAGATGGGCACCCACCAGGCGCGAAAAGGAAGGTGCCGGAGTTCAGGATGCGCCATTGGTGACCTGATGCTACAAGCGGCCCATACCCACCCATTGCTGATAGTGGGTGAAAGGCATCGATGTTCACCCGGGCGATATTTCCGCACCGGAAGCCGGTGCAGAACGGCAACCAGCAGGCCTACTCCACGACGTCCGGGAGCATGTCGATCCCGCCCGGCGAACCGGCCAGGTAGTCGGGCAGGTCGTCCTTCGCGACGGCCTGCATGAGCGGGTCGAGCGCCTCCCGGTCGAGCAGCACGATCGACTGCCCGTCGGCGCTCCGGCCGGTGCCCGCGTAGGGCGCGGTCATGAAGGTGATGTCACCGGTGGAGAGGTCCTTGGCGCTGACTGCCAGCTCCAGCATCCGGTCGATCGTCAGGTCCTCGTCGACGGCGACCGCCCGGACGGCGGCCTCCAGGAACCGGGACATCTTGAGCAGGTCGCTCTTGTCCTGGGTGGCCTTGGTCGCGATCGCCCGCATCCAGGCCTGCTGCCGCTGCACGCGCCCGAAGTCGCCGTTCGCCAGCGCGTACCGCTCGCGCGTGAACTCCAGCGCCTCCTTGCCCGTCATCTCCTGCTCGACCGACCCGCCGGCGCCGTCGGGCACCTTGATCTCGACGCCACCGAGGGTGTCGGTGAGCGTCGTGAACGACTCGAAGTCGCTCACCGCGAAGTGGTCGATCCGCACGCCGGTGAGCTGCTCGACCGTCTGGATCATCAGTGCCGGGCCGCCGTAGGAGAACGCGGCGTTGATCTTGCCCTCGCCGACGCCGGGGATGTCCACCCAGGAGTCACGCGGGATCGAGATCGCGGCGGCCGACTTCCGGTCGGCGGACAGGTGGAGCAGCAGGATCGCGTCCGTGCGCTGGGCTCCTACCTTCCAGTCGGACGGGTTGCCCGCCGAGATCCGGCTGTCGGAGCCGAGCGCCAGGATGTTCACGGGCGCCGTGGTGCCCTCCAGGGGCGCCGGCTCGGGCCGGGAAGCGTCGTCGAGGTCGGCAAACGGGTCGTCGATGCGCTCGATCTTCTCGTCGAGCGCGATCCGGTAGCCGTAGTACGCCATGGCCCCGCTCCCGCCGACCAGCACCAGGGCGCCGATGACGATCGCCGCCACGAAGCCCTTGCTCCGGCGACGACGGCCGGTGGACTGCGATTCGGGTTCGGCGGGGTTCGGCGCGGTGAGCAGGTCACCGAGTCCTTCAGGTCCGTGCATAAGCAACTGACTACCGCCCTGGGTGTATCCGACGCATCACCCTCGGAAAGAGATCACCCGTGCTTCACCCCGCCCTGATCTGCGCAAGCGCCGCTCCTCCGGCAGTCGGATTTCATCCGGGTGAATCCTCGCGGGAGATTTCCCGATGAGAGATGCTCACGGGTGGAAGTCCGGAAGAACTCTCTCGTCGGGAGCGTCTTCGACGGCTCCGGCCACCCGAGGCGTGGGAGGATCCGCCTCATGCGCGGAATCATTCTCGCCGGCGGTTCGGGCACTCGCCTGCACCCGATCACCCAGGGCATCAGCAAGCAGCTCGTCCCGGTCTACGACAAGCCGATGATCTACTACCCGCTCTCCACGCTGATCCTGGCCGGGATCAACGACATCCTGGTCATCACGACCCCGCACGACGCCGAGCAGTTCCGGCGCCTCCTCGGCGACGGCTCCCAGTTCGGCATCTCGATCACCTATACGGCGCAGCCGTCGCCCGACGGGCTCGCCCAGGCCTTCGTGCTCGGCGAGGAGTTTCTCGGCAGCGAGTCCGCGGCGCTCGTGCTGGGCGACAACATCTTCTACGGCCCCGGCCTGGGCCATCAGCTCATGCGCTTCGCCGACCTCGACGGCGGCGCCGTCTTCGCCTACCGTGTCGCCGACCCCACCGCCTACGGCGTGGTCGAGTTCGACAACGACGGCAAGGCACTCTCGCTGGAGGAGAAGCCCGCTCGGCCGAGGTCCAGCTACGCGGTGCCCGGCCTGTACTTCTACGACAACGACGTCGTCGAGATCGCGAAGGGTCTCAAGCCCTCGGCGCGAGGCGAGTACGAGATCACCGACGTCAACGCCGAGTACCTGCGCCAGGGCCGGCTCCAGGTCGAGGTGCTCCCCCGCGGCACGGCCTGGCTCGACACCGGCACCTTCGACTCGCTGCTGGAGGCCTCCGACTACGTGCGCACCATCGAGCGACGCCAGGGCCTGAAGATCGGCGCCCCCGAGGAGGTCGCCTGGCGGCGCGGCTTCCTGTCGGACGACGACCTGCGCACCCGGGCGGAGAAGCTCACCAAGTCGGGCTACGGCACCTACCTCCTGGGCCTGCTGGAGCAGCAGTGACCGCAGGGCGCCTGGCGCGACGGGTTCAGTGCCCGCCCAGCACCGCCCCCGCCGCCGCCTTCCAGCGGTCGGCCCAGTCGCCGATCGGCTCCACGCCCGCCGCCCGGAGCCGGTCGTGCCCCAGCACCGAGTACGCCGGCCGGGGCGCCGGCGCCTGGTAGGCGTCGCTCGTCACCGGGTCCACCGGCGTCGTCAGACCGGCGGCCGCGACCACCTCGCGGGCGAACCCGTGCCACGTCACCTGGCCCGACGACGTGCCGTGGTACAGCCCGCCGGGCGCGCCGGCGGCGAGGAGCCGCACGACGAGGTCGGCCAGGTCTGCGGTCCAGGTGGGCTGCCCGGTCTGGTCGTCCACGACGGTGAGCCGGTCCCGCTCCCCCGCGACGCGCGCGATGGTCTTCGGGAAGCACTTGCCGCCCGCACCGTAGAGCCACGCGGTGCGCACCACCAGGGCGTCCGGCGCGAGGGCACGCACCGCCCACTCGCCCGCGGCCTTGGTGCGCCCGTACGCCGAGCGCGGGTCCACCGGCGCGTCCTCGGCGTACGGCTCCGTCGCGACGCCGTCGAACACGTAGTCCGTGGACACGTGGACCAGACGCGCCCCGGACGCCGCGGCCGCGCGCGCGAGGTGCGCGGGACCCGTCGCGTTCGCGGCGAAGGCCTCGGGCTCATGCGTCTCGGCGTCGTCGACGGCGGTCCAGCCCGCGCAGTTGACGACGACGTCGTGGCCGGCCACGGCGTCGAGCACCGCCGAGGCGGAGGTGATGTCGACGTCGGACCGGCGCAGCGCGGTCACGCGGTGTCCCGCGGCCTCCGCCGCGGCCACCATGTCCTGGCCGAGCATGCCCGCCGCGCCGAAGACCACCCAGCTCTGCTTCGTGCTCTGTCCGCTGGTCACCCTAGGATCCTAACCAGGGTCGCAGCGCCACCGACGAACCGATCGAGGAGCCTCATGGAGTACCGCGAGCTGGCAGTGCCCGGCGCGTTCGAGATCACGCCGAAGCAGCACGGGGACCCCCGCGGGCTCTTCCTCGAAGCCTTCAAGGCGGGCCCGTTCGCCGACGCCGTCGGGCACTCCTTCGACCTCCAGCAGGCCAACTGCTCGGTCTCCGCCGCCGGGGTGCTCCGCGGTATCCACTTCGCCGACGTGCCGCCCAGCCAGGCCAAGTACGTCATGTGCGTCAGCGGTGCGGTGCTCGACGTCGTCGTGGACATCCGCGTGGGCTCGCCCACCTTCGGCACCTGGGACGCCGTCCTCCTGGACGACGTCGACCGCCGCGCGATCTACCTGTCCGAGGGCCTGGGCCACGCGTTCATGTCCCTGGAGGACAGCTCGACGGTCCTGTACCTCTGCTCCGCGGGCTACGCCCCGGGCCGAGAGCACGGCATCCACCCCCTCGACAAGGACCTCGCCATCGCCTGGCCCACCACCGCGAGAGACGGCACCCCGATCACCCCCCTCCTCTCGGACAAGGACGAGGCAGCCCCCACCCTCAAGGAGGCCCAGACCCAGGGCCTCCTCCCGACCATGGAAGCGGTCAGCACCTACGTCTCCGGTCTTCGAGCCACCCCAGCCACCAGGCCCTGACGGAGGCCAGGTACGCGGCTTCGGGGCAGCCAACCGAAGGCGACCCGACGGCAGAGGTCCGGGCGAACGTGAGGGGTGCGCCGCCGTAAAACCGTAGCGGAGGGCCCCTGGGGCCCGTGAGCGAGGCGGCGCACCCCTCACGTTCGCCCGGACCGGACCCAGCCAGGAAGACCAGAAAAACCTACTGCCCCGAAGCCGCGTACCTGGCCTCCGTCAGCGCCTTCGCACCCCTCCACCAGGCCTCATGCCCCCGGTACCACTCCACGGTCGCCGCCAGCCCCGCCCGGAAGTCCGTGTACCGCGGCGCCCATCCCAGCTCCGTGCGCAGCCGGCTCGCGTCGATCGCGTACCGCAGGTCGTGCCCCGGCCGGTCGGTCACGTGGTCGTAGTCGTCGGCGTCGCGCCCGAAGATCTCCAGCAGGGTGCGCACCACGTCGAGGTTGCTGGTCTCGCCGTCGGCCCCGATCAGGTACGTCTCGCCGATGACGCCCTTCTCGATGATGGCCCATACCGCGCTGTTGTGGTCCTCGACATGGATCCAGTCGCGCACGTTCAGGCCGGCGCCGTACAGGCGAGGGCGGACGCCGTCGATCAGGTTGGTGACCTGCCGCGGGATGAACTTCTCGATGTGCTGGTACGGGCCGTAGTTGTTGGAGCAGTTCGAGATGGTCGCCCGGACGCCGAACGACCGCACCCAGGCCCGGACCAGCAGGTCCGAGCCCGCCTTGGTCGAGGAGTACGGCGACGACGGGTTGTACGGGGTGTCCGGTGTGAACCGCTCCGGGGTGTCGAGCGGCAGGTCGCCGTAGACCTCGTCGGTCGAGATGTGGTGGAACCGCACCCCGTGCCTGCGCACCGCCTCCAGCAGCGTGAACGTGCCCACCAGGTTGGTCTGCACGAACGGCGAGGGGTCGTTCAGCGAGTTGTCGTTGTGCGACTCGGCGGCGAAGTGGACCACCAGGTCCGACTCCCCCACGAGGCGGTCGACGAGCGGCGCGTCGGTGATCGAGCCCTCGACCAGCTCGACCTGGTCCGCGACCGGGTCCAACGAGGTGCGGTCGCCCGCGTAGGTCAGGGCGTCGAGCACGGTGACCCGCGCGCCGGGGCGCTCGCGCACCGTCTGGTGCACGAAGTTGGCGCCGATGAAGCCGGCGCCGCCGGTGACCAGCACGCGCATCGCTCAGTCCCGTCCGTAGATGTCGCGGGTGTAGACCTTGTCGGCGACGTCGTCGAGGGCCTCGGTACGGCGGTTGGCGATGATGACGTCCGCACGGGCCTTGAAGTGGTCGAGGTCGCGGACGACCTCGGAACTGTAGAACTCGTCGTCCTCCAGGCTGGGCTCGTACACGATGACCTCGACGCCCTTGGCCTTGATGCGCTTCATGATGCCCTGGATCGAGGAGGCCCGGAAGTTGTCCGACCCGGACTTCATGACCAGGCGGTAGACGCCCACGGTCTTCGGCTCGCGGCGCAGGATGTCCGCGGCGACGAAGTCCTTGCGGGTGGTGTTGGCGTCCACGACCGCGTTGATCAGGTTCTGCGGCACGTC